>JBARCK010000061.1:0-159972 GCA_049794015.1 Sulfitobacter sp. | reverse complement strand
GACAGGATTTGTGCAATATCCTGCTCGCTTACAATAAGGGGCGGCGACAGGATGATGTTTGGGCCAGATACACGGATCATCGCGCCCGAGGTATAGGTGACTTCTTGGACTGTGGTTGCTGAGGCCGCATCAATGGGCTTTTTCGTTGCACGATCACTGACCATTTCAATCGCAGTCATCAATCCATGGCCACCCCGCACATCGCCAATGATATCGTGTTTCTCCATCAAGGCCTTACATCCCGCGAACAATTGATCCCCGCGCACCGACGCGTTTTCAACCACATTCAGACGTTTCATTTCGCCCAAACAGGCCAATGCAGCGGCAGCACCAACCGGGTGACCGGAATAGGTATAGCCGTGCCCGATTTTGGCAGCAGGGTTGTTTTCAAAGGCGTCGATCATCTTGTCGCCCAGCATCACCGCCCCAAAGGGAAAGTACCCGTTTGTGATCGCTTTGGCCGTTGCCATCATGTCTGGCTGAATACCCCAAAGCCGTGCCCCTGACCACGCGCCGATACGGCCATAGGCGGTCACGACCTCATCGGTGATCAATAAAATTCCGTGTTTGTCGCAAATCGCGCGCACCATCGGCGCAAAGGACTTATGCGGAACGATCACGCCGCCTGCGCCCAAAATCGGTTCCATGATCATGGCAGCAATGGTGTTTGGTCCCTGAAAGGCGATCTCATCCTCAAGAGCGGCAATGCAAAGGTTAGCAAGCTTTTCTGGATCACTTTCGTTGAACGGATTGCGATAGGTATAGGGGGCAGGGATGTGAAAGCAGCCCGGCAGCAGCGGTTCATAGGCATTGCGGAAATTGGCATTGCCGTTCACGCTTGCTCCGCCGATGTGGGTGCCATGATAGCCTTTTTTAAGGCTCAGGAATTTCACCCGGCCCGCATCACCGCGCAGTTTGTGGTACTGGCGCGCAAGGCGTAGGGCTGTTTCAACAGAATCTGATCCGCCCGAAGTGAAAAATGCACGGCTCAAACCATCTGGTGCGAAAAATTCACTTAACTCATAGGACAGTTCGATCACGGCATCATTAGATGTGCCCCGGAACGTCGAATAATACGGCAGGTTTTCAAGCTGCGCCGCAATCGCATCTTTGATGGGTTGGCAAGAATAGCCCAAATTGACATTCCACATGCCGCCAACACCATCGACCACCGTATGTCCGTCAATATCAGTGATTGTAACACCGCTTGATCCGGTGATTATCGTTGGCAGGCTGTCCATCGTGTCTTGGGGCGAGGTCATAGGATGCCACATGTGTCGCCCGTTGTTTTCTTTTAGGAAGTTCGAGTCTTTCATGATGCAGTGTCCAATTCATACGATGTGGATAAGGATTTGGCCCAGAGGACCTCAATTGAATGGGGGATCTGTCCGCCCCAATTTCGTGTGATCTCGCGGCTGGCGATGATCAGATTTTTTTGAATGATCTGTTCAAGTTCAGGGGTAAACCGGGTGGCGACGCTCGCGACAGAAACGGCCCCGGCAAAGTGACCCGTCTGGTCAAATATGGGGGCCGAAATGCTTTGGATGTCGGTTTCAAAACTGCGGTTTGAGCGGCCAAAACCTGTCTCACGTACGATTCTCACATGTTGCTCAAGGTCTTGCGATGTTGTTGCAGTATTTGGTGTGAAAACCTGCATGTCTTTCTGTGCGACTTGCATCAATTCAGCGGGGCCAAACGCCAAGGCGCATAGACCCGAAGCGGTTGCGTGCAATGCAAAGGTTCGGATGTCGATGATTGCACGCGTGCTGTGCCGAGGGGATTCGCAGGATACCAAAGGATATAGCGTCAGTCCCGATAAGACCGAAACGTGAGATGTTTCGCCTGTTGCCTGCGCAAGCGCCGTAAGTGGCGCGTCAGCGCCGGATTTGCGCGGCACGGTGGTTTCGCGGGTCTGGGCCAATTGCAGAACAGCAGGGCCAAGGCGGTATTGTTTGGTTGATGGATTTTGTTCCACAAATCCAGTGACTTCAAGCGCCTGAAGATGGCGATAGGTTGTTGCCTTGTCTCGTTTGGCCAATCTGCACAGCTGCGACAGGCCAATCTCAGGCCGCGCAGTCGAAAAGTAGCTCAACAGTTCAAGCGTTTTTGCAGCAGAGGACATTTAGGGCTTCATTCTCCATCAAGTTCAAAAAAAGTTTGACAGAAGAAATTTAACAAGGCAATCTTTTTTTCGAAACAATGGTTCAAAATATGAACCGACAATGGGAGAGTATGATGTCTACTTTTACAAAGTCGTTGACGGCTATGGCCTTGGTTATGGCAACGTTTGGTGGCGCCGCACAGGCGGAGTATCCAGAAAAGCCAGTTGAATTTATCGTGCCGTGGCCTCCGGGTGATCTTGAGGATGTATTGACGCGGATGATTGCCGAAGATTTCCAGACAGCATACGGCGTTCCAGCCGCCGTTGTGAACAAACCGGGCGGCGGCGGTGGCCCTTTCCCCGGTGCCATTGATGTCGCGGTCGCCCCAGCGGATGGGTACACCATCGGATCCTTCATCATCGCGATCCCGGTTGTTGGCCCGCAGATTGGCATCCCGGAATTAAACCCGGACCCGTTTGAGCCGCTTGGCAATTTCTTGACCTATCCTTTTGTCATCGCCGCCGGCAGTGATGCGCCCTATGACGATATGGCCGGTTTGGCCGAACACGCCGCGACAAACGATGTTGTGCTTGGTCACTTTGGCGCGCCTTTGGTGCCAACACAGGTGACATTCGGGCTGGCCAAAGAAATGGGTTT
Organism: Sulfitobacter sp.; assembly: GCA_049794015.1. Taxonomy (GTDB): domain Bacteria; phylum Pseudomonadota; class Alphaproteobacteria; order Rhodobacterales; family Rhodobacteraceae; genus Sulfitobacter. The sequence goes on along the minus strand of JBARCK010000061.1, from coordinate 157,213 downwards.
CGCCTTTGCATCTGACGCGGCTTTTGATGCTTTGGATTGCAACACGCTGGCGTCGGGCGATGTTGATGTGATCAATACCACCTTGCAGTTGATCCTGCCGTGTCTCGATGACGTAAAAGTCCTTGCTTCAATCGGATCTGAACGTATCCCGCTGACGCCAGATGCCCCAACCGTGGCAGAGCTTGCGCCCAACCTGAATGTCGCGCTTTGGAATGGTCTGTTCGTACACAAAGACACGCCACAGGACGTGCGCGACAAGATCATTGCCGTAGCCCAAAAGACAGTGATGTCTGAGCGCGCGCAGCAATTGGCAGCTGATACAGGTGCCGCGGTCTATTGGCAGTCGGCGGACGAGGTGAAGGCGCAGATTATCACTGACATCGAAACCCTTGCTGGCATCGACGTGTTGCTTGCTGAATAATTGATCACGTGCTTATGTCGGGCAGCACAACCGCTGCCCGACGTTGCAATTCCACCTAGACCAACAGGGACCAATCGCATGTCGCGCACAAAATCACTGCAAGTGCTTTTCAAGCGATACCGCCGCCCCGGTGACATCGTATTTGCGTGGGTGATATTGATTGGCGCGCTGTTCTTGCTGTCGCAGGTGTTTGAACAGACAGCTTACAAGCCGGGTGCCAAGTTGTTTGCACAACCGCGATTTTGGCCTGCCGTTTCATTGACCTGTATGTCTGGGTTTGCAGCGTTTCATCTGTTGGGGTCAGTGTTGTCCGAACGTATCCACGGGCGTTGGCAAGAGGTCTTGTTGTGGGTGTCTGCCCTTGAATATGCGGGATGGTTCATTGCTTACGCGGCCATCGTGCCCTTTGCCGGATACCTGCCTTCAACCATGATTTTTGCAGTATTGCTGACCCTGCGTACGGGGTATCGAAGCCGCTCTGCCTTGTTTGCCGCAGTCACAAGCGCGATTGTTATCGTGTTGCTGTTTAAGACTTTCCTGCAAGTGAAATTACCATCTGGCAAGATATACGAAGTGCTGCCTGACGGTCTGCGCCAGTTCATGCTGACCTATTTTTGATCGGATCGATACATGGAAAACCTCATAGCCGGGGCTGAAATGCTGGCCCGTTGGGATGTTGTCATCGCCTTGTTGGTTGGATCCATTGGCGGCGTAATCATTGGAGCCATCCCCGGTGTCGGCCCTGCGGTTGCCATCGCGATCCTGCTGCCTGCGACCTTTTCCATGGACCCAATTGTTGGGTTGACCATGCTCTTGGGTATCTATGGATCATCGATGTACGGCGGGGCAATCCCGGCGGTTTTGATTAATACGCCAGGCACCGCTGTGAATGCGCTGACGTCTTATGACGGGTATCCAATGACCCAGAACGGTGAGGCGCATCGTGCTGTGTCGCTGGCTTACAGCGCTTCATTTTGGGGCGGCATCTTTGGTATCCTTTGCTTGATCTTGCTGTCCCCGGTCTTGGCCTTGATCGCGCCAATGTTTGGCAGCCGCGAGATTTTTCTGGCGGCGCTCCTTGGTATCATTTTGGTGATATTGGCCCATCGCGGCCAGATTTTTGCCGCTGGGTTACTCGCGATGTTCGGGATATTTCTGCAAACCATTGGGCTTGATGCCGTGACCTACACGCAGCGCTATACCTTTGGATATTCGTTCCTGTCTTCTGGCGTTAACCTGATTGTTGTTGTGCTGGGGTTGTTCGCCCTCAGCCAAGCATTCTTCTTGCTTACTGCACCCGACAACAGCCCAGACGCGAAACCCGTAACCGGCAGAATGTCCGCTGGTTTTAAGGAGCTGTTAAAGAACAAGCGGGTCGCAACAGTCGCATCCGGGTTTGGTGTGATCTTGGGCATGATCCCCGGCACCGGGGAATTCACCGCCCAATTCATGAGCTATACCTATGCGCAGAAAACTTCAAAGAACCCTGAGCTTTTTGGCAAAGGATCACCCGAAGGTTTGATTGCATCAGAGGCCGCCAACAACGCCGTTCCCGCCGCGGCGATGATCCCGCTTTTGGCGTTGGGCATTCCCGGTGAGGCGCTGACCGCGATGATGCTGTCTGTCTTTTATGTGCATAATGTGATCCCGGGGCCGCAGCTGTTTCAGAACAATATTGATCTGGTGTATGGCCTCTATTTCGCGCTTATTTTGCTGAATATCATCGTGATGATCTTTTTGTTGTTTTCAACAAATATGCTGACGAAAATCATCCGCATACCAACGCGTTTCCTTGGTGTGATGATCCTGATCCTGTCGTTTGTTGGTGTGTATTCGCTGCGCAATTCCATAACCGATTGCATGATCTCCGCGTGTTTCGGGATATTTGGGTTGATCCTTAAACGGTTGAACCTGCCCATTGTGCCAATCATCCTTGGCATGGTGTTGGGTGGGATCATGGAAGTGAAATTACGCTCTGCCTTGCCACGCCTCAAAACCCCGCTGGATATGATCGACCGACCGATCGCTTTCATCCTGTTCACCATGATCATGCTGGTCTTAGCTTTGCACATCCGCACCTTGGTTAAGGAAGTGCGCGCGCACAAACCTGACGAAGATCATGATATTCACGACACTCAAACACGGTAAGACATATGAATCAGAGCGAAATTGATGCGCTTCGGGCGCTGCCTGTGGCCCCGCGTGGACATCTGATCGACGGCGCACTTGTGCCGGCGTCGGATGGTGGCACGATGGATGTCGTGTCACCCATTGATGGGCAGGTGTTAACGCAGATTGCCAAGGGCACAGCGGCAGATATGCACAGCGCCATCGCGTCAGCGCGGGCCGCGTTTGAAGATGGCCGTTGGTCAGGGCAACCGCCCGCCGCCCGCAAAAAAGTCCTGATGAAATGGGCTGATTTGATTGATGCACATGCTTTGGAATTGGCCGTTTTGGGTGTGCGTGACAATGGCACAGAAATCAGCATGGCGATCAAAGCAGAGCCGGGTTCGGCCGCCGCCACCATTCGCTATTACGCCGAAGCCTTGGATAAGATTTACGGAGAGATTGCCCCAACCCAAAGCGATGTTTTGGGGTTGATCCACAAGGAACCTGTGGGCGTGGTTGGCGCTATTATCCCGTGGAACTTCCCGATGATGATCGGTGCATGGAAACTGGGGCCAGCATTGGCGATGGGGAATTCTGTGGTTCTGAAACCATCCGAAACGGCATCACTTTCTTTGATGCGCATGGCACAATTGGCGTTAGAGGCAGGTCTGCCGCCGGGCGTCTTGAACGCGGTGACGGGCGAAGGTGCTGTTGTCGGCGAGGCAATGGGTGTGTCGATGGATGTCGACGTTCTGGTTTTTACAGGCTCTGGCACCACAGGAAGGCGGTTGATGGAATACGCCGCTCGCTCCAACATGAAACGTGTCTATCTGGAACTGGGTGGTAAATCCCCAAACATCATTTTTGCCGATGCCCCGAACCTAGAAGAGGCCGCCAAAACTGCCGCGGGGGGCATTTTTCGCAACGCCGGGCAGGTCTGCGTCGCAGGATCACGCTTGTTGGTTGAGGCATCAATTCACGATGAATTCGTTGAGTTGGTCACCAAAGCCACGCAAGGGATGCGGGTTGGCGATCCGTTGGACATGCAAACAGCCATTGGTGCGGTGAACTCAGAAACGCAACTTTTGCAAAACCTTGCCTTTGTTGAAACGGCACAATCAGAAGGTGGACAGGTCGTGCTAGGTGGCACGCGCATTCTACAGGAAACGGGTGGCTATTTCATGGCGCCTACAATTGTCACAGGGGTCACGCCACAAGCGACGTTAACCCAAAAAGAGGTGTTTGGCCCGGTCTTAGGTGTGACACCCTTTGAGGATGAAGACGATGCCATCCGCATTGCCAATGCCACGGTTTACGGATTGGCCGGGGCGGTTTGGACGTCAAATTTGTCGCGGGCCCACCGCATGGTGCGCGGCGTGCGCACGGGTGTCGTGCATGTAAACACATATGGCGGCGCGGATGGTACGGTGCCGCTGGGTGGGGTGGGGCAGTCCGGCAATGGATCGGATAAATCGCTGCATGCTCTTGAGAAATACATCAACCTCAAGACAGCGTGGATCAAACTTTAGGGGTTAATTCCGTGTTCCGGGGTCAAGTAGCGCAAGCAGATCAAGCAAAGTTTCATAATTTTCTGTGCCCAAGGCCTCGCGAAAATCTGCAACGATCTGTGCGGATTGTCCGGCATATGCATCGATGATTTTTTGGCCATCTTCGGTGATCGCAATTAACTGGCGACGCCGATCTTGGGCGTCGCGGGTTTGGGTAATAAGACCCTTTTTGCGCATGGTGGTCGCTATGCGTGTCAGGCTTGGGAACAGCAGGCTTGCACGTTCCGCCAATGTGGTGGTGTCCAGCGATCCGTATTCGGATAAAACCCGCAACACCCGCCATTGCTGTTCGGTGATCCCGGTGTCCGCTAACATATCGCGGATTGGTGACATGACGCCTTCACGCGCGCGCAGCAATGCTATTGGCAAAGACCGTGCAGTTGAAGGAAGTTTGGTGGTCATGCGCGCACTCGGGTTATGGCGTTATTTACATGTCCCTGCTGCCAAGTCAGGCTTGACAATGCAAGGCACATTTACTTAACTTAACAATTATTAACATGTTAATAAAGTGACTGTCTCAAGCCTTATGGGGTTAAAACCGCATGGTTGATGCAGACTGGACGATCAGGAGGATAACGCATGACGGCGCTTGATGAAAATCTCAGGAAACTCGCAGGCTACCTAGATCGGTTCGGCAAAACAGGTATCCAAAACCGGATTGCTGGCAAGGATGTTGCGGGTGGCGGCGGCGTATTTCAAACATCATCACCCGTCGATAAGAGCATTATTTGCGATGTAGCACATGGCACTGCGGACGATATTGATGCAGCGGCCAAGGCCGCTTCAGCAACCTTTCCTGTTTGGCGTGACATGCCTGCACTTGAACGCAAACGCATCCTGATAAAGATCTCAGAGGGCATCGAAGCGCGCGCAGAAGAAATCGCGCTGTGCGAATGTTGGGACACCGGGCAAACCATCAAGTTCATGTCAAAAGCCGCATTGCGCGGTGCCGAAAATTTCCGATATTTTGCCGATCAAGTTGTGCAGGCGCGGGATGGTCAGCACTTGCAATCCCCGACCTTGATGAACGTCACAACACGTAAACCCATCGGCCCTGTGGGGGTGATAACCCCGTGGAATACACCGTTCATGCTCTCCACTTGGAAGATCGCGCCGGCGCTCGCCGCAGGCTGTACAGTGGTGCATAAACCCGCCGAAGCATCACCGCTGACCGCGCGGCTGCTGGTTGAGATCGCAGAAGAAGCCGGGTTGCCGCCCGGCGTCTTGAACACTGTCAACGGCTTTGGCGAAGAGGCGGGTAAAGCGCTGTGTGAGCATCCATTGATCAAGGCCATCGCATTTGTTGGCGAAAGTCGCACAGGCAGTCTGATCACCAAACAAGGGGCTGACACGCTCAAGCGTAATCACCTTGAACTGGGTGGCAAAAACCCAGTCATCGTGTTTGAGGATGCCGATCTAGAGCGTGCCTTGGATGCGGTGGTTTTCATGATCTATTCGATCAACGGCGAACGCTGCACATCGTCTTCGCGGCTGTTGATCCAAGATACGGTCCGCGCGGAATTTGAGGCCAAATTGATCGCACGCGTGAACAACATCAAGGTTGGTCATCCGCTTGATCCCGCAACAGAGATTGGGCCATTGGTGACCCAAGAACACTTTGACAAAGTGACCAGCTATTTCGATATTGCTCTGCAAGATGGCGCAACAATTGCGGCAGGTGGTGAAAAAGTGGGGGATGCAGGATACTTCATCCGACCCACGTTGTTCACCAACGCCAACAACCAGATGCGTATCGCCCAAGAGGAAATCTTTGGCCCGGTTCTGACATCTATCCCCTTCGCAACTGAACAAGACGCTTTGGACATCGCCAATGACATCCAATACGGGCTGACGGGCTATGTCTGGACGAACGATCTGACCCTCGCGTTGCGATTTACTGACGGGTTAGATGCGGGGATGATCTGGGTGAACTCCGAAAATGTCCGTCATTTGCCGACCCCCTTTGGCGGCGTCAAAGCCAGCGGCATTGGGCGTGATGGCGGCGATTGGAGCTTTGAATTCTACATGGAGCAAAAGCATATTGGCTTTGCCACCGGACAGCATAAAATCACCAAATTGGGAGCCCACTGATGCCTGTACCAGCACCAAACCTATATCCCGATTTTAATACAATCCGGTTGAGCCATGTGTGTTTGAACGTGAAAGACCTAGCTGCGAGCAAGACGTTCTACACAGATATTCTTGGCCTTCAGGTTACGGATGAAAGTGACAGCTACGTTTATCTGCGCGCCATGGAAGAGCGCGGGCACCACTGCATTATTCTGCAAAAATCAGATCAACCCGGCACGGTCGAGGTGATGGGGTTCAAGACCTTCGATGAGGATGATCTGGATAAGGCGGAAAACTATTTTCAGGGCATAGGACGGCCAACGTCTTGGGTTGATCGCCCCTATCAAGGCAAGACGCTGCTGACCTCTGACAACATGGGCATCCCGCTGGAATTTTATCACAAGATGGACCGGCTTGCGCCCATTCATCAAAAATATGCACTGTATCGCGGTGTAAAACCGCTGCGGATCGATCATTTTAATTGCTTTAGCCATGACGTGGATGCCTCGGTTGCATTTTACTCTGACTTTGGCTTTCGCGTGACCGAATACACCGAGGACGACAACAGCAAGAAACTGTGGGCGGCGTGGATGCATCGAAAGGGCGGCGTGCATGATATGGCGTTCACCAACGGCACCGGGCCGCGCATGCATCACGTGGCGTTTTGGGTGCCGACACCGCTCAACATCATTGATCTGCTCGATCTGATGGCCACAACAGGCTATGTCGACAACATCGAACGTGGACCGGGGCGCCACGGCATTTCAAACGCATTTTTCCTTTATATCCTTGATCCCGATGGGCACCGGATTGAGATTTACTGCTCTGATTATCAGACGGTCGATCCAGACCTTGAGCCAATTAAATGGGACCTCAAAGATCCTCAGCGCCAAACATTATGGGGTGCTGCGGCCCCCAAAAGCTGGTTTGAACATGGGACACCTTTTGTTGGTGTCGATACAAAAGAATCTGACATCATAGCCAGCCCCATCATTGCGCCGTGACAAAACCACCAGCATCAATGCCGACCAAGGAGCCACCTATGCGTTTCGCAACTTATTCAGCTAACGGGCAGACTTTTTACGGCGCAGTGACCGAAGATGGCATGATCGCGCTGAATGGTCACTTCCCGCAGTGGCCTACCTTGTTTGACGCGGTTCAAGCCGATGGATTAGCGGCTTTGGGACAGGCCACTGATGGCGCTGCCGTGACGCATACAGATTTTCAATACGAGATGGTTCTGCCCAATGCGCGTCGTATCCTGTGTGTTGGTGTCAATTTCCCAGACCGGAATGCCGAATACAAAGACGGCAGTGAAACGCCAAAATACATGTCGCTGTTCCCGCGTTTTGCCAGCGGATTTACTGGGCATGAGCGCCCGATGATCCGCCCGCCTGAAAACCACACGTTGGATTATGAAGGTGAGGTCGCAATCGTCATCGGTAAAACCGGGCGGCGGATTTCACAAGATGATGCTTATGATCACATTGCTGCCCTGACCCTATGCAACGAAGGCACCATTCGCGATTGGGTGCGCCACGCGAAATTCAATGTCACGCAGGGCAAGAATTGGGACAAATCCGGGTCGATCGGCCCGTGGCTGGTGCCCTTCACAGACGCGCGCCAATTGGATGAAGCAAGGATTGTCACTCGTGTAAATGGCGAGGTCCGCCAAGACGACGTACTGTCGCGTATGATGCACCCGATCCGCCGCGAGATTGAATATATCTCGACCTTTATGACGCTGGAACCCGGCGATATTATCATTACGGGAACGCCAACAGGTGCGGGCGCACGCTTTGATCCGCCTCGATATCTGGCCCCCGGTGACCTGGTCGAGATTGAGGTTGAAGGCATTGGCACGTTGCGCAACACAGTTGAGGATGAAGTGTTATGACCCCGCAAGATCATGCACAGGCCGCGACTGATTTGTTGAGCGCAGAACAGAGCGGTGCGCAAATTGGATTGCTGACATTGCGTCACCCAGAGATGGGAATGGACGACGCCTATGCGGTTCAAAATGCGATTTATCGCGCAAAGCTTGCACAGGGTCGCAAGGTGATCGGTTGGAAGATCGGGTTGACCTCAAAAGCGATGCAATATGCGTTGAATATCGATATTCCTGACAGCGGTATTTTGTTTGATGATATGCTGTTTGAACATGGTGCAACTGTGCCGGCGGGCCGCTTTATTCAGCCGCGTATCGAGGCGGAAATCGCATTTGTTTTAAAGGCTCCGTTGGGCGGCGGCGATGTGACCCGCAGCGACGTGTTGGCCGCCACTGATTATGTCACCCCCTCTATCGAAATCTTAGACACGCGCATTGTGCGCAAAGACGCAGAAACGGGACAGGCCCGCAGGATTTTTGACACGATCAGCGACAATGCGGCAAATGCGGGTATCGTCCTTGGGCCAGAGCGGCACGCGGTTGATGCGTTTGACCTGCGCTGGGTGGGGGCGATCACATCGCGCAACGACGAGGTTGAGGAAACGGGCCTTGGCGCGGGTGTGCTCAACGATCCAGTAGAAAGTGTTGTTTGGCTAGCCCGTCGCATGGCGCACTATGGGCAAAGTATCGAGCCGGGTCAGGTGATTTTATCCGGCAGCTTTATCAGACCTGTGGAATGTCCTGCGGGCACGCATATTCATGCTGACTTTGGTGCGTTTGGTGGTGTCGAGATATCATTTGCATAGGCGTGAATACAGCGTTTGACTTCATCTGCGGCCAGTTCAAACAGTGCTATGCGCCAGCTCGCGCTCCAACGTTCTCAGCGTTGAAAGCACCTCATCACGTTCGCTATAGGCTGTGCGGAAATGACGGTGGCCAGTGCTGGCGTTAATGGTTCTGCGCCCGTGCAGGCAACGCCGATTGTCGACAAACGCCACATCACCGAGGCGCAGTTTGTGTTCAACTTGCATGTCGCGAATGGCGTCGATTTGACCAGCAGCATCACATTGAAACAAGGGAAATACAGTGCGGTAGGCATTGCCAACATTGCAACTGCTGTGTGGCCAAGGCACACGGGTTAAAATCTGGTAATCCTCTGGATGGTCACGTTTTAGCTCTGCTGCAACATTGAACCCATTGACCCAAAAACTCTCTTCGCCTTGCACTGTATTTTCAACGCATTGGCAGATTTGAACACCGGCAGCATGTGTTGCTGTATCATGGTGTCATGGAGCTAGCTTGGCCAGAATGTACCGACGATGAGATTGCAAGCTACAGCGATCACACCACAAAAGCGATGATTGTGAAATACGCTGGAGGGACTCGGCAATGGATCAGAAAGAAACAAGCCGCTGCCAAGCGGCGGTGAACAGAACAAGACCAAAACAGAAAATTGATAACAGAGGTGATACTCAATGAGCAGAAAAATCCATAACCCATTAATTTTAAATGGAGGCGAGTAGGAGAATCGAACTCCTGTACACGGATTTGCAATCCGCTGCGTAACCACTCCGCCAACTCGCCTGCCGCATGGTCTGCGCACTGCTATCTGATCATTTCGTCCCCTGCAAGACCGAAGCGTACTTGAAAATGGCATCGAGCCGTTGCCGCCCGCACCGCTTTGTGGCACATCTGTATCCAACAGAATCTGAACAGATGAGTTTAGCTGATGACAGACTTTACAGCCCGCCGCACAATGATGGTTGATACGCAAGTTCGACCTTCGGATGTAACCAAATTTCCGATCATAGATGCCATGCTTACCGTGCGGCGCGAAAACTTTGTGCCCGGTGTCCAACAAGAGGCAGCCTATATGGGTGAAAACCTTGATCTTGGGCAGGGCCGCGTGTTGCTAGAACCACGTACGTTGGCCAAAATGTTGGATGCGCTCGCCATTGATAATGACGAGATGGTGCTCGATATCGGGTGCGCCATGGGGTATTCGACAGCTGTGATTGCCCATATGTCTGAGGCCGTGATTGCGGTGGAAGAAGACGAATCCATGGCCATCGAAGCACAAGAAGCGCTGAGCCTTGCAGGGGTGGACAACGCGGTGGTCCATATCGGTGCCTTAAAAGACGGCGCTGCCCAGCATGGCCCCTATGATGTGATCATTGTCCAAGGTGGTGTAAGCCAACTGCCAGATGCGATTGCGGATCAGTTGAAAGACGGCGGACGTATCGCCTGTCTGTTCATGCAAGGCGCGCTTGGTGAAGTGCGGATCGGGCATAAACGTGGTGGCGACATCAGCTGGCGGACATCCTTTAACGCAGGCGCGCCTGTGCTGAATGGATTTGAGCGCCAAGCAAAGTTTCAATTGTAAGGATGGTTGCGCAACTGCGTGCCTGATATTTTCATTTTCGAAAGGCTATGCCTGTCATGACGTTGAGCAAACATCTGAAAACAGCACGCCCATTTCTGGCGATTGTCCTTGTCGCGGCAGGATTAACAGCACCGCGTCTGGCATCCGCAGAAACGCTCGCGGATGCATTGGTGGGGGCCTATACTCATTCTGGTCTGCTTGAACAAAACCGTGCGGTTCTGCGCGCAGCAGACGAAGATGTTGCAATTGCCGGTTCATCGCTGAAACCGGTACTGCGCTGGGCGGCGAGCCTGACACAAAGTTTTGGCACTGTGCGCAGCAGCGCGTCACCGACAACGACCTCCCCGGACAACCTTTCCGCCACAATCAGTCTGATTGGCGAATTGCTGATCTATGATTTTGGTGCCAGCCAGTACCGGATTGAAGCAGCAAAAGAGACAGTTTTGGCCACCCGTGGCACATTGCTGAACATTGAGCAGCAGATACTATTGCGCGCGGTTGAGGCATACATGGGTGTCATTGAGGCGTCTGAATTTGTCGCTTTGCGCAACAACAACCTGCGCCTTTTGACCCAAGAATTACGCGCTGCGCGGGATCGTTTTGAAGTGGGCGAAGTGACCCGGACAGACGTTGCACTGGCCGAGGCGCAGTTGGCACAGGCCCGCAGTGGCCTTGCCGGAGCAGAGGGTGATTATCTGCGCGCTGTTGAGGAATATCGCAATGCGGTTGGGCGCAAACCTGGCCGCCTTAGCCCGCCGCCACGCCTGCCCAATATTGGCACAGACGTGGAAAGCGCAAAGGGTTTGGCCCTACGTCGTCATCCTCTTATGTCTGCCGCACAACATCAGGTCGCTGCTGCGGAATTACTGGTAAACGCGCGTGAATCCGATATGGCCCCGACCGTTACATTGAAGGGTCAATTTGGTCTTACTGAAACCTACAGTTCATCCAATTACAGCCACACAGGGTCAGTTGGCGTCGAAGTCGGGCAAACGATTTATGGTGGTGGGAACCTGTCAGCGCAGGCCCGCAAAAGCATGGCCCAGCGTGATGCACAGCGTTCAAACCTGCATGTGGTGACACATAATGTCCGCCAAGATGTTGGCAACGCGTATGCCAGCCTTTCATCTGCGCGCGCCGTTCTCGAAGCATCTGAACGCCAAATTCGTGCCGCCCGTATCGCTTTCCGCGGTGTCCGTGAAGAGGCAACTTTGGGTGCGCGGACAACCTTGGATGTGCTTGATGCAGAACAAGCCTTGCTTGACGCGGAATCTGCGCGCGTGTCAGCGCGGGCCAGTCTCTACATTGCGGCCTATACTGTTTTGGCATCCACAGGTCAGTTGACCGCTCAAGATCTCAAGCTGCCCGTGCAAAATTATGACCCCGCTGCGTATTACAATCTGGTAAAAGACGGCCCGGTTCGTGCATCACGTGAGGGGCAAAAATTGGACCGCGTGTTGCGTGCTTTGCAAAAAGAGTGACAATTTTTTGCACCCCATTGTGAGAATCTCTGTGCCGGGTTAAACTGTGCGTCGAGGAAAGAGTGGTAAATAATATGTCTGACCCCGTCACAAATGCCGAGGTAGAGGATGTTCTGTCTTCAATCCGCCGCTTGGTGTCCGAAGACAAACGCCCCCTACAGGCCCAAAAACCCGTACCCGTCAATGATCGTTTGGTGCTGACGCCCGCATTGCGTGTCGCTGATCCGATTGAGGATCAGGGCAAAGAAGTGGCTGGTGCTGACCAAGAATCCGTGTCGGGTGATGAGGCGTTGTTCGACGATCCTGCACATGATTACGAGGCCGACCCTTATAATTTTGACGATGATGAAGATCACGATGGCGAAGCAGATGCCGTCCTTCCTGAGATGTACGAAGCTGTGACTGATCAGAGTGAAGAAGATCAGATTGATCTGGATGCAGACGTGGACGACGATACTGGCATGGTCAAAACCGCCAGTCTAAGCGCCAAGATTGAAGCGTTGGAAACGGCGATTGGTAACATTTCTGATACCTGGGAACCCGACGACACGGGAGGGGACGATTATTCAGGTACGGATGCCCCTGCAATGGCGTGGGAAGATGACGTGATGCGCGATGCGATGGGCACGCCGTTGGATGATGTTGCGGATAAACAAGTTGAGAAGAACGCTGACGAAATTTTCTCGGCGTCCGAACCGTCAGCTGAATCCACACAAGCGCAAGACCCGGTAGAGGACGATAGCTTTGCCTTTGCATCGGACGATCAACTGATCGACGAAGAAGCACTGCGCGATTTGGTCAGCGACATCGTACGATCCGAATTACAGGGCGCTTTGGGTGAACGGATCACACGCAATGTCCGCAAATTGGTGCGTCGTGAAATTCACCGTGCATTGACAGCGCAAGATCTGGAATGATGGCCAAGGTGGTGAAATCCGCCTTATCCGTTAACCTCTGCTGCCAACGACAATAACAAATCAACATCAAAATATTGTTCAACATGCTGCGCTAAGGCGTCCAGTGTGTCCTCGACACCTGTTTCAAAGTCCAGTGACGACGTAATGCCGAATGTCGCCAAATACGCCCCTCTAAATGCATCGGAACTAAAAAGCCCATGCATATAACAGCCCCGAACTCTGCCGCTGGGGCTTGTCGCGCCTTCGGGTTTGCCGTCAAAGGTCAACCATGCGCGGTCACAATCAGCGCCATTGGTTTCCCCAATGTGGATTTCATAGCCACTTAGGCTGGTGCCGCTGGCTGGATGCGTACCGGTTTTAAGCGACAAATGCTTTATCGGGGCCATCACGGTGTTCACATCCAAATGTCCAAGCCCCTCAACGGTACTTGGCGGCCCCTCAATGCCATGCGGGTCTGCGATGGTTTGGCCCAACATTTGATAGCCGCCGCACAGGCCTAAAACATGTCCACCGCGCCGCACATGTGCGGCCAGATCAATGTCCCATCCTTCGGCGCGAAACGCGGCGAGGTCAGAAATAGTCGCCTTACTGCCAACCATCAACACCAGATCAGCGTCAGCGGGCAGGGGGGTGCCGGGCATGATCATCCGCAAATCCACACCGGGTTCGGCGGCCAGTGGGTCCAGATCATCAAAGTTTGAGATGCGCGGCAATCGCGGCACCGCTATCACCACGCCGCTGCCGCCAGAATTTGCCCGTGCAGGCAGGTCCATCACATCCTCAGCTGGCAGGCGGTGCGCCTGATCAAACCACGGGATCACCCCAAGGCTCGGCCAACCGGTGCGTTGTGCAATGTCGTCGCGCCCCGCATCAAATAGACTGCGATCACCGCGAAATTTGTTCACCGCAAAGCCGCGGACCATCGCATTGTCTGTCCCGTCCAAAACCGCCTGCGTGCCAACAATTTGCGCAATGACGCCCCCGCGATCTATGTCACCCATCAAGATCACTGGCACGCCAGCCGCCGTTGCAAACCCCATGTTGGCAATGTCACCACTGCGTAGGTTGGTTTCGGCTGGGCTGCCTGCCCCTTCAACGATGATCAGGTCACATTCTGCCCCAAGGCGTTGAAAAGATTGTAAGACTGCGGGCATCAAAGCTGCCTTGTTCTTGCCAAATGCAGCCGCCTCTTGGTGGCCTGCGATCTGACCTTGCACAATCACCTGCGCGCCTGTGGCGCTTTGAGGTTTCAGCAATATCGGGTTCATGTCGGTATGGGGGGCAACCCCTGCGGCGCGGGCTTGCAAGGCCTGCGCGCGGCCAATTTCACCGCCATCCGTCGTGACGGCCGCATTGTTTGACATATTTTGTGGCTTGAAAGGGCGCACGCGTAATCCGCGTTGAACGCAAGCGCGGATCAACCCGGCAACAATCATTGATTTGCCGACATTGCTGCCTGTGCCTTGGATCATGATCGCTTTGGTCATTTTCGTACTCCGCCCCGGACCCTTACAAAATGGCCTATATTAATCTGAGGGAAAAGGGCCAGCCAGATACGACGCCAACTGTACGTCAGGCACAAAAAAAGCAGCCTGACTAAGGCTGCGTTTCTTTGTCCCAAAGAGGGAAGTATTATGCGGCTTCTGCCTGCTGTGCAGCATGGCGACGTTCGGATTCTTCACGCGACAGCGCAACAGAAGTCCGGACACCCTTGCCCACAAAATCCATCAGACCGGTTACAACCCGCTCGTTTGGGTCAATACCAGCGCAGCTTAGCACTTCGCGGCCATCACGAGAACGCGCCCAGCGGGCAATCTGCTCTGGTCCGTTGCCATATTTCTTGTCGTCCGCAATTGCGTCATCTAGTGCAGCCAGTACCACAGCTGCGAAAAGTTTGCGTGCACGATTGCCTTGCTCATTGTTAAAGGCAGTGCCATCAACGAAATCTTTCATCTCGTCGTCCTTTCCATTATTCTTGCTCTTGTCATTTCGGCTTGAAGTTCCTTATGACTGATTGCCGTCGATTCGGATACACCTTTATCGCATAACTCCTATGCATTTGACGCATAACTTAGTGGACTGAGGCTACTATATATCGTCTGCTTGCAGGGGTTCCTTCACCCAGATATAGGATGCGTCAACTTATCATCAAGCTTTTGCCAAGGTTTTGTCGCATGCCCAAAATTAACGGAAACGAAATCCGCCCCGGAAACGTCCTTGAACACAACGGCGGCCTTTGGGCGGCTGTGAAGGTGGATCATGTGAAACCGGGCAAAGGCGGTGCCTTTGCTCAGGTTGAGATGAAGAACCTGCGCAATGGATCAAAACTGAATGAACGCTTCCGCAGCGCTGACAAAGTTGAAAAAGTCCGTCTAGAACAGAAAGATCAGCAGTTTTTATACGAAGAAAACGGTAATCTGATTGTGATGGACACCGATACCTATGAACAGGTGCAACTGCCCGCCGATCTGTTGGGCGACACGCGCCCGTTCTTGCAAGATGGCATGATGGTGGTGGTTGAATATCACGAAGCAGAAGCACTGAACGCGCGTTTGCCGCAAAAAGTGATCTGCAAAATCGTTGAGACAGAGCCAGTTGTCAAAGGTCAAACAGCGGCAAATTCGTTCAAACCAGCGCTGCTGGACAATGGCGTGCGCGTGTCTGTGCCGCCATTTGTGGGCCAAGATGAAGACATCGTGGTGAACACAGAGACCATGGAATACGTAGAACGCGCCTAATTGCATGACGCTACGTCATAGATGATCAAAACACACAGCCTCGGGATTTTCCGGGGCTGTGGCCGTTTGGGGACCTACCTTTGGGTCTCTGATTCTACGCGGTCCACGTGACTTTCGCATCATCGGCCTGCATCAGTCCCTGCGCGCGGTCAAAACGTAAGTAAGCAAGTGCGTGATCACCTGATTGGGTCAACAACGTGCCTGCGGGCTTGCCGTCCGCAAGCAAAGGTGTGCCAACGGGTGCAGTGCCCTCAATCGCAACACGTGCCAAGCCTTTGCGTAATTCTGTCTTGTGCTTCATGCGTGCTGTGACTTCTTGACCAACGTAACATCCCTTGCGGAAATCGACACCGTTCAAACGCTCAAACCCGACTTCAAGGATAAAGGTGTCAGGGGTAAGCTCAATACCGGTTTCTGGCATCACATGCGTGACCCGTAAGGCATCCCAGTTTGTTGTATCTTCTGTCTGTGGTGAGGTGCGATAGGCACGCCAACCCATGTCCGCGCTGCGGGGATCCACATAGGCGTCTGCGGGCGTTTCATCTAAACCTCGGTGCAAATACAGTTCTGGCTGCGTGATGGTCACTTTTGCCCGCAATTTGTACATATTCAGGCGCTGAATCAGCATATCGCCCAGTTCTTCAGCCACATCCACTAACACGGCTTCACCATCAGAGGCCACAAAGAAATCTGCCAAGTATTTGCCCTGCGGCGTCAAGATCGCTGCATAAATCGGGGCTTGTGACACTTTCTTTATGTCGTTGGTGATCAGCCCTTGCAGGAAATCCATCGTGTCGTCGCCTGTCAGGCGCAAGATGCGGCGTTGGGTCATGATTTGTTGTCCTTTGACTGCTCTGCATGACATATAGCCTGCAAGCATCATTCTAAAGGGGGGTAAGCATGCGGGCACCAATATCTGTGATTATCCCAACGCTGAATGCGGCAGAGACCTTACCCAAATGTTTGGGCGCTTTGGTCGAAGGATTGGATGCAGGGTTGATCCGCGAATTGATCGTCAGTGATGGCGGATCAACAGATGCGACAGGGGCTGTTGCGCAAGCGTGGGGGGCTGAGGTGCTGCATGGCGCTGCGTCACGTGGGGGGCAACTGCGCCGTGGTTGTACCGCAGCCAAAGGCCAATGGTTGCTGGTTTTGCACGGCGATACTGTATTGTCGCCGGGCTGGGCCCAAGGGATTACACGTCACCTAAACACGGACCGCGCTGGTTGGTTTCAGCTGTGCTTTGATCAAGGTGGATTGCCGGGGCATGTGGTCGCGGGCTGGGCGAACCTGCGCAGCCGGATGGGGCTGCCTTATGGGGATCAAGGATTGCTGTTGCCACACGCCTTGTACGATGATGTTGGCGGATATCCTGATCAATCCCTGATGGAGGACGTTGCATTGGCGCGTGCTTTGCGCGGGCATTTGATTGGGTTGCCGATCAAGGCGGTCACAAGTGCTGCCAAATACCAGGAACAGGGATGGTTGCGGCGCGGTGGGCGTAATCTATGGACTTTGGCGCGCTATGGTTTTGGTGCCTCACCCGAAGCCCTTGCCAAAAGCTATCGCATGCCGAAGTGATCCAAAGGACGCGCCTGCGGCGCGACGGCTTTTCTGGTGCATTCTGCTGGCATGAGCCTGTGAGTGTCGGGCCAGCGCTGCGATGAGGGGACGGGCGGTATTTGGAAAAGGGTGAATGATCAGGTTTAACCGAACAATGCCTGTCCTAAGCGTTGAATGAGATTGGGCTCACTTATATTTTCACCACGTTCTTTGGCGCGTTGTGCACGTAGACCCCGGGCATCACTTACAGTTTTGCCATCTTGGAACTGCAAACGGTAAAGGTCGGCATAGATGCCGCCACGTTCCAAGAGTTCTTCGTGCGTGCCCGCATCCATGACTTTGCCCCGGTCCATCACGATGATCTTGTCGGCACTGCGGATCGTTGCCAAGCGGTGGGCAATCACGATTGTCGTGCGCCCAGAGGACAAACGATCCAAAGCATCCTGAACCACTTGTTCTGATTGTGCATCCAAGGCACTGGTTGCTTCGTCCAGCAGCAATACAGGTGTGTCACGCAGCAATGCGCGGGCGATGACGACCCGCTGTCGTTGGCCCCCTGACAAGGCAGAGCCGCGCGGCCCTACACGGGTATTGAGGCCGTCCTCAAGGTTCGGCAAGAAGTCGGCCACATGGGCGGCTTTCAAAACGGCTTGCAATTGTTCATCGCTGACGTCTGTGCGCCCCAAGATAATGTTTTCACGCAGGGTTTCGTCAAACAACAGTGCCTCTTGTGTCACCACAGAAAACAAACCGCGCAGATCGGAAATCGCGAAGTCGGATGTTGGCACGCCACCGATGGTGACACTTCCGGCTTGGGGGTCGATAAGGCGGGTAAGCACGTTGAAAATGGTGGATTTACCGGCACCTGATGCACCAACAAGGGCCGTGGTTTCACCGGCAGCAGCCGTCATGCTGATACCGTCCAACACCTTGGCCTCACCGTAAGAAAGATCAACGTTTTTGAGTTCAATGTCAGGATTGCCTGTCGGGGCCGGCACAGGGTTTTCTGGTTCTTTAAGGCGTATCGGAGCGTCCATTAATTCTTTGATCCGCTCAAGCGCCGCTGCTGCGACCTGCCACAGACCACTGATGCCACCAAGGCGGCGCAGCGGGCTAAAAGCAAAGCCCATTGCAGTGAAAAAGGTCATGAATTGGCCGATGGTTTTGTCACCCGAGATGATCTCGGAGCCGCCATAGAGGATCACGGCCATAAATCCGACACCTGACATGATGTCGATCATGCCGGGAATGGCAGAATTACCAAAGGCGGCGCGTATTTCGGTGCGCACGAACGTCTTGGTAAGGTCGTTATATTGGCGGGCCTGATAGCGTTCTAACGCATTGAGTTTGATCTGCACAATACCGTGGAAAACTTCGTCAAGCCGTGTGGCAAGGGTGGCCCCCAAATCGCGCGCCTCACGAGAGCGTTGACGTACAAAACGTTGCGCAAGGGCGGCTGGCAACACCATAATGGGGACACCAATACAGGCCAGCAGCGCCCAGATCGGGTCCACAGAAATTGCCACGCCCAGCAAAACGAACAGACCAATGAAATCACGCCCTGCGCCGGTGATGATTGCACGCCAGACATCGCCCACAGCGTTCACATCTGATTGCACCCGCTGAATCAGAAACCCAGGAGGATGCGATTGATGAAATGCACCATCCTGGCGCATCATGCGGTCCAGCAATGCAATACGCATATCCGCCGATGTGCGTTGCGCAATGCGGGTCAGCAGCACCTTTTGGGCAACTCCGGCAATGGCGCGCAGAACAAATATGCCCAGCAGAAACAAACCAACCCATTTTAACGCGGTGCGCTGACCTGCGACAAATACCTGATCAAACATCGGTTCCATCAAGCGTGCCAATGCACCCAAGGTGCTGCCTTCGACGATCATAAAGAACACTGCGAGGGCCATAAGCCACAGGTGCTTTTTTAGGTAATCACGCCACAACCAGCGCATCAATTGCCCAGATGTGTAGGTTTGGTCATTCATCTGCGGCCACATTCCTTTTGGGCGGTGTTGCTTTGGTTTACGAAACGTGGGGCGTCAGGGCAAGCACGGGAGGTGGGTGATCTGTGTTGACGCGACTTCCCGCGTGGATATGGTGCGCAAAACCCCCTTTTCAAAGGCTGCTTTATGACGCATTCCCCAAATTTGGCGCAAGGTCGTTCGTATCTTGCGATTCCGGGGCCCTCTGTGATGCCGGACGCTGTGCTGAACGCGATGCATCGCGCAGCACCAAATATCTATGCGGGTGCTTTGGTCGATATGATGCCCGCGTTGATGGACGATCTGCGCCGTGTGGCGCGCACCAAACATCACGTGGCGATGTACACAGGCAATGGTCACGCGGCCTGGGAAGCCGCGCTGTGCAATGTGATTGCGCCCGGTGACAAAGTGCTGGTGCCTGCCACGGGCCGTTTTGGCATTGGTTGGGGCGAGATGGCGACAGGCATTGGGGCTGAGGTCGAAATGATCGACTTTGGGAAAGCATCGCCCATGGATATGGACCGGGTGGCCGAAGTATTGGCTGCCGATAAAGCCCATGAAATCAAAGCGGTTTTGGGCGTGCACGTGGATACGTCGACCTCAATCCGCAATGATATTGCTGCACTTAGGGCAACTTTGGATGCGGCAGATCACCCTGCACTTTTGATGGCAGATTGTATTGCCTCTCTTGGGTGCGAGCGCTTTGAGATGGACGCGTGGGGTGTCGATGTTATGGTCACGGCCTGCCAAAAGGGGTTGATGGTCCCGCCCGGTGTCGGGCTTGTGTTCTTTAATGATAGGGCCGAAGCGGTACGTGCAAAAATGCCCCGTGTGAGCCGGTATTGGGATTGGTCGCCACGCGCGCATCCCGAACATTTCTATCAATATCACGGCGGCACGGCACCAACCCAGCACCTTTATGGGCTGCGCGCCTCGCTTGATATGATCCACGCGGAAGGGATTGAACAGGTTTGGGCGCGTCACGCAATACTGGCCCGCGCTGTTTGGGGGGCCTGCGAGGCATGGTCGACGCGCGGTACTTTTGCATTGAATGTGACAGATCGCGCCTATCGCAGCCATGCGGTGACGTCTTTGCGGCTGCAATCACCCGATGCAACGGCTTTGCGCAATTGGGTTGAAGGCAATCTTGGCCTGACCTTGGGCATTGGCCTTGGCATGGCTGAACCCAATGACCCGGCGTGGCACGGATTTTTTCGGCTTGGTCATATGGGGCACGTCAACGGGCAGATGATCATGGGGATGATTGGTGGGATTGAAACGGGACTAAGCGCGTTGAACATTGAACACGGGGCAGGGGCGTTGGACGCGGCGGCGCAAGTGATCGCGGGTGCATTAACTGCGGGCAATGCCGATGCGTCTGATCAGGTGGTTCACGGCCCATCCGGTGCATGCTGCAGCTAGAAAACCCCAAACCGCCCAGATGACCATAAGGATCCACATCAGATTCACGCCAAACATCACAATGCAGGCGGAGGTGTAATTTGGGGCTGAGGGGCGGTCGTGGGTATCGCGCATATGGGGGCCTCATAACGTATACGATAAAAGTATAGCGTGCCGGGACAATCCGTCAGCTTTTTTCTGCATCCTTGATGGCATCGGGCAGCGCTGCGGCAAAGGCATCTAGGTGTTCAGCGGCACCGCAACTGATCCGGATACATCGGTTTTGCGGGGCGACAAAGGGCATGCGCACAAAAATACCGCGTGCAACCAGCCCTTCCAAGATCGCCTTGGCAAATCTGCCATCGCCCCCACAATCAATTGTTACAAAATTTGCGGCAGAGGGCAGGGGCGACAATCCATGTTTCTGGGCAATCTCGGCAATGCGGGACCGGGCGGTGCCAATTTCTTGCTGCACATGGGCCAGCCAATCCACATCCTGTAACGCAGCCAAGGCACCGGCTTGTGCGGCGCGGTTCATACCAAAATGATTGCGTACTTTGTGAAAGGCAGAAATTAATTCGGGTGCTGCAATCGCATATCCTACCCGCGCGCCCGCCAATCCATATGCCTTTGAAAATGTCCGCATACGGATCACACGCGGGTCATCAAAACCAAGCGGTAAGGCAGTGCCAGCGGGTGCACATTCGATATACGCCTCATCCAAGCAAAGCAGACTGCCGGAAGGCAATTTATCCATGGCATCCACGATTTGTTGCCCGTCGTGCCATGTTCCCATCGGGTTGTCGGGGTTCGACAGATACACCAATTTAGCGTCCACATCAGCAGCTTTTGCAAACAGCGCTGCGGGGTCCTCGTGGTCTTCACGATACGCAACTTTGTGCAAAGTGCCGCCAAATCCGGCGACATGATAGTTGAAGGTCGGATACGCACCGTCCGAGGTGACCACTGCATCACCCGGTCCGACAAACAGGCGGACCAGATAATTCAGCAGACCGTCTATGCCCTCACCAACAACGATGTGATCTGGGGTTGTGCCATGATGGGCGGCCAATGCTACGCGCAGATCATGGCTTTCGGGGTCGCCGTACATCCATTGATCACATGTCGCCATCGCCTTGATCGCGTGGGGCGATGGGCCAAACACGTTTTCGTTGGCCCCAAGGCGGGCGCGAAAGGCACGCCCGAGGGAACGTTCCTGTGTTTCAGGCCCAACAAATGGAACGGTTGCAGGCAGAGATTGGGCAAGCGGGGTCAGGCGGTAATGTGTCATATGAACGTGATAAGCCTGCCGTCTTTACGGGGCAAGGGGTTGGAAAGGTGACATATCGTTCTTACATGAGAATGGCTCGCAACAATAAGGGGCATCGAAATGGCAAATCTTAACAGACGTGGTTTTATCGCGGCAACGCTCGCAGCTGGTGTTTTGCGGGCTGTGCCTTTGGTGACAACCAATCCCGGTGGCCGTCGTATTTTGACATTGGTCTATGACAAGGGCCTTGGCATGATGCGGGCGGTTGAGCGCGTCGTGCCGTAAGGCACGCGTAAAGCAAGTGCCTTAAGGCGCGCTTAAAGCAAGTGCCGTAAGGCGCGCCGAAAGCAAGTGCCGTAAGGCGCGCGTAAAGCATGTGCCGTGACGTAGGGCTGGTCAGTTTGTACTGAATACGCTGTTATGGCGACACCTTTTCAGGAGAAGCCCATGGCCCGCGTATCCATCACCTACGAAAACCACATCGCATTCGTCCGCCTGACCCGGGCTGATAAAATGAATGCCGTGGATCAAGATATGATCGACGCCATTATTGCCGCAGGCGCAGAAGTTGCGGAGTCAGGCGCACGTGTGGTTGTCTTGTCTGGTGAAGGCAAAGCGTTCTGCGCTGGCATCGACATTGGTGGGTTGTCCGCGATGATTGGCAAGGACCCCGCAGAATTGATCATGCCGCGCACCCACGGCAATGGGACCACCAATCAATGGCAAGAGGTCGCGATGATCTGGGCGCGGCTCGACATCCCTGTCATCGCGGCACTACACGGCGCTGTTTATGGTGCGGGCCTGCAACTGGCGCTGGGCGCGGACATCAGGATTGCAGCCCCTGACACCAAACTGGCGGTTATGGAAATGAAATGGGGCATTGTGCCGGATATGGGCGGCATGGTTTTGCTGCCGCGTCTGGTGCGCGATGATGTACTGCGGTGCCTGACCTATACGGCAGAAGCAATTGATGCAGCACAGGCGGAACGCTGGGGGCTGGTGAGCGAGGTGGCGGATGATCCATTGACTGTTGCGACTGCACTGGCGACAACAATCGCCGGGAAAAGCCCAAGCGCAATTAAGGCTGCCAAGCGCCTGATTTCATACGCACAAACGGCATCTGAAAATGACGTGCTGGATGCGGAATCCCGCGCGCAATCTGATCTGCTCGGCAAACCACACCAGATGGAAGTCATCGCTGCTGAGTTCGGCAAACGACCCGCAAAGTTTGACTGAAACGGGTGGTGGGCGCATTGCCCACCCCACCTATCATCCAATTTCAGCCAAACGATCTAAGGCCGCCTGCACCTGATCCGCTTCTTCTTGGCGCGCCGCCAAGTTGGCTTGGGCCTCGGCCACAACATCGGCAGGGGCAGAGGCCGCGAATTTCGGGTTCTTCAACCGTCCGTTCAACCCGCTAATTTCCTTGCCCAATTTATCCAGCGACTTTTGCAGGCGCGCTTTTTCAGCGTCAATGTCGATCAATCCCGCAAGAGGCAGACCAAAGGTCGCGCCCGGTGCGGAAATCGCAACGGTGCCTTTGGGGAATTCATCCGCCTTTTCAAGGCTTTCAACCCGCGCAAGACGCTTGATCATCGCCTCGTTGCGATCCCAAGCCGCTTGGCCCGCCGCGTCCATTTCCGTGACGATCATCGGCACCTTGAGGCCCGCAGGCACGTGCATCTGCGCACGTGCTGAACGGATGCTTTCGATCAGGCCAATCACCCAGTTGAGTTCACGGTCTGCATCAGCGTCCAGCAGGTCAGCCGTGGTGTAGGTCGGCCAATCACCATGCACCAACATTTTGCCGCGCGTTGCCGTGGTCTGCCACAACTCCTCGGTGATGAACGGCATGATTGGGTGCAGCATGATCAGGCATTGATCCAGCACCCAAGCGATTGTTTGGCGCGTCTCTGCCGCCTCTGGTGCGTCGTCTTGCAACAAGGGTTTGGACAGTTCCACATACCAGTCACAGACCTTTCCCCAGACAAAGGCATAGAGCGTGTTTGCGGCGTCATTGAAACGGTAGTTGGCTAGGGCCGCATCTACATCCTCGCGGGTGCGGGCAACTTCGCCGACGATCCATTTGTTCAGGGTCGCTTGGGGCGTTGGCATCACTGCCGCGGTGTCGGTGAAGACATCGTTCATTTCGGCAAAGCGGTGGGCATTCCACAGCTTGGTGCCGAAGTTGCGATAGCCCTGAATGCGAGCGGTCGAGAGCTTCAAATCACGCCCCATCGCCGCCATGGAGGTCACGGTGAACCGCACCGCATCCGCGCCGAATTCATCAATCAGATCAAGCGGGTCGAGGACATTGCCAAGCGATTTCGACATCTTCTTGCCCTTTTCATCGCGCACCAGCGCGTGGACATAGACGGTGTCAAAGGGCTTTTGATCCACAACCGCGTATTGCATCATCATCATCCGGGCGACCCAGAAAAAGATGATGTCAAAGCCGGTGATTAGGACGGAGGTGGGGAAGTATTTTGCCAGTTCGTCGGTTTGCTCAGGCCAGCCAAGCGTGCCGATGGGCCAGAGGCCGGAGGAGAACCATGTGTCTAGGACGTCGGGGTCTCGGTAGAGGCATACGACTTTAGCAGGATCGCTTTCATCGATGTAGTCCAATAACGGTTTCTTACTTATGTCCACGAACTTTAGCTGGTATCCCCTTAGGGAATAGTAATTTTCGGCTAGTTTGCGCGCTTCGCCTTCGTCGGCAGCGCAAAATTCGGCGGGAGGCAATGTATAGTCTGTTGAGTAATAGACATCGTCTTGCGTTTGGTTCTCAAGGATTTTTGGCCCATACCAAACCGGTATCTGATGCCCCCACCACAGTTGTCGCGAAATACACCACGGCTCGATGTTCTCCAGCCAGTGGAAATACACCTTCTTGTCCTGCTCCGGCAGGATCGTGACCTCACCATTTTTCACCGCGTCAATGGCCGGACCAACGATTTTGGCTGTGTCCACGAACCATTGATCGGTCAGCATCGGTTCGATCACCACTTTGGAGCGGTCGCCAAACGGCTGCATGATTTTTTTGTTTTCGACAAATGGGATCAGCTTGGAACTTTCTTGTCCGTCTTCCTCGTCAATCACAGGGACGGAGACCATCACGGCCAGACCTTCGGCGGTGATTTCCGCGATCACTTTCTTACGGGCCTCAAAACGGTCCAACCCGCGATAGTCATCTGGTACGAGGTTGATCTCGGTCGCATCGGCGGGTGCTTCTTCGGACCCGTCTGCAATTGCGCCTGCACGCTTGGCCGCGTCTGCGTAAGGCAGCCCATCGGACCGCATCGCGCCACGGGTATCCATCAGCGCGTACAGCGGGATGTTGTTACGGGTGGCGACGCCGTAGTCATTAAAGTCATGCGCACCAGTGATTTTCACGGCACCTGATCCAAAATCTTTGTCTGGATATTCATCCGTGATGATCGGAATCATCCGGCGGTGTTGTTTTGGTCCAACCGGAATTTCACATAGTTTTCCGATGATTGGCGCATACCGTTCATCTGATGGATGAACTGCTACCGCGCCGTCCCCAAGCATGGTTTCGGGGCGCGTGGTGGCGATTGAGATATAATCGCGGGTCTCGCGCAATGTCTCGTTGCCGTCCTCGTCTTTCTCGACATACTCATAGGTCGCACCACCCGCGAGCGGGTACTTGAAATGCCACATGTGGCCATCAACTTCGGTGGACTCGACCTCAAGATCAGAGATCGCGGTTTCAAAGTGCGGGTCCCAATTGACCAGACGTTTGCCGCGATAGATGTGGCCTTTGTTATACATCTCAACAAAGACTTTGATCACGGCGTCGTGGAAATTGCCGTCCTCGCCTTCGGGGGCATTGGGCGCGCCGGACATCGTAAACGCCTCGCGGTCCCAATCGCAGGACGCGCCAAGGCGTTTGAGTTGCCCAATAATCGTGCCGCGTGATTTGATTTTCTGCTGCCAGACGCGTTCGAGGAATTTATCCCGGCCCATGTCGCGACGGGTTTGTTCACCGTTCGCGGCCATGTCGCGTTCAGTCACCATCTGCGTGGCGATCCCTGCGTGATCGGTGCCGGGCTGCCAGAGCGTGTCAAACCCGCGCATCCGGTGCCAGCGGGTCAAAATATCCTGCAAGGTATTGTTGAACGCATGGCCCATGTGCAGCGATCCGGTGACATTGGGTGGCGGGATCACGATGCTAAAGGTTTCATCGCGGCTGGCGTTTGCACCTGCCTTGAATGCGCCTGCTTTTTCCCAAGCGGCGTAAAGCCGTGCTTCGGCCTCGGCCGCGTTAAATGTCTTGTCGAGTGCCATGGTCATCATCCCGTATGCGTTTGACGGGTGATTTAGCGGACATGGGGGGGAAGGGAAAGGGCGGCCTGCGTCGCTCCTGCGCTTGGGCGCAGATTGCCCCGCCCGCCGACCCGTTTACCCCCCCCCGAATGGCTTGTGCACTGGGTTGGTTGGGGTTTGAGTTTATTTGGCTAGATGAAATAGAAGTCAGTGGCTGTGCAGCGGTTCACGTGCGCCGGGGCGGATGATGTTTGGGTCATAGGGCGTGCGGGCAAAGACTTCGCGTACCATCGGGCGGAAAAAGTCGAGCGGAAGTGTGTCATAATTGGGATCAAAGCTGCTTTGGTCCCAGCGTTCGCAGAATGCCACGCAATCGTCGAAATAAGGGCTGTCGCGGTGGCGGTCACGTTTGTTGGGGTCGGCCCCGAGGTGGTGGCCGTAATAGATCATCTGGAAATCCGCATGGGTTTGTACGCACCATGCACATTGTTCGCGCACAAAGGGGCGGATGATTGAGGCGGCGTATTCATCGTGATTGTAGGGGGCATAGATGTCGCCAATGTCGTGCAGCAGGGTTGAGACTACCCAGTCGATGTCTGCGCCGTCGCGGTGGGCGCGGGTCGCGGATTGCAAAGAATGGCCGAGGCGGGTGACTTGGTAGCCTGATAGGCTTTCGTCAAGGGACACCAGCGCGTCCAGCAGGCGATCAGCGGTGCCTTTGGTGTATTCAACCTCATGTTCGGTCAGGAATTCGTATTCGGCGCGGGTGCCGTCTTTCATTTGGGTGAATTTGACTTGATCCATGTGATGCGCTCCCGGTGTGAGTTGTATTCCTTAGAATGGGTGACACTTTTACCCACTGCGGTCCAGCTTTGTACTGAGATGGATCAGGCTTTCTGAACTTTTCACGCCGCGTGCTTCGCCAATTTTATCCAATGTTTCATCGAGTTCTTGCGTGGTGTCGGCGGCGATCTGGACCAGCAGGTCAAAGCGGCCAGAAGTGGTGTGGACCACTTGCACATTTGGCAAGGACCGCAGGCGGGCCAAAACCGCCGGACCCGTGCGAGGTTCGATGCTTACAAGTGCCGTTGCGCGCAGGGATGATTGTGCGGACTGACCCAAGCGTACGGTGTACCCTGCGATTATGCCTTGCCGCTCTAGCCGCTCAAGACGGGCCTGAACGGTGGTACGTGCAAGGCCCAGCATCCGCGCGAGATCGGCAATAGGCTGGCGTGCGTTGGTTTGAAGGGATGCGATTAAAGCTTGGTCAGTTTCGTCTAATTGCATGATTTCTTCGTCACAATGATGTAAATTAAGATCATATTAATCGATCTGGTACGTGATTTCGACATCTATCTCACATTTATTTGAGGAAACACCAACAGCGAGGCCTTGATGCAGTATTCCCGCCCCTTAATGACGACTCCCGCAGAGTATTTGTCGCAGTACAGTCCAGATGCCCCGATCTTGTTTTTTGCGCCCTCTGTTTTGCAAGACACGGCCCGGCGGTTTCAGGCTGGGTTTGACGGATTGGTCACCTATGCGGTGAAGGCCAATGACCGTCCTGAAGTACTTTCCAATTTAGTGGCCGCCGGGATCACCAGCTTTGATGTGGCATCCCCGGCAGAAATGGCGGCGGTGCGCGCTGCTTGTCCACAGGCGGTGTTGCATTACAACAATCCCGTGCGCTCAAAAGCTGAGGTCGCGGCGGGTATCGCTGCGCATGTTTCAAGCTGGTCGGTTGATGATCTGAGTGAGTTGGCAAAACTGGATAGCGTGCCGCGCGATAAGGAAGTTGCTGTGCGGTTTGCGTTGCCCATCAAAGGCGCGGCCTATGATTTTGGGTCAAAGTTTGGCGCAAGCCCGGATGAAGCCGCAAAGATATTGCGCAAGGTTGCTGCGATGGGGTTCACGCCTTCGGTTTGTTTTCATCCCGGAACGCAGTGTGATGATCCAACTGCATGGGGCAGCTATGTCATTGAGGCCGCACGCATCGCGGCGATGGCGGGTGTGAAACTGGCGCGGATTAACATTGGCGGTGGATTTGCTGCGGATCGCGGATTTGGCGCACCGGATCATACGGCAGTGTTTGCCTGCGTTAAAAAGGCGCTGACATCTGCCTTTGGGGCAAATACGCCTGCCTTGCTGTGTGAACCGGGCCGCGCAATGGTTGCGGACGCCTGCGTATTGGCGACGCGGATCAAGGGGATGCGCGCCAAAGGTGATGTGGTTTTCCTCAATGATGGGATTTATGGCGGATTGCCTGATTTGCGCGACATGGGGCTGTGCGCATTGGTCAGCGTACTGGGGCCAAACGGCCCGCGCACTGGCAAGAGCAGATCGCGCGTTGTCTTTGGCCCCACGTGCGATTCACTGGATCGCTTGCCCGATGGCCTGCCGTTGCCCAATGATACATGTATCGGAGACTATGTGTTGTTTGGTGGCATGGGGGCCTATTCGATTTCAATGAGCACGGCGTTTAATGGCTACGGTCTGCGTCACGTCGAAATGGTTGCGCGTTTGGCGTAAGCAGCGAGCAACGCTCCGGCACTGGACAGTCCGCTTTTGCCCGCTAATGTTTGCTGAGGCGCAGATATGGCAGGCAGAGGCAGTACATCATGGAAAAATTTGGCAAGAGTCAGTCGATCAAACGGGTCGAAGATTTGCGGTTTCTGACCGGGCATGGTCGCTATGTTGATGATATTTCTCCGGCAGATGCGGTGCACGGATATTTTTTCCGCTCAACGTTTGCTCATGGTGTGATCAGCGAATTGGACGTGGCAGATGCGCGCGCGGCAGAGGGTGTGCATGCTGTGCTGACCTGCGCTGATCTGGAAGCATCTGGAATGAATGTGGCGATGCCTGCGTCGATTTTGACCAACCGCGATGGCACCAAAGCCGCAGCTCCTATGCGACCAGTGCTTGCCAAAGATAAGGTGCGCTTTGTTGGTGAATCCGTCGCACTGATTGTTGCGGATACATATGAACAGGCCCGCGATGCTGCTGAACTGATCCTGTTTGACGTCGATGACCTGCCTGCAAAGATGGATATTTGCAAAGGCGGCGAGGCATTGCATGCTGAGGCACCAAACAATTGCGCCTTTGATTGGGGGCTGGGCGATGAGGGTGCGACGCAAGCGGCATTTGACGTCGCCGCGAAAACTGTGTCGCTTGAGGTTGGCGACAACCGCATCATTGTGAATTCAATGGAACCACGGGGCTGTTACGCCGAATGGGATGGCACACGTCTGCATGTGGCAAACAATGGCCAAGGTGTTTGGGTGCCCAAGGACAATCTGGTCAAAGCCTTTGGCCTGTCTGCCAAAGACGTGCGGGTCACAAACCCTGACACGGGTGGCGGATTTGGCATGAAAGGGATGGCCCATCCTGAATTTCTTTGTATTGCTGCTGCCGCGCGTGTGTTGGGTCGTCCGGTGCGCTGGATGTCAGAGCGTACCGAAGCCATGTTAAGCGACAGCGCCGGGCGTGATCTGACGTCGTTTGCTGAATTTGCCTTTGATGAAAATCACAAGATCACCGCCTATCGTGTGCACACCAAATGTAACCTTGGGGCCTATAATTCGCAGTTTGCTCAGGTCATTCAGACATCTTTGTTCAGTCGGGTCTTGGCGGGCACTTATGACGTGCAAACCACGTGGTTGCAGGTTGAGGGCTATTACACCAACACCGCCCAGGTGGATGCCTATCGCGGCGCTGGGCGCCCCGAGGCAATTTATGTGCTTGAGCGTTTGATCGACCGCGCGGCCCGTGAACTTGGGGTGGATCCATGGGAATTACGCCGTATCAATTTTATCAAATCTGATCAGATGCCCTACAAGGCTGCGACGGGCGAAACCTATGATGTGGGTGAATTTGACCGCCTGTTGAGCAGGGTCGAAATCGAAGCGGATCGGGCAGGTTTTGCGGCGCGTAAAGCCACGGATGCCAAACGCGGCCTGCTACGGGGATTGGGGGTATGTTACTATATCGAAAGCATTTTGGGCGACCCTGCTGAGGGGGCCAAAGTGGTCTTTGAAAAGGATGGCAGCGTGACGATTTATGTCGGCACCCAAAGCAACGGTCAGGGCCACGAAACCGTCTATGCGCATTTCCTCAGCGACCAGACGGGTATTCCGGCGCATCTTATCAATGTTGTGCAGGGCGACAGTGACCTGATCAAACAGGGCGGCGGCACAGGTGGCTCGCGATCTGTTACCACGCAAAACAGCGCGACATTGGCCACAGTCGCAAAGATCACCGAAGGTTTCAGCGCGTTTTTGGCGGATGAAATGGGTGTGCCTGCAAGCGCCATTGTCTTTGATGATGAACGGTTCCGCGCGGAGGGGTCTAACCTGACCCCAACCATGTTAGAGGTCGCGGAAATGGCACGTGCGCAGGGCCGTGAGGACCTCATGATGCATCACGAACGCGTCAAGCTAGATGCGCGTAGTTTCCCAAATGGCGTTCATGTTGCAGAGGTGGTGATTGATCCAGAAACAGGTGTGGTGGTTACAGATCGTTACACTGTCGTTGACGATTTTGGCAATCTTATCAACCCGATGCTTGCCGAAGGGCAGGTGCACGGCGGTGTCGCCCAAGGGGTAGGGCAAGCCCTTCAGGAACGCGTTGTGTACGACGGCGACGGTCAACTGCTCACGGCATCGTTCATGGACTATGCCATGCCGCGCGCCGCAGATTTACCAAGCTTTAAGTTTATATCTGAACCTGTCCCGTCCACCGCCAATATCATGGGCATAAAAGGCTGCGGCGAGGCAGGCACAGTTGGGTCAATGGCGGCCATTGCGAATGCGGTACAGGACGCGTTGTGGGAACATGGGGTGCATCAGGCGGATATGCCGTTCACACCTCACAGAGTTTGGGAGCTGCTGAACGGTGACAGACTTGTCGCAGAATAACATGGTTGCGCGGTTTCACGAAATGCGGCGGCGTGATCAATTGCGTTGCTTTTGGTTATTCGCATGAGGGCCACTTTGCGTGACAAGGTCATTGCCGTTTGTGATGCAAAGATCGCCCAAAAAGGTGAGGCCGTTGGGCTTTCTTTTTATGCATTCTTTGCCAATCGCAATGATGATCCTGATCTGCTGATGGAAGCCGCAACATGGTGGATCAAGACCCATCAATTGAACCACTTTGAAAAGGCGGTAAAGATCAGGGAAATGGTAAAGGCACAGATGTGAGTAAACCAAATCCGACCCCTTTGTTGCGCCGTTTGTTTGGTAGTCTTTGGCGTAGGCCGCCCTCAGATTTTGGGCCGCGCCGCGGTGCTGTGACCCATGTGATCATTCTGGATGGCACGATGTCTTCACTGGAGTCGGGTTGGGAGACCAATGCAGGATTGGCATATAAATTAGCCTGTGAAATGGGCAGCAGGTTGTCGATCTATTACGAGCCGGGCTTGCAATGGATCGATTGGCGTTCTGCGCGTGACGTGGTGATGGGCAGGGGGATCAACCGCCAGATCAGGCGCGCCTATGGCTATTTAGCTTCGCGATATCACCCCGGCGATCAGATCTATCTGTTGGGCTATTCACGCGGGGCCTATGCAGTGCGCAGCCTTGCCGGGGTCATTGATCAAGTCGGGCTTTTGCGCGCGGAACATGCAACCGAAAGCAAAATTCGCGATGTGTATCGACATTATGAATGTGATCCAGAGGGGGCCGCGGCGGCAGTTTTTTCCAAAGCATATTGCCATGAAACCACCGAGATTGAGATGATCGGTGCCTGGGATACGGTTAAATCCCTTGGCATCAATGCGCCGGTATTTTGGCGCCTATCAGAGCATCTACATGCGTTTCACAATCATGACCTTAGCGGAATTGTCAAAAACGGATTTCATGCACTGGCGCTGAACGAATCCCGTGTTGCTTACAAACCGGTCCTTTGGGAATCACATGAGGGCTTTGAGGGACGTGTCGAACAAGTCTGGTTTCCCGGAAGCCATGGTGACGTCGGCGGGCAGTTAAATGGCTATGAGGCCGCGCGCCCATTGGCCAATATCCCGCTGGTTTGGATAATGTCGCGGGCCGAGGAATGTGGCTTACCGCTGCCTGCGGGATGGAAGCTGCGCTTTGCCCAAGATGCACATGCGCCGTCTGTCGGAAATTGGCGCGGATTTGGCAAAATTTTCATGACGCGACGCAAACGGATTGTCGGGCGGGATGCATCCGAGCGGTTGCATGAAAGCGTGGAGGAACGTGCACGTGGATCTGGCAAAAGCCGTAAATTAAGCAAACTTAGCTGGCCAGTTGGCGCGGCAAAGCCCTAGGGGCCAGCAGACCCTAAGCCAATTTCATGATGATGCAGGTGGTTGAACCTGTTGCATACAGTTTGCCATCTTCAACACCGCGAATCTCTCCGTGCGCCACGCCGGTTGAACGGCCCACGTGATCTATCACACCAAGACAATCGATCTGCATCCCAAGAGGGATGGTCCGTAAAATATTCACTTTGAATTCAAGCGTTGTGTAAACCGATCCGCGCGGCACTTTGGTCATGACGGCGCAGGCCATGGCACTGTCCAGTAACGTACCATACCAGCCCCCGTGTACGGTGCCCATTGGGTTGGTAACGTTGAATTCTGGGGTCCCGCGAAAGGTGATGCGCCCGTCACCCACAGCATGCAGGGCATAGCCCATGGTTTGGCCAATGGGCGGGCCGGGGGTTGTCCCATCCAAAATCTGTTGCATGAATTCTAGGCCCGAGAGGCTCAAAACCTCAGATTGGCTAAGCAAGTCGTCAGGCGATTGTGCGATGCGGGGCAAAATAAAAATCTCCGGCAGGGGTGCTGCCGAAGATGCTATGAGAGAGTTGCCTGTCGGGGCAAGGTGTTACACGGTTGTGTTACGCAACGTCTGACAAGGTGACCTGTGGTGTCACACCCAAAGCGCGGCAAACGTCGCGGGTCAGATCGGCGCGGTTCAACGTGTAAAAGTGCAGGTTCTCGACGCCTTCATCGACCAATTCACTGCACAATTCTGTGCACATTGCCGTTGCAAGCAGGTCATGACGGTCATCGCGTACTGCCGCGTCAAAGGCTTGATCCACCCAATCAGGAATGTATGCGCCACAGCGGTCTGCAAATTTGCGGGCTGATTTCCAGTTCACGATTGGCAAGATGCCGGGTGTGATCGGCTTGTCGATGCCCGCTTTGACGCAATCATCTCGGAACCGCAGAAACGTGTCTGCCTCAAAGAAGAACTGTGTCAGCGCTTCGTCTGCGCCAGCGTCAAACTTGCGCTTTAGCCATTCAATGTTGGCTTTCTGGTCGGATGCTTCTGGGTGGCGATCAGGATAAGCACCCACGCGGATGTTGAACTTGCCGGTGCCCGCCAAAGCTTCGATCAATTCACAGCTATCATTAAAGCCGTCTTTGTGTGGGATAAACCCGGCGGCTGCATCTTCTGCATCACCGCGCAGTGCCACGATGTCGGTAACGCCAACCTTTGCAAAGCTTTCAGCGACTTCCAATGTTTCAGCGCGGCTGGCGCCAACGCAGGTCAGGTGTGCTGCAACAGGCAATCCAGAGGTGCGGCGCAGTACATGGGCTGAATCATGGGTCAGATCGCGCGTTGATCCACCTGCGCCGTATGTTACCGAGAAAAAGCGTGGTGCCAGCGGTGCCAATGCCTGTGCTGTGTCCCAAAGCTTGAACGCCGCATCGACGGTGCGGGGTGGGAATACTTCAAATGATACATTCGGCGTGGTCATTGGACTGATCCTTGATTTGTTGTTGACCTCTTGTCTCACGAAATGTGATGTGAGACAAATTCATAACTTTCATCTTGAACATGAGGATCACCTCAATATGCATATCGAGTTCCGTCACCTGCGCACTATTCAAGCCATTCACGAGGCTGGCGGGTTGGCACGTGCCGCAGAGCAGATGAACATCACGCAATCCGCGCTCAGCCATCAGGTGAAGGGCTTGGAGGATCAGGCGGGCGTTGAATTGTTTGTGCGCCGTTCAAAACCGCTCAAGCTGTCACCCGCAGGACAACGACTGCTAAAGTTGGCGATGCAAGTTTTGCCGCAAGTACAGGCGTTGCAGGATGAATTTAGCGGATTGCGCGACGGCAGCACCGGGCGGATGCATATCGCAATTGAATGTCACGCCTGTTTTGAATGGCTGTTCCCGGTGCTGGAACAGTTCCGCCGTTCTTGGCCGGATGTAGATGTTGATATTCGCCCCGGTCTGGCTTTTGACGCGCTGCCCGCATTGTTGCGCGAAGAGGTGGATCTGGTGGTTAGTTCCGATCCAGAGGAATTACCGGGCGTCGAATTTGTTGAACTTTTTGATTATAATGCGGTGTTTGTTGCGGCCAGTACCCATCCTTTGGCAGCCAAACCGTTTATAGAAGCGGCGGATTTTCGCGGTGAAACGCTGATCACCTATCCGGTCGAACGCACCCGCCTGGATGTATTCAGCCAGTTGTTGATCCCGGCCAAGGTAGAACCCGCATCCATCCGCCAAGTGGAACTGACAGCCGTTATTTTACTGCTTGTTGCGTCAAACAGGGGGGTGTCAGTGCTGCCCGACTGGGTGGTACGTGAGGTTAAATATAGCTCTGATTATATCACACGGCCCCTGACCAAAGACGGTGTGACGCGCAGGCTTTATGCAGCTGTGCGCAGCGATGATCTGGGCAAGCCGTTCATGGATCAGCTGTTGGCGTTGGCTGGGCAAGAGGCGCGTAAGTTACAGTCGGTTTGATGTTATTTGAAATATCTACTCTCTTGCGCGTCACAGAGGTCAACCACTGACTCTGTCATTCTCAGCCATTCGATGCCAACATTAGCCACAATTTTTTGCTAAAAAAGTAGAATCATAAAGCGCTTCGTTAGGAACGAATTTCGTGAAAACTCTCTTTCTTTTTACATCGGCCACGTTTTCCGCGACACCCGGCGAACTTGATGAGTGGCATGATGATTTCATCAATCCTGGCCTGTATGCGCTAGAACTTGCGCGTTTTTTAGAAAGGGAACTGGCACAACGCGGTTATCCGTTCAAAACTCAATGTCAGGAAGATTGGGGGCACTGGATGGAGTTGGAGCATGACGGTAAATTCACTCTTGGCCTTGGCTGCTCAAACACTCAAGAGGAATTTGACGGACAGACTGAACACCGCATTTTCATCACTCCAGATAAGCCAATCATTCGAAGGTTCTTCAAGAAGATAAATGTTCGAAATGATGTCGAAAAACTCGCGGCTACACTGCGAGAACTGCTGAAAAACAGTTCCGCGATCAGTAATCTTAGAATTGAAGACGCAACGTAACGTCGTGTTTGAAAGTCGCCGCTAAAGCGATACCGAACGGTCATCATTTTGATCTCGTGCCCGAATTTCATCAAGTCACTCATCAAGGGTAAACTTGGCTTCTGCGATACCGCGTCGATGCCCTTGCTGCGAAGCAAAACGAACTTGGGTAATGTACATCTACCTTTCCACCACGCCCCCCTTGGCAATCATGCACCCCGCGCCTATACGCAGCGCTTGATACGTCAAAGGATACGGACAATGGTTGGCAGTGCAAATCTCAACATCATGATCAAAGCGGCGCGCCGTGCGGGCCGGGCCTTGATCAAGGATTTCCGCGAAGTTGAAAACTTGCAGGTGTCTGTCAAAGGCGCTGGTGATTTTGTATCCAAAGCTGACATTGGCGCTGAGAAGATCCTCAAGGACGATTTGATGGGCGCGCGCCCCACCTATGGCTGGCTGGCCGAAGAAGGTGGCGAAGAAGAGGGCCAAGACCCGACGCGGCGCTGGATCGTTGACCCATTGGATGGCACCACAAATTTCTTGCACGGGTTGCCGCATTGGGCGGTTTCCATCGCGCTTGAGCATAAGGGACAGATCGTTGCTGGCGTGGTCTATGACCCGGCAAAGGATGAGATGTTCTTTGCCGAAAAGGGTGCAGGCGCTTGGATGAACGAAACCCGTATCCGGGTTTCTGGCCGCCACCGGATGATTGAATCGATTTTCGCGACCGGATTGCCTTTTGCGGGGCGCGCCGATTTGCCCGACACATTGCAAGACCTCGCGCGCTTGCTGCCTGTCTGTGCGGGCGTGCGGCGCTGGGGTGCTGCTTCCCTTGATTTGGCCTATGTCGCCGCAGGTCGCTATGATGGCTTCTGGGAACGGCGTCTAAAGCCATGGGATTTGGCCGCTGGTGTGATCATTGTCAAAGAAGCCGGTGGTTTGGTTGAACCGATGAAGCCGGGTGGCGATATCGTCGCGGACGGCGAGATTGTGTGTTCAAATGACGCGATCTTCTCTGGCTTTGCGAAAATCGTCAGAGGGTACATCTGACGGATGCTAAGGGGGTAACGAACTCTTAGCGGTCGGATGGGTGGTTGATGCCATCTGACCAGCGAATTGGGTCATAATCCCAAGGGTTTACGCCCTCAATGCACCCTAGGTTGATCCCGCATTGGCTGGGATCGGCGCGGCGTTTGTGGTGTGTGTAAATTCCACAGGTCTTGCAGAAATAATGCTGCGCTGTATGGGTATTCCAGCTGTAGAGCGTCAGATTCTCAGCACCTTTTATGACCTTTACAGAGCTTGCGATGGCCGTAACCGCAGCGGCCTGACGGCGTGCACAAAACGAACATGTACAGCGCCCAATATCGTCAAACCCAAATGGCAAAGTGGCCTCTAATTCGACCGTGCCACAGTGACATGTCGCGCGCACGTTCACAGATGCATCACTCATTTGCGTTTTATCCTAGGGATACTGCTTTTTACCGTTGGATAGGTTGCAGGGGGATGTGGGGGGTGGCCGTCTGTTCGATTCCAGAACCCAACACCGCCGCGACGCAGCCAGAACGGTAAGGTAAAGACCAATCCCGCAATAAACCCACCCGCGTGCGCCCAATAGGCGACACCGCCTTGGGAAGCATCCGCAGCCAAGCCGCCAAAGAACTGCATCGCAAACCAGATCGCCAGCATGATCCAAGCAGGGATCGGAAAGATGCGAAAAAACACAACAAAGATGATCAGGATATCGACCTTGGCCTTGGGGTACAGCAAAAGGTATCCTCCCATAACACCCGCAATCGCGCCTGAAGCGCCGACCATGGGGACGATTGAGGAGGGTTCAGTCACCACTTGGCCAAGCCCGGCAGCGATACCGCAAGCGAGGTAAAATAACAGGTAAGGGATATGACCCATCTCGTCTTCGATGTTGTCGCCAAATATCCACAGAAACAACATGTTACCCGCCAGATGCAGCCAGCCACCATGCAGGAACATTGAGGTAATCAGGCCCGCGTAGCCGTCACCATAGGACAGTTTCGCAGGCACCAGCGCCCACGCATTGTAAAAATCATAAGTGGCGCGGTTGTCAGATAGGATCGTCACATAGCTGAGGAATATCGCGATGTTGGCGAACATCAGCGCGTAAGTGACATAGGGCGTGCGCCCAGACGGGTTGTGATCGCGTATTGGAAACATATCGTCACGCTGGGCGATTGTGCGGATAGCGTCAAGAGGCCCCGGCGCTTAAACCGGAGCCGTTGAGTTTTATCCAGCCGCGCCCAACAGGGCGGCGTTCCCACCAGAGGCAGTGGTGTCGACACAGACGTGGCGTTCTGCGCGCACGCGTGCGGTATCAGGCAGACCCCGGATCAGCGGTAGGATCGGCCCGCTGCGCTTGGCCAGCGCTTGCTCAATCTCGCGCGCTGTATCTGCGTCACCCCACCACAGGATACCGCCGTAAGCAGGACCATCGCTCAGTGTTGCAGGGTCGATCTGACCTGTTGCCGTAACCGCATGACCGCCAAGTGCCGCCACTGCACGGGCCTGCGCAAAGGCAGTTTCCTGGCCCGGTCCCATGCACAGCAGTGCTGTGCGTGGCAAGGTGGACAAGCGGTTAGATTCGCCTGTCGGCCCCGGCATCGACAATGTTTCAATCGGTTTGGTATCGGGACGCGGCAGGGCGGGCATGTCTTGTTGCGGGGTATCCCACGCCTCAGTTGTTTCCTGCGCATCAGGCGCGCTGAAGCGTGGCAGATAGTTTGGACCGCCAGCCTTTGGTCCGGTCCCAGAAAGACCTTCACCACCAAAGGGTTGGCTGCCCACAATTGCACCAATCTGGTTGCGGTTGATATAGACGTTGCCCGCGTGAATACGCTCTGACACGTGTTGGACGCGATCATCAATGCGGGTGTGCAGGCCAAAGGTCAGGCCGTACCCGGTGGCGTTGATGTCGTCGATCACCTTGTCCAACTCGTGGCTTTTGAATGTCGCAAGATGCAGGATTGGCCCAAAGATTTCGCGCTTCATGTCACCAATGCCGTTCACCTTTAGAATGGCGGGTGCCACATATGTCCCACCTTCGGGTGTTTGCATTTCAGCGATAACCCGACCTTCGGCGCGCGCGATATCTACGTGATCTGCAATACCTTTGCGGGCCAATTCATCAATCACCGGGCCAACATCAGTGGACAGATTCCAGGGATCACCAATGCTAAGCGCCTGCATCGCGCCAAGCAGCATTTTGGTCAGGTCCTCTGCAATGTCTTCCTGAACATAGAGGCACCGCAGCGCAGAACAGCGTTGTCCCGCAGATTGGAAGGCAGATTCAACAATCGCTGTGACGGCCTGTTCAGGCAGGGCCGTGCTGTCGACGATCATCGCATTCAAGCCGCCAGTTTCCGCAATCAGTGGTGTGCCGGGGGCGCAGTGATCCGCCATATTCGCACGAATGCGCATCGCGGTGGCGGTGGACCCGGTAAAGGCCACGCCGCCAATGCGCGGATCAGAGGTGAGCGCAGCACCGATGTCACCGCCACCGGGCAGCAACTGCAAGGCAGAGCGCGGCACGCCCGCCTGATGCAGCAGGCCAACGGTGAAATGCGCAACCAGTGGCGTTTGTTCTGCTGGTTTCGCCAGCACAGCATTGCCCGCCGCCAAAGCCGCCGAGATTTGGCCGCAGAAAATTGCCATGGGGAAGTTCCACGGTGAAATGCAGGTAAAGATGCCTGCCGCCGGGGTGTTGGTGGCCTGTGCTGCATAATAGCGCAGAAAATCAACACCTTCACGCAGTTCAGCCACGCAATCGGGCTGACCTTTGCCTGCTTCACGGGTGAGTAGGGCAAAGATTTCCCCGTAGTTTTCTTCGATCAGGTCCGCTGCTTTCAACAAAACGGCGCGACGTGTCGCCAGTGGCGCATCCCAAGGCGCGGCCATCTCAAGGGCTGTTGCCACATCCTCAATCGATGCATTGCGCACGGTGCCCGGTGATTTGGTGGGATGGGCTGGGTTCATCACTTTGACGGCTTTTTGTGGTTTTGCCTCACCCGCCAGCAGCGGCACAGCCTCCCATTTATGCGCCTTGAACGGTGCGCGCGCAGCCTCGATTGCTGCCAAGGTTGGCGTATGGGTCAGATCGAAACCAATCGCGTTTGCACGCAGCGGCAAGAATACCTCTGGCCCGGTTGGGATTTTGACATTTGACGTGCCAAGCTGTTCGAACGGATCAGCGGCAACCACTTCTGGCGGGACGCTTTCATCGACAATTTGGTTCACAAAGCTAGAGTTCGCGCCGTTTTCGAGTAAACGCCGTACAAGGTAGGCCAACAAATCTTTGTGTGCGCCAACAGGGGCATAGATGCGGCAGCGCGTGCCGTTTTGTTGCATCACAAGGTTATGCAAGGTTTCTCCCATGCCGTGCAGGCGCTGGAATTCGTAGGCTTCTGGATCGTCACCCATGTGCAGCACCGCAGCGACCGTATGCGCGTTGTGCGTGGCAAACTGCGGATAAATACGGTCGGTCATCCCCAACAATTTGCGGGCATTGGCGATATAGGACACGTCAGTCGCGGCTTTTTGAGTAAAGACAGGAAAGCCATCAACGCCTTCAACTTGGGCGCGTTTGATTTCAGTGTCCCAATACGCACCTTTGACCAAACGCACCATGATGCGGCGATCGTGGCGTTTAGCCATATCATACAGCGCGTCAATCACACGGGACGCGCGGGGACCAAAGGCCTGAACCACGATGCCAAAGCCATCCCAGCCTGCCAGCGCGGGTTCGCCCATCACGCGGTCAATCACATCCAAAGACAGCGCAAGACGGTCGGCCTCTTCTGCGTCGACGTTCAGGCCCATACCTGCTGATTTCGCAAGCAAAGCAAGGGCGCGCAGACGTGGCACCAGATCGCGCATCACTGATTCTTCTTGGGCAATTTCATAGCGGGGGTGCAGGGCGGACAGCTTGACTGAAATACCCGGATTTTTGCGGATGTCCGGGTCTGTGCAAGCTGTGGCAATGGCAGAAATGGCGCGGCTATAGCTGAGGTGATAGCGCTTGGCGTCTGCCTCGGTCCGTGCCGCTTCGCCCAGCATGTCATAGCTGTAGGTAAAGCCCTTTTTCTCCATCCCAGCCGCGCGGGTCATCGCAGCGTTGATGTCTTCACCCAACACGAACTGACGGCCCATTTCTTTCATCGCGCGCGATACAGCGGTACGGATCACGGGTTCGCCCAAACGTTTGATGGCAGCACGCAGGTGGCGCACGGGACCGGGCTGATCATCGTCCAACACGCGTCCCGTCAGCATCAAGGCCCATGTCGAGGCATTCACCAGCGATGATGTGGAATGGCCCATGTGGCGGCCCCAATCAGAGGGCGCAATCTTGTCTTCGATCAAAGCGTCAATCGTATCGGCATCCGGCACCCGCAACAGCGCCTCGGCCAAACACATCAAGGCGACACCTTCGTCGGTGGACAGGCCATATTCGGCCAAGAACACTTCCATCATACCCGGTGAGGTCGCACCGCGGATGTCACGCACCAACCCAGCAGCATTGGCGCTGATCGCAGCGCGTTCGGGCGCGGGCAGCGCAGCTGTATCCACCAGTGTGTTCAACACCGCCTTGGGGTCGGCATAGGTGCCTTCATCAATTTTGTGACGCAGAGTAAGGGATGTATCGCGGGCCATGAACATGCTCCATATGATGTTTCGTCTAATATATGTTAGGAAAGCTAGGCGTTTCACCTTATGATTGACTAAAGAGCAGTCGTTTGTCGTGTTTTTGGGGGGATTTACATGAAAAAAGAACAATCTGAACTGGATCGATTTGATTCAACGATTCTAGCGGTTCTTGCAGAAGATGGCCGCATCAGTATCACAGACTTGGCCAAACGCATCGGTTTGTCAAAATCTCCTACCCAAGCGCGGTTGCGCAGGTTGGAAGAAACCGGGGTGATCCTAGGTTACCGTGCCCTGCTTGATCCAATTCGACTGGGCCTAGATCACGTGGCCTTTGTCGAAGTCCGGCTGAGTGACACACGTGAAAAGGCGCTAAGGGCATTTAACACCGCCGTCGCCAAAGTGCCTGAGATTGAACAGGCCCACATGATCGCCAGCCATTTTGACTATCTTCTCAAGGTACGCACCCGGGATATGACCGCTTATCGTCGTTTTCTTGGGGAAACAATTTCATCTTTGCCGCATGTTTCAAATACATCGACCTACGTGGCGATGGAGGCGGTCAAAGAGACCATGTTGGCAGATGCGACTTGACCCAAGGGGTGTTCGCATCATCTGATGAAGTATGAAACTGATGATGATATTGGCTGTTATCGCAGCCCCCGCCCTTGCAAGCGCTGCCTTTGCTGAATGCCCCAAACCTGCGGACACAAGCGCAGAGTTGTTAAACCTTTTCGCCAAAGCCAACGCAGCCCCGGATGTGAACGCGGGCAGGCGGGTGTCGAATGAGATGTGGCAAGTGTGGCTGCGCGCCCCGGATGAGGCCGCCCAAGAAGTGCTGGATGCCGGGATGGGGCGGCGAGATGCCTATGATTTTGCTGGCGCGATAAAGGAATATGATCGTTTAATCGACTACTGCCCGGATTATGCCGAAGGGTACAACCAACGCGCATACATCCATTTTCTAAGGGGTGATCACGTTAATGCCTTGGTTGATTTGGACGCGGCCCTTGTTTTGCAACCCTATCATGTCGCCGCACAATCGGGCAGGGCGCTGACATTGATGAACTTGGGCCGACTTGAGGAAGCCCGTGCGCAATTGCTGCTTGCTGTGGAAAACAATCCTTGGCTTTCTGAGGCTGCATTGCTGGCCGAAGGCGCGCCTTTGGGGCTGAAAGGCAAAGATATTTAATTTTACGTGTGGGATCGTAGGATCGAACCATCAGGGCATTTACACTGGCCACCTCTTGGGCTTATCTGCGCGCGGGGTTTGACCCCAAATGCGGGCGTGATGGAATGGTAGACATACCAGACTTAAAATCTGTTGGGGTTCGCCCCGTGTGGGTTCGAGTCCCACCGCCCGCACCACTTAATTCTTAGCCAGTACTAAATGAATGAAGTACGTCATGAATGCGATACGTCGCTAAGGCAGGGCCAAAGCAAAGGCTGGGCCAAAACCTTTTTCATTTTTCACCTGTTATTTGGAATGGTTCTAGGCTTGCCTCAAAGGCGTGCATAAATTCCAGAGTGAGCATTGAAGGTGCTTTTTGAACGGGGCGCACGAGCGACAGGCGGTGTGGGATCATTGGCATAAACGGGCGGATCACAACTGTGTCGCTGGCAAATTTGACCGCGTCCAATTCACTGACCACCGCCAGTCCCACGCCTTGATGCACCAACTCGCAAGCGGCAGTGAATTGTCGTGTTTCGACCAAGGTCATTAGTTCAGTATCGCTGTCCTGAAACGCTTTTAGCAGATGTTTGAAAAAGTCGCTGTCTTTGAGCGTATGTATTAGTTTTTCGTCGTTGAGGTCTGCTGGCGTGATGACGTCGTGCCCTGCCAGGTGATGATCTGCGGGCAAAATACAAACGGTGCGCACATCGATGTCGCTGCTTTGAACGGCGGGATGGCCGCTAAACCCGTCGGTGATGCCAAAGTCAAAATGTTCATCAATCATCCACTCCAAGATACGTTCAGGACGATCCGGTTCGATGGTGATGCTCACGCTGGGGCGGTCTTTTAGGAACTGGGCAACGACAGCAGGTAGATGGCTGGTTGCGAAACCGGGCAGGCAGGCGATCCTGATGTGGCCTGCTTTGCGCGCGGTGATGCTTTGGCTTGTCTCATGGATTTGCCCCATCAATTCCAACACCCGTTGGATGTCAGATTGCAAGAATCGCACTTCTTGCGTGGGGACAAGCCGACCGCCGCGACGATCAAACAGTGGAAACCCGAAAGTTTGTCCCAGATCCGCAAGCAGGCGGCTGACGGCAGGTTGGCTAATGCCCATTTCTTTTGCGGCAAGTGTCACAGAACCGTATTGAATCGCAGCCATAAGGGCCTCAAGCTGACGCAATCTGGGGACTTGGTTCATTATATTCTCTTTTCACGACCGACAGGCTTATCACATATATTGCCATAACATAGTGTTATGTTTTTTCAATATTTTGCGGCCTTGAATTATGTCTAAAGCGGTGTATCGTTTCGAAGTCGAACAACCGATGCGGGTCAGTGACCTGAAGCATCATCTGACAACGCACCGACATGGTGCATGGGAGGGAATATGAAAAAATCTGTAATCGGCGCACTTGCCGTATCGACTTTTCTGTCGCCAATCGCTGCGATGGCACAGACCGAAGTCCAATTCTGGCATGCCTTTACGGGCCGCCTTGGTGAATTGGTCAAAGAGCAAGTTGCGGACTTTAACGCGAGCCAAAGCGACTACACCGTCGTAGAGAGCCATAAAGGCAACTACTCTGAAACACTGAATGCGGGCATCGCGGCGTTTCGTGCGCAAGAACAGCCGCAAATCTTGATGGTGTTCGAAGTGGGTACAGCCACGATGATGGCCGCACCCGGCGCTGTGAAGCCTGTCTATGAAGTGATGGCAGAAAGTGGCGCCACTTTTGACCCAGACGCCTATATTGGCGCGGTAAAAGGGTATTACACCACCACAGAAGGCGACATGCTGTCACTGCCGTTTAATGCCTCCACGCCTGTGTTGTGGGTAAACCGCGACGCGATGACGGCGGCTGGCGTTGATCCTGACACGGACCTGTCCACATGGCAAAAGGTTGGTGAAACGCTGGATGCGCTCAAGGCTGGCGGCGAAGAATGCCCGCTGGTCACCGCATGGCAAAGCTGGATTCACCTCGAAAACTTTTCAGCCTATCATGACGTGCCATTTGCAACCAAAGACAACGGGTTCGCAGGTCTGGACACGGAACTGGCGCTGAACGGTGAAGCACAGGTTGCGCACCTCACGGCGATGGGCGAATGGGCCAAAGACGGCAAATTTATCTACACAGGCCGTCGCAACGAAGGCGGTGCAAACTTCCGCGCAGGTGATTGCGCGCTGTTTACCGAAAGCTCTGCGGGATATGCTGGCATCAGTTCAGAGGCAGAGTTTGAATTTGATGTGCGTCCCTTGCCTTATTGGGAAGGTGTCGGAAACGCGCCTCAAAACACCATCATTGGTGGTGCGTCGCTTTGGGTGATGTCAGGTCATTCTGAGGACGAATACAAAGGCGCGGGTGAATTCCTAAGCTACTTGTCATCCTCAGATGTTCAGGCCGCATGGCACCAGAACACCGGATACCTGCCGATCACGTCTGAGGCGGGCGAAGCAACCCGCGCCGCTGGTTTTTATGACGAAAACCCCGGCACGGATATTGCTGTGATCCAGATGACCACAAACGAACCAACGGCCAATTCCAAAGGCTTACGTTTGGGATCATTTGACCAAATCCGCGGCATCATCGACGAAGAGCTAGAGGCAATCTGGGCAGGTGACAAATCAGCCCAAGACGCCATGGATAGTGCCAAAGAACGCGGTGACGCCTTGTTGCGCCGCTTTGAAGCCGCAAACCGTTAACCGGTTGTAAATAGGGCAAGCCCGTCATGGGCTTGCCTAACCATTTTGGGGGCAGT
Source organism: Sulfitobacter sp. (assembly GCA_049794015.1). Lineage (GTDB taxonomy): Bacteria > Pseudomonadota > Alphaproteobacteria > Rhodobacterales > Rhodobacteraceae > Sulfitobacter. The sequence continues at coordinate 112,238 of JBARCK010000061.1, read as the reverse complement.
TTTATGGAAAAACGCGTGACGTTTCGCGGCTGGTGGCTGCCTTTACTGCTGATTGCACCGCAAGTCGCAATCTCTGCGGTGTTCTTTTTCTACCCTGCGGGTCAGGCAATCTGGCAATCGCTGTTTATCCCTGATCCCTTTGGCCTGTCGTCGCGTTTTGTTGGCTTTGGCAATTTTGAATTTCTGCTGAGTGACAGCTTTTACCGCGCGTCTTTCCTGACAACGGCGATCTTTTCCATTCTCGTCACGCTATGTTCGATGATCCCGGCGTTATTTTTGGCCGTGGTGGCCGATCGGTTGATCAAAGGCGCAGGCATCTATCGCACCTTGCTGATCTGGCCTTACGCCGTTGCGCCCGCAGTCGCCGGGGTGTTGTGGCTTTTTATGTTCAATACCCGCGTTGGTGTGGTGTCATGGTATCTGGGTAATCTTGGCTATGATTGGAACCATGTTTTAAACGGCGGTGAGGCAATGGGCCTCGTTGTGGTCGCATCCGCATGGGGGCGGATCAGCTATAATTTCCTGTTCTTCTTTGCAGCATTGCAGGCCGTGCCAAAATCGGTGATCGAAGCGGCGGCCATTGATGGCGCGCGGTTCTGGCGCAGGTTTTGGACCATTGTTCTGCCATTGCTGTCCCCCACGACCTTCTTTTTGCTGGTTGTGAATGTTGTCTATTCCTTCTTTGAAACCTTTGGTGTCATCCACACGATCACCTCCGGCGGGCCGCAACAGTCGACCACGGTACTGGTCTACAAGGTGTTCTCAGATGGGTTTGTCGGCCAAGACCTTGGCTCATCCTCCGCGCAATCGGTGATTTTGCTGGTGGTGGTGGGCTTGCTCACGGTGGTGCAGTTCAAATTTATTGAAAAGCGGGTGCATTACTGATGGCTGAGGAACGGCACGGCATGGTCGAAAATCGCGGGGCAGGGCTTTGGCTGACCCATATCTTTATGATCCTTGGCGTCTTGGTGATCTTTTTCCCAATTTGGCTAGCCTTTGTCGCCTCAACGGTGACCCAGCCTGAGATTGTGAAACCGCCAATGCCGCTGTGGCCGGGCAGTCATTTCATCGAAAACTATTCAGCGGCTTTGTTCTCGGGCGTGAACGTGCCTGTGGGCACAATGCTGTTTAACTCGTTGGTGATGGCAATCGGCATCGCGGTGGGCAAGATCGTGATCTCGCTACTCTCGGCCTTTGCGATTGTCTATTTCCGTTTTCCGGGACGTAATGTGTTCTTTTGGATGATCTTCCTGACGCTGATGCTGCCCGTTGAAGTGCGCATCGTGCCAACATTCGAAGTTGTTGCAGGCTTTGGGATGCTCAACAGCTATGGCGGGTTGATCTTTCCGCTGATCGCTTCGGCCACTGCGACGTTTCTGTTCCGCCAGTTCTTCCTGACAATCCCCGATGAGTTGGCCGAAGCCGCGCGTGTGGACGGCGCCAGCCCGATGCGGTTTTTCTGGGACATCGTTGTCCCGATGAGCCGCACAAATGTTGCGGCCCTGTTTGTGATCCTGTTCATCTATGGCTGGAACCAATACCTGTGGCCGCTGCTCATCACCACAGATCCCGAAATGAATACAATTGTCATGGGCATCAAACAGATGTTCCCTTCTGGTGATGATGTGGCGGATTGGCCTGTCATCATGGCAACTTCGATTCTTGCGATGATCCCCCCGGTGATTGTCGTCGTCAGTATGCAACGGCTGTTCATTCGCGGCCTCGTGGATAGCGAGAAATAAAATATGGCAACGGTGACGCTCAAAGACGTTAAGAAAAGCTTTGGTGAAACGGATGTGATCCACGGGATTACGACCGACATCGCGGATGGCGAATTCATCGTGATTGTTGGGCCATCTGGGTGCGGTAAATCCACATTGCTGCGCATGGTGGCGGGGCTTGAAACGGTGTCCTCTGGGGATGTTGAAATTGGCGGCGAACGCGCCAATGACAAGGAACCGATGGACCGTGATATTGCCATGGTGTTCCAAAACTACGCGCTGTATCCGCATATGTCGGTGCGCCAGAACATGGGGTATGGGTTGAAGATCGCGCGCCTGCCAAAGGATCAAATCAACGCCAAGGTCGAAGAGGCCGCGCGCCTGTTGCAACTTGAACCGCTGCTGGATCGCAAGCCAAAACAGCTGTCTGGGGGGCAAAGGCAACGTGTGGCGATGGGACGTGCAATTGTGCGCCAACCAGCGGTGTTTCTGTTTGATGAGCCACTGTCGAACTTGGACGCCAAGCTGCGTGTGCAGATGCGTCTAGAGATCAGAGAATTGCAATCCAAACTGGGGATTACATCGCTCTATGTGACCCATGATCAGGTCGAAGCCATGACAATGGCAGACCGGATGATCGTGATGAATGGCGGGATTGCTGAACAGATCGGCACGCCGCTTGAGGTATATGAAACCCCCCGCACGCTGTTTGCAGCACAATTTATTGGTAGCCCGGCAATGAACATTTTGGACGCCGAAGTGAAAGGTGGCAAGGTGATGCTTGGGGGGCAGCGCGTTGCGGATACGTCCAGCCCGGATGGACCTGTAAAGCTTGGCATACGGCCAGAGCACATGGAACTGGACGCGAATGGCCCTATCCACTTTGCCGTTCAGATGACCGAGCCATTGGGGGCAAACACGCTGTTACATGGTAAAATTACCGGTTTTGATGATGCCTTTACGGTAAGTTTGCAGGGTGTGCATCTCTTGACCGAACAGAACCGCGATATGCAGTTCAGTGTCCAACCCGGCAAAGCGCATTTGTTTAATCCAGCGTCAGGATTGCGTTTAGAGGGCTAGGTGGCGGCATTGGGTGTGCAACTGCACCTGAGCGATCATTTTTGTCGCTTTGCCTTGATCCGCGATGTTTTCACGACAAGCCCATATTCATCACAGGTAAAGCGCACTTTGATGTCACCGTACCAAAACGTCAGGCGGTGTGATCCGGCATTTTCGTCGATGCCTGTTTCAAACTGGCTGGTAATTTGACCGTCGCGCATCAGGGATTTGACGTCGGGCGCGTTTAATTCAAGCGCCTTGGCAAGGTCTGCGGCATCAATTGTGGGGTTTGGTTGAGTGAGGTCAATCTTCATGATGTTTGGGCCTTGTTTATGAGGCGTTAGGTGCGCCTTGCCAAGGCGCATGTTGCGGCGACGTTGATCAATTGCAACTATAAATCAAACGGTATGTGCAGGCCAAGCCACGTTGCGTTGAACGGCAAAAAAATGCGTGTGGCGTAGCTGCTTTACGCCTTCATTCACATACGTGTCATCAACTGAAGCTCAGATATCAAACCTTGCAATGCCCTAGTTTGCGCTTGAACAACGTCTTACGAGAAAATCCGCGATAGGGTGTCACTCAGATGAGGACCCCCATGATGCGACAGCCAGACCTCGACGATCCTGAGTTGGCCCTGGACATAATCATGACCCAATGGCCGGCAACGATTGCAGTTTTCCTGCACCACAACATGTTATGCATCGGGTGTATGGTGAACCCGTTTCACACCGTTATTGATGCCTGCCGCGAATATCATCTGGATGAGCAAAGCTTTCGCGTTGAATTGCACGAGGCCGCCGGGGTGTGATCAAGCCTCCCCCAAGATCGCCAAACGATGAGGGTCGCTTACGACGATCTTTTTGCGCTTGCTGCTGACCAATCCGTCTTTTTCCCACGCACTCAGCAATCGACTGACCGTGTGCAACGTTGTGCCTGTCATTTCTGAGACATCTTGCCGTGTGATTGGAAAGTTGATTTCGATGCCTTCTGGTGTGCGTTGGCCCGATTGTTTGACCAAACGCAGCAAAGCACGTGCGATGCGTTGCTGAACATGTTGCGTCGACATTTCAACGATACGGGTATTCATTTCGACAATGCGTTCCCCAATGGCCTTGTAGGTCTGTGTCGCAAATCCGGGGTATTCAGCGACAAAGTGATGCCATAGCGACGTCGGCCAACACAGGATCAACACTTCGGATGCTGAGATGGCAGTGGCGGGATATGTATCGCGCCCAAAAGCTTGGGCCACGCCAAACAGTTGGCCCGCAGGGATATGCAAAGATGTCACTTGTTCGCCACCTGATGTGATCTTGACCACCCGAATTGTGCCATCCAGCAACAGGAAAAACCGATCAGCCTGTTGGCTTTCTTCAAAGATTGAAACGCCTGCATCAAAACGACTGCTTGTCGCCCGATCCAAGACCGCCCTGATCTGCGCCCGCTCTAACTGCGAAAACGGCGGCAAGGGCGATAACAAGCTTTCGTCAAGTCGGTGCACAGCGATATCCCAATACCCATTCACTGAACGCTAAAGGCATTGTCACCAAACTGCCAGCGATCATGCAATCCGTTGATACTTTCCAAAAGGTTGCTCTGGCGCAACGTTCGCTGCAACCGGGCGGCTTATGCGGGGTGTGAACAACGATCAATTCGAAAGGAAATGACATGTTTCGCACCCTAATGACATCCGCTGCTGTCCTCATCGCGCTTGGTGGGGCCGTTGCTGCTGAGACTTTTGAGGTAAAGATGTTGAACAAAGGCGACGCGGGGCGAATGATTTTTGAACCCGCATCGCTGCGTATTGCGGTTGGGGACACGGTAAAGTTCCTCGCCAGTGACAAAAGCCACAATGCAGAATCCGTTGATGGCATGGCACCGGCTGGCGCGGCTAGTTTCAAAGGTAAAATCAACGAAGAGGTCGAAGTCACGCTGACTGAACCGGGCTTTTATGGCGTTAAGTGCAAACCGCATTACGCGATGGGTATGGTCATGGTCATCGCCGTTGGAGATGCGAGCGCCGCACCGGAGGATTTTCTTGAGGGACGTATTCCCAAAAAAGCCAAACAGCGTTTCGAAGAGGCCCTTGGCGGTCTGTGAACACCCACGCGCCACAGCAATGGGGGCGCATATTTTCAGCCATAAGGAACATCTAAGATGAGTAAATTTATCAAACCCGGATCTATGAAAACCAGCCGCCGTAACGTTCTGCGCGGTTCCGTCCTTGCGGGCGCTGCTGCGATAACTGGGGCAGGCGCTTTGGCAACACCGCGTTCGCCCAAGCTTAATATCGCGAACGCTACTTCGGCCAAACTTTATAAGGCGGCGGGTGAACAGGCCAAAGACACAACTGCAAAACCCGCTGACCTGTCTGGGTATACCCGCGTCAAACAAGAAATGGTCGCACCACCCTATGCGCCTGTACACGAACAGGTCGCAACTGGTGGCCCCAAGATCGTTGAGATCACCCTAGAAACAACCGAACGCCTGATGGTGGTTGATGAAGACACCGGCGCTTCGGTCTGGGCCTTGACCTATAACGGCTCTGTGCCCGGCCCGCTGATCATCGTGCACGAGGGCGATATGGTTGAGCTGACGTTGCGCAACCCTGCGGACAGCCAGATGGAACATAACATCGATTTCCATGCCTCAACTGGTGCGCTTGGTGGCGGTGGCCTGACCCATGTGTATCCCGGTGAAGAAACCGTGCTGCGCTGGAAAGCGACCAAACCCGGTTGCTTTACCTATCACTGTGCGCCCGGCGGCGCGATGATCCCGTATCACGTCACACACGGTATGAACGGTGCGGTGATGGTGCTGCCCCGCGATGGTCTGAAAGACAAAGACGGCAATCTGCTGTCCTATGACAAGATCGCCTATATAGGTGAGCAGGATTATTACCTGCCCAAGGACGAAGACGGTGAATACAAAACCTACGAGGCGGCAGGGGATGATTATTCTGACAGCATCGATGCAATGCGCACCCTGACACCAACGCATAGTGTGTTTAACGGCGCTGTTGGGGCGATCACTGGCGAAAATGCGATGAAGTTCGCCGTTGGTGAGACCGTGTTGATGATCCACAATCAAGCCAACCGTGACTCGCGGCCCCACCTTATTGGTGGGCATGGGAACTATGTCTGGGAAACTTCCTTTAGTGAGCCGCCTTTGACCGGACTTGAGACATGGTTCGTGCGCGGCGGCACCGCGATGGCGGCTATGTACACTTTTGAGCAGCCCGGCGTGTATGCCTATGTGAATCACAACTTGATCGAGGCGGCCTTGTTGGGCGCAACGGCACATTTTGTGGTTGAGGGTGAATGGGACAACGCGCTGATGGAGCAAGTTGTCGCACCCCGCGAATTTGAAACCTAAGTTCGCGGGCCGATCATCATGACCCTGACCAAAGCGATCCATAGTAAGACCCTGTTGGTTTTGGTCTGTGCGTTGGCTCTGGGATTAGGGGCTGTGCAGATGTTGCACAGCCCCGATACTGCAAATGGCCTAAATCTATCGACAAAAACTGTCACTTTGAAAGACGGTCGCAGTTTGAACGTCCAACCCCGTGAGGTCACTATTGCCCAGTGGCAAGCCTGTCATCTGGCGGGGCGGTGCGCGCTGGATTTGTCTCTCCCCAAACGGGACATCGATTACCCCGCAACAGGGTTAAGCTATCCTGATGCGATGCAATATATCGACTGGGTAAACTCACATGACGACATTCATTGGCGACTGCCAACCGCAATGGAATGGCGTGAACTGGCCCTTGAGGTCATGCCAAAAGAACCTGACCCGATCTTTCGCGATCCTGCGCTCACTTGGGCCTCTACCTATCTGACAGAGGCAAACCGCACGGGTCGGGCGCTGCGCCCCAGCGGTGCCTTTGCTGTGACATCAGCAGGCATTGAGGACTTGAATGGCAATGTGTGGGAATGGACGCAAGATTGCTATGCAGGTGCGAGTGGGCAAGGCGCGGTCGTTGATGTCGACCGTTGTCCCGCATTTATCATGGGCGGAGAACATGAAGCGGTGATGTCTTACCTCGTACGCGACCCGGCAAGAGGTGGCTGCGCGGTTGGGGCACCACCAGCCCACCTTGGGATCCGCCTTGTCTCTGACGTGGTTGGCGATTGATCCATGCGAGACCTGAAAAAACCTCAGATCCCGCAGATGTCGTTTATCCGGCTGCTTTTCCAAGTTCCTCGTGCGCGGCTTTCCAATCGTCAACGCCGCCCTGAGCGCGCCCAATCAAATGAGAGCTGACTTTTAGCATCGCTTGCATAAGCTCTTTGTCGCCAGTCTCCATCGCGGCGCGAATGGGCACACCGTAGAGGGGGACAATAACCGGGCCACCTTTGTCTGCATTTGCCATCGTAATTTCCTTTCAAATATTTCGTTTTCAGTTCCAAAAAGAGTGTTCTCGAAATGCGCAGTGTCAGCGCAATGCGGATTTCAATTCGTGATCGGCTTTCTTCCAATCTTCCAAATCGTCGTCGTTGCCTTCGGCGCGGGACAACATAAATGTGCTGACCTTTGAAATTGCCTGCATCAAATCTTTGTCGTTCGCATCCATCGCTTCGCGAATGATCACGCCGTACAATAATCGTGCTTCTGCCATGTCATTTCCTTTTCAAACTAAGCTATGTGGAATTTTACTGTCTTAGCCCGAGGCCGCGACCAGCTCTGCGTGCGCGGCCTTCCAGCTTTCGCGGTTTTCATTGGAAACATGCAGGTCCTGTTTCATCATGAAATCGCTATATTTGACAAAGGCCTGCATCAGGTCCTTGTCACCCGTCGTAATCGCATCACGCAGGATCACGCCATAAGGGGGAAGGATATTCTTCATCTTTTTCTCCTTGATCTGAGGGGTGGGGTTAATCGGAATTGGGGGGCTGTTTCACGGTGGCACGCTCCATCGCGCTCAATAGGTTCTCCAAGGCGTCGCGCGCATAAAAGCCGTCTTCCTTATAGCGACCACCGGGTTTGGTGGGGTCTTGGCCGCAATGCGGACAAGGTGTGTCTGTTGCACGGATGTATTCAGCACAGTTCAGGCAGAGGGGCAGGGCAACAGAAGGCTCCCCTTTTGGCATGGCTTTGACATCCATCAGATTGCCTCCTCGATGATCTCAAACAGGCCGACGGCAAAGGGTGTATCAGGCGCTTCTTCGACTTTGCGCACCCTCTCGCGAATGCCACGTTTTTCCAATTCTGTGACGCGGTAATAGCAATAGGGGTTGTTGCCGGGTTTGCGAAACAATGAATCAGCCGTCCATGTACAGCCACCGCGACAGACGTCAGAATACATGCAGCCCTTGCAATGGCCCCAAAGTTGGTCAGTGCCGCGATCACGATTGAACGCAAGTTCGGGGGAATTGTGCCACATGTCTTCTAGCGTCAGATCGCGGATATTGCCGCCAGAATAACGTTCTTTGGGCAGGGACGGGCAGGCTTTGATCGTGCCATCCGCCTCAATCCCAATGGCGTTGTGCCCCGCAGGACAGCCCGCATAATGACCGCCACCCTGACCACCACGCCACAGCACTTCGTACTTGCCGAAATAACCGATGTTGTTGCCGGGGCGCACAGTGACGCCCATGGTTTGGGCATGTTTGAATATTTCTGCAAGCTCATCCATCACCGGTTTAACAAGGAAGGGTTGCAGCAACACGTTGTCATTATCAGCCGCGTTGCCCATCGCGACCGTCCACTGCAATTGCCAATGCGAAATACCCACGGCGGCAACAGCATCGAATACTTCACGAAGGTATTGATAGCTGATCGCGTTGATCTGGGTATTGGCGCTTGTCACCATGCCCAATTCTTTGGCAACGCGCAGCGCATTCAAGCAGGCCTGATAGGATCCTTTACGGCCCCGGATCTTATCATGATCGTCCTCAAGACCATCAACAGAAACACCGATGCCACCCAGCCCCGCATCTTGGGCGCGGCGCAGCATCTTTTCATTCAACCCATAGGCACCCGTTTGCATGGTGCATAAAATGCCGTGACGGGTGATCCGCTCAATCAGTTTGATCCAATCTTTGCGCAAGAAAGCCTCGCCGCCGATGATGGTGATTTCACGCGTGCCAAGGGCCGCCATTTGATCAATCAGATCAAAAGCTTCCGCAGTATCCAATTCATCGCTGCGCCGATCCCCGGCACGTGATCCGCAATGGCCGCATTTCAGATTGCAAGCCAGCGTCGTTTCCCAAACCACATAGACGGGAACGCAATCTTTTTGATCTTGGTTTGTCAAAATACGCGGGGCGGACATATCGTTCATATTAGAAACCCAAATTGAATATTTTTCAAAGTAGCCCAAAATGTAATTCATGGAATATGAATTGGGCCAAGCGGTGAGCACGTGCCAAAGCACAGAAAAAAGCGCTTTTATAGCGGTTTTGCGTATGCAGCGTGTCGATTAGGGGCTACGGGTAACGTTTAACTCGTTACAAAAACCTATCAACAGTAGCCCCAGAAAAATAAAGACGTGCTAAAATATATGTGAATAGGATAATGATAAATGCCGATTCTATCAATACGTTTGATTTTATAACTTGAACGCGCTGGAATTGAATTTTAATTCAACATAAATAAGGGCATGCACCAAAGATGTCTGTTTATGAAATATATCAGCCAATTTTTCTATAATTGAATTTCGAATGAAAAGGGATGCCATGGCACATAAAGTATCGCACATAACTTTATGCTTGCGCCGAACGCCAAAACACCGTGTCGGCCCATCTTTTTTCGGTGTTGTAAACCGCACGGCGATGACCAAGGTAGGTTTCGTAAATGCGCGACATTTCGCTGTCATACAGCGCAAACCCATCCCCGTGACCGCGTAGCCGTTCGTCAATCAAGGCCGCCGCAACATATGCGGAATAAAGCGCGTGAAAGATACCGCGTGAGGCAATGGGATCAAAGCAAAGGCCTGCATCCCCAATGGCAATCCAGTTTGACCCGCTGAGGCGATCAAGGCGCGCGGTATGGGCTGCGGTGATCACGGGTTCGGTGAGGGGTGTTGCATATTTCAATATCTCGGACAAACCCGGCTGACCCTGCGCAGCATCAAGAAAGGACGCACGATCGCCTTGAGGCAGCAGGTCAGAAGTACTGTGAAAGGCGAGCGTGCTTTCGCAAGATTGCGATGATTTTGCTGCAATGTGATACCACCAGCCATCGGGAGTCGTGACAACGCTGCTGATCCCAGTTTGGGTATCGGGGGGTGTTTTCACACGGCACCAGCGTGCCACCATTTTGTCATGCGCGATCCGGTGTGCGCCTAAGCGCCGCGCCAAAACGGCTGATCGGCCCGTTGCATCCACGACAAAACGCGCATTGAAGTCTGCCGTATCGCCGCACTGAAGGTGCCAACCGGGTGTCACCTGTTCTAAGGGATGATCAAGCAAACACTCAGCGCCGCGTGCCTTGGCCTCTGTGCGCAGCATCGTTTCAAAGGCCACGCGGTCGATGTGCCATCCACACCCTTCGGGATCAGAGATGAAGTCGCGGTAGTCTTCGGTATTGCTGCCCCAAAGGCTGCGGTTGGCCACGTAAGGGGCAGATGATAGCGCTTGGAATGCATCGCGTAATCCAAAATCACGCAGAATCCGACCTGCGGCGGGCACCAATGCTTCACCGATACGATGGGTTGGGGTTGGGCGTTTGTCGATCAGCACCACACGCCAGCGCGCTGCCAGCGCACACGCCAGCGCAGCCCCCGCAGGGCCTGCGCCTATTATTGCTAGGTCATACACGCGCTATAACATTCAGCGCGTGAACCGATTGACCTTGGCGATGCTGGACAGATCAGTGACCCCTTCGCCCACGCCAATACTTGCGGCTTGCAACTTGTCACCCATCTTTTGGGCAGCAACGGCATCCGGTTCATTGGCTGTTTCCCATGCCCTCACGTTGCCATCAGACACTTGCATGGTTGCCGGAAAGTTCGGATCATCCGGCAGACCGGGGCGCACCTCTACCACGCCCATCTGATCAAAGTGATGGATCATGTGGTTGATTTGGTGTGTGTATGATTTGTCGAGGCCCAGCGGTTCCAACCAATTGGCGCGGTTGGCAAAGGCTTGAAGGCGCTGTTCCAGTGGCAGGCTGTCGTCCATCACAGTGTTATATTCGGTTTCTGACATCACCTCATTTGGCACCCGTGCCGGCCAGAATGTGGGCGCATAAGGATCATAGGTGGGCGTATACCCAGAACGGCAGGACGACGTATCGGTCTGCCATGGCACTGCCATCCATCGGGTTAAACCGCCGGGGGCTTGCCCGCCATTGATTGGCCCATCCGGCAGCGACCAATCATCCCCCAATTGCCCTCCATAGCTGGCCTCGGGGTTGTGTTTATGGCGGTGTTTGACGCGAAACGCCTCCATATACATGCCCTTTTGGCGCATCGGCCACGTGATCTCGCACCCCGGATGAAAGGCATCTGCAAGGCAGAACTCCATCGCGGCACGGGTCAGCATATCGGGTTGTTCAGCGACAGGGACATCATCGATATGACGCGCTGGTTCGGCATTAGGGTCATAGTCCGCATCAAAATTGCCAAGCACCCATTGCTCAAGGCTCCACATTTGCAGACCTGACAGCACCGAATGTTGGCGCGGCGTATCCGCAGGCGGGACGTTCATCGCATCCCCATAAAGCCACGGCCAAGGCACAGGTGAATTGCCGTCGATTGCAAAGCTGCGGAACGTATTGGTCAGCACGCGGCGTTTTTCGACCATCGCGGGGCTTGGGTCCGCCAATTGCGCGCGCCATTCGGGCGTTGAAAAGTTGAACACGCCGTTATGGCCAAACCCGGCGGCAAAGCCCGCGTTCACCCACTGCAACGTGGTCATGCGTTCAAAAATCGGCAGGATGTCGTTGGTAAAGCTGGGCCGCACCAGGCGCGGCAACATCTTGTTGTCACAGGCCACATCGCGCATCAAATCCCACATGGTCCGCACGGACTTTTGCGCAGGCCCATAGTTGGGCGGGGCGCAGATCACCCATGCGGGTTTGACACGCAAAGCCACACCTTTGTAGCGCACGTCAGCGGTGACCGGGCCATCAGATGTATCATCATGCCAGCCATCATTGTTGGCAAAGGTGATCGCCTTGCCACCTTCGGGCGCTTGCGACAGGCCAAATCCACCCAGCACAATCAACCGTCCGGCATCATCGGTGCGCACCTCACCTAAAGGCACTTTTTTGCCTAGGAATTTACCGTCATCAAAGTGATGCCGCTTGCCCGCCACATCCTTGCCTTTGATCTTTTGGCGTTTCGGCGCAATCCGCAGGCTGTTGCGGTCCGCCACGGTTGGGTTGCGCATCATTGAGGGTGGCACAGCGGCGGCCTCGGGAATGTCCAAGGCCAGTTGGAACTCGTACCAGCTGGCTTTTTGGTTCTCAATCTCGACTTTCCATTCGATCTCAACATCTGGATCATCAAGGTTCAATTCACAAACCGGATCGCCCAGTGCGTTCATGCCGTAAACGCGGAACCGCGCGGCCTCGCGTTTCAAATGGCCCTTGCCATCGCGGTATGATCCGGGATCAAGGGGCAGGGGGTTGGGGACCTCTGGCCCCAGATACCATTCTTTTGAATTGCCCACTCGCGTCACACCAATCGGCGGATAAATCGCCGCTGAAACGATACAATTATCCTGCGGCACACGGCTGCAATGAGCGGCGGGCTGCTCTGGTTCATCCAGCGATATACCGTTGGCCTGACGGCGCTGATCCGCGCTGCCCTGATAAACGACGCGCCGCGCCTCAGCGATGGAGCCTTGGGGTTGATTGGCCTCTGGCGTGCGCCAGATGTTGAAGGCCAGATGCTGTCCGTAATCCTCTTGGCCGCGCCGCTCAATATCCTGTTCGGGCAGGCGCAGGTGTGCGATGGGCACCCAGTCGCCAGACCAGCGTTCACTCGCCATATCCAGTGGTTCATCGCCCGTGCGGAATTGAATTTCAAAGGCAAACAACGCCTCACCTCGGCGCAGTCTCGAACACAGGTCCAGCCCCAGATAGTTGGTGTTATCAAACGGTTCGCCTGCTTGTTGATCCACAGGGCGCAAGCGGTATTTCACAAAGCGGTCGCCAAAGGCAAAGGGCAGGATCGCCCAATACTCGGCTGTCAAACACGACGCCTCGGCCTTTTCCATTTCATCCAAGATGAGCGCGGTTTTTGGATGTGTGGCCAGATATCCGGGATAATCGCCATCCACGACACCCGCCGTGGTGAACTCACACATTTCCTCAGCGTTATCTAGGAAAAACACATCATGGTTCTGCAAGATGAAATCAGCGGTATCAGCATCCCCCATCAAGGTGCCACCCGTCACATCGAACAATTTGATCCCGACGCCCATCGTTGAATGTAGATCAGGGCTGGTCGGTTGGGTATCAGAACTGAACCGAACCCAGACGGGTTTGGGGCCTTGGCCAAATATCCCAACTTTCAAATCATCGGCTAAATCCTCGAGCGGTTCAAAGAAGCCCCAAGCCGCACCGTGCTGTTTCAAGAACACCGTACGCAAAGCGGGTTTTTGGCCCATCTCAATGCGCTGACGTTGGATCAATGTCACAAACATCTCTTCCAAACGCTCTGTCGGATGATCTTTACAATCCCAACACGTGACATTGTTTGCGGTTTTTGAATCGGGTTTTTTCGATGACATAATAATCTTACTCCTGAAAAAATCTTTGAAATATGCCGCCAGACTACGGGCAGGTCCCTTGATCTCGCAACTACTTTAACGTGTTGCGCGCGACTTTTTATAGGTATCGCCCAAGGGCCGTCTGTTCGGGGGTGCAAGGTTTAGGGTGAGAACGTTGAGCGCATCAAACGTTCAATTCACATGCGTGTAGCGGATCACCTAAGCGAGTTCCCGCCACATGCGTGTCAAAACGAATGTCATATGACATAGAATGCCACATCTTGTGTTCACAATGGCGTCGACACCCAAGACACTGATTGCGGCACAAGGACCTTTTAGGCTAAGACACAGGCAATGGGCCGTCTGACGATCAGATAAGGTCACGCTGCGGAAAATCGCAGTACGTGGTGTGAGTAGGGGGCGTGTTGTGACGCAATCAATGGCAAGAATTCGTGGTTTGTTAACAGCCCTGACCCTTGGTGGGTTTTGTGGTGCTGCCAGTATGCTTGGTGCTGCTGATCTAAAGATTACAGGACTGCCAGAAGACTCGGATCTATATAAAACAATTCTAGGCGGGTCACTATTGGCCGAACAAAACGCCGAGGGCGCGACGCCATCTCCCCAAGAAGTTGTTGCAGCCGCGCAGGCTGATTATGGTCGCCTATTGGCAGTTTTGTATGACGAGGGCTATTTTGGCCCGGTTGTCAAAATCACCTTGGACGGTGTTGATGCCGCCGCAATCCCGCCTGTTCAGCCCCCGCGCCAAATCAGCCGCGCGGTGATTTCCATTACGCCTGGACCGCAATTTCGCTTTGGCGGCACAAAAATTGCGCCTATCGCGCAGGGCACCGAATTGCCCGAAGGCTTTGCCACAGGGCAAACCGCCAGTTTGGGCGTGCTGAAAGAAACCGTATCCAGTGGCATCAGTGGATGGCGCGATCAAGGACATGCCAAGGCAGAACTGGCAGATCAAACCCTGACCGCGCGCCACAGTGAACGCACCATCACAGCGGATTTGCGCCTGACACCGGGACCAAAACTGCGTTTTGGCGCGCTTAGCGTCAAAGGCAACCGCGATGTGCGCACCGAACGCATCCTCGAAATCGCGGGCCTGCCAGTGGGGCAGGTGTTTTCACCCAAAGAATTGCGTCTGGCCCAAGCGCGTCTGCGCCGTGCAGGTGCGTTCAATGCTGTGGCGCTGATTGAGGCTGACAACATTGGCCCAAACGACACGCTGCCGATCACAGCACAGATCACGGAATCCCCGCCGCGTCGCCTTGGCTTTGGTGCGGAACTGTCCACGACCGAGGGGCTGACTTTGAGCACCTTTTGGCTACACCGAAATTTACTGGGCGGAGCAGAGCGCCTGCGCCTTGAGGCCGAAGTGGCGGGCATTGGCGGCAGCACGGGTGGCACGGATTACAAACTGGGCGCGCGGTTTGAGCGCCCAGCGACCTTTAATGCGGACACGGATTTTTACGCCCTGGCCCAGATTGAACAATTAGACGAGGTCAATTTTTTCTCACGTCAATTGGATCTTGAGGCCGGGATCGAACGCTTTGCGAACGAAAATCGTACCTACACGTTGGGCATTGGCCTGCGTACGGCGGAAACCCGTGATGCCTTTGGCACCAACAAATATACGTTGTTGACCCTACCGCTAAGCGCCGAATTTGACTATCGTGACAACAGCTTGAACGCGACGGATGGGTATTACCTCAAAGCCAGCCTGACACCGTTTCTGGCGCTGGATGGTGCGGACAATGGTTTGCGAAGCTTTGTTGATGCGCGCCTGTACAAGACCTTTGGCGCTGCACGTCCGGTGACCTTTGCCCTGCGCGGGCAATTGGGGTCTGTCTATGGCCCGGCACTGTCTGTGGCCCCAGCGGATTACCTGTTTTATTCGGGGGGTGGTGGCACCGTGCGTGGACAACCCTATCAATCCTTGGGCGTCGATTTGGGCGGCGGAAACACGGTTGGCGGGCGCAGTTTTCTGGGCGTTTCAGCTGAAGCTCGCGTAACCGTGACCGACAAAATCGGCATCGTTGGTTTTGCGGATGCGGGGTATATTGGCTCAGAGGAATTCTATGATGGCTCGGGCGAATGGCACTCTGGTGCGGGATTGGGATTGCGATATGCCACGGGCATCGGACCAATCCGGCTTGACGTGGGTGTGCCCACATCGGGGCCCGCCACAGGTGAGAATTTCCAAGTATATATCGGTATTGGGCAGTCATTCTGATGAAGATGTTTAACCAACTTGTCGCCGTTTTCTTTGCACTTTGCATGGGCCTTACAGCCGCCTATGCCCAAGACGATGACAAAGGGTTCCTGACCAACGCCATTCAAGACGCGTTAAGCGGCGGTGGGCGCACGGTCAGTATCGATGGTTTTGCAGGGGCGCTGAGTTCGGCGGCATCTTTTGACAAAATGACCATTTCGGACAAGGACGGCATTTGGCTAACGCTTGAAGATGTTGCGTTGGTCTGGACCCGGTCTGCGCTTTTGCGCGGGCGTCTAGAGGTGGAAAGCCTGTCCGCCAAACGCCTTAGTATGCCACGCCTGCCCATTGCTGAAGGCGAAGCATTGCCCGACGCCGAAGCCAAACCCTTTAGTCTGCCTGATCTGCCCGTATCGATTGAGGTCGCCAATTTTGCCGTGGATGAGATCAATCTCGGTGCGCCGATTTTGGGCGAAGAAGCACAGCTTAGCGTCAAAGCATCAGCGCGATTGAATGATGCGGTGGGTGATTTGGACCTGATTGCGCAGCGCACAGATGCAAAACGAGGTGCATTTGAGATCAAAGCAAATTTCAACCGCACAGACACGCTGCTTGAGATATTGTTAAAGCTCTCAGAAGAAGAAAAGGGCATCGCTGCACGTTTGCTTAATCTTCCGGGACAACCTTCGGTTGATATGAACGTGACGGGCAGCGGCCCATTGGATGACTTTGCCACGGATGTGACCATCGCAACCGATGGTGAGGAACGGCTGGCAGGAAAGATTACCTTGGGTGCACAGGCACCGCGCCGTGCCTCAGATACGCCAGATCGTCGCATTCTGGCCAATATCGGCGGGGATATCACCGCGTTGCTGGCCCCACGCTACCGCGAATTTTTTGGAACAGACGTGCGTTTGACATTGGACGCGCTGCGCGAAGGTAACGGCGCGATTGAGGTCAGCGCCTTTACGCTTGATGCGCAAGCGGCTGAACTGGCGGGCAAGGTCAACCTGAACACGGACAATTGGCCGACCTTTATTGACATCACAGGCTCCATCGCGAACGCAGATGCCACGCCGATCCTATTGCCTGTTTCTGGCACTGGAACCGCGGTCGAAAGTGTCGGCTTGCGTGTGGCCTATGATGCGAACGAGGGCGAAGTATTTGACGCCGCGTTTGATATTGCGGGCCTTGATACGGCGGGTATCAAGATTGACCGCACCACTTTGGAATTGCTTGGCACATTGCAGGGCAACCTTGGCTCAGTTGGTCAGTTTTTGGGCGACGTGACATTCGATGCCAAGGGGCTGGCCCTTGCGGATGCCGCAAGTGCTGAGGCCGTTGGTGATGCAATTTCGGGCAAGGCAAACATCAACTATATCGAAGGCCAGCCCATTCGCATCTCTGATCTGGATCTCTCCGGCGCGGATTATGGTTTGACGGGCAAAGCGGTGATCAACGGTTTGGAAAGTGGTTTCTTAACGCGTTTGGACGCGGCGCTGACAGCCAAAGACCTGAGCCGATTTTCCGCACTTGCGGGGCGTGAATTGGATGGCCAAACGACACTGGCGTTGAAGGGAACGGTCACACCGCTTGGTGGTATGTTTGACGTTCAGGCAAACGGCAGCACGCAAGACATCAAGATTGGCATTGCCCAAGCGGATGCTGTGATGGCCGGATTGACCCAATTGAGCGTTCAGGCGCAGCGCAATGAAAACGGCACGTTCCTGCGGGACTTGGTGCTAGAGAACGCAGCCCTTAGCCTGACGGGTGCCGCCGAATTGCGGACCGACGACAGTAAAGTGCAGGCAGATTTTAAACTGAATGATGTGGCGTTGGTTGTACCGCAATATGATGGTCCAGTCACAGTATCCGCCTCGGCCACCCAAGACACACGCGGCTGGTCGGTTGATGCGGTGACGGATGGCCCCTACGGCGCTGCGCTGACGGCCAAAGGGCTGGCAACGGGTCCAAATGCCGCGCTGACCTTTACGGCAGATGTGCCCAACGTGAAACCATTTGCAGACCAAATTGACGGCCCCATCAAAGCAGCAGGGACATTGCGACAAACGTCAGATGGGTGGGTGCTTGATACCGATGCCACAGGCCCATACGATCTAAGTGCCAGTGTGGACGGGTTGATCACCCCGCAAATCAACATCAATTTTGATGTGGACCTGCCCAATGTGAACCCCTTGGTGCCACAGGTAAATGGCCCGTTGAAGGCAACGGGCAAGCTGCGCCAAACCGACAAGGGGTTCTTTATCGACACCAATGCCACCGGTCCCTACGGCGCGCGTGCTGCTGTCGAAGGGCTGGCAACAGGGCCAGATATGACCCTGACTTTTGACGTCGCTGTGCCCAATGTGAACCCGCTGGTGCCGGGGGTGTCTGGCCCACTGGCTGCGAAAGGCGTTGTGCGTCAAACCCCGGATGGCATTGCGATTGATACCAATGCCACGGGGCCTTATTCGGCGCGCGCAGCGGTGCAAGGTGTGGTCACCGGTCCAAACGCAGCAGTTGATTTCAACGTCGCATTGCCCAACATTGGTGCATTGGTTGAAAAGGTCTCAGGCCCGCTGAACGTCACAGGATCGGCGCGTAAACAAGGCACTGCTTGGCGCTTGGATACCGATGCGACCGGCCCGTCCGGCACCCGTGCGACAGTTGCAGGTCTGGTGAATGCAAACGGTACATTGAACTTGGATATTGCCGGATCAGCCCCTCTTGGCCTCAGCCGTCCGTTCATTGCGCCGCGGAACCTGCAAGGCCAAGCGCAATTTGATCTGGCGCTCAATGGTCCTGCACAACTGTCGTCACTAAGCGGGACAATCAGTACCGCAAATGCATCGCTGTCGGCACCAAACCTGCGTGTTGCACTGCAAAACCTTGCGGCCGACATCCAGCTTGGCAACAACCGTGCGCAACTTGAGGTCAGTGCGGATGCCGTGAATGGCGGACGCCTGCGTATTGGCGGCGGTGTGACCCTCACGTCGTCATTGCCTGCGGATATTCAAATTGCGTTGCAGAATGTCGTCTTGACGGACCCGAAACTGTATAGCACGTCAATCAATGGCAACCTGCGGCTTGCGGGGCCAATCACCGGTGGTGCCCAGATCAGTGGTCAGATTGATGTGGGTGAAACCAATGTCAGCGTGCCTTCGACCGGGCTGACCAGCATTGGCGACATTCCCCAAATCACCCATATCGGGGCAAAACCCGGTGTGATTGAAACCCGTCGCAAGGCGGGCCTGACAGGTGCAAGTGCCGGAACCGACCCTGCTGCAACATCCAGCGGTGCGGGTTTTGGCCTGAACCTGCGGATCAATGCGCCCAACCGCATATTTGTACGCGGTCGCGGCCTTGATGCTGAACTTGGCGGTGGGTTGAACATTTCAGGTAGCACCAAGAATGTCATTTCGGCAGGGCGGTTTGAACTGATCCGTGGGCGGCTTGATATCTTGGGCAAACGCTTTGATCTGGTTGAGGGGGCGGTGCAATTCCAAGGCGATTTGATCCCGTATTTGCGCTTTGTTTCGGCCACCACAACCGCCACCGGAGAGGTGCGTGTGATTGTGCAAGGGCCAGCAGATGATCCCGAAGTTTCATTTGAATCCACACCAGAAGCGCCACAAGATGAAGTGTTGGCGCAACTTCTGTTTGGCCGCAATATCGGTGACATCTCGGCTTTCCAAGCATTGCAATTGGCCAGTGCCGTGGCGACGCTTGCAGGCAAAGGCGGCGGCGGCATTATCTCAAACCTGCGCGAGGGCTTTGGGCTCGATGACTTTGACGTCACAACAACTGACAGCGGTGCCACAGCGGTACGCGCGGGCAAGTACCTTTCTGAAAACGTCTATACCGATGTTACGGCGGCGTCTGATGGCACGGCGGATGTTTCCCTGAACCTTGACATCACACCAAACCTCAAGGGCAAGGCAACGTTGGGTTCAGACGGAGACAGCAGCATCGGGTTGTTCTTTGAAAAGGATTATTGAGATGCTGGGCACTTAAGCCTAGGATTGAAACGCCCCAAATTTTCCTTGGTGAAACAACAGGCCAGCGGATGCGTCACCGCGTTCGCTAACCTGTTTCACCTGTCCAAGGATCAGTGAATGATCCCCGGCTGGATGAACTGCATAGGTGTCGCAATGAAACGTGACCAAACACCCGGCTAGGGTCGGGGAACCGCCCAGACCCGCAACCCAATCCAGCGTGGCAAAATTATGCCCCTGTGCAGCAAAATGCTGCGCGATATGCTGTTGATCAGCCGCCAGAACGTGAATGCAAAACGACTTTGCTTTGGCAAAAGCGTCATGGCGTTTGGATGATAGGGCAGGCGACCAAAGCACCAAGGCTGGGTCCAGCGAAATCGATGAAAACGAATTAGCCGTCATGCCAAGTGGCCCCTGTTCGGTCTGCGTCGTGATCACAGTGACACCAGTGCCAAAATGCCCAAAGGCACGGCGCAATTGCAGCGTCGTATCGGCGGTCGGTGTGAAAGGGGCTATGTCATTGCTCATGGGACGCAGCGGTGCCACGGTGGCACGCATTTGTCCAGAACCGCAAGTGATCCTGCCCGTCATTGCGCAATGTTTGTGGAGGATGGATGATAACGCGGCACAGATAAATGATGATGCGGCGCAGCATGTGTTCACTTTGACGAAAGACCTTTGCCTTTTTCGCCCCTGATACATTCTATGACATCGCTGTCGATTGTGGTTCACGGACCGCTCTGTACAGCTTGTTTCTACAAGAACATGCGTTCTTGAGGTCGATTCACGGTACCCGAATACCTGCCGACGTACTCAAAATAGGTGCCGTACTGGCATCGGAAAGTGACGATCATGATACCGACAACAAACATTCGCGCTCTGTTGAGCACAGCCGCACTTTTAAGCGCTGGCGTATTTGCCTCAGCTGCTTTGGCGGATGATAAAGAAACCGTTGATCACACCGAAGTTGGCTCTTTGAGCTGCGATGTGGGTGATGGCACAGGCTTTATCTTTGGATCAACACGCGAACTAACCTGCACATTCAACCCGGTGACAGAAGGTTTGGCGGACGAGGTCTATGTCGGTGAAATCAATCGCTATGGCCTTGATATTGGCAAAACTCAGAACGGTCAGATGTCTTGGTTGGTGCTGGCCCCAACTGAATCTGAATATTCAGAGGGTGCTTTGAATGGCAGCTACAAAGGTATCTCTGCCGAAGCGACCGTCGGTGTTGGTCTAGGTGCAAATGTGATGGTCGGTGGCTCAGAGAATACACTGTCTTTGCAACCACTAAGCGTGAACACACAGACCGGCATTAACTTTGCTGTTGGTGTGGGTGAGATTAATCTAACCCGCGTTGAGGGGTAAGCGACCTATCGTATTCATACGTGAAAGGGCACCCGATTGGGGTGCCCTTTTTACGTTCGTGAGGTCCAAGTATCGTTGGTTTTACTTGTTCATCCGGTTTTCGATCAGATCATCCACAACGGATGGATCTGCTAGTGTAGATGTATCCCCCAACGCGCCAAAATCGTTCTCGGCTATCTTGCGCAGGATACGGCGCATGATTTTGCCTGAACGGGTTTTGGGCAGGCCCGGTGACCATTGGATCAGATCAGGTGAGGCGATGGGTCCAATCTCGGAGCGGACCCAATTGCGCAATTCGGTGCGCAACTCATCGCTTGGCTCCTCGCCGCCCATCAACGTGACGTAGCAATAGATGCCCTGACCTTTGATATCATGTGGATAGCCAACAACGGCACTTTCCGCGACTTTTGGGTGTGCGACCAAGGCGCTTTCAACTTCTGCCGTCCCCATGCGGTGACCAGATACGTTAATCACATCGTCCACACGTCCCGTGATCCAATAATCGCCGTCCGCATCCCGTTTGCAGCCATCCCCGGTAAAGTAATAGCCTTTGTAATCCGCGAAATAGGTTTTCTCGAACCGTTCATGATCACCCCAAACGCTGCGCATCTGACCCGGCCAGCTGTCTGCGATGCACAGCACCCCTTCGACATCATTGCCGCTGATTTCCTCACCAGAGGCGGGTTCAAGCACAACAGGTTTGATGCCAAAAAACGGTTTCATCGCTGAACCCGGTTTCATCGCATGTGCGCCGGGCAGGGGCGTCATCAAGTGACCACCGGTTTCGGTCTGCCACCATGTATCTACAATCGGGCAACGCCCGCCGCCGACGACATCATTATACCAGTTCCATGCTTCTGGGTTAATCGGCTCACCCACCGTGCCCAGCACCTTGAGGCTGCTCAGGTCATTGCCTTCGACAAAGGAGTTGCCCTTGCCCATCAACGCGCGCAGCGCCGTGGGGGCGGTGTAAAATTGGTTTACCTTGTGCTTTTCGCAGACCTGCCAGAAGCGTGAGGCATCCGGGTAGGTTGGCACGCCTTCAAACATCACAGTGGTCGCGCCGTTGGCCAGCGGGCCATAGACAATATAGCTGTGGCCAGTGACCCAGCCGACGTCAGCGGTACACCAATAGACGTCGCCGTCGTGGTAATCGAACGTGATTTCATGGGTCATGGCCGCATAGACCAAATACCCACCAGTCGTGTGCACAACACCCTTGGGCATCCCGGTTGAGCCGGATGTGTAGAGCACGAACAACGGATCTTCGGCATTCATCGCCTCGGGTTCGCAGGTGTCTGATGCGTCTTTGGCGAGCGCGTTGTAATCAATATCGCGGCCTTCAACCCATGTTGTCTGGCCACCTGTGCGTTTGACCACCAAACATTTCACGCTGTCATCGCAATGCAATAATGCTTGGTCCGCATTGGTTTTCAGCGGCGTCGCACGGCCCCCGCGAGGGGCGTAATCTGCGGTGATCACAACCTTGGCCTCGGACCCGTTCACACGTGCCGCCAAAGCATCGGGAGAGAAACCCGCAAACACAATTGAATGGATCGCACCAATGCGTGCACAGGCCAGCATCGCATAAGCGGCCTCTGGGATCATTGGCAGATAGATGATGACGCGGTCGCCTTTGGTGACGCCCAAGTCCTTGAGGATGTTCGTCATCTTACAGGTCTGTGCGTGCAATTCGTTATACGTGATGTGCTTGGCACCATCTTCTGGGCTATCGGGTTCCCAGATGATTGCGGTCTGATCGCCGCGTGTGGCCAAATGGCGGTCAATGCAATTGGCGCTGACGTTTAATTCACCGTCTGCGTACCAGTTGATTTTGACCTGACCCAAGGTGAAATCCACGTCTTTGACTTGAGTAAAGGGTTTGATCCAATCGACACGACCACCTTGCTCACGCCAGAACGCATCTGGATCGTTGATAGATGCCTCATACATCTGATCATAGCGGCCCGCATCTACATGCGCGCCTTTGGCCATGGCATCCGATGGCGGATAGGTCTTTGCTGTGTCGGACATGAATGTTCCCTCCCTGGGTGGTTCTGTCGTGTGGTGTGCCATCGACCAATGGTCTGGCACCCTCCTGCGCGTGATCATAACGCTGTCTGAAAAGAAGGGAATAACCAACTGGAATAGCGTGGTTTTGTTGTAAAAACTTTTCCGAAAATTCAGGAAATTTGTAAAATTTGTGTAATGTGTGGAAAATACTCATGTTTTCCAAGGGGATTGTCTGTCAACGCACCATGTCACTAAGTTGCAAATGTCGTTGAGCTAACACTTCGCGTCGGGCAGAGGCGCACAAAGGATAGCGCAAACATATGTACATGTATGAAAAGCGTAAAGGAAACCGACCATGACGCAGTTACCAGAAACGATGAACGCCTTTGTCTTGCATGAACACGGTGGTCTGGATGCGCTGCGTTATCATTTGGATTGGGCCATGCCGCAGGTCGGTCCAGAAGATGTGCTTATCCGGGTTGGGGCGTGCGGTCTGAACAACACGGATGTGAACACGCGTACTGGATGGTACTCCAAAACGGTGACCGGGGCCACGGATGGTTCGAGCGCGCAAGGAAGTGATGATACAGACCCAACATGGGGCGGCGCGCCGATTGGTTTGCCACGTATTCAGGGTGCGGATGTTGTGGGGCAGGTGGTTGCCGTCGGGACAAATGCCGATGCCGGCTTGATCGGCAAACGGGTCATGACAGACAATTGGTTGCGTGATTGGGAGGATCCGCTGAACAAAGATAAAACGGGCTACTACGGGTCAGAACGTGACGGTGGTTTTGCCCAATATGCCACCACCCATTTTCGCAATGTTGGCGCAATCGACAGCCCACTTTCAGACGCAGAATTGGCGACATTCAGTTGTTCCTACACCACCGCTGAGGGTATGCTGGCACGCACTAATGCAGGCCAAGAAGACCGCGTGTTAATCACGGGGGCCTCGGGTGGTGTTGGTTCTGCATTGGTTCAATTGGCCAAGCGGCGTGGGGCGACGGTGGTAGCGCTCGCAAGCCGCGCCAAGCACGACATGATCCTCGAACTTGGTGCGGATGCTGTGCTAGATCGTTCGCCTGATGATTTGCCAACTGCGCTAAAGGAGGCAACGGGACATTCAGATGTCACAGTCGTCTGCGATGTTGTTGGCGGCGATACTTGGCCAGACCTGATTGATGTAATGGCGCGTGGTGGGCACTATGCCTGTTCAGGTGCCATCGCTGGTCCGATGGTTCAGCTGGATTTGCGCACGTTATATCTGCGTGATCTGACTTTCCATGGCTCAACAGTTTTGCCGCCGCATATATTTGCCGACGTAGTGCGTTATATCGAAAAAGGTGAGGTCAAGCCGCTGCTTGCCAAAACCTATCCGCTGGCCGATCTTCACGCCGCGCAAACAGCGTTTATTGAAAAGTCTCATGTCGGCAATATCGTGGTGATACCCGATGTTAAGTAGCTAATAAGGAATCTGCCCATGACCCGCCCCCAAGCAACCGCGACCCAAGTCATAGACGATGCCCGTGTGCGTGTGACGCGATTTGATTTCGCCCCCGGTGCGGAAACCGGATGGCATGAACACGCAATGGACTATGTGATCACCACCCTGACCGATTGCACAATGTTGCTGGAAGAACCGGGTGGAACGTCGCGCACCGTGTTGGTTGAGGCGGGCACATCCTACCGTCGCGCACAGGGTATCAACCATAACGTGATTAATGGCGGCGACGCTGTCATGTCCTTTGTTGAGGTCGAACTTAAATAGCTGGTCTAAGGCGCTGGCAAGGGGTTGGCAGGCCGCTTTCCCCACGCTAGCTTGCGATTAAGCGCGCCTGCCACTGGCGTGCACCAAGGGAGAAAAATCAATGACCAAATATTTGAGCGGCGCAGCGGTCTGCGCCCTGAGCTTTGCGTTTGTCACCGAAGCAGCGGCAACCGAATGGAACGTATCTGTCTGGGGCAAACGCCGCGCGTTTACCGAGCATGTTGAGAAAATCTCTGAACTGGTATCCGAGAAAACCAACGGCGAATTCACCATGAACATCAGCTATGGTGGGCTGTCAAAGAACCGCGAGAACCTTGATGGGATTTCCATTGGTGCGTTTGAAATGGCGCAGTTCTGTGCTGGGTATCACGCTGACAAGAACCGCGCGATCACCGTGTTGGAACTGCCGTTCTTGGGCGTTGCCAACCTGAAAGAAGAAGTCGCCGTCAGCCGCGCTGTTTACGCGCACCCCGCCGTTGCCAAAGAGATGGCGCAGTGGAATGCAAAGATGCTGATGACCTCACCTATGCCACAGTACAATCTGGTGGGTACGGGCGAGCCACGCGACACATTGGCCAAAATGGAAGGGATGCGTGTCCGTGCCACAGGTGGTCTGGGCAAAGCCTTTGAAACTGTTGGTGCGGTACCGACATCCGTGACCTCATCCGAGGCATACAACGCGATGGAATCTGGTGTCGTTGATACGGTTGCATTTGCACAGCACGCACACCTCAGCTTTGGCACAATCAACAAGGCCGATTGGTGGACAGAAAACCTGAACCCCGGCACGGTAAACTGCCCGGTTGTGGTGAACATCGATTCCTATGAGGCGCTGTCTGATGATGAACGCGCAGCACTCGACAGTTCAGTTGACGAAGCGCTTGATCACTACTTGGCCAACTACGGCGAGTTGTTGAAAAAGTGGGACGATATCTTGGCAGAAAAAGGCGTGACGAAAGTGTCATTCAGCCCTGAAGTGATTGCTGAATTCAAAGCCAAAGCCGCTGATCCTGCGCGCGAAGAATGGATCAAAACGATGGAAGCCCAAGGCATCCCAGGTCAGGAACTTTATGACCTTGTGATTTCAACCTTGGAAAAAGAACGCGCGTCTAACTAAGCGTTCTCAAATACGGGCCGTGCCAGTTTGGCGCGGCCCTATTATATTTCAGATAAAGGAGCCTCACCCATGGCCGGATCATCCGCCGTGCTGGAAGACGACAGCTTACTCAGCCGTCTGGACAGGCACCTTTTGAAACTCGAAACATTTTTCGCCCTGATCTCTGGCATAGCCGTCTTTATGTTGATGGTGTTGGCCGTCTGGTCTGTGGGCGGACGCAAATTCTTTGCCACACCTCTCGCGGGTTACGTCGATTGGATTGAGGCCGCGATGCCGTTTATCGCGATCATGGGCATCGCCTATACCCAGCGCAACGGCGGCCATGTACGCATGGACATTTTGATTGGCCAACTTAAGGGCCGCGCGCTTTGGGCCGCGGAATTGCTGTCTGTTGTGCTGATCCTCATATTGATGCTGGCCCTCATTTGGGGTTCATGGGCGCATTTTGACCGTAGCTTTGACTTCGCCGCCCCGATGTGGAGCAGAGACAGTTCCATCGACATAGGTATCCCAATCTGGCCATCGAAATTGGTGGTTCCGGTGGCATTCAGCGTCATCGCGTTGCGTCTGTGCTTACAAATCTGGGGCTATGGGCGGGCGATGGTTTTAGGATTGGAGCACCCGGTTGCCGTGCCTCTGGTGCAATCGGCCGCTGAACAAGCCATGGCTGAGGCCGAACATTTGGATGGGCGGGACTGATGGAACCTATTGAAATCGGATTGTGGGTCTCAGCAGGCATGTTGCTGATGGTGGTCTTGGGCATGCGCGTGGCATTTGCCGCCGCGATGGCTGGGTTGATCGGGCTGATCTGGATATTCTGGGCCAAGAAAGGCATGGAATGGGACCAGCTGGGCTGGGCGCTGACCGTGGCGATCAAGACTGCGGGGCAGGTGCCGCATTCCAAGGTCTCAAGCCAAACACTGTCGCTTATCCCGACCTTTATCCTCATCGGCTTTCTCGCCTATTACGCGGGCCTGACGCGGGCGCTGTTTGAGGCCTGCAAGCGTTGGTTTGCATGGGTGCCGGGGGGCTTGGCGGTCTCAACAGTCTTTGCCACTGCGGGCTTTGCTGCTGTGTCTGGTGCATCTGTGGCGACTGCTGCGGTGTTTGCCCGCATCGCAATCCCGGAAATGATCAAGATCGGTTATAACAAGAAATTCGCGGCAGGTGTGGTCGCCGCAGGGGGCACGCTTGCGTCCCTAATCCCGCCCTCTGCGATCCTTGTGATCTATGCGATCATCGTGGAACAGGACGTGGGCAAGCTGCTGCTGGCGGGTTTCATCCCCGGCGCGTTCTCGGCCATCGTCTATGCCATTTTGATCATCGGTATTGCGATGATCTGGAAGAACGTTGGCCCCCCTGTCACGGGATTCACATGGAAGCAGCGTTTTGCCTCGTTGCCCGCCGCACTGCCCATCGTGCTGGTCGTCGTGATCATCATCTTCTTTGTCTATAATCCGTTTGGCGACGCATGGGGCACCCCAACCGAAGGCGGTGCTGTGGGGGCGTTCATTGTGTTCTGCATGGCGATTTTCCGTGGCATGCGCTGGGCCGAACTTAAGGACGCCTTGTTGGAAACCGCCAAGCTGACGGTGATGATTTTCACCATCATCTGGGGCGTGCTGATCTATGTGCGGTTCCTGGGCTTTGCTGATCTGCCCACGGCATTTGCGGATTGGATTTCATCGCTTGAAACCTCACCAATGCTGATCCTGATCTGCATCTTGTTGGCCTATGCCGTGCTGGGCATGTTCATGGACGCCATTGGTATGCTGCTGCTGACCTTGCCTGTTGTGTACCCGGCGGTCATGGCCCTGAACGGCGGCGAATTTGTCAGTGCCGCTGACAGCGCCTTTGGCATGTCCGGCCCGATGTGCGCGATCTGGTTTGGGATATTGGTGGTTAAAATGGCGGAGTTCTGTCTGATCACCCCGCCCATTGGCCTCAATTGCTTTGTTGTCGCAGGCGTACACCCGGACCTTAGCGTTCAGGACGTGTTCAAGGGCGTGACACCGTTCTTTGTCGCTGATGGGATCACGATAGCATTGCTTGTGGCCTTTCCGGGTATTGTGCTGTGGTTGCCGTCACTGGCGGGGTAGTCGCAAGTTACGGCTGATATCGATACTGTCCACACGGATAGATAGAGAAGCGCATTAAAATTAAGCGCTGCCTCGCGCCATGCGGGAAGCATGGAAAACCTTACTATGCGCGTGTGCACTCTTGCAGTAGGATCGCGCAAATTTAGTTGAATTTAGGGGAATATTGATATGACCAACTTTGTAATCACGAGCACGACCACAACCGCACAAATACTTTTGACGGGTGAAACCGGCTATGTCGCCACAGACGGTGAACTGGTGGTGAGCGGTACAGATGCCGTCACAGCCAGCGGCAACGTGCAGATCGGCATACTCGGCAACATCACCACATTTGGTGATGTCGAAGCGGTTGATTTTGATGGCGATGATATTGATTTGTTTATCGGTGCAGCAGGATCGGTCCTTGCAGTAAGCGATGGTGCGCTTGATCTGAGCGCCAGCTTTCGGATCGAAGTTGCCAACTATGGTAGCATCATTGCTGATGGCACCGCGATCATGGCTGCGACAACAGACACTGGGACGCCGATCAATGTTTTTAACTCTGGTACGATCAACGGATCGACAGCGATTTCTGCAAACTCTGGGGCAAGTGCGACTTATATCGCAAACTCGGGGGATATGTTCACCAACGGGACATCGATTTCGATCGGCTCCCTGACAGGCACAACAACAATCACCAACACGGGCACGATCCAATCTGCGGGATCCACATCGATCATTTCGGGTGGCGGTAACGACCGGATTGTGAACACGGGCACCATTATCGGCGGCGTCTCAATGGGCAGCGGCAATGACCTGTTTGATGGCACGGGTGGTACCATGATTGGCCGGATCGATGGCAGTAACGGCGATGACACATTGCTGGGTGGTATGGGCAACGAAACCCTACGAGGCGGCAATGACGAAGATGAACTGCACGGTGGTGGCGGTAACGACACAATCCAAGGTGATGATTTTGACAGTGCCAATGACGTTTTCCATGGCGGGGACGGTATCGATACGCTTGACCTTGATGGCGACAGCGGTGGTGTGACTGTTGATCTGCACGCGGGTATCGCAAGCGGCGGTAGTTTTGGTGTTGATACGCTGATTTCTATCGAAAACGTTCAAACCGGGTTCGGCAATGACCTGATCATCGGCAATGATGTCGATAACGTTTTGAATGGCGGTTTTGGTGACGACACGCTGATAGGCGGTCTGGGTGCAGATAGGTTGATCGGTGGCGACGGCACCGATACTGCGGATTATTCGGACATGGATGCCGCCGTCATGTTGTTCCTTGATGGTCGTGCCAATTGGGGTGATGCGCGCGGGGACACGTTTTCTGGCATTGAAAACCTGATTGGGTCGGATTTTGCGGACACATTGGTAGGCAGCAATGATGCCAATGAAATCGTAGGTGGCGCAGGTGCCGACACGATTTTTGCATTGGATGGCAATGACACAATTGATGGCGGTGCGGGATCAGATGTCTTGTATGGTCAAGACGGCAACGATGTCCTAATGGGAAGCGGCAGTCCCGATGTCTTGGATGGCGGTGCTGACATTGATACGGCAGATTATTCCAACGCAACCTCAAGTGTTGGTCTACGCCTGAACGGATTGGCCAACTTTGGCTTTGCCACAGGTGATACCTTCGTCAATATCGAGAACCTCACAGGGAGTGATTTTGGCGATGTTATCGTTGGCAGCAGCATCGGTAATGTCCTGAATGGCGGCGATGGCGGCGATTCAATCTTTGCGCTACAGGGCAATGACACAATCATCGGTGGTGGTGGCAACGACACGATGTCGGGGCAAGCTGGCAACGATGTGTTCGTGTTTGACGATGGCTTTGGCAACGATACAATCACTGATTTTGACGCCGCCAACGGCGATGAGGATATTGATTTCTCTATCCTGTCTACCATCACCGATTTCGCGCAGTTGAGTACAGGTGGCCGCATGACCCAAGTCGGTTCGGATGTTTTGATCGATGATCTGAACGGCAACACGATTACCCTGACAAACGTGGTGTTGGGTAATTTGGATGCGTCTGATTTCATCTTCTAAGTAAGGTGGCATATGCTTGGCCAGCCGTCAGTGACCTTATGGGTTTTGACGGCTGCCTGCGTTTTGTCGCAGCACAACGAATATGGTCACAAAGGCCAATATGGCTGAGAGAAGTATCTTTGATATCGGCTCCATCGTGCCTTGGATCAACAGGGAATGCAGTATCGTTCCCGTGACGATCACACACCCCAAAGCCGTGTGAATGCGCAGCCACACCTTTGGGCGCACCCGCAGGCGTTTGCGAAAAATAGCGATCAGCGCAGAACCCAACAATGCCCACATCGCAATCACACCCCAGACAGAGAACCCAGTTGGTGATCTAAACAGCAATGCGTCGACAACATCTGGTGGGCTGGTGATCCAAAGACCGATGAGGTGCACCAAGACTGCACCAACAATCAAACCTCCGATCATTTGATGCAGGGTGCGCGCATGTTTGGGATATATTCCGCTAAGTCGCTTTCCTGCCAAAAGCGGCTGTAGCAGCAACAGCACCATGGCTAAAACACCTGCAAACCCGGCGATGATATAGATCGGGTCGCGCCATGCCAGCAGCGGGCTGGTTGCTGCAAAGGTCAGAGGTACAGCCATTCCCGTACCCAAGGCTAACCAGATCCATCGTTTACGCACGCGTTACTTTCCCTTCCCGGTCCAGCTTTAGGCAGGTTTCAGGACAAATTCCACATTAAGGCTTGTGTCGCTTGCATGCCCCATCACCGGACGCAAAAAGACCGTTTCAAAGGCATCATCGTCATAGGCCAGATGGCCATGAGGCTGGCCAAATGCAGGCACAATTTGCGGCATTTCAAGGCGAAATACGCCGTTTTCATCCGTCAGCGTGGCACCATGGCTGTGCGGATCGCGTTCATGGCCTTCGGTGGTATGGGCCCAAACCTGGATCCGCTGCCCAGAAAGCGGGGCACCATCGCCCGCACGTCGCACCGTGCCGGTCATCCAAAACCCGCCACCGCCAATCCGTTCCACGATGGGCGCACCGGGCAGGTAGTTGTTCGCCCCACCACGCATCGAAGGCGTCGCGGCCAAATTCTGTGCCAAGGCAGGTGTCAGCAAGCCTGACAGACCCGCCGACATCAATGCACCGGACGTCGCAAGGAAGGTTCTGCGTGTTGAAGGAAAGTCACTCATGTCTTGGTCTCCGGTCTAGGGTTACGTGATCTAAGAGGTATGTAATATGTGGAATAATAGCGTGAATTTGCAAAATTTCGAACGTGTATGCCATCTTTAGCAATCACAGCTACGTCAACTGACAAAACAGTATCGATGCTGTTCGACGCACCTATTGTTGTCGGTTTCTATTTACACTATTCACACGATCCTACCTGCAAGCGGCATGAATTCGGCAAATGATGGAAAACAAAGAATATATCCTACATCAAAGCGCGCGCCTGTCCGTAGCACCTATGATGGACTGGACCGACCGCCATTGTCGTTACCTGCATCGGCTGATGAGCGGTCAGGCGTTGTTGTATACGGAAATGGTGACATCCCCGGCATTGGTGCGCGGTGGCGCTTTGCATTTGTTGGATCATCACCCATCCGAACATCCGGTCGCTCTTCAATTAGGTGGCTCGGACCCGGCAGAACTGGCAGAGGCGGCGCGCATTGGGGCTGCGGCGGGGTATGACGAAATTAACCTGAATGTCGGTTGCCCCTCTGATCGTGTGCAGTCGGGGTATTTTGGTGCTGTGTTGATGGAACAACCCGCCTTGGTCGCGCGCTGTGTCGCGGCGATGCGGGCGGCGGTGGATATTGAGGTTACGGTGAAATGCCGCATTGGTGTCGACGATCAGGACCCCGATGTGATCCTGCCCGAATTTTTGGCGCAGGTCGTTGGCGCAGGCTGTACGCGCGTCACAATTCATGCGCGCAAAGCATGGTTACAAGGGCTAAGCCCCAAGGAAAATCGCGATATTCCGCCACTGGACTATGAAATTGTGCACCGGATGAAGGGGCTGTTCCCCAATCTGCACATTTCGGTCAATGGCGGCATCACGACATTGGAACAAGCCCAAGGGTTCGTGGATGCGGGCCTAGATGGGGTGATGATCGGGCGCAGCGCCTATCATGCGCCCTGTGATATTTTATGCACGGCGGATCGTGTCCTATATGGGAAAGGCCCAGACACAACTGCCTCTGAGGTCATTCACAAGATGGTGCCGTATATCGACGCACATATCGCCCAAGGCGGCAGGTTGAACCAGATCACCCGACATATGATGGGTCTGTTTATGGGGCGTCCCGGCGCGCGCATCTGGCGGCGGATGTTGTCAGAACAAGCACATCTGCCCGGTGCCGGATCAGCGCTGGTGCTTGACGCGCTTGGGACTGTTGAAACACTGGCTCAGACCCAAGAAGCGGTGTAGCAACGCAACAGCAATCTAAAAGGATCACCCATGCCCGAGACAATGTTACTGGTGCAAATGGCGCTGTTGTTGATGGCCATCGGGGCTTTGGCCGGGGTGCTGGCCGGGCTTTTGGGGGTTGGTGGTGGTATCGTTCTGGTGCCTGCGTTCTTTTATGCCTTTCAAACACTTGGCTACAGTGGCCCGCAATTGATGCAGATGTGTTTGGCGACATCACTGGCCACCATCATCGTCACCTCGCTGCGATCTGTGCACAGCCACAACAAAAAGGGCGCGGTTGATTGGGATATCCTGCGCACATGGGCACCCGGCATCGTCATTGGCGCGATCTTGGGCATGTTGTTGGTCGCGCAATTGCGCACCAATACACTGCAAATCATTTTTGGAACGTTGGCACTGATTGTTGGCCTTTATATGGGATTTGGCCGCGCCCAATGGCGTGTTGGCACCGCGATGCCAACTGGTCCTATGCGGGCCATATTGTCGCCCGCTGTTGGGTTCTTATCAGTGCTGATGGGTATTGGCGGCGGCAGTTTCGGCGTGCCCCTGATGAGCCTGTATAACACGCCGATCCACCGTGCGGTTGCGACGGCTGCTGGCTTTGGCGTGTTGATCGCTGTGCCCTCGGTGATTGGCTTTCTGTTTGTGGATATGCAGGCCGGCAAGCCACCGCTCACCCTTGGCGCTGTCAATCTGGTGGCCTTTTTCATCGTGATCGCGATGACCCTGATCACCGCTCCCTTTGGTGTGAAGTTGGCACATGCGATGGACCCAAAGCCGTTAAAGCGGGTGTTTGCAGTGTTTCTTGTTCTCGTGGCGCTCAACATGTTGCGCAAGGCTTTGGGGTGGTAAACGCAGGGGCAGGGGATGGATTTAAGGTCTATCCGCATGATGAGGCGGTGTTGGCATGGGCACAGGCTGCGCATGACGTTGCCATCACGGTTTCTCAAGACCCGGTAACCCGCGCGGCAAACCTGCGTCATGCAAAGACGTGGTTTGTTGGTGTTGATGCGCTGCCAAACGATGCGGATGGGGGCATAGCGGGCGTTCCACTGACGGGTCCTTGGTCAAAGGATGTACCGCCCCAAGACAAATGGCACCGCGCGCAACTATCGATTGTTTATCCCGGTTATCCCAAACAAGACCCAAACGAATCTGACGCCAACCACCGATACCGGATCACAAGAAAAGCCGCGCATGTGGATGGGCTATTGCCCATCGGGGCGGCGCGACGCAGGTTTTTGCGCGAACCACATGCCTTTATCCTTGGCCTGCCTTTAAATACCTCTGACGCTTCACCCTTGGTGGTTTGGCCGGGCAGTCATAAGGTGATGGGTGATGCATTTCGCGCAGGAATTGGCGCGGATGATCCCAAAGATATAGACCTAACCGATATCTACCACGCAGCACGTCGCAGGGTGTTTGATCAAATCGATCCGGTGCAACTGCATGCAGAACCGGGGCAAGCGATGCTGTTGCACCGTCATCTGCTGCACGGTGTCGATGTTTGGCAGTCGGGAACAACGATGCCGCCCGAGGGTCGTATGATTGCCTATTTCCGCCCGGAATTTTCTGCCTCTGAATGGCGCGCGCCCTGATCATTTGGCTTGTCTTGGTGTCGCGCCCGTGATTGCCTGCGCTGACACTCATTAAGGATCACGCCCTTGTCCGCACTTGTTTTCACCGCTGTACTTTGCGCCGCTGTTTTACATGCGACGTGGAATGCCTTGGTCAAAGGCGGGGCAGATAAACGCGTAAACATGGCTTGTGTGATATTGGGCCACACGCCCGTCGCAGTGTTGGTTTTATGTTTTGTGCCAATGCCCGCATGGGAAAGCTGGCCGTATCTTATCGGCGGGATCATTTGCCATTTCGGCTATCAGGTCTTCTTGCTGAACGCCTATACCAAGGGCGATTTAACCCAAGTCTACCCCATTGCCAGAGGCACAGCGCCGTTGATTGTAGCGGCGGTGTCGATGTTGGTGTTGGGCGTCGTTTTGGCCCCGCTTGAACTGCTCGCGGTGGCAATCATTGCGCTGGGGTTGATGAGCATGGCTTTGGTGCGCGGTGCTGATGGCACACGCAACCTGCCAGCGGCAAAAATGGCCCTGATCACGGGATGCTTTATTGCGTCCTATTCACTGATTGACGGTCTGGGCGCGCGCGTTTCAGGCAGTCCATGGGGGTTTTACGCAATCCTTGGCCTGCTGAACGCTGTGATTTTTGCGCTCTACTTTGCGGTCATTGCGCCCAGCGTCCTACGCCGCACATTTACCACTGGCTTGCGTATCTTTTTCATCGGGGGCACCGCATCCTTTGTCGCCTATGCACTGGTGATCTGGGCCTTCACCCAAGCACCAATTGCATTGGTCACGGCGTTGCGTGAAACCAGCATTGTCTTTGGCCTGCTGATCGGTGTGTTCTTTTTTCGCGAAAAGATGAACCTGTCCAAACTCCTTGCGACCTTTGCAACGCTGTCTGGGGCCGCATTGTTGCGGTTTGCCAAACACTGATGCGGATTTTGGCGACATCTGATCTGCACTGCGATGTGGCGGCAACGCGGGCGTTTGTGGGTGCGGCAGGTGCTGCGGATGTCGTGGTCGTCGCTGGTGATCTGGGCACAAAGGGCGAGGGCGCGCTGCCCATTCTGGAACTGCTCAAGACCATTTCAAGGCCCGTGGTACTGGTGCCGGGGAACCATGATCGTTTGGCAGAAATGCGCAATTTTTGCGCAGGCTGGCGGGATGGGCATGTGCTGCACGGGGATGGATTGCGCCTGCAAGGTGTGCCGTTCTTTGGCTTGGGGGCAGAAGTGCCGCGCACCTCAACCGAGGTTTGGAATTTTGCAATGACCGAAGTGCAGGCGACCCGCGCATTGGGGGATTCCCCGGCGGGTGCCGTTTTGATCACCCATTCACCGCCAAAGGGGCTGTGCGATCGTCAACGCGATGGCCGCCATGATGGGGCCGCCGCCATTCTAGACACGCTGCGCAGCAAGGGCCCACGCCTCCATCTATGTGGGCATATCCACGCAGCGTTTGGCCAATCCGCGCAGGTGGCTGACTGCCCGGTGCACAACCTAGGGCCTACTTTGAATTGGTTTTCCGTGTAGGTTATTCAATTGTTAGTTGATTTTTCCCTATAAAGACCTTGACGCTGCCTTATTGTTGCCATTTCGGACACGATAAATGGAGGCATCGAAACTGGAAACAATCGAGGCGCAGGGCGATGAAGATTATTTTGACAGGACCACAGGGCAACCTAGGCTATTGGGACGCAAGTGCGCGCATCGTAGGGAAGCACGCGTTTGGTTTTAAAGGGCATTTCAAAAACGAAGGCCAACGGGCTTTTGCGCGCCTGTCAAAATTTGCGGGCAACAGCAATCATGCGCCAAAGGGCTATGAGGCTGCGATCACGTCCGATCTTGGCCTTGATCTGCTGCACAGCATCGCGCAGGCACAATAATAGACTTTAACTTTGTCGCCGCGCCATACGTGCCGCTCGACCACCACGGCGTTTTGAAAACGCACCAGCACGCGCTGGCAGTTCATCCATCACTTCGCGCCGCTCATCTGGATGCATCCGCGACCAACGCCCAATTTCATCAATGGATCGCAAACATCCCGTACACAGACGCGATTCAGGGTGCACCACACAGATTTTGATGCACGGGCTTTCGACCTCATCGCGCTTCCAAACGTCATCCACCATGTTAGCTTTCTGCCCTTCGCAACACCGCCAAGCGGTCCAGTATCCCTTGCAAGATATAGCCCGCCGCCACGTGATCAATGACCTCGGCGCGACGTTTGCGGGTGGTATCCGCCTCTAACAGCGCTTTTTCCGCAGCCACGGTCGACAGGCGTTCATCCCAAAAGGTGATCGGCAGCGGTGACAGGCGTTCAAAATTTCGCGCAAAAGCCCGCGTTGATTGACAGCGCGCGCCCTCAGAGCCGTCCATATTGCGCGGCAAACCCAGCACCAGACCACCAATGCGCCGATCTTTGATGATCTCTAGCAAGCGCGCTGCATCCAGTCCAAATTTCTTGCGCCGTACCGTTTCAAGCGGCGTAGCCACGCTGAGAAAACTGTCACTGACCGCGACACCAATTGTCTTTTCGCCTAGATCAAGGCCAATCAAGGCCTGCATCGAGGGCAGCGCATTCGAAAATTCCGCGATGTCATCAAGGATCATTCAGCCACCCCAGCCTGTGATCCAGCAGTGCGGATGATGTCCAACGCGCCTGCGTCGCCTTCAAACACCTGCATGGCGTTGTTAAAGACAGCCAAGGCCTGATCGCGGTCATTTAGAACACCCAGCGAGGTGATCAAACGCGCCCAATCGCGCGGCGGCCCCCCTTCGGTTGCCAATCGGTTGGACAGGCCTTCAACCATACCACCGATCATTGCCATGCGGTCCTCCGCCGTCATTTCAGAGGCGGCTTCGATATCATCAGCAGAAGGGCCATTGGACGCGCCGTCCCCTATGGTTGGCAATGTGTAGTCGACGCCTGCCAATTGCGACAGCGGCATGATTTGTTCGCGTATCGGCGCGATCCATGGGGCATCGGCAGGGCCACGGCGCAGCAGGCGATCCCAAAGCCGGAATGCGATGTCGGGTCGCCCGGTTTGGACCATCATCAAGCCAATATAATATAGCGCACGGCCATCTTCGCGGTCTTTCACCAACACAGCGCGCAACGCGGTTTCCGCATCAGGAGAAACATACCCGCCCGCCGCCAGCACCAGCAATTCGCCGTAGTCGCCAATCTCTCTGGGTGAGGCATCAGCGCCGATAATGCGCAGCACCTCTTTTTGAGCACGCGCAGCGGCGGCAAAGTTACCGATGTTCGCCTCGTTCTGTGCCAACAATCGGTGCCCTTGCAAATCATCCGGGCGATCCGCAACTGTGTCGCGCAGCTTTTGAATCAGGCCTTTGTATTCGTCACTTAATTCTTGGCTTAAAGGCACGGGAGGCAGGCTGTCTTCGGCGCTTTTCTGGCTGGGACGGTTGTCGCGAATTTCCTCGGCAAAGGCGATACGATCTGCCAAGGCCAGATCACCATACCCCGGTTGGCCCAATTGGCTATAAAGTGCGGCACTGCCTGACATTAGAACAACCGCAACAACGGCCAGTAATCCCAAGGGACGGCCAGAGGTGGCACGCTGTTTGCCTTCGCCACTTGCATCCGCTGCCAAGATACGGCGCGAAATCTCGGTACGTACCCGTTCCGCGTCCTCTAACCCAACAACGCCACGCGCCACGTCGCGCTCAACCTCGGCCAGTTGATCGCGGTACACTTGGACATCATATTGCGCTTTTGTCGCCAATGTTGCGTTTGCGCCGCGCCACATGGCGCGCCCCAGCAGCAGTGCCACCAAAGCAGACATTGCAATTGTTGTGATCCAGAAAGACATAATACGCTCGACACATTACCTATTGCCCCTACCTAACCCGTGCACACGCGCGGCAAAAGAGGACAAATTGACATCACAGCTACGCTTATCTTTGCAATTGCGGCGCATGTCGCAAAATTGATATGGAGTGACGTGCGCAGTATCCTCTTTTCTGCCGATCACTCCAGAACAGAAGCTGTTGTGACAGAACTTGCGAATCCGTCGACTGATTGCCGCCATCCATGCCGGGGAAGCCTAAAATGAAGAAATATTCAGTATTTGCCGTGGCCCGCGAGGCCATGCGTCACCACACCGGATGGAACCGCGCGTGGCGTGATGCGCAGCCCAAGAAACGCTATGACGTGATCATCGTGGGCGCGGGCGGTCATGGTCTGGCGACGGCCTATTATCTGGGCAAGAATTTTGGCATCACCAATGTGGCGATCTTGGAAAAAGGCTGGCTGGGTGGCGGCAACACCGGGCGTAATACAACGATCATCCGCTCAAACTATCTGCAAGACCCGTCAGCGGCGATCTATGAGAAATCACGCAGCTTGTATGAAACCATGTCGCAAGACCTGAATTACAACGTCATGTTCAGCCCGCGCGGTGTGATCATGCTGGCCCAGACCGAACATGAGGTGCGCGGTTATAAACGCACCGCTCATGCCAACGCTTTGCAGGGTGTACCAACCGAATTCATTGGCCCAGAAAAGGTCAAATCGCTGGTGCCGATTATCAACATCGACGGCCCGCGCTATCCGGTGTTGGGCGGTCTCTGGCAAGCACGCGGCGGCACCGCGCGCCATGATGCGGTCGCGTGGGGCTATGCGCGGGCCTGTTCGGATATGGGCATGGACGTGATCCAGAAATGCGAAGTCACGGGCATCAACAAGGTGAACGGCAAGGTCACGGGCGTGTCCACCAATCGCGGCGATATCGAATGTGACAAACTCGGCATGGTGGTTGCGGGCCACTCTGGTCATCTGGCCGACATGGCGGGCTTCCGTTTGCCGATTGAATCGGTTGCCCTGCAAGCACTGGTCTCCGAGCCGATCAAACCCTGCATGGACGTGGTTGTCATGGCCAACACCGTGCACGGCTATATGTCGCAATCCGACAAGGGCGAGATGGTGATTGGCGGAGGCACGGATGGCTATAACAACTATACCCAGCGCGGATCGTTCCACCATATCGAGGAAACCGTGCGCGCACTGATCGAGACCTTCCCGATGGTCAGCCGCCTCAAAATGCTGCGCCAATGGGGCGGGATTGTGGATGTGACGGGCGACCGTTCCCCGATCTTGTCCACAACGCCTGTTGATGGTGTGTTCATCAACTGCGGCTGGGGCACAGGCGGGTTCAAGGCGATCCCCGGCTCCGGTTGGGCGATGGCGGAACTGATGGCCAAGGGTGCTTCGCCGCTGACCGATGCGTTTGGGTTGAACCGCTTTCAGGAAGGGCGGTTTATTGATGAGAGCGTTGCGGCGGGGGTGGCGCATTGATGGATTGGTCCACTGAAATGGAGCTAACCCTCATCGAATTAGGCGCACTAACGCGGCTGAGCCAAGATATCCGCGAGCGGCTACCTCTCAAGCCTGACGAAATAAAAAAGAAATTTGAAGAATACCAGAGGTTTGTCGGTTTGTCTGAAGCGAGTTCAGAGCAGCTTGAAGCTTCTCTCTATGCTGAAATCGACCATCGCCGATGGGTCGAGCAGAAAGACAAGCAAAAGCTTCGAGTGACCCGGAAAGTAATTTTTGCTTCTGCATACTCTTCATTGGAGCGGTTTCTTGTTTTAAGATTGGGAGCCAATCCAAAAGCTAATATTTTAACGTTGCAAAAAAAATTGAGAAAGAGCTCGGAACAAAACGCTTTTCCGATGAGTTCGAAAAACTCGATTATTATCGCATTGCCCGAAATAAAATTTTACATCAGTCAGGCCTTGTTCAGGTTGCTGCCAGAGACACAGACGAAGACCATAGAAAGCTCTTCAGTGAAGAT
The DNA here is from genome assembly GCA_049794015.1 of Sulfitobacter sp. Taxonomy (GTDB): domain Bacteria; phylum Pseudomonadota; class Alphaproteobacteria; order Rhodobacterales; family Rhodobacteraceae; genus Sulfitobacter. Next base: position 72,385 of record JBARCK010000061.1, on the reverse strand, counting down.
ATTTCTCCAGTCTGCATGTTAGATGTGGAAGCCATAGATGGCTTGAAAGAGATTATGATCAAAGAAACTTATCTTAGCGATTTTATCTCCTTCTTGGAACGTTTCGCGCTTGATGTTGATGCTGAACTTAGGAATCTACCATGCTAACAATCCATTGCCCCAACTGCGGCATCTCCGCCGAGGAAACCGAATTCCACGCGCATGGCGAAGCGCACCTCAAACGCTTTGGCCCCGGCTCGACTGAGGAAGACTTCGAATCCTACCTCTTTATGCGCCAAAACCCCAAGGGGGTGCACTTCGAACGCTGGCGGCACCAGAACGGCTGCGGCAAGTGGTTTCATGTGGCGCGCTGCACAATGACGCTCGAAGTCTTTGGCAGCTACAGCGCCCAAACCTATGCGCCACCCCAAGACATCATCGACAAGATCACAGACCGCCGCCCCGATTGGACGCTGAAAGAAGCCACAACATGATCTTTTCATTCTTTTTGGCCTTAAATATCCAATCCCGCCCGCACAACACAGCGCAAGGATACGCAAAATGAGCACACGTCTTGCTACAGGCGGCCGCCTGCTGAACAAATCCAAGCCGTTGAATTTCACCTTCAACGGCAAACAATTGCGCGGGTACGAGGGCGACACTTTGGCCTCGGCGCTCCTCGCCAACGACCAAATGCTGGTGGGCCGTTCGTTCAAATACCACCGTCCGCGTGGCATCGTGGCGGCTGGCCCCGAAGAACCCAACGGGCTGGTGAACTTGGGTCGTGAGGGCAAATTTGAACCAAACCAACGCGTCACCACGACCGAATTGTTCGAAGGTCTTGAGGCCGCAAGCCAAAACCACTGGCCCAGCCTTGAGTTCGACGTAGGTGCGATCAACAAGCATCTAAGCCGGTTCTTGCCCGCAGGTTTCTACTACAAAATGTTCATGTACCCGCGCGCGGCGTGGAAACACGTCTATGAACCGATCATTCGCCATTCCGCAGGCTTGGGCAAAGCGCCCAAAGCCCGTGACGAAGACACTTATGAACATTTCTATGCCTTCTGTGACGTGCTTGTTATCGGCGGCGGTGTTGCGGGGCTAGAAGCTGCGCGCACGGCAGGTCATTCTGGCGCGCGGGTGATCTTGCTGGAACAGACTGACACATGGGGTGGTCGCGCCTTGGTTGATGGCGGCAGCATCGACGGCAACCCTGTGGATAAGTTTGTGGACGATATCGTCGCTGAATTAAATTCCATGGAAAACGTACAAATTCGCACCCGTTGCATGGGGGCAGGGGTCTATGACCACGGCTATGTGCTGGGCTACGAACGCCTGACAGATCATTCACCCGAAACACCCGGACCGCGCCATCGTCTGTGGCGCATCCGTGCGGGTCATGTGATTACAGCGACAGGCGCGCTTGAACGCCCGCTCAGCTTTGCAGGCAACGACATTCCCGGCGTGATGCTGGCCGCGGCGGTGCGTGACTATGTGGTGAACTTTGGCGTTTCTGTTGGCGACCGCACCGTGGTCGTGACCAACAATGATAACGCTTACCTAACGGCAATTGCGTTGAAACATGCAGGTCTAGACGTGCCTGCGATCCTCGATGCGCGGGTCCTTCCAGAGGACAGCCCGTTGATGGCACAGGCCAAGGCGCTGGGCATTCGGGTTCTGATGGGCCATGCGGTTTCATCCGTCAAAGGCGGAAAACGCGTGACCAGCGTTGAGGTCTGTAGCCAAGCTGGTGAAGGCGCTGTGCTGGAAGAGATCACCTGTGATGCGGTTGCGATGTCTGGTGGCTGGTCCCCAGTTGTCCACCTATGGTCGCATTGTGGCGGAAAATTGCGCTGGGATACCACTCAGGCGTGCTTTTCCCCTGATGTGGATAACCCGCCGAAAGGTGCGGACGGCATGGGTTTTGTCACGGCGGCTGGTGCTGCATCTGGCATGTTCGCGCTGGATGACGTGTTGTGTGATGCGCACGCGGCTGCAGATGGCGTTTTGGTCAGCCTTGGCTTTAAAACATCCAACGAATTCAAGCCGCCACATGCCGAACGTCGGCTCGATGCGCCAATGGCCCCGGTCTGGATGATGCCCCAAGGTGCTTCTGTTAAACTACGTGAAAAAGCGTGGTTGGATTATCAGAATGATGTGAAAGTGTCCGACGTGCGCTTGGCCGCGCAAGAGGGATTTGTTTCGGTCGAACATGCCAAACGCTATACCACGTTAGGCATGGCAACGGATCAGGGTAAGTTGAGCAATATCAACGGCCTTGCCACGTTGGCGGGTGCCTTGGATGCCGATATTCCGACTGTGGGAACCACCACGTTCCGGCCGCCCTATCATCCCATTTCGATGGCTGCGATTGGCGGCGAGGCGCGCGGTGAGGTGTTTCAACCAATTCGGCGCACCCCAATGCATGATTGGCATGAAAGCCACGGTGCTGAATTTGAACCGGTCGGCCAATGGCGCCGCCCCTATGCCTATAAACAAGGCGCGGAATCCACCCACGACGCGGTCATGCGTGAAGTCCGTAACACCCGCGAAAAGCTGGGGATGTTGGACGCGTCGACCTTGGGCAAACTGATTGTCAAAGGGCCGGACGCAGGCAAATTCCTAGACATGATGTACACCAACATGATGTCGACGCTGAAACCCGGCAAATGCCGTTACGGGTTGATGTGCAGCGAAAATGGTTTCTTGATTGATGATGGCGTTGTCGCACGCATCAATGAGGATACGTGGTTGTGTCACACAACGACAGGTGGGGCCGAGCGCATCCACGCCCACATGGAAGAATGGCTGCAAACCGAATGGTGGGACTGGAAGGTCTATGTTGCCAATGTGACCGAACAATATGCACAGATTGCTGTGGTTGGTCCAAATGCGCGTAAGTGTCTGGAAAAGCTTGGCGGCATGGATGTGTCCAAAGAAGCATTGGCGTTCATGGAATGGGCTGACGGCGAAATCGGTGGTTTCAAGGTCCGTGTTTACCGTATCTCGTTCTCAGGTGAGTTGAGCTATGAAATTGCTGTGGATGCCAGCCAGGGTCAGGCGTTCTGGGATGCTTTGATGGTGGCAGGTCACGATCTGGGTGTGATGCCCTATGGCACAGAATGTCTGCATATTCTGCGTGCCGAAAAGGGCTTTATCATGATCGGGGATGAAAGTGATGGCACGATCATTCCACAGGATCTGGGTCTGAACTGGGCGATCTCGAAAAAGAAAGAGGATTATCTGGGCAAGCGCGCGCAAGAGCGCAGCCACATGACCGACCCGAACCGTTGGAAATTGGTGGGGCTTGAGACTGTTGATGGATCAACACTGCCGGATGGCGCCTATGCCGTGGGTGAGGGCACCAATGAAAATGGGCAGCGCAACATGATTGGGCGCGTCACGTCGACCTATCATTCACCCGTGTTGGGCAAAGGCATTGCAATGGGGTTGGTGCATAATGGCCCCGACCGCATGGGCGAAGTGATCAGCTTTCCGGGCACTGATGGTAAAACCTACGAGGCGAAAATCGTCGATCCGGTTTTCTATGACAAAGAAGGGGAGAAGGCGAATGTCTGATCCGGTTACAGCCCTCAAGAACGCCAGCTATGATGCAGGTATTGCCGCCATTTCAGAGATTGGTCCGCTGGGCATGATCACCCTGCGCGGTGATCTGGAAGCGTCTTATTTCCGCAAGGTATCAACTTCTGTTACGGGTGTCGATTTTCCTGATGACCGTATGTGCAATTCAGATGGTGAAAACGGCATCGCATGGATGTCGCCAGATGAATTGCTGGTGATGTGCCCCTATGATCAGGTCGCACAAAGCCTTGATACGATTAACAAAGCCATCCACGCGCATCATGCCTTGGCGGCCAACGTGTCGGACGCACGCGCGGTTTTCCAAGTCAAAGGCCCACGTGCGCGCGAGGTGATGGCCAAACTGGCCCCCGTTGATCTGGCACCAGATCAATTCACACCCGGTATGTTTCGCCGCACCCGCATGGCCCAAGTGCCTGCCGCGTTCTGGATGCGGGATGATGAGACATTTCAAATCATTTGTTTCCGCTCGGTTGCGCAGTACATGTTTGATCTGTTGAAAGTCGCCGCGCAGCCCGGATCAGAAGTGAACCACTTTTAAAACATCTGGAAAACTCACACGAAATTGACGCCCTTGGGCGTCAATTCATGGTTGTGACCGGTTGTCAGCATGATACCTAAAGACCCTCAGATGTACTCGGGTGTGCCGCTTTTTGAGCAGGTCAAAAGGTGCAACTTGATCAATAACATGATCCGATAACAGGTTTAGAAAGTGACTCTCATAATGAAACAGATGTTCTTTTCAGCGTTGGCCGCGGTATTTTTGGCAGGTCCTGTATCGGCAGCAGGGTTCCTGTACGAATGTGATGTGAAGGATCATGAACGTGCGCGTGGCTGGATTTCTCCAAAGATCGCGATCATCTTTCCCGATGAGGATACAGTGCAGATTGTCGACGCCCTGACCCTGACTTTCGTCAAAAAACCGGTCACAGGAACGATCTTGCGTAACAATGCCAAGCGCTTGATCGTTAAGTGGGAAATCGAAGGCATGAAGGCTGACAACGGGCAAAGTTTTGCTGGGGTGAATTACCGGGCATCTATTTCCAAAGCCACAGGCGCTGTTGACATTAAAACCATCCCAAATGGCTATGACAAAGGGTTAAGCGGGCAGGGCAGTTGCAAAAAACGCAACAAGTGAGGGCGGGCAACATGATCAAGATGATGCATATCCTCGCTCTGGCACTCATTGCAGCGACCACTTTTGTCGCCAGCATGGCCGCCGCGCAGACCTATCAATGTGCCGTGGTCAAAACGTCGCCCAAAAGCAATTGGATTGCCCCCCAGATCACGTTTCGCTTTGACGGTAAGGGCGGTGTGACGGTGATGGACAGCAAAATTCAATCTTTTGGCGGTGGCACCCCCTTGCAAGCCAAAGCCAGAAAACGGCCCAACGGTAAATGGGTGATCACGTGGAAAATGTCCAAGATCAAAAGCATCACCAAATCCCGTCAACAACTGCGCCTGTACACGGCTGAGGTGACGCCGGGGACGCTGGGCATGATCGTTTATGCCAAACAGGCGGGCCATTCATTCAAAGTACGCGGCACGGGACAATGTGCCCAACGCAAATAAATTCATGGCGAATACCGCCTAAATCCTACGCAATCACCGGCGCTCACCTTGACGAAGGGGGGAACAGCGCTTCATGTAACCCAGACGCAATTATCAATGAAGGAGGCCCACACATGGCTTTTCAACTTCCCGATCTTCCTTATGCACACGATGCCCTTGCCGCCAAAGGCATGAGCGCCGAGACACTGGAATTCCACCATGACAAGCACCACAATGCCTATGTGGTAAACGGCAACAAGGCGATTGAAGGTACCAAGTGGGAGGGTAAGACCCTCGAAGAGATCATCACAGGCACGTATGACGCTGGTGCGGTTGCGCAAAACGGCATTTTCAACAACATCAGCCAGTTGTGGAACCACAATCAGTTCTGGGAAATGATGGGACCAAACGGCAACGCGATGCCCGGTGAATTGGAAAAGGCGCTGGTTGAGAACTTTGGTTCTGTCGACAAGTTCAAAGACGAATTCAAAGCCGCAGGCGCAGGCCAGTTCGGATCAGGTTGGGCATGGCTGGTTAAGGCCAAGGACGGCAGCCTCAAGGTGACCAAGACCGAGAACGGTGTGAACCCTGTGTGCTTTGGTCAAACCGCATTGCTGGGCTGTGATGTATGGGAACACTCCTACTACATCGACTTCCGCAACGCGCGCCCTGACTATTTGACAAACTTCCTTGATAACTTGGTTAACTGGGAAAATGTTGCAGGTCGTATGTAACTGAGTCGGTGCACTACATGTTAGAAAGGCCCCTGCGTTCTGCGCAGGGGTCTTTTTCGTTTGTCGGTGTGTATGCCCTACAGAATGAAATCATCCGCCGTGACGCCCAGCGTGTTCACCAAATAGAACCGCATGTCAGACGTGCCGTCTGCGTTCACATCGACAAACACGCGGGTGTCGCCGTTGGGGTCTTCGAATATCCGCACCTCGGCGATGTTGCCGTTGGCGGCATAGGCACCTGTGCCGATAAAGCGAGCATTAAACTGTGACAGATCGACCAAATCCTGGCCTTGGGTGAAGTCCATGATGCGGTCCCAAGAGACACCTGCATTCGGGCTTTCCGCGGCAGAGTTAAAATCGAATACATCTGCGCCAGCATTGCCGAACATCGTGTCCTGACCCAAGCCGCCGATGATCACGTCGTCCCCCGCACCGCCGCGCATGAAGTCATTGCCAGAACCACCGTCCAACACATCGTCACCACGACCCGCGCGCACGATGTCGTTGCCAGAACCACCGTCCAGATTGTCTGCCCCCGCACGGCCGCGAATGTCGTCATTGTCATCGCCACCCTCAATCTCGTCTGACCCGGTGCCGCCGCGAATGGTGTCGTCCCCTGTGCCTCCGTCCACAAAGCTGCCCGCATCGCCCATGATCGCCTCGTCGTTGCCGCCGTTCAGATCAAGACGCCCCGTGACAACCCCCGCTCCGCTGCCAAAGTAGTAGTCACCGACATCGCTGAGGTCGACCTCGCCGTCGATGGTGCCGGAATTGAACATCTCGGTGATTTCGGTGAATCTCATAGCCCCGTCGATGATGCCTGAGTTGGTGATCCAATTCTCGTCTGCGCTGCTATAGACTGCGCGTTCATTGCCGCCGATGATCGAGCCTGAGTTGTTGAGATGGAACGCGGCACCGCCGCTGTTCGAAATCGTTGCAGTGAACAATGTTTCATCCACGGGTGCACCGCTTATGATTCCGGTATTGATCACCTCGCGAACATTATCCCCCCCAGTTGAACCTTGAATCAAGATCGCACCTTGGACATTTCCGTTGGAGTTGATGCTGCCATGGTTTTCAATTCGCAAACTGCCCCCATCCGAAAAGATGCCGGTCTCCTGTGCAATGATTTCACCGTAATTGATCACTTGGTTGTTAAGGCCATTGTCCAACACGATGGCATCCGTCGTGGCGTTGACCGTGCCCTGCGCGCCGACAAAGACAGACGCATTGTCTAGCGTAATCACAGCACCCCCCCAAAGGTCGATGGCCCGGTCGGCGATGATATTACCGCGGATGGTCAGGGTCGTGCCGTCTTGGTTAGTGTCAATGCCGCTGATGCCGTCACCGGTCGATATGATGTTGACACCTTCCAGCAGGAAAACGTCGTCACCGCTGCTGACGCCGTAAGCGGTGGCCTGGTCGGCTGAAATGACTTCAATGGGCATGGTGTTGCCTTTCTATGTTTGCAAACATGACTGCATCTCTGAACGGTTCTGATTAAGTCAGTGGCACGTGCTGCCAGAGCATGCGTGAATCGGTTTAATGAAAAGAAACTATCCGGTGTTACCGGACCCGTCTATATCATCGCTATGTGTGTATGCTGGCCCCGATCGTTGGGGGCCAGCCTGGTTATTCACAGGATAAAATCATCCGCTGTAATCCCCAGCGTATTCACCAGATAGAACCGCATATCTGACGTGCCATCTGCGTTCACATCGACAAAGACGCGGGTGTCGCCGTTAGGGTCTTCAAATATCCGCACCTCTGCGATGTTGCCGTTAGCGGCATAGGCCCCCGTGCCAATGAAACGCGCGTTGAATTGCGACAGATCGATCAAGTCCTCGCCTTGGGTGAAGTCCATGATGCGGTCCCAAGAGACACCTGCATTCGGGCTTTCTCCGGCTGAGTTGAAGTCAAACACATCCGCACCGGCGTTGCCAAACATCGTGTCTTGACCCAGCCCACCAATGATCACGTCGTCCCCTGCGCCACCGCGCATGAAGTCGTTGCCGGACCCACCGTCTAGAATGTCATCACCTTGGCCTGCGCGGATCACATCATTGCCCGCATCGCCATTCAGGATGTCATCACCTTGCCGCCCGCGGATGTTGTCGTTGTCGGCACCCCCGGCAATTTGATCAGCACCTTCGCCGCCACGGATGACGTCATCACCCGTGCCGCCAAGCAACACGCCGCCTGCGTCACCCATCACGGCCACATCGTCGCCAGTGCCAAGGTCAATGGTGCCGCTGACAAATCCATCACCTTGCCCGACATAGACGTCAGCCCCGCCAGCAAGAAAGACATCGCCGTCGATCTCGCCGCCGTTCACAACGCGGTCGTTGCCGTCCTCATTGAGGACATCCCCTGACACGCTGCCGTAGTTGGCAAAGGAATTGTCGCCCCCTTCCAGATTGACGTTGCCGCTGATGGTGCCGTAATTGCGGATGATATCGGCATCACCACTGTCGCCATTTATCGCATCAAACCCCGTCGATATCAGCGAGCCAAAGTTGTCAAACTCCACCGTGCCGCCGCCGGAAGTATTAAAGATATCAACCGCTTCAAAGCCGGTGATGCTGCCATAGTTGACCGACCGTTGGCCACCCGTTGAAATTTCCGCACCTGTCGCAGAGGAAGCCGTCGCAGTGATGCTGCCGTAATTGATCAATTGCGATGAGGTAACGCTCGACATGTTGATGCCGTTGGCCCCCGTAACGATGCCGTGGTTTTCGACGACGTAGTTGCCTGTGACCAATCTGATCGCGTTACTGCCGCCAAAAATATACCCGTTATTGCCGATCATAATTGTAGTCAGCGCACCTACTGCGGCCCCAGTGATATCAATCGCGTTGATGCTACTTGCGACATAGCCGTCGAGGTTGAGGTTTACGCTTGAGATACTGCTGCCGATGATTGCATCACTGCCGGAAACGGCCAGCACGGAGGTTGAGACCTGCAAATAGTCGTCGCTGGTGACAAGGTTGACGGTCGCAGCGCCAGTATTGATAAGTTGAAGGGGCATGGTAAATTCCTTTGCTGAAAAGATTCTGCATATTTTAGGCGAAAACCTCTTTGTTTTCTAGAATTTTGGCCGATCTATGAGAATTGCACGCATAAGACGAAAACGTGTCGTCCCGTGCGTGCGGTTATTTTTCGCTGGTTTGCGCGTCACATCACAAGATAAAATCATCCGCGGTGACGCCCAGCGTATTCACCAGATAGAACCGCATATCTGACGTGCCATCGGCGTTCACATCGACAAAGACTCGAGTGTCTCCATTGGGGTCTTCAAAGATGCGGACCTCGGCGATGTTGCCGTTGGCGGCATAGGCCCCCGTGCCGATGAACCGCGCGTTGAAGGCGGACAGATCGATCAAATCCTGACCTTGGGTGAAGTCCATGATCCGGTCCCACGCGGCACCTGCATTGGTGCTTTCGGAGGCGGTGTTGAACTGGAACACATCTGCGCCAGCATTGCCGTACATCGTGTCCTGACCAAGCCCGCCGATGAGTATGTCTTCACCCGCGCCGCCACGCATAAAGTCATTGCCAGCACCACCGTCCGCGATATCATCCCCGCGGCCTGCGCGTATGATGTCATTGCCATCACCACCGTTCAGAATATCAGCCCCGGCACGCCCGCGAATGTCGTCGTTTTCGTTCCCGCCTTCAATTTCATCTGACCCTGTGCCGCCGCGGATTGTGTCATCGCCTGAGTTTGCCTGAACATGACCCCCGGCATTGCCAAGTTGGGCATAATCATCGCCCGCGCCAAGGCTAAGAATACCTGTTACAACGCCATCTCCGGAACCGATGTAGGTGTCATCTTCACCCCCCAAAATTACATTGCCGGCCAATGTGCCGCTGTTGCTGATAAAATCGATACCAGTTCCGCCAAGGATCGCGGCACCCTCGCCAGCTATGGTGCCCGTGTTCGTGACGTTCAGATCGTTTCCATCTGTTGTGATGCCGTACCCGCTTGCACCCGTGCTGCCGTCCGCAAAGATACTGCCGCTGTTGGTAATCACCGTACCCGCGGCCTCGACCGAGACGCCATTGCCACCGGAAATTGTGCCAGAGTTGGTCAGGGTTCCACTTGAAGAATTGCTTAGGAAATAAACACCATTTATAATCCCGTTGACGGACCCCGTATTGATGATCGCTGTGTTGTCACTAAGTATGCCGATGCCCGATTGCTCATAGCCCGAGATGTTGCCATGGTTCGTGATGATCGTGTCGACATTGCCTACATCCACCGCAATGCCCCACCGTTGGCCGACGACCACCCCGGTGGCTGTGATCAACATACGGGTTTCGTCGCCATCAGCATTGGCGCGCAAACCCACGTTGCCGGCAATGACTGTTCCGGCGACGATCATCTCTGCGCCAACCTGATCCTCGTTTAAGATACCGTTGTTCACGGTGCCGCCACCAGCGGGTGTGATCACAAGGTCGGTTTGCGCCAGAAAATAGGTGTCTATTGTGGTGATGGTATATGGTGCGACTTGGTTGCCAATGTTGACGGGCATAATGAAATCTCTCTTTTTATGGTGTGGCCGATGTTGGCCGCATGGTTGCTAAGAATTGCGTTTAGCTCGTGAATTTGCGTTGGTTTGATTGCGCGTCAAACCTTGCGATATCCGCAAAATCAGGATGCGGGTTTTCAGCTGCGGTGCTGAGCGCAAAATTACTTGAAAATACATCCCCACATGTACGAATGCGTAATTGTTGGCAGAATGGTCGCCACCTGACAATGGTGAACGGAAAAATGCTACTGGGGGTTATGTGATCTGCATTAAAGGAGGTGGGCAACGATCAAAATGCGCAGTCACGTTGCGCATGGGCCGTGTTTTTACAGCGCTGTCTTGTGACAATAGAGACACAGCAATTGGGCCCAGCTTTCTGCGGGACGTCACGGCAGATACGCGGCGCGACATTGCAGTTCGGCACCGGGCAAAGAGGATCACACAGCAAGTCTATTCCCAATGAGGTGCAATGGGGTTGTGTAGATTTAACGCACTTAAATAGGTGAGGTTTTTAAGGCGAAAGAGGGGCGTGATAAGCAGAATATTTGGCTGTGACTGGGCAAGATGGGTGTGGCTAAAGCAGACCGGGGGACATCTGGTCTGCGCACCATCCCTTAAGCGAACCTACACCAAGGTACTATCCAGTGCAGCAAGAGCAGCCGCCGCATCTGGTACAATTGTTAGATACTCAAGCATGCTTTGATCCGCAAAACCTTGCGCCACAACATGGTTCATCAATGCGATTAAAGTATCCCAATAGCCATTTGTATTCACAAGGAAAATAGGTTTTGAATGCAGCCCCAATTGGCGCCATGTCACCGCCTCTAAAAGCTCGTCCAGTGACCCCGCGCCACCGGGCAAAACCACCACCGCATCGCAGTTCATAAACATCACTTTCTTGCGTTCATGCATGGTTTCGGTGACGATGTAGGTGGTTAAATCTGTTTTGCCGACTTCCCAATCTACAAGGTGCTGCGGGATGACCCCAAAGGTTTCACCGCCCGCTGATTGAGCGGCCCGCGCCACGCTGCCCATCAATCCGACGTCACCTGCGCCGTACACCAACCGCATTCCAGCCGTTGCCAGACCTTTGCCCAAATCCTCTGCATCTTTGGTATAGGCGGGGTCGTTGCCGGGGCGGGATCCGCAATAGACGCAGACTGATTTTTTACTCATTGGGGGCATCCTATGGTGGCTGTCATCGCGGTGCGACCGGGAAAACGACAATTGTGATCGCGTGTGTTTTGACCCGTGTTAGCGCGCTTGCTACAAGGTCTCAACCATGGGGGTGGCCAAATGATGGGCCAAAGGGACAAATTAACATGAGTAAACATTTGGCAGGTCTTGGTGGCAATGCTGGCGCTGTTGCGGCAGGGGTCGTTGTTGTTGGGGTGTTGGCGCTTGGTGCTTGGATCGGCAGTCAACGTGATGTGCCTGCACGCAGCACACCGACGCTGGCCGTGCAAACGCAGCCCGAGGTGGGCGTAGAAGACCCAAAACCCGTAACTGCAACCGCCACCACGCCCCAGACAGAAGATGCCCCAAAGGTCGCTGAGAGTGCGCCGATTCCAGCCCCAGCTTTTGACGAAGTGCGCCGCGAGGCGGATGGGATGACGGTCGTTGCTGGTCGCGCCGTTCCCGGTGCTTTGGTCAAGCTTTTGAAGGACGGTACAGAAATCGCGACAACCACCGCTGACGGTTCCGGTAAATTCGCGACCTTGGCGATGATTGCCCCGGACGGGGCAGGCCATGTGCTGTCTTTGATCCAAAGTTTCAATGGCGAAGATTTGGCCTCCGCAGATGAGATCATTCTGGCCCCCACCACTGCCCCGGTTGTCGTGGCTGCATTGGATGAGGGTGTTGCAGAAACTAAGTCTGTGCCAAGTACGACACTTGAAGTTGTTGCAGAGGTCCAAGCACTTGCGAGTACAGAGATAGTGCCTGCGCCAGAAGGTGCAGAAACCGTGACAGTCACCGCTGGCGAGGCCGCTAAAACGCCTCGTAAGGACGAAGCCGTCAACAAAGCCGCAGAAGTAGCGGTTCAAGGCACCGTGGCGCAAGAAAATGCACCAACGGCTGAGGTCACGAAACCTGTAGAGAGCGTGATAACGGCAGATGTTGTGACACCAGACGCCTCAACAGCGCAAGCAGAAACAACCGCTGCGCCAAAAACTGAGACTCTAATCCCAGAAGCCACCACCAGCGCGCAAGAAGCGGTGGCCGAGCCAGTGACAGAACAGGTGACGGAAGCTTTAGCGCAAGCAGAGCCTTCCGCAGAACCCACTGCTGAGGTTAAAGAAATCGCAAGCCAAGTGGAAACGCCCGATCCTGCACCAGAAACAACCGTTGCGGTTTTGAAATCTACGGCTGAAGGCGTAGAGCTTTTAAATCCCACAGCCCCAGATGTGATGGACACCGTTGCGCTGGATACGATCAGCTATTCTGATGCGGGTGACGTGCAATTGGCCGGACGTGCACAGGCTGATACCCAAGCTGTACGTGTCTATTTGGACAATGATGCGGTGATCAACTTGCCTGTAGATGACAAGGGCCGTTGGCGCGGCGATGTCCCCAATGTGGACGAAGGTATCTATACTCTGCGCGTTGACGAAGTAGGCGCTGATGGCACGGTGACAAGCCGCGTTGAAACGCCGTTCAAACGTGAAGCCCCCGCAGTGCTGGCACAGGCGTCAGAGGCGCAGAATGGCCCGATCAAAGCGATCACAGTACAGGCTGGTGCAACCCTCTGGGCCATTGCACGGGACCGCTATGGCGACGGGCGGCTTTATGTACGGGTGGTCAAAGCGAATGAAAGCAGCATCCGCGATCCAGACCTGATTTATCCCGGTCAAATATTTGACTTGCCAGAATGAACCCGCAGGTGGGGGCATGAAAAATGCACCCACCGCTGGCAACTGACCGACACGGGGGCTATGTAACACTCCAACCCGTATTGGAAGTTTTATGCCCAGCGACACTGTCCGCCCGAATACCGCTCAAAAGCCTGCCCAGAAACCACTGTTAAGTGACACAGAATTGACGGATCAGGCTGAACGCCAATCCGGTATGTTGGTTCTGCGCAAGGTCGCGCCTTATCTGTGGCCCAAGAATATGCCATGGGTGAAACGGCGTGTGGTCTGGGCGATGATCGCGCTGTTTCTTTCAAAGCTTGTTATCGTCATCACGCCGTTTTTCTACAAAGGCGCTGTTGATGGCCTTTCAAACGAGGGCGTGCCCATGCTTGCTCTGGGTGCCGTTGGGCTGACTGTCGCATATGGCATGGCGCGTCTGATGGGCGTCGGGTTCCAACAGTTGCGCGACGCGATTTTTGCCCGTGTGGGGCAACGCGCGCTGCGCATGTTGGCGCTTGAAACCTTCCAACATATCCACAAACTTTCCATGCGCTATCACATCACCCGCAAGACGGGCGGGCTGTCTCGGATCATCGAACGCGGTGTGAAAGGCGTGGATTTCCTGCTGCGCTTTTTGCTGTTTTCCATTGGCCCGCTGATCCTTGAACTGGCGATGATCGGGATCATCCTGACGATCTTTTTCGACGTTTGGTATCTGGCTGTCGTGGCTGTGACGATTGCGCTTTATGTCTGGTTCACGTTTTCGATCACCGAATGGCGCGTCAAACAACGCCGTCAGATGAACGACGCGGACACGGATGCCAATCAAAAGGCCATCGACAGCCTGCTGAACTATGAAACGGTAAAGTACTTTGGTGCTGAGGCGCGCGAGGCTGAACGCTATGACAGCGCCATGGCAGGATATGAGATCGCCGCCATCAAGACCAATTATTCACTGGCCTTTCTGAACTTTGGTCAAGCGATGATCATCACGGCGGGGTTGATTGGCGTCATGGTTATGGCCGCGTTTGGGGTGCAGAATGGCACGCTGACCGTTGGTGATTTTGTGATGGTCAACGCGTATATGGTGCAGATCACTGTGCCGTTGAACTTCCTTGGTACGGTGTACCGCGAAATCCGCCAAGCCTTGGTGGATATGGGTCAGATGTTTGGATTGCTCGAACAACCTGCCGAAATATCTGACAAGCCGGACGCACCTGATCTGAACGTCAAAGGTGGTCATGTGACGTTGGAAAACGTGACCTTTGGCTATGATACCGAGCGCACGATCCTCAGCGGTGTCACGCTTGAGGCAAAGCCGGGGCAAACCGTTGCGATTGTTGGTTCTACCGGGTCGGGTAAATCCACCATTGGGCGTTTGCTGTTCAGGTTTTATGACGTGCAAGGCGGCGCGCTTAAAATTGATGGGCAGGATATCCGTGATGTTACCCAACTCAGCCTGCATCAGGCCATTGGCGTGGTGCCGCAAGACACTGTGCTGTTCAACGACACCATTGGCTATAACATCGCCTATGGGCGGGATGGCGCCAGCAAAGCGGACATTGAAAAGGCCGCGCGTGATGCGCAAATTCATGATTTCATTATCAGCCTGCCCGATGGGTACGAGACCACCGTGGGTGAACGGGGTCTGAAGTTATCGGGCGGTGAAAAACAACGGGTGGGCATTGCGCGCACCTTGCTCAAAGACCCGCCGATCTTATTGCTGGATGAGGCGACAAGTGCGCTCGACAGCGAAACAGAGCATGAAATTCAAGATGCGTTGCAGCGCGCCGGGCAGGGCCGCACGGTGCTGACCATCGCGCACCGCCTTAGCACCATTGCTGATGCGGATACGATTGTCGTGTTGGAAAAAGGCGAGATCGTTGAGCAAGGCAGCCATGATGATCTGCTGGCCCGTGATGGCCGATATGCGCAGTTGTGGCATCGTCAACAGGCTGAGGACGGCGCGGCGTAACAACGGGATTGGACGTGGGCGGTGGGTTTGTGCAAGACTGTGCAAATCCAACAAAGGAATACGCAGATGTCCGTACTTGCCCTGATCCTTGTCTTTTTGATCGCTGTATTACACGTTGGTATTGCTTGGCTTGAAATGTTCGCGTGGGAAACCCGTGGTCCTAAAGTGTTCACCAGCCTTCCCGCTGACCTGTTCAAGCCGACAAAAGTGTTGGCTGCTAATCAAGGGCTTTATAACGGATTTCTGGCGGCAGGATTGCTGTGGTCCTTGTTCATCGGTGATGAGGGATGGCAGCAATGCATCGCCGTGTTCTTTCTGCTCTGTGTCGCGATTGCCGGGGGCTATGGGGCAATGACAGTATCCAAAAAGATTTTATATGTGCAGGCTGTGCCGGCGTTTGTTGCACTGCTGTTGATCTTCATCCTTTAACACTCATTCATATTCGCAGCGCTGCACGCCTTTTATATCGCGTTCAACGTTAGCATAGTAGCTATCATAAGTTCCTCTACGATAAGCGTTTGCCAGACTGTAAAGATCGCCAGATACAAAGCCGTACTTTCGCAAGAAATCTAGATGTAACGCGTTATCTTCGTCACGTATGGCCTGCCAACGATCCAACCATCCATTGGTTGGCCCAGCTTTCGACCATCCATATTCTAGAAAGCTAGAAGAATTATGAAAAACCTCAGACTGATCTGCTAACTCAAAGACAGCCTTTTCGAATTGGGTGCATGGTTCTGCTGCCACTGCTGTCGAAAATGCAAGGAATGGTAACAGAATTCTTAGGGAAACCCGGATCATTCTAAACCTCTAATTTTATGTGTTTGAATTTTCAAAGCCTAGTCAGCAGTTGTATGGCTTGCAGCTATTGGTAGCAATCTTCAATCCCCGGCTGCGGCAAGATGCTCTAACGCTGCCTTGCTGGCCTCATCAGCGGGAAAGAACAATTCGATCTTGAGGGCGTCCAATGTGGCGTCCTCTGGGGTTCCAAACTGTGCGATGGTGGCAAAAAGGGACAGGCGCAGGTGCGGTGTTTTTAGGATCATTGGCACCACGGCCCCTGTCGGCGCGTGTTTTGGCCGCTCAACCTTGGCAAGTGTTTCGGCGGCTTGATCCAACGCAGCAATCCCGCCTTGCGCGATACTTTCGGTACGCAATCACAATGCGGTGTGATGCGCGACCTCGGGCCAGTTTTCTACCATCTGTGGCAGGTCATCGGACAAAAGTAACGCCAGCAGGCTGTCGCCCGTTTTCAACCCCAACATCCCATAGAGTATTTCCGCTGGACCATTCATCCGAACGATGTTCCAGAGGTGATCAAGCGCGATGGCAGGGTAGGGCGCATGACGATCCATAGTATGATCTAGCGCCATTCGAACCGGGGCCATATCAGCGTGATCCCAACTGCGGTTGGGGAATTGAGCGGCAAACCCGGCATGGGTCAACAGCACATTGCGGGCCGTCAAAGGCAGGTTTAGCGCGACACCAAGACGCGCAATCATGTCGCGGCTGGGCTGGGCCCGGCCTGTTTCCAGAAACGATATGTGACGCGCAGAGACATCGGCCTCTAGCGCCAAATCCAACTGGCTGAACCTGCGGGTCTGGCGCCACGTGCGCAGGGATTGAGCGAACTCTGTCATCACAACAGCCTAGCGCAGGTGTGGCGGATTGTCAGTTACCTCTGAGGTAATTGCGGGCATGACCTGTGCAGCGTTAGGCAGGATCAAACAATCGCTTTTCATAAGGAAATGAACCATGACCGTCTTACGCAGTGTTTTAATCGTGCTTTTTGGCACGCTCGCGCTTTACACGATTGCTGTCGTTTTCAGGGATGGGGTGGGGCTGTTCCCCATCTACTTTGGAGATCTGTTTTCTGTAACCTGGCGCGGGCAGTTCAACTTGGATTTTGCCTGCTATCTCATCTTGTCCGCACTCTGGCTTGCATGGCGCAGCGGGTTTTCAACAGGGGGTGTTGTGGTTGCCCTCATCGCGTCGATTTTGGGCATGGTGTTCTTTGCCCCCGTGGTTTTGGTGCTGATCGGACGTTCAAAAGGCGACATGCGCCGCCTTTTGTTGGGAGAGCACGCCGCACGCTAGCGCAATTGGCGTTGGGTAGGCACATTGCCCACCCAAGCTGTATTACTCTTCTGCGATTGCCTTGGACGTTAATTTATCCAAAGCACCTGTCATCATCGCCAGATACTTTGCATCTGCGGGCAACCCATGTGCTTCGCCCAACCCTGCTGGATCATGATAGGTGACATGCACAACGCCTTCGCCGTCCGCATAGGCAAGGACGCGCAGTGGCAGATCAAGGCCTGCCGTTTGACCGTCTAACATCGCTGGGGTGCCCAGTTTGGGATTGCCAAAGATCAGCAACTCGGTAGGGCGCAATTCCATATCGACTTTTGCAGCACCTGCCGCATGGTCGACGCGGGCAAATACCGTTGCTCCAGCGCCTTCAACGGCGGCTTCTAAACGGTCCATTGTAACGGTGACGGAATGGGGGCTGATTTTGGAAATCATATCTGCGGCATAGGCAGGTAGGGTCATAAGGGCACTCACAGCAGTTGCAAGGATCAGGGGGCGAAACATACGGAAACTCCTTTTGGAACATATATGCTGCAACCCTAACGCCAAAACCAAGAACCGCGAGGGGGTAAACCCTCACGATCCGTTGATCGGATTTATTCCGCTGGTTTGAGTGTCACTGTCTCAGGTGCGGGCGGGACCACAATATCTTCGCCCCAGACGATCTCAGTTGCTGAACTGCGCCGTGCATCACGTTGCAACGCCCAATCACGGGCTGCCTTGCTGGCGCGACCCATCGACAGCTTGGCCAGCAGCCGCGCGATCCAATTGATGTAAGTGGTGGCCCAGACCCGAATGGCCAACATTGATGGCGTGACCAACAGCGTCAGGAACGTCGCAATCCCAAGGCCAAACACCACAGCAGTGGCCAGTTGCTTCCACCAAAGCGCGGTGGGGGAATCGATGGTATAGCCACCGTCGGCAAAGTTCAGCGACAGACCAAACATCATTGGTGCCAGCCCGGCCATTGTTGTGATTGTGGTCAGCAGCACGGGGCGAATACGCGCCTGCGCGGTTCTGATAATCGCCTCAATCCGGGGCATGTAGCGTTCGTATTCTTGATAGGTATCAATCAGAATGATGTTGTTGTTCACCACAATCCCGGCAAGCGCGACAATACCCGTACCTGTCATGATGATCGAAAACGTCTGATCCATGACCAACATGCCAATCAACACGCCCGTGGTGGATAGAACCACCGCCAGCAGCACCAATGCGGCGTTGTAGAACGAATTGAACTGCGCCAACAGAATGATGAACATCAAACCCAACGCCGCAGAAAACGCAGAACTCAGGAAGGCTTGGGATTCTGCCTGATCCTCTTGGTCGCCTGTCCATTCATAGCTGACCCCAAGCGGCAGCGGATTGGTTTCCAGCCATTCAGTGATCGTGGTGATACGTTCATTGGCGTTGATCGGCACCAGTCGCAACATTTGGAGATTGGCTTGTTCTTGCAGATCAACACCTTGACCCAATTCGGTGCGTTGCATCACCTTATAGGCAACACCGTCGGGTGCCGTGAAATCAGCATCACCCGCCGCTGGGCGCAGACTTGCATATGTTTCTTGCACATCAACGCCGTCCACGGTTTTGGTTTCCACCAGCTTCATCAAGCCAACCCCAACACTGGCTTTGATATCGAGGTGGCGTTTGCGGTCAACGCGGGTGATTTCGGCCAATTTGGGAACAGGCGTGCGGGTGATGAAATTGCTGAGCGGGATCAACCCGTCCGCTGTGCGCACCTTGAGCGTATCCAGCGTGCTGAGAAAACGATCCTGTTGGGGCAGGCGCACGCGGATTTCGATTTCCTCGTCCGAACTGTCGACGCGCATCGTGTCCAACAACAGACCACGTGTGACCAATTGCACCATTGCACCCACGGTCAATACATCCGCGCCGTAACGGCCCGCTTTTTCGACATCGACGTCAATCTGCCAGTCAATGCCGGGCAGGGGGCGGGTGTCTTCGATCAATGTGAGGCCGGGTGTGGTGTCAAACTGTGCGCGCACCAAGGCAGTGGATGCGACCAGTTCAGGAAAACTATCTGATTTTAGGCGCAGGTGAACAGGCTTGGCAGAGGCAGGGCCGCCTGATTGCGCAAGGATTTCAATGCGCACACCGGGGATTGCTTCTAGGCGTTCGGTGAGTTCGGCAATGATCAAGTCACCGTCAAATGCGGGATCTTGGGTTTCGCGTGTGACCTCAAATCCCAACAATGGAATGGTAAACAATGGCGTGCGCAAGTTTGGGCGATCTTCCCAAGCGATTGTTTCAAATTGGATTTGCCCAATCGAATCCTTGGGGGCCTGTGCGCCGCCTGTGTTGCTGTCTAGCCCGCCCTGACCTGCAAAGGAAAACGCAGTTTCGATGCCGGGATGTGCCAAAACGATTTCTTCGGCCTCACGCAGCAGTTCATCTTTTTCCTCAAGGCCCAGATTGCCGCGCGCCAGCACATAAACGATGGCCTGTTCCGGTTCAGATTCAACAAAGAACTCAACCCCTTTAGAGTTGTTGCCAAAGAAAATCATGATCGTGCCGACAAAGACAAACACCACGCCCGCAACCACCAAAGGCATCACGGGATTGCCTGCGATGAATTCAATCAAGCGACCAAATCCGTTGCGTTTGTATCCTGCATTGATGTGTTCGGGCTGTTTGCGAAACAATCGCGACGTGATCCAACGGCCCCCACGACCCAAGCGGGTAAAGACGCCAAAGAAGGACAGCAAGGCCATCATCGCGCCAGCCAGACCAACGGCAACCAGCGCGCTCAGAGCCACGATGCACAGGAAAACCACCGTAAAGGTAGGGATGACAGAGCCAAGTACATTCAGGCTGTCCATCACGGCAAAGCGGGCAGCAATCACGCCGTTCAGTGGCCCCATGAGAGACATCGGCAGCGAAATCATCACAGCGGCGACAAAAAATAACATGGCATGCAAGTACCATTTGATACCTGCAATCGCTTGCATCTTGTCAGCCATCCAGTTTTCCAGACGCCCGGTCACACCGCCCATAACAGGAAGGTAAATCAGCGCGACAACCAATGATGCGGACAGAACAAAGATCAACGTCACGGGCAACATGCCCATGAATTGACCGGGCACACCGGGCCAGAACAGCATCGGCAAAAAGGCACAAAGCGTCGTCGCCGTAGACGAGATAATTGGCCAGAACATGCGCTGGGCAGCATCGACATAGGCGGTCATGGGGCCTGCGCCCTCTTGTTGGCGGGCATCGGCGTATTCGACCACCACAATGGCCCCATCGACCAACATGCCAACGGCGAGGATCAGGCCAAACATCACGATGTTTGAAACTGAAATACCCATCAAAGCGAGGAAGGCGAAACATAACAAGAATGAAGTCGGGATCGCAAAACCAACCAGAATAGCCGCGCGAATACCAAGGGCCGCAAGTACAACAATCATCACCAGTGCGATCGCAGTGAATACAGACCCCAGCAATTGCTGAACCATACTATCAACAACACGGCTTTGGTCATTTGACGTGCCCACCGTCACCGCCGCGCGCAAGCCATCCGGCCACGCTGCACTTTTTTCGGCAACGATTTCTTTTACAGCCGTCGCAGTGTCGATCAGGTTGAACCCTTTGCGCTTCACCACTTGCAGCGCCAGCGTTTTTTCACCGTTGAAACGGGCCGTGCCAAGGCGATCTTCGAAGGTTAGGTTGATTTCCGCCAGATCGCCAAGCGTCACAACGCGATCACCGTTTGTCTTTACAGGAAGGGCATAGACATCACGTGGTTCATCAAAGGACGATGGAATTTTGACCGCAAATGTCCCCTGGGCAGATTCAATTTCACCCGCCGCAATCAACTGGTTGTTGTTTTGCACCGTATTGATCAATTCACCTGCTGTGACATTGTAGGCCTCAAGGCGCAGTGGATCGATCAGCACCTCCATCATCTCGTCGCGGTTGCCAGCAATGCCCGCTTCAAGGACCGCGTCCATCGCTTCAAGGTCGTCCTGCAAATCACGTGCTACACGTGCCATGGTGCGTTCAGGCACTGGGCCTGTGAGGTTTACAATGATGATCGGGAACTCAGAAAAGTTAATCTCGTTGATGGAATACTTGTCAGCCCCTTCGGGAAAGTTCGCCTCGGCTGTCGACATGGCATCACGCACGTCGGCCATGATCTTGGTTTTGTCCCAGCCAAATTCGAATTCCAGCGCCACACCAGCATAGTTTTCTGCCGCTTGGCCTGAGATGGTTTTCAACCCATCCAAATCGGACAGTTCGGTTTCCATTGGTTTGACCAACAGCGTTTCGGAATCAGCCGCGGAAATACCGGGAAAGGGGACCGATACAAAGAGTGCTGGGATTTCGATGTCGGGTTCGCCCTCTTTTGGTAGGGTCGAATAGGCGTAGCCGCCTACAACAAGGCTCAGCAGGATAAAGGCCAAAACCATACGGGCACGATTTGCAGCCCATGCGACGATATCGCTCATTGTGAAACCTCGCTCCAGGTCGGTGCAACGGTGACGCCTGCGGTGACATATTCTTGGCCGCGAATGATCACATTTGCCACGTCAGGCAGGCCCGTTACCCAAACCCCATCAGCCGTGTCGCGCATGATCTGGAGCGGCGCAAAAGAAACAAGTGCCGCATCATCAACCAGCCGCGCACCCAATGTGCCATCATCATTCAGCGTCAAGGCTGATTGTGGCAGCAAATGTGCCGTGACCCCAGCAGAAGAAATGCCAATTTCAGCCGTTTGACCATCCCGGATCGCCAGATCGGTGTTTGGCACTTCGATTTCGACACGAAATGTCCGTGTTGAGGGATCAGCCGAGCGTGACAGGAACGTTACTTTGCCCGCAACCTGTGTGCCGCCTGCCGCCAAACGCGCGCCAGCGGTGGCGCCAAGGGTGACTTGGTTCACTTCGGTTTCTGGTACAAAGCCAACCAGTTTAATCGGATCAAGTTGAATGATGGTGGCACATAGCGCACCGGGTTGCAGCAAGCTGCCAAGTTCTGCGGTGTCACTTTCCAACAACCCGCTGAAGGGCGCTTTGATGGTCAGGCGCTCAATTTCTTTTTCAGCCACGGCAACGGCGGCTGTGGCAGCCTCAATGCCGGATTGCGCAGTGCCAAGCCCGGTCGTGGCAGAAGTCACTGCTGCCTTGGCAGCGGCAACCGCAGCATCTGCGGATGCCACACGGGTTTGAGAGGCGAATCCATCTTGGATCAAACGCGCAGCGGCGTTTTGATTGATTTCAGCTTCTTCAAGGCGCGCGCGGGCTTCTTCAACGCGGGCCTGAGATTCGGGAACACGTGATTTTGCTTCGCTCAAGCGCGCGCGCGCTTCTTCTAGGGATGCGCCACGCGTGCCGGGATCAAGCACACACATTTCTTCGCCAGCAGTGATGTTCGCCCCTTTGCGCAGTGGTTCTGAAATCACCACAGCAGAGGTTTCAGCGCGCACATCAACTTGCCGCGCTGCCGCCGTTTGTCCGCGCAACACCACACCGCTGTCTACTTGTTCGGCGATTGAACGCAGGACCACTACTTTGACCAGTTCAGATGTATCAGGCTGTTTGGCCGCATCATCACTTGTTTCTGGCGTGTCGCTTTGCGCGGCTGCGGCTTCGGAACCCCCACCAAAAAGTGCCACCAGCTGTGGGCGGGCCAATATGGTCATTGCCAAAAGAACGGTGAGGGCAATTGCTGCCAAAATTGAAAAAACACGCATTGTGAAGCCTCGTGTTGAATGTACGGGCGCATCATGCACCGCAAATATTGGGTTTTCTTAGCTCATGGTAACTGAACTGACCAGTTCAGATTGAAAATCTTTTTGTAACACCCGGGCATTGTGATGATGTGGTTATCCAATGTGCGTTGCACAAGGTCTTGGCTTGGAGGGCGCTGCGCTGTATGAGGGGCAAAATTCAGGCCGGGGGCAGGTGCGTTGAGCGATACCGACAGTTTTATTGAAGAGGTCAACGAAGAGGTCCGTCGCGACCGTCTTTACGGATATTTGCGCCGCTACGGCTGGATCGCGCTATTGCTTGTTGCCCTGATTGTGGGTGGTGCGGCCTGGTCTGAATATAGCAAAGCCAAAGAACGCGCTCAGGCCGAAGCCTTGGGGGACGCCATGTTGTCCGCCCTAAGTGAAAATGAAAACGCGGATCGCGCGGCGGCTTTGGCAGCGATTGAGCCGGGTTCACCCGCATCCGCCGCAGTTCTGCGTCTGTTGACCGCCGCAGAGCAGGTACAATCAGGTGACACTTCTGGCGCGGTTGAGACATTGAATGACGTGGCTGTGGATGGTGCGTTGCCAGAAATCTATCGCCAGATTGCCCGCTTTAAATCCGTGACCTTGCAAACAGACATAACGCCTGTCGAAGAACGTCGTCAGACACTTGAAGAAATGGCAAAGCCGGGCAATGTGATGCGCATGCTTGCAAGCGAACAATTGGCTCTGATCGACATCTCTGAAGGTGACGCAGAGGCCGCAATAACCCGTTATCAGGCGATCTTGGCAGACGCCGAGGTAACCTCGGACTTGCAACAACGCGCGCTACAGGTGATTGTGGCGTTGGGCGGCGAACCCAATCTGGACGGTGTTACCGGTTTAGAAAACGGCGCGACCCAATAAAACGGCAATTGACGCTGATATCCCGCGTCCTTTGAAAAGATGAAAAAGAAGTGAGCAGTGCGATGATGAACCAACAGTGCTTTTCGGCTAAGGCCATGATTGGTGGACTTTTTTCCGGACTTCTGGTCCTTAGCGCCTGTGCGGAAAAAGAGACATATCTGCCCGGTGTCCGTGAAGAAGTAAGATCGGTTTTGCAAGACGCCGAACTGGCTGCACCTCTTGGCGATGGCGTCGTGGAAAACACCACACGCGCGATTTCACTGGGCGGCACCAGCAACAATGCAAGCTGGACGCACACCATCGGCACCGAAAAATACCGCGTTTCACACCCGGCGTTGCGCAGTGCACCACAATTGGCATGGTCTGCCAGCATCGGCAGCGGTGACAGCCGCAAGTTCCGCATCACGGCAGATCCGGTTGTGTCCGGTGGCCGCATCTTTACCCTTGATGCTGGTGCGCAGGTCGTGGCGACGTCAACGTCTGGTGCTACGCTGTGGACCCGCGATTTGACTCCGGTTTCTGACAAACAAGGCCAAGGCACTGGCGGTGGTTTGGCCGTTGAGGGCGACACAGTTTATGTCTCAATCGGCTATGGCGTTTTGGCCGCACTTGATACCAACACGGGCGGTATCCGCTGGACACAGGATTTGGATGCAACCGGGTCGGGCACGCCCACTGTTTGGGGCGATCTGGTCTATCTTACGGCAGGTGACGACACAGGTTGGGCCGTGCGCAAATCAGACGGCAAGGTTGAATGGCAAATCGGTGCCAGCACCACCGTGAACAATGTGCTGGGCGCACCAGCCCCAGCCGTGACCAACCAATTCGCGATTTTTGCCTTTGGGTCTGGCGAAGTGCAGACAACTTTCCGCCAAGGTGGGTTGGGCCGCTGGAACACGTCAGTGGTGGGCAAGCGTCCGGGTCGCGCGTTGAGCAGCGTGTCTGATGTGACCAGTGCACCTGTTGTGTCTGGCGACCGCGTTTACGTTGGCAACCAGTCAGGCCGCCTTGCTGCTTTGAACCTGGCAAGTGGTGCGCGCCTTTGGACGGCACGTGACGGCGCTGTTGGTGCTGTGTGGCCGGCTGGCGATTCTGTGTTTGCAATCACCGACCTGAATGAACTTGTGCGCCTTGATGCCAGTGACGGCAAACGTATCTGGGGCACACCATTGCCAAAGTTCGTCAAAACCAAGCCGCGCAAACAATCCGAATTTTTCGCCCACAATGGTCCGATCATTGCGGGGGGCCGTGTGATTGTGGCGTCAAACGATGGCAAATTGCGCAGCTTTGATCCAACCAATGGCGCGTTGGTGGGCACAACTGAAATCCCGAACGGGGCAACAACGGCACCTGTGGTTGCGGGCGGCACTCTTTATGTTGTCTCGCGCAAGGGGCAATTGCACGCTTTCCGTTAAGCACAAAATGGGTTAGAGCGCGGGCTTGATCAGCCTCAGTTGAGGCCCGGAGCCTAATTCATGTCTTTTACCCTCGCCATCGTGGGCCGCCCAAATGTGGGCAAATCCACGCTTTTCAACCGCCTTGTCGGCAAACGTCTGGCCTTGGTCGATGACCAACCCGGTGTAACACGTGATTTACGTGAAGGTGCAGCGCGCCTTGCTGACCTGCATTTTACGGTGGTTGACACAGCGGGCCTTGAAGAAGTCACCGATGACAGCCTTCAAGGGCGTATGCGCCGATTGACAGAGCGTGCTGTTGATATGGCCGACATTTGCCTGTTTATGATCGACGCACGCGTTGGCGTGACCCCGTCTGATTTGGTGTTTGCAGATATCCTGCGCAAGAAATCCGCGCATGTGATTCTCGCGGCAAACAAAGCCGAAGGTGCCGCCGCTGACGCAGGTGTGATTGAGGCTTATTCATTGGGCCTTGGTGAACCGATCCGCCTGTCTGCGGAGCACGGTGAAGGGTTGAACGATCTTTACACGCACTTGATGCCCTTGGCAGATGCCTTTGCTGAACGGGCAGAAACGGATTCACCTGAAACAGATGTGGACCTGTCCGAGGAAGAAGCCGAAGAGGGCGAAGATTTTGTTCCTGTACCGACCAATGCCAAACCATTGCAAGTTGCTGTGGTGGGGCGCCCGAACGCGGGTAAATCCACGCTGATCAACCAAATCGTTGGCGAAGACCGTCTGTTGACCGGACCAGAAGCCGGGATCACCCGCGACGCCATTTCCCTGCGTACGGATTGGCAGGGCGTGCCAATGCGGATTTTTGATACTGCGGGTATGCGTAAAAAAGCGAAAATTCAGGAAAAACTGGAAAAGCTTAGCGTTTCTGATGGGTTGCGTGCGGTCAAGTTTGCCGAAGTTGTTGTGGTTTTGCTCGACGCTGAAATCCCGTTTGAACAACAAGATTTGCGCATTGCCGATTTGGCCGAACGTGAAGGTCGCGCCGTTATCATTGCAGTGAACAAATGGGATATTGAGGAAGACCGTCAGGGCAAACTCAAGGAACTCAAAGAAAGCTTTGAACGGCTTTTACCACAGCTTCGCGGCGCACCATTGATTACTGTGAGTGCCAAAACGGGCAGGGGGATTGACCGGCTTCATGATGCTATCATGAAGGCCTATGACGTTTGGAACCGTCGCGTAACCACCGCACAATTGAACCGTTGGCTGTCTGGCATGGTCGAGGCGCATCCGCCCCCCGCACCACAAGGCAAGCGTATTAAGCTGCGCTATATGACCCAAGCCAAGACGCGCCCGCCGGGTTTTGTGGTGATGTGTAGCCATCCAGACAAAGTGCCCGCCAGCTATAGCCGTTATTTGGTTAATGGGTTGCGGGTTGATTTTGACATGCCCGGCACGCCGATCCGGTTGTGGATGCGTGGACAGAATGATGCGAACCCTTATAAAGGCCGCAAGAAAGCGCCGCCTTCAAAACTGCGCAAACACACAGCGGGTCGTCGCAAGGATTAAGCGATGGTCGGAAACTTTCAAAGTTTCCGACCATTTTCTTTGAAAGAAAACGTTTCTCGTCCTTATGCTTTGCGAAATGCTTGTAATGTTGGCAAGCATATGACCGCGGCACCGCCCGCCGCGACGTAGGCAACAATCGGCGTACTGTCCCAATTGGCAATAACAACTGCAACCAAGGCCCAGATAACTGCGATGCCATAGGTCGGCGCGCGCCCCAATGCGGCTTGGATAAATGCGCCCAATACAATCGCCAGCCCGACAAACACCAAAGCAGCGGTGGTTTCGTCCATCCACCCATACCCAGCCGCCAACAACCCCAGCGACACGCAAGACGCCGCACTTAGCCATCCTGCATACAGCCCAACAGGCCATGCCGCCCAAGGCGTGTCTGCAACAGGGGCGACAAATAACGCAATCAAGGCGGTGATCAGCATTAACCAGATCACAACACTGGCCCAAATTGGGCTCATCACTGCGATGGCCAGCCATCCGCTGCCCAGTGCCAGCGATACGGCCAGCGGTTTGCGCATGTCATGCCATTGCCCGTCTTCGCGCGCCATCACCAGACCCCAACCAAGACCAAGGATGAGCCAGCCATAAATCACCCCCCAAATCGCAAATGCATACCCAGCAGGTTGAACAGGTGGATTGTCTTGCGGCACTGGAAACTGATTGGGGTCAAACCCGGCAAAGCCATCTACAAAAAAAGGCGAGACCGCAAATACAATACTCAGCAGAAAGCAAAGCAGTGCAGCAATGGATCGGTTTTTGGCAATATTGTTTATATTCTGAACCCACACAGATCGATCATCGTGATTGCGTGCCTTTCCAATACCATAGAAAGTATTTTGCCCTAGATAGTCAAGAATACTCGGAAAATGGACGCACCAAGCAGCAAAGAATATCCCAGATACAAACAGCATTCATCTAACCGGCGCCACCGATTGGCCTTGAGCGCAGCTTCCATTTCCAATTCATCTGCGATCGTGTCAAGCGCGCTGCGTTCTTCGCCCGGTTTTCGTTTTGCAAGTATCCGTGTGATGCGATCAAGCGTCTTCTTGCGGAAGTTTAGTGAAAATGCCGGCACGGAAAGAATGGCGATGCCGGCAGCGCTTGTGATATTTGTGAAAAGTTCTAGCTCAGGTGTCATCTGATTGTGCGTTCGCGTGGTTCAGAATACGGCACAAACGGGCTCATTGCTGCCAAGCTGGGTATGCTGTGTGCCTTTTACTGGAAAAGCGACACAAAGATCAGAACCACATACATCTGCATATTTGTTCAATGAGTCAGTTGTCGGCATTGGTCCACTGGGGGCCTCCATTTTGGAAACCCGTGATTGGGTCAACCCCGATCTTTCTGCGACCTGCTGCTGTGTCAGCTTTGCTTGCTTTCGCAAGGCACGAAGCGCCAGCGCAATGTTACGTTTAGGCGTGTTTTCCTGATAAGAAGACCGAAGTTCCTTATCTTCCGCGAGTAGTTTTGTGCGAAGTGTTGTCATTCTATTCACTCCCAAGAAGGATTTATCAATTTAAGCTGGCGCGTCACTAGATTTCGAACATTTGTACAGGCTTTGTGTGCCCCAACAGCACCATGGATGGTCACCGGTGGCGGCTTACTTGATTTCAGATCGATGGATATCCCGAGGTAATGGCCCTTACACCCTGGGATTTTGACCGAATACACCTCGTATCTATCGTTGAGCAGTCCACATCGTTCATTGATGTCTGGATCATTCGATTCTAGCTCCTCTTCAAGAAGGAAAACACCTTCTTTGCAGATCGTAGATAGTGGGCGAATTGAGACGATAAGATCGCTCTCAAAGCCTGTCGGTTCGCGCACACTTCGACGTGTATGTTTATTATATATCGTTTGGGGCATATTCCGTCAAGGGTATATCAATTTATGGTTAAAAGGGCATTACTATAGAAACATTTTTATAAGTAATGTGGTTAGGGTGTGAATATCATGGCTCAGTTCACTCATAAATAGTATTTATTGGTATAGACACAAGCGTTGAATCCGCCTGCACATCATCAGCCTTCCAAATTTACTTCTCGCCAAATGAGGGTATGATCCTGTCATTTAGCAGCCCTCTGGTCGCGCAGAACAAAGGATTTACAACGTGACACGGATCGCCATTTTCTGCGATGGCACATGGAACAGCCCAACACAGGCGCAACCAACCCATGTGCACCGCTTGTTCGAGGCCACGCAGGCGCGCAAAGATCAACGTCCCGTCTATGTGCCAGGGGTTGGCACTGGCGGCAAATGGGCGACGCGGTTTGGCAAAGTCCTGAACAAGATCGGGGGCGGGGCCTTTGGCTGGGGGCTGAACGCCAACATCAAGCAAGCCTACCGCGCGCTGGCGATGTTGTATCGCCCCGGTGACAGCATCATGATTTTTGGCTTTTCACGCGGGGCCTATACGGCGCGCTCGCTAGCGGGGATGATCCGCAAGGTTGGTATTCTTGAAAATCCAACCGCTGAACGTGTTGATATCGCGTTCGAACTTTACCGCCTACCCGGTGCCAAGAACCACCCAGACGAGCCGCATATCATTGCGCAGCGGCGCGCCTTGTCGCCGGCTTTCGCGACATCTGCCAAAGAACTGTCGTGGCGCGCTGACAATCCCGCGAAAGAAAATGAGCCGCCAGCAGAACTGGTCAAAGTGGATTTCCTTGGTATTTGGGACACCGTTGGCGCACTTGGGATTCCAGCCAGTATCCTTGGCCCAATCGCATCCCTTTGGAACCGGAAATACAAATTTCACGACACCAAACTATCCAGCATGGTGAAATCTGCGCGCCATGCAGTCGCCTTGGATGAACGTCGGGTGTTTTATCGGCCCAGCCTTTGGGACAATCTGGAACAGAACCCCGAGGGCGAGGGCCTGAACAAAGGCGACCGGACAGAGGCGCGCCCCTATCAACAGGTCTGGTTCATCGGGACACATGCGATTGTCGGCGGGTCTGCGGCCTCTCGCGGTTTGACATCGGTCACTTTGGACTGGATGGCGCAAGGCGCGGTTGCGGCGGGCCTTAGTCTGACTGACACGCAACCCTTGCTTGATACGCCTGCTGATCCAGCTTCTGACAGCCCAGAATTGGCAGATGTGTCATTGATATATCGCCTTGCAGGGTCATTGCTGGATTGGCGAAAAGGGCCGGGGCATGCTGTGGATTTGCACGCAACAGCAACGCAACGCACGCAGGCGCGAGGCGATTATCGCCCTCTATCGCTGCGCGCGCTTAGGCCTGAATTGTTCCAGTAGGCATATCTTTGAGGGCTCTAAAACCCATCAACCTCAGTGACAATGCACGGGCTGAGAACCACCATGACAACATTGCCCAGCAGGAGAAGACTTGCGGCATCCACCGCTGTGTTCAATTTGCGCATGACCCTGTGCGGTCCACGCAACCATGTGATCAGCACTGGCGATAGCAGAGGACGCAGCAAAGGCAGAGATCAGCACAGATGCACAAAATAGATGTTTTATCATTTAAGAAATCCCATTCAATATCAGCGATCAACCGCTGTTAACCAAGGTTAACAAGCGGTTAATGCTTCGTCGAATGTGGATTTATTCCACCAAATTTAGTCTATGATCACAAGGCTTTGCAGGCAAGGTGCTGCACTTATTACGCGAATCAAGTCAGTTTACCATCCGCACCCAAGGTGACCTTGCCGCCCAGATAAGGTGCCAAAACGTCAGGCAGCTTAACCGAGCCATCCGCCTTCTGGCCATTCTCAAGCACCGCAATCAAACACCGCCCCACAGCCAAGCCAGACCCGTTCAGCGTATGCACAAACTGCGGTTTGCCACCATCTGTGGGTTTGAACCGCGCGTTCATGCGGCGGGCCTGAAAATCACCCGTGGTGGAAACGCTGGAAATCTCGCGGTAGGTGTTCTGCCCCGGCACCCATGCTTCAATATCAAAGGTGCGACGCGCGCCGAAACCCATGTCGCCCGTGCATAGCAAAACGGTGCGGTAAGGGATGCTAAGCCGTTCCAGAATATCCTCAGCACAGCGCAGCATGCGTTGCTGTTCATCATCGGACTTATCCGGATGCACAACGCTGACCATCTCAACCTTTTCAAACTGGTGCTGGCGCAACATGCCCGATGTATCGCGCCCCGCTGATCCCGCTTCTGAGCGGAAACACAGCGTATGCGCGGCGTAGCGTTTCGGCAGGTCGCCTTCCTCCAACACATCACCCGCAACGGTATAGGTCAGCGGCACTTCGGACGTCGGCACCAGCCACCAACCATTGGTGGTCTGATAGCTTTCCTCGCCGAATTTCGGCAGCTTATCGGTGCCATACATCGCCTCATCGCGCACCAGCACGGGCGTGTTCATCTCGGTCAGCCCGTTGTGATCGACATGTGTATCCAGCATGAATTGCGCCAACGCCCGGTGGATACGTGCGACCGATCCCTTGAGCATGACAAAACGTGCGCCAGAAGTCTTGGCGGCGGTCTCAAAATCCATGCCCGGAATGACACCCATGATCTCGTAATGCTCTTTCGCGGTGAAATCGAAGGTCGGCTTGTCCCCCCAAGTGCGCACCTCGACATTGTCGGCCTCGTCCGCGCCTTGCGGCACATCATCCGCAGGGGCATTCGGAATACGCGCCAGCATATCGGTCAACTGCGCGTCCAACTCCTTGGCCTCTGCCTGCATCGCGGCAACTTCGT
Source organism: Sulfitobacter sp. (assembly GCA_049794015.1). Classification (GTDB taxonomy): domain Bacteria; phylum Pseudomonadota; class Alphaproteobacteria; order Rhodobacterales; family Rhodobacteraceae; genus Sulfitobacter. The sequence continues at coordinate 40,811 of JBARCK010000061.1, read as the reverse complement.
TTTTCTTATCCCCGACCAATGCGCGCAGCCGTTCAAATTCGGCCTCATCCCCCTTGGCCTTGGCGGCCCCCACCAGCTTGCTGGCCTTGTTCTGTTCGGCTTGCGCCGCCTCAGCCTGCCCAATCTTGCCCCGGCGTGCTTCGTCTAGTTCCAGAACAGCCGCCGACATCGCATCATCCCCGCGCCGGGCAAGGGCGGCGTCAAAGGCGGCGGGGTTCTCACGGATGGCGCGGATGTCGTGCATGGGGGCGGTCCTTGGGTATTGAGTCGGTTTGGACGCGTTATGGCGGGTTTTGGTGGGGAGGGGTAGGGTTTAGCCTTTATGATATTCTATGTCGCCGAAAAACCTTGAGATCGTTGGTATTCACGCCATCCATCGTAGAAATTCAAGTTAGTTTTGGCGTGAGTTTCTTCAGGTGTTTTATGTTTACAGTTGTGTAGATAAGCTCCATGGAAATCCCTTTCCATACCCTCGTATCGGGAGAGGTCGATCGTGCGAAGGCCTGCGCCTAAGAAGTTACAATTCTCAAATTCACTGCGGCCTTCCAAACGTAGGCCCTTAATTTGCAGACCTCTGAAATCCCCCCGAAAAACATGGCTATTTTGTAGGTGTAAATTATAAAAGTCAGAGTCACGAAACACACATCGGCTTAAAGATGTTTCCGCAAAATATGCATTGTGCAGGTCAGAAGAATTGAATGAAACGCTAACAAAAGTACTAGATATAACTTGCATTCCATTAAGCGTCCCTTTTTTGAAGCTATTTCGTTCAAGGGTACAGCCTTCAATTTTGAACCCTGACATCTCAGCCCCATGAAAAATACTATCTTCGATCTTGCTTTCAATAAAATGACAGTTTTCTAATTTTGCGTTAGTGAAATTCGAGTTGGAAAGTGAACAACCAGCCCAAACAGTCTCAGAAAAATCTGCATTCTCAAAAATTGCAGAGTTTATCGTCATTCCGCGAAATTGGCAGCCAGATAGATCAAGTTGATAGTTGTGATCACGTTCATAGTTTAGCATTTCAAGCGAGCGCCGAGATATGACATCTACCGCGATTTGCACATCAGCACGAGTTTTCTGGCCTAGAGATGCATTATTGTGTCTTATGTAAGCGCAGAATATCTGCGAAATTGGTATGTGATCGCGTGGGCTGTCTCGAGCTATACGCTCAAGTGCATAAATTGCACCAATACGAACTTCGAGATTTGGTTCTGTTGTTTCAGAACTTTTATTTTTTACTAACTTTTCAGCACCTAATCCTTCAACTGCTTTATTAATACGATCCGTTATCATCCCTTGTTCAGCTACATTCACCTGCTTTTGGGCAACTACCGCACGCCAAACCACAAAGGGGGCACCAGTCATCGCGACAATAATGCCCGTCAAACCAAACTTGGCAAATCCACCTTGCGGCACTTCACCAAAAACCGCCGCACCCAACAGTTTGAACGCGGCAATAATGGCGAGGGAAAACAGCCCACCGACAATCAAGATCGCAACAATCGTAATCAGCGGCCCAATGGCGCGGGCTTTGTGCCAGTCGAATTTTTCAGCGAGGCCAAACCACGCCCGTGCGCTGTGTTTTTTGTCGTCCAAGCGGTCACTCCTTTATCCGCACCACCATGCCGTGCAAATTCGGGCGTGCCAACCTCATTTCAAACCAGATGCGCACCCTTTCCACCTTGCACCTGCACCGCAGCGCCCTTAGGTAGTTTCAAACTTTCCTCGCGCGCGCCCCGGCCCGCGGCAGACACATAAAGCCAGACACATCGAAAAGGACCATCCCATGCAAGGCATCCAGCAATTTATCCCGCTGATCCTGATCTTCGGCATCATGTATTTTCTGCTCATCCGTCCTCAACAGAAAAAAGTGAAAGAGCATCAGGCGATGGTGGCGGCGCTGCGCCGTGGTGATCAGGTGGTGACCCAAGGTGGGATTGTTGGCAAAGTTGTGAAGGTCAAGGATGACGGCGAAGTTGAGGTTGAGATTGCGGATGGCGTTAAAGTGCGCGTAATCCAGTCGACCATCGCGACGGTGATTTCCAAGACCGAACCTGCGACCAAGTAAACCCCGCCCTTCCGGCCCCAACGTAAAGGCGGACCCATGATACAGATTGATCTGTGGAAACGGATTTTGATCGCGCTGACCTGTGCGGCGGGCCTGTGGTTGGCCTTGCCAAACGCGTTTTATGGACCGGTTGAGCAGCACAATGATGCGGTCGGTGCGATTGAGATTGGTGGGTCCACGCCAGAGCTTGAAGCGCAAAAGGCGTTGTGGCCTGAATGGATGCCGTCGGGTTTGGTTAATCTTGGTCTCGATTTGCGCGGGGGTGCGCATTTGCTGGCCGAAGTTCGTGTGGCGGATGTCTACGCGAACCGGATGGAAGCGTCATGGCCGGAGGTGCGCGATGCCTTGCGCGCGCTGACGCCGGTACGTCGCCAACAATCGCCCGAGGATGAGTTGCGGGTGCGGTTGAACGACCCGACCAAGATGGCCGAAGCCTTGCAAATCGTGCGCGGATTGGCGCGCCCTGTGCCGACGCTGACCGGGGCTGGGGCCAATGACATTGATGTGTCGGGCAACGATGGGGTGATTACGGTCACTTTGTCGGATGCTGAAAAGCAGGCGACCGATGAACGCACGATGCAGCAATCGCTGGAAATTATCCGTCGCCGGATTGATGAGGTCGGCACGCGCGAACCGACGATCCAGCGCCAAGGCGCGGATCGGATTTTGATCCAAGTGCCGGGCATCGGATCAGCGGCAGAGTTGAAAGCCATCATCGGAACCACGGCGCAATTGACGTTTAGCCCGGTGGTCAGCCGTGGATCAGACGCCAACGCAAACCCCGGTATCGGCAATGAAGTGCTGCCTGCGGCGGACGAAGAGGGCGTATTCTACATCATCGAGTCAGCGCCGGTTGTGACGGGTGAAGAACTGGTCGATGCACAACCTGCCTTTGATCAAAACGGCGCGCCTGCGGTGAACTTCCGCTTCAACACATCCGGTGCGCGCAAATTTGGCGACTATACTGCTGAAAACATCGGCGCCCCTTTTGCGATTGTTTTGGATGACGAAGTGATCAGCGCCCCCACCATCCAAAGCCATATTCCGGGTGGATCTGGGATTATCACGGGTAATTTCTCGGTTGAGGAATCCACTAATTTGGCCGTGCTGCTGCGTGCAGGTGCCTTGCCTGCGGGTCTTGATTTCCTTGAGGAACGCACCGTTGGTCCAGAGTTGGGCCAAGACAGTATTGACGCGGGTAAGGTTGCGACCATGGTCGCTTTTGTCGCTGTGTTGTTCTTTATGTGGATCAGCTATGGCCTCTTTGGCATTTTCGCCAATATCGCGCTGATCGTGAACGTGGGAATCCTGTTTGGTGTGCTCAGCATGATTGGCGCGACACTGACCCTGCCGGGGATTGCCGGGATCGTTCTGACGGTCGGTATGGCGGTGGACGCCAATGTGCTGATCTTTGAACGTATCCGCGAGGAACTCAAAACCGCCAAAGGGCCGGCGCGTGCCATTTCGCTGGGCTATGAAAAGGCGTTGTCAGCCATTGTTGACGCCAACATCACCACGCTGATCACTGCTGTGATCTTGTTTGCCATGGGCTCTGGTCCGGTGCGCGGCTTTGCCATTACGCTGGGTCTGGGTATTATTACATCCGTCTTTACGGCCATCTTTGTCACCCGTTTGATGGTGGTGATCTGGTTCGAATGGCGCCGTCCAAAAACGATTGAGGTCTGATATGCGATTGCGACTGTTCAAGGACGACACCAGCTTTGATTTCTTCAAACGCTGGAAACTGTGGCTGGGTATTTCCGGAGTGATGATGATCGTGGCCTTTGGGTCCTTCATGCTTCAGGGCTTGAATTTTGGCATCGATTTCCGGGGTGGTACAACGATCCGTTCCGAAAGCCCGCTGCCTGTCGACATCGGCGTGTATCGCGGCGCAATGGAAGCGTTGGAATTGGGTGATATCACAATCACCGAAGTGTTTGACCCAACTTTCCGCGATGATCAAAACGTGGCGATGATCCGTATCCAGGCCCAAGACGGACAAGAGGCTGTCGCGGTTGAAACGATTGAAGTGGTTGAGGCCGCGCTGAAAGAAGTGCGTCCCGATATCAAATTCATTTCAGTTGAATCCGTTGGACCCAAGGTGTCAGGCGAGCTGATCCAAACCGCTGTTATTGCGGTGGTTTTGGCCATTGGCGCAGTTCTGATCTATATCTGGCTGCGTTTCGAATGGCAGTTCGCGGCAGGCGCGGTTCTGGCGCTTGTGCACGACGTTTTGCTGACCATCGGCATTTTTTCGGAACTGCAAATTCGCTTTGATTTGGCGATTATCGCGGCGTTGCTGACCATTGTCGGGTATTCGCTGAACGATACGGTGGTGGTCTTTGACCGGGTGCGTGAGAACCTGCGCAAATACAAGAAACGCCCGCTGAATGAGGTCCTAAACCTCAGCATCAACGAAACCATGAGCCGGACATTCATGACCTCGTTTACCACGCTGTTGGCGCTGGTTGCGCTGTTCGTGTTGGGCGGTGACGTGATCCGAGGGTTCGTCTTTGCGATGATCTGGGGCGTGATCGTGGGTACATATTCATCGATCTTTGTCGCCTCTGCGATCCTGTTGTATTTCGGGGTTAAGCGCGACTGGTCAAAACCTGATGTGAACGCGGGCAATCAATACGCCAACATAGATGCTTGAAGCCATCGGGTCAGCCCTCTCAACAGAGGGGCTGATCTGGTTGGTGATCGCAGTTTTCATCGCAGGTCTGGTGCGTGGCTTTGCGGGCTTTGGCAGCGCGATGATCATCATGCCGGTGGCATCCTCGATCCTGTCCCCTGTTGAAGCAGTGATATTCTTAATGGCAGCAGAATTCCTGGGGCCGCTTCCAAATTTACCTGCTGCTTGGCGTGAGGGGCGGCCGCGTGACGTTGGTATTCTGATGATTGGGGCAGCCATAGCAATGCCAATTGGCATTCTCTGTCTCAGCCTGATTGACCCGTTGATTTTTGGCTGGTCGATTTCAATCGCGGTGATGATCCTGCTGATCTTAACCGTCTTGGGCTGGCGCTATAAGGGGGTGCTGACCCAACGTCTGACGGTTTTAACAGGTGCATTGGGTGGCTTTATGACGGGGTTTGCAGGTATTCCCGGCCCACCCGTGATCATGTTGTATATGGCCAGTCAAATGCCCATCGCCGTGATCCGTGCGAATTTTTTACTGTATTTGCTGGCGATTGATCTGGTGCTGTTCCCGATCTTGTGGCTGTCCGGCCTGATGGTCTGGAAGATCGCATTGCTGGGTCTGTTGGTCGGTATCCCCAATTTGATCGCAAACATGATTGGGGCGCGGCTATTTGACCCAAATGCAGAACGGGTTTTTCGCAATGTGGCCTATGTCGTGATCGCCTGTTCGGCTATTATCGGCCTGCCGCTATGGAAAGGATAACAGATGCGCCTGCATGAGATTGTGTTTACGGATGCCAAACCGGTTGATGGGTATGGTCCTGATTTCTTTCGCATTGGTGGTCAGGTCATTAAAGGTGCGGTTGTGGCTGGTCCAAAGGGCACGCAGACGTGGGGCGGATTTGAGGACACGGGTGTTCTGCTTGAACTGGCGGGGCAGGTTGATGTCCTGTTTGTTGGCACAGGCGCTGATATTGCGCATCTGCCCGACGACTTTCTGGAAACCTTACAAGAGGCCGGGATCGCAGCAGAAGCCATGTCATCACCCGCGGCCTGTCGCACTTATAATGTTCTGCTGAGCGAGGGCCGTCGCATTGCTTTGGCCGTTTTGCCGATTTAACGGCATGGGCAAAGAACACTTTTGGCCAGCGTTACAATGCGCTACGCCTAAACCATGACATTGCGCATCGATAACCTGACCCTCGCGCGGGGGGGTATACCCGTGCTCACGGGTCTTAGTTTTAAACTTGTACCGGGATCGGCTTTGATCTTGCGTGGTCCTAATGGGGCAGGCAAAACCACGCTGCTGCGCACGCTTGCGGGTCTGCAACCAGCCCTATCAGGTCAGATCACCGGGGCTGAGGATCAGATCGCCTTTGCAGGTCACACAGACGGCTTAAAGGCGATGTTAACTGTGGCAGAGAACCTCAGCTTTTGGGCATCCGTTTTTGGACAAGGCGGCATTGATGCAGCCCTTGATGCCTATGCGCTGCACCCGCTTGTTGATCGTTTGGCGGGCACCTTATCCGCAGGACAGAAACGGCGGCTAGGCTTGGCGCGGTTGCTGGTCACAGGACGGCGAATTTGGGTGTTGGATGAACCCACCGTGTCGCTGGATGTGGATGCAGTCCAGATGTTCGCTGATGCGGTGCGTGCGCATCTGGGGCAGGGCGGGTCAGCCTTGATTGCCACCCATATTGATCTGGGATTGCAGGCAGATGTCTTGGACATCACGCCCTACCGCGCAGCAACAACAATCCGCGCCGGTGCCAGTGATGAGGCTTTCTTGTGAGGGCGTTGTTGATCCGCGACCTACGGCTGGCGTTTCGCGCTGGTGGCGGGTTTGGCCTTGGGTTGGCGTTTTTCTTGATCGTGACAGTGTTGGTCCCGTTTAGTGTTGGACCACAGGCAGAGCTGCTGAGCTCTATTGCCCCCGGTGTGTTGTGGTTGGGCGCATTGCTGGCCTGTCTCTTGTCGCTGGACCGTTTGTTGGCGTTGGACTTTGAGGACGGTACCTTGGACTTGCTGGTCACCGCGCCGCTCCCGCTCGAAGCCGCATTAAGTGTCAAGGCATTGGCGCATTGGTTGACAACAGGACTGCCGCTGGTGATTGCCGCACCCGTTTTGGGTGTCTTGTTGAACTTGCCCGCAGATGGTTTTGGCTGGGTTGTTGTCTCTTTGGCGCTTGGCACACCTGCGCTGTCAGTGATTGGAACATTCGGCGCGGCGCTGACGGTTGGGATCAAGCGTGGTGGCCTGCTGATGTCACTGCTGGTCTTGCCGCTCTATGTGCCGACCTTGATTTTTGGGGCAGAGGCAGCGCGTCGCGGGGCCACAGGTTTGGATGGCACCACGCCGTTGCTTATGCTGGCAGGGATCACCTTTGGGACCATCGCATTGATGCCTTTTGCCTCTGCGGCTGTGCTGCGTATGGGCCTGCGATGAGCGCGGCGTTTTGTCCATTGCGCGCGTCGCGCATTATTGTGCATTGAGCGCGCCGCGCGTGCGAGGTAGATAAAGCAAATGTCCATTTGGCAATATGCAAATCCGGTTAAGTTTTTGGCGCTCTCGGCGCGGGTCCAGCCCTATCTGTGGGTTGTGGCCGTGATCTGTGTGTCAACGGGCCTGATCTGGGGGTTCTTTGGCACGCCTGATGATGCGCGACAGGGATCAACGGTCAAGATCATCTATCTGCACGTGCCTGCCGCGCTGATGGCAATCAACGCGTGGTTCATGATGCTGGTTGCCTCATTGATCTGGTTGGTGCGTCGCCATCACGTAAGCGCATTGGCCGCAAAAGCAGCGGCACCCGTTGGCATTGTTATGACCTTGATCGCGCTGGTGACTGGGGCAATCTGGGGCCAACCAATGTGGGGGACATGGTGGGCATGGGATCCGCGACTGACATCGTTCCTGATCTTGTTTCTATTTTACCTCGGCTACATCGCCCTATGGGAAGCTGTCGAAGACCCCGACACCGCTGCGGATCTGACCTCGGTTCTATGCCTTGTTGGATCGGTGTTTGCGATCCTGTCGCGCTATGCCGTTCAATTTTGGAACCAAGGGCTACACCAGGGCACATCGGTGCCAGTGGCCACAGGGGGGCGCACGGTGGCGGATGTGTTCTTTTATCCGTTGCTGGTCAGCATGTTTGGGTTCGGATTACTGTTCCTCGCGCTGGTCATCTATCGCACCGGAACCGAAATTCGCTTGCGTCGCGTCGCCGCTTTGCGCGCACGCACGGGCAGGGGGGCATGATGCCAGAACTGGGTAAATATGCGACAGAGGTTTTGTCGGCCTACGCTGCCTCAATCGGGTTACTTGCTGTGCTGATCGGGTTAACGCTGCGCCGTGGTCGTGTCGCGCGGGCGAACCTAAAGGCGGCAGAAGCAGAGGCGAAAAGAGATGGCTAAATTTCGCCCCCTGATGATTGCGCCACCGCTGATCTTTGCGGGTTTTGTTGCATTGGCCGCTGTTGGCATGTTTCGCGACGATCCCGAAGGGTTACCTTCGACGATGATCGGTCAGATCGCCCCTGCATTGCCCGAACAACCCTTGGCGGGTTTTCCGGCAATTGCACCTGACGCCCTGACATCAGGTGAGGTCACGCTGGTGAATTTCTGGGCCAGCTGGTGCCCGCCCTGTCGTGCTGAGCATCCTAAATTATTGGAAATGCAAGCCGCTGGTATCGCGATTGTTGGTGTGAACTTTAAAGACACCGAAAGTGCGGCCACAAAATATTTGCGGGATGATGGCAACCCTTTTGCAGGCATTGGGTTTGACCCACAGGGGCGCACTGCAATTGATTGGGGTGTCACAGCGCCCCCTGAAACCTTCATTGTCGATGCTGATGGTACGGTCTTATTTCGTTACGCCGGGCCTTTGATCGGCAGCGACTATGAGCAACGGTTTTTGCCAGCTTTGAACGCCGCTCAGGGTCGATAGGCAGCTCTTTGAGTTTATTTGGCTAGATGAAATTGTCAGAATGCAAAAGGCCCCGGACACACTGCCGGGGCCTTTGCTAATTTATGCGTTTAAAAGGTTAGCCCGCTTTGGCCAGATCGCGCAATACGTAGTGCAGAACACCACCGTGTTCGATGTATTCGATCTCAATCGCGGTATCGATGCGGCACTTGAGCATGATCTCTTTGACCGTGCCATCCGCCATGGTGATCGTGCATGGTACTTCTTGCAGTGGTGTAATCGTATCCAGACCAGAGATGGAAACCGTTTCATCACCCGTCAGACCAAGTGACTTGCGGCTGTCACCACCCGTGAATTCGAACGGGATCACACCCATACCAACAAGGTTTGACCGGTGAATACGCTCAAAGCTTTCGGCAATCACAGCCTTCACACCCAAGAGCGCCGTACCTTTGGCCGCCCAGTCACGAGAAGACCCAGCACCGTATTGTTCACCACCAAAGATCACCAACGGCGTGCCAGCGTCCTGATAGGCCATAGCCGCATCGAAGATCGACGTCTGCTTGCCGTCCATACCTTTGGTGTAGCCACCTTCAACACCGTCCAGCATTTCGTTTTTGATACGAATGTTGGCGAATGTGCCGCGCATCATGACTTCGTGGTTGCCGCGACGCGAGCCATAAGAGTTGAATTCGCGCACAGGTACCTGACGTTCGACCAGATACTGACCCGCAGGGGTGTTTTCCTTGAACGAACCCGCAGGTGAGATGTGGTCAGTGGTGATCATGTCACCAAGCAATGCCAGAACTTTGGCACCTTCAACGTTGGTGATCACGCCCGGCTCTTTGCCCATCCCTTGGAAATAGGGCGGGTTTTGCACGTAGGTGGATTGGACTGGCCAATCATATGTCTGGCTGTCAGTTGTCTCAACCGCCTGCCATTTTTCATCACCCTTGAACACGTCCGCATATTTGGTTTGGAACGCCTCGCGTGTGACGGTTTGTTGAACCAGATCAGCGACCTCTTTGCTGGTGGGCCAGATGTCTTTTAGATAGACATCTTTGCCATCAGGCGTCTGGGCAATCGGGTCTGTTGCAAGATTGATGTCCATGGTCCCGGCCAACGCATAGGCAACAACCAGCGGCGGTGACGCCAGATAGTTGGCGCGCACGTCTGGTGAAATGCGACCTTCAAAGTTGCGGTTACCTGACAACACCGACGTCGCGACCAGATCACCATCTGCAATGGCTTTGCTGATTTCAGGCTGCAATGGACCAGAGTTACCAATACATGTCGTGCAGCCATAACCAACAAGGTTAAAGCCAATCTTATCAAGGTCTTCTTGCAGGCCAGCGGCCTCTAGATAGGCGCTCACAACCTGTGAACCGGGGGCCAGGGATGTCTTAACCCATCGTTTGCGATCCAGACCCAATTCAGCGGCTTTACGTGCCACAAGGCCCGCGCCAATCATTACGTAGGGGTTGGATGTGTTGGTGCAGGATGTGATCGATGCGATCACAACTTTACCGGATTCAAGCGTGTAATCCTCACCTTCAACCGCAACTTCTTTGCCCATGGGACGTTTAAAGGTCTTGGCCATTTCGTCTGCAAAGGCCGCTTTTGCACCAGTTAGGGCGACAAAATCCTGTGGGCGTTTTGGACCAGAAATCGCAGGCACGATGCTGCGCATATCGAGCGTGAGCGTGTCGGTATAGATCGGAGAATAATCCGCATCACGCCACAGGCCATTTTCCTTGGCATAGGCTTCGACCAGCGCAATACGGTCTTCATCGCGCCCAGTTGTGGTCAAATAGCGCAGGGTTTCATTGTCGATCGGGAAGAAACCACAAGTTGCGCCGTATTCTGGGGCCATGTTGGCGATCGTCGCACGATCCGCCAGTGGCAGCGTATCAAGGCCAGCACCGTAGAATTCGACGAATTTACCAACAACGCCCTTGGCGCGCAGCATTTCAACAACTTTCAGCACAAGGTCAGTACCTGTTGTGCCTTCCATCATTTCACCCGTCAGCTCAAACCCGATAACTTCGGGGATCAGCATTGAAATTGGCTGACCCAGCATTGCGGCTTCGGCTTCGATCCCGCCAACGCCCCAACCCAAGACTGCGGCACCGTTCACCATAGTGGTGTGGCTGTCCGTGCCGACAAGCGTATCAGGATAGGCAACCATTTCACCGTTCTGATCTGTGTCGGACCAAACTGTTTGGCTGAGATATTCAAGGTTAACCTGGTGACAAATACCGGTGCCCGGAGGTACCACGCGGAAGTTGTTAAACGCTTTCTGGCCCCACTTGAGGAAGGTGTAGCGTTCCATGTTGCGTTCATATTCTCGGTCCACGTTCATCTGGAACGCACGTGGATTGCCAAATTCGTCAATCATAACAGAGTGGTCGATGACCAGATCAACAGGGTTCAACGGGTTGATCTGTTGGGCATCACCACCAAGGGCCACAATTGCGTCGCGCATCGCGGCAAGGTCAACAACCGCTGGAACGCCGGTAAAATCTTGCAACAACACGCGGGCAGGGCGATAGGCGATTTCGCGCGGGTTCTTGCCACCGTTGGCACCCCATTCAGCGAATGCCTTGATGTCGTCGACGGTGACGGTCTTGCCATCCTCAAACCGCAACATGTTTTCCAAGACCACCTTGAGCGCGGCGGGGAGTTTGGAAAAGTCACCCAATCCAGCCTCTTGTGCGGCTGTGATGGAATAGAACGCGATCTTTTGATCGCCTGCGGTGAGTGTCTTGCGGGTTTTGGCGGTGTCCTGACCAACTTGAATTGTCATGGAATGGCTCCCTTGTGCGGTTAATGGGCGGCAGTAATTGGTGTCTCAATGCCATTTAGAGGGCTACGTTTCAACTGCTATTCATGGGTTTTGGGGTAAATTGTATACCATTGTGTACCGAATTTGGGGAAAACACGTGCACTTTCATCTCAAGAAACGTTGATTGGTTATTTCAGTCGCTCATGTCTACACCTGACATTGCCAATCAGAAGTTAATGGAATCACATGAAAATCGCAGTGCTCGCTCTTGCCGCCGCCAGTCTTAGTTTTGCAACATCGGTTGCCGCGCAAAATAATCCGGTCGTGGTTGAACTTTATACCTCTCAAGGGTGTTCTTCTTGTCCACCGGCGGATGCTATTTTGCATGAAATTGCGGACCGTGAGGACGTGATCGCATTGGCTCTGCACGTGGATTATTGGGATTATATTGGCTGGAAAGATCCCTTTGGCGATCCCGCGCACGCCAAACGACAGCGCGCCTATGCGGCTGCCGGGCAACGGCGTTCGATTTATACCCCCGAGATGATTGTGAATGGGCAGACCGATATCGTGGGTGCCAAAGCGATGGCACTGTCCGAGGCGATAACAGAGCATGCCAAAGAAACGCCTAAGGTAAAACTGGCCCTCACCCGCGAGGGGGACACCTTAAATATAACAGCTGAAAAGCTGGGCACGGTTAAGGGCGAGATGACGGTACACCTGCTGCGCTACACGCCGCGACAGGTAACTGAAATTAAGCGCGGTGAAAATGCGGGCAAAACCATTGAATACGCGAATGTTGTTGAAGATTGGCAGGCCCTTGGCACATGGGATGGGACCACCCCGTTGAACTTTCAAGCCATGACTGCCGGCAGCAAACCTGCTGTGGTGATCATTCAGGGTGCTAACGCAGGGCCTATTCTTGCCGCAGCACGCCTAAGATAGCGCGGCCACTTCCCTAGCAAAATTAGGATCACGGTTCATGGCTGCGCCAGCGGCGGTGCACCCAAAACCATTGCTCTGGATGTTCTTTGATCCGCGCGGATAGACCGTCATTTAAGCTTTGCGTCATTTGGTGCGCGTCTGAATGCGGAATAGGTGCTTCTATTATGCAATCAAAACTCAACCCATCAGGCTGCCTGATCCCGTAGTAAGGGATCAGTAGGGCGTTGTAGCGCAAAGCCAGTTCCGCGGCAGAGAGTGCTGTGCGCGCGGGTGCACCCATAAAATCAAGTATTGGCGCAAATTGAACGTGCTGATCAAACAACAACACCAACTGTCCGCCACTCTTTAGGTGGCGCACAAATCCGGCAGTCCCCTTGCGGCCTTGGGCAAAGATGGGGCCAGCAAACTCCATCGTTTTTACGTAATGCGGGTTAAAATAGGGGTTCTTCATGTTGCGATAGAGGGCGCCAAAGTTGTATCCTGACGCCACCAGCGCAGCGCGTGTCGCTTCGTAATTACCAAAATGCCCTGTCACCAAAATAACGGCTTGGCCTTTTTGCGCAGCCTCCTTGAGGGCGTCTACACCCGGGCCATGCAGCGCGTTTTGCGCCATGCGTTTTGGAAAGTCCTTGGCAGAGTAATTTTCAATAAACGTGCGCCCGACATTGTTCAGGCATGCCGAGGCAATCTCTTGGCGACGTTTGTGGGGCATATCAGGCCAAATCATCGCCAAATTGTCCAACGCCCGTTTGCGGTATCCGGCAACCGGTCCAATCACATGTTGCACAAGCCATCCAACACTGCGCACCCGCACGGCGTAGGGCATGGCCAATCCCAATCGTATCACACCGACAATCAGCGCGTTGCTTAGATAATGCACAACGTTGCGCATGGTATTTGAAGTAGGGGCAGGGGGTTTTGACATAAGGCTTGGCCATTTGGATCAATCGCGCCAGACATATCCCGTGCTAGGGAGTACAACAAGCCACGCCATCATAATACAGCGACGCGCTACGCAACGTCTTCCTCTGCGTCCTCAACGACTAACAGTAAATCGCCGCTTTGTTCCATCTGTCGGATCACCGCAACGATATCAGACATCGCAGCCTCTGCATCAGTGGCTTTGACTTTACCGGCCTCTTCGATTTCTTCGCGCAACTGATCGGCCATGCGGCCAGACATATTTTCAAGGATATATTCCATCGACAGCTTGTACCCTGCCGCCTCTGCCCCAGCGAGGGCGCAGACCAGTTTCGCCTGATCCACTTCTCGCAAGACACGAGGGATGTCGCGTGGTGAGATGCGGCTTGGAATATTGGCAAACGTAAAGATTGCCTTGCGCACGGCATTGGCAAACCCTTGATCGGTTTCATCAAGTCCTGTCAAAACATCGTCCCGCGTGAGCGTTGTTGATGAATTCAAAATCGCACCAACGCGTTCCACAGGGTCGCTGTCAAAGGCGCGCATCGGCTGTGCATCAAGTTGGCTGGCCAAGGACAAACCGATGCGGTCCACCGCGTCGGGGGTCACGGCACCTGTCAATGAGACCGCATAGGTGATGCGCCGTGCGTGTGGTCCCGGCAGGCGGCCAAGCAGTTCAGCAGACAGTGCGACAGGCAGCTTTGACAGCATGACAGCCGCAACTTCGATGCTTTCATTTTCCAAGACCGGCAGCAGTTTATCGGCACCAAGGTCTTTTAGGCGGGCCCACGGATCACCCGATTGGCGCACACCTGCCTCTTTGCGCAAACGCGCTGCGGTTTGGCGGCTGATCTTGCCATCTAACGCGTCCAGAGCACCTGCAATGCCTGACGGAAACGACAGGCCAATCCGTTCAACTTCGTCTGAGAATTCTTCGACAACGGCCGCGAGGGTATCACGGTCAACCATGCGCATGGCACCCATTTGGTGGGTCAGTTTCGCCTGCAATTCATCGGGCAAATCCTCAAGAGGAATGTCTGCACCTTTGTTAAGCAGCAAACGCACCACAATCGCAGCCTTGGCACGACGGCTAAGCGAACGAGAAACGCCGCCCCCCACGGATGAAGAGAGCGGCGCGAAATTGCCCATGGGCACGATATCATTCATTTTTGCCATATCCCTTGAACTGGTGCCCTACAACTTGGGTCCGTTCATGACAGGCAAAGATGAAAAAAGACTTTAGTAGTTGTAGGTCTGGCCTGTCGAAATTGCGGTGCGCAGCGATGCCTCAGCCCAAGTACCTGTGCCGCCATGGTCGCGGATGGCACGCAGTTGCACCAAAGCATCCGCAATATTGCCCTGCTCAACCAAGCCCTGACCCATGTAAGACCGGGCAAGGATGTTGGCGGGGTTTGCCGCCAAAGCTTGGGTATAATAGTCCATCGCGACGTCCGCGCGGCCCATTTTGCGGTTGGTAAACCCAAGATAGGTCAATGTGCGATCGTCATCCTGTGGCATCACGGCCAACACAGATTGCGCATCGTCGTACCGACCTGCATAGGCCAAAGAACGCACAGTTTCATACAGCATATCCGAATCAAGGTTGCTTTCTTCGGGAAGCACACATTCCTTTTTCTTTTCGTCATAGACTTTGTTGTAGGGGCATTTGGGTTTTGATGGCTTGCTTTCGCCACCAGCGGCCAAAAGGGCGGTGGGCAGGGCAAGTGATAGGGCGGTTGCAATCAAAATACGCATCGGGAAACTCCAAAGGGTCAAACTAACACTCGAAAATAGTAGCATGTTCGCGCCCCCGGTAAAGAGGCGCGGTTTCGCTTTACTTCACAATCGCGTTGATATTCGCGGCTGAACCTAGGTTGTCGCGTCGACCACGCAGGTGCCCGTGTTGGCATCATAACTGCTGCCCGTAGTGCAGGACATGGCTTGTTTACCATGCTGGCACCCTTCGGCCACAGCAAACGCGGGCGCAAGGGACAGAGCCAGCGTTACAAATGCAATTCTCAGTTTCATGTTACTACTCCTTTGATGTGCATGGCGTGAAAGATACATCCAATGCGTGAAAAATCAAAGAAATAGCAAAAGGGGCGCGTTTAACGCCCCTTTCAATCAGTCGCCAAACACGCGTTTGAAAATCGTGTCGACATGTTTGGTGTGATATCCCATGTCGAATTTGTCTTCGATTTCTTCAACGGTCAGGGCGGCTAGGACTTCTTCATCGGCCAGCAACTCGGTTTTGAAATCTGCGCCGTGTTCCCAGACTTTCATCGCATTGCGCTGCACCAGTTTATAGCTGTCTTCGCGGCTGACGCCCGCTTGGGTCAGGGCGAGCAACACGCGTTGTGACATCACCAACCCGCTAAACTTATTCATATTGGCCAACATGTTATCCGGATAGATCAACATTTTGTCGATCACGCCCGTCAAACGATGCAGAGCAAAATCAAGGGTGATTGTCGTGTCAGGGCCAATCGCGCGTTCTACGGATGAATGCGAAATATCGCGTTCGTGCCAAAGCGTCACGTTTTCCATCGCAGGGATCACCGCCATGCGGATTGTGCGCGCCAATCCGGTCAGGTTTTCGGTCAAGACCGGGTTCTTTTTGTGCGGCATCGCGGACGATCCCTTTTGACCTGCTGAGAAGAATTCAGCGCCTTCCAAAACTTCGGTGCGCTGCATGTGGCGCACTTCGGTGGCGACGTTTTCGATGGAACTGGCAACAACACCAAGGGCCGCAAAGAATGCCGCATGACGGTCACGCGGAATCACCTGCGTGCTGATCGGTTCCGGGGACAGGCCCAGCTTTTCACAGACATGTTCTTCGACTGCGGGGTCGATGTTTGCGAATGTCCCAACTGCACCAGAAATCGCACCTGTTGCGATTTCTTCACGTGCCGTTTTCAGGCGGCGCATGTTGCGGTCCATCTCGGCATAAAAACGCGCAAAGGTCAGGCCCATGGTGGTCGGTTCGGCGTGAATACCGTGGCTACGGCCCACGCGCAGCGTATCTTTATGTTCAATCGCGCGGCGTTTCAGGGCGGCCAGCAGCAGATCCATATCCGCAATCAAGATGTCAGCGGCGCGCACCAGTTGGACGTTGAAACAGGTGTCCAGCACGTCGGATGATGTCATGCCCTGATGCACAAAGCGTGCTTCGTCAGACCCAACATGTTCCGCCAGATGCGTCAAAAACGCGATTACGTCATGTTTGGTGACGGCCTCAATCTCATCAATCCGGGCCACATCGAACTGAACGTCTTTGGCCTTCCAAACCGCGTCTGCGTTTTCACGTGGGATCACCCCCAGATCGGCCATCGCGTCACAGGCGTGCGCTTCAATCTCGTACCAAATACGGAATTTCGTTTCCGGGGACCAGATGGCAACCATATCGGGGCGGGAATAGCGGGGGATCATGAAATACACACCTTATTGTGACTGTTTTAGGGGTTACGCGCGCAATAGACTGCCCACGACGCGAGGACAAGTCAGGAGCCATAAATGCGCCAGTTAACCTTAGCCATATTGACCATTTTGCCGCTTCATGGTGCAGCCGATGAAGCAAATTGGATGCCGATGACGGGGGATGACATTCGCGCCGCATTGACGGGGCGCGTTTTGAACTATGGCGAAAACTGGCAGGATTTTCGCAGTTCAGGGCGTACATTATACAATGCAGGCGCGGACTCTTGGGGGTATTGGCGGGTGCAGGATGATCAATATTGTAGCCAATGGCCACCCTCAGACCTATGGGCCTGTTACAATATGGATCGCAGCGGCGACGCGCTGCGCTTTGTTGGCGAAGGCGGTGATATCACCGAAGGCATTTACCAGAAATAACCCAGGTGCCTTTCGCTACCCAACCCGCATAGCATTCAACGTATCGCGGTTCATACAGTATTCTGGTGCTTCTTTGATATGCTCCTGCGTGCGCTGAAGCTTGGCACAGCCACCCGGATTGCTGCACCCGGTACAGCGCATCACCATGGCGCGATACTCTTGTGCCGCTTGCTCTGGATTCTCCAGAACACGGGTGCCCAAATCGACATCCATGCGCTCTGTCAGTCCAAACATGAGGTCAGCACTTTTGCTGATCTTTGAAAAAAATGCCATCGCGTGATCCACTCCAACTTCGATAAACCGTGTTTGTGCGTAGAGTTTTTCAGAACAGCAGTATGTTGGCTTTGATCTTGATCAAAATGACAAAATTTATGGGTGGCATTTGTTTTAATGTGTCACGTCGACCAATTCAGTGACAACCTCTGACGAACGTTCCAATGTTCGGTGCACCGGGCATTTATCTGCAATTTCAAGCAACCGCTGGCGTTGATCCGCGCTTAAATCACCGATCAGCCTGATCTTGCGGCGCCATGTATCGATCTTGTCACCGCTGCCGGTTTCTGCGTCTTGGGCGTGCACCTTGTCATGGCAAATGTCGACGCTGACATGATCCAACGGCCACCCTTTGCGCCGCGCGTACATGCGGATCGTCATCGAGGTACAGGCCCCCAAACCAGCAGACAAAAACCCATAAGGTGACATGCCGCGATTGGTGCCGCCATAGGCCTCTGGCTCATCTGCCAAAGCATGATGGTTTGGCCCAGAAACCACGTCTTGAAGGAAGCCTTCTGTATCCACCTCTGACACCCGCACAATGCCTTCGGGCGCGCCGGGGGGCGGGGCAGGTGGTTTAAGTGGTAAATAGCGCCCCGCCCAAGTGGCGATGACATCAGCGGCGTATTCAGCATCACACGCGCGGGTAATAAGGTGGTCAGCATCATCCAGCGTCACAAAGCTTTTGGGGTGTTTGGCGGCTAGGAATATCTGACTGGCATTGTCGATGCTCACGATTGCATCTTGAGGGGCGTGCATGACCAACAGGGCAGCCTTGAGCGCGCCAATGGCGGGTGTTAACTCTCCCTTGGCCACGTCTTCGATAAAGGATTTGCCAATCTTAAAGGGTCGTCCCCCAAGGCTGACTTCGGCCACGCCTTTTGCGATAATTTCGGGCAGTGCGTCGGCAAAGTTATGGGTGACGTGTTCGGGATCAAACGGCGCACCCAAGGTCACAACCGCTTTGATCTGATCCATTTGACTTGCGGCTTTGAGCACGGCTGCCCCGCCCAGCGAATGACCGATCAACATGCTCGATGCCATGTCAATGCCATCAAGGTGACGGCAGGCGGCAATCAAATCATCGACATTTGAAGTGAACGACGTATTCGCAAATTCACCCTCAGAGTGGCCAAGTCCGGTAAAATCAAACCGCATCACAGCGATGCCCATACCTGCCAACCGCGCTGCAATGCGCCGCGCTGCGGGGATATCCTTGCCACAGGTAAAGCAATGCGCAAACAATGCCGTCGCCAGATGTGGACCATCGGGCCTATCAAGGCGCGCTGCCAACATGCCACCATCATGGCCGGGAAAGGTGATGCGTTCAGTTGGCATGGGGTTCTCCATTATCTGCTGGGTTATAAAGTGAGGGATTGCCTACTGACGTGCAAGACCTGTGACAGCACTCTCACGCCCCCGTGACGCAACGCGGGTTTTCGTGACAGTTTGCGTGTCGCGGGGGGGCGTTGTACGACTAAGACAATCCCAATCCGAAAGCCCAACATGACCGACGCCCCCAAAGACCGCATGCACCCCGCCACCATCGCCGCCCAAGCGGCTGGGGCGATTGATGAACAATCGGGCGGTGTCGTTCCGCCCGTGCAATTTGCCACCACATTTGTGCGCGACGCGGCTTATCAACCGGTCAATCCAGACAACGTCTATCTGCGCTCTCACAATGAAAATGTGCGCACGGCTGAACGGGTGTTGAACGCCTTGGAAGGGGCGGCAGAAACGCTGCTTTTCCCATCAGGCATGGCGGCCATTGCTGCGGTGTTTCGCACGGTGCCAACTGGGGCATCAGTGCTGGTGCAAAGCCAGATTTACTGGGGCACAACAAAATGGATACGGGATTTCTGCACGCGCCGTCAGATCACATTGCACGAGGTCGAAGCCTCTGATCTGGATGCATTCACGTCCGCTTGCCAAACCCACAAACCCGCGCTTGCGTGGGTTGAAACACCCTCGAACCCATGGCTGCGGATCACGGATATTGAGGCATCAGCAAAGGCGGCGCATGCGGTTGGCGCGCTGCTGGTGGTGGATGGCACGGCGGCTTCGCCCGTCCTAAGCCATCCCCTGTCACATGGGGCGGATATTGTGATGCATTCCGCGACCAAAGGGATAAACGGCCATTCGGACGTGCTGGCCGGGTCGCTGGCCACGTCTGATCCGGATACCACGATCTGGGAAATGATCCGCGATGATCGCAACAGTGCCGGGGCGGTGCTGGGCCCGATGGAGGCATGGCTGCTGACCCGGGGCATGCGCACCCTACCGCTGCGGATGCGTGAAATGTCACGCAACGCGATGGCGCTGGCGGAATTTCTGACCGATCACCCAAAGGTCGAAAATGTGCTTTACCCCGGTCTGCCTGCGCACCCGGGGCATGATGTGGCAGCGCGACAAATGTCAGGTGGGTTTGGCCCGCTGCTGTCGTTTGTGGTGAAGGGCGGGGGAGAGGACGCTTTGCGGGTCGCAGGCCGCTTGCAGCTATTTCACCGCGCGACGTCTTTAGGTGGGGTAGAGAGTCTGGTTGAACATCGCCACACAATTGAACCGCACACAGGGATACCGGAAGGCTTGCTGCGCGTGTCGGTGGGGATTGAGGATATTCGGGATTTGGTGGCGGATATGGGGCAGGCGTTGGGGCAGTAAGGGGGGGCCAAGTCAGTGTCAGGATGATGGACATTCGCTCAGTAAGAGAAAAAGGCCCTAAAGCATGGTGTTACGGAGATAGATCCCCTTTGATTTTGTTTATAAAAAATGCACTGCCTTCGTCTGTAAGATGGCCATAATCCCAAGCGACGGGTAAATACCCAGCGTCCTTGTCGGTCGGAATAGTTGCGATGCAGGCATTTATTTCACACGACATCTCTAAAAAGCTAATGAACTCTCCGCCACTTTCGTCCGTGATATTAGAAAGTCGTACATCCGCACGCCTTACCTTTTTAAGGCTCGCTTGCACGCGATGGCTTTTCGAGAAGGGTTGGCTTATTTTAATCAATCTGATTGGCAAGCTGGGGTACCACTGCGGCACACCACCAAGCACATACACTCGTACCGATGGACTGCTTTGTTTGATTGAAGTTATGGTTTCTGCCAGCAGATCTAAATCAGTGATCTTATAAAGTGCCCAATTCGCATGAAGAATTACGATTTCTGGTTGGACTGTGGCCACAAAAGCTAAAATATTATTGTTTCGGTTTTCACAATGGCGTCGATCAAGACTTTTGTAACCGATCAGCGGGGGACATGCTGATGCGGTAATTTCGCTTGTGCTAAAAGATTGGTTTAGACCGAATGACAATGCGGCGGCGTGCGAGTCACCAAGTAACAGGATTGTGGATTCAGATTTCAAACACCTATCATCAAGGCTCTCCACGCTACCGGATTCGTCTAGAAAACAATTCGGACGGCCAGCTATTTTAGCACCTGTCGGAGAGGGATAGCTGAGTAACTGTTTCTCTTGTTGAGTATACCGATCAATAAAACCACCCGTGTGCGCCCCAATGGCACCAAGGCCTATTAGCAGAACTGATGAAATGCCGAAAAAACCAAAGATCACGCTGCGGCGCGATAGAAAGGGGTTCCTTGCGTGGCGAAAAGGTTGCTCCACGAAACGCCAGCTTAAGAAACCGATGGCAAAGGAGGCTAAGATCAGCGTCCAGATCAGCAAAATGTCTGGTTCGGCTCCTGACTTTATACGCGCAAAAGCAAACAAGGGATTGTGCCACAGGTAAACGCTGTAGCTGATCAATCCAATTCCAACCATGCCTTTCAAAGACAAAACTGAAGCGACTATGGTTCCCGTTTGAGCGAAGCGAATGATAAGTAGAACGCCGACCACAGGCACCAATGTGTAGACGGACGGGAACGGGGTTCCTTCATTGAACATGGTGATCGCGTATATGATCAAGACAAGACCAAACACCGCAAGAAGGTTGTTCCCTTTGCTGGGTTTCGTAGTTAACGAAACCGCTAAAATAGCACCTGCCAAAAGTTCCCAAAGCCTTGAAAACGTAAAGTAATAATTTGCGTCAGGTTCATTTCGCCACCCCCATTCACTTAACGCGAAACTCAAGGCAGCCAAAACGAACAGCAAAATCGTAATTTTGTGGCGATCCCAGTTTGAGATCAACAACAGCAGCAATGGAAATAACAAATAAAACTGCTCTTCTACTGCCAAACTCCATGTATGAAGCAGTGGCTTAAACGATGCATTTAGATCAAAGTACCCTGAGCTTTGCCAAAAATGAACATTTGAAAGGAAAACTGCGGTCGCTTTGAGGCTTTCGGAATAGTCGATCAGCATAGAGGGATACATCCAACCCCATGCAAAAGGCACGGTGGCAAGGACCATAACTGACAGGGCAGGCAGGATGCGACGGGCGCGGCGCTCGTAGAAGTTTAAAAAGGTGAAATCCCCGGTTTTGATCTCTCTCAGTAAAATATTGGTAATTAAGAAACCAGATATGACGAAAAAGATGTCAACACCGACAAAACCTCCGTCAAAGCCTGCTAAACCTGCGTGATTTAAGATAACAGGAACAACGGCGAGCGCCCTCAGTCCATCAATCTCTGGTCTATAGTGCATATTCAAGGGCCTGTTATCACGTCACATTTATTGTGCGTCTAAGCTATTCTTTGCTTAAATGCGACAGGGTCCTAAAAATCTTTGACCATTGAGTGTAGCTGGCGTTGTTGAGCGCTTAATCGTTGGTTTCAATGAGACATATATGGAGTCTGGAGATGTATGATTTTGTTGCTATGAAATGCAAAAATCGGCAGCTGTGGGACTTTTTACTTACAACAAACATCTCAGCTATAGTGCTTTAGCCCCCATCAACCTCTCATCCCATTCATACGCCGTCAACCGCTCAAACCCATCCTCCGTCACCAACACCTGATCCTCTAATTTGATCGAAAAATCACCACCCTCCGGTGACACCAGCGCCTCAACACACAGCACCATTCCGGCCTCTAGCGGATAATCAAAGGCACCGGGCACGGCTTGATCTGGATAGGCAACCAATGGCCATTCGTCACACAACCCGACGCCGTGCATCAGGCAGCCGTATTTCTGTTTCTGGAATTGCGCGTCCAGCACATGGGTGTTTGCCGATAATTCAGGGATCATAACGCCGGGTTTCAGCATTTCCATGTTGGTCATGATGTGTTCGACCCCATGTTGCATGGCATAGATCATATCGGGGCGTGGTTTTTCATCACCCACCCACCACGTTCGGCTGATATCGACGCAAATGCCATAGCTGCCAACAAGGTCGGTATCAAAGGCGATGATCTCATTCGCTTGGGTGATGCGCGGGCCGCATTCCTGAAACCACGGGTTGGTGCGTGGGCCGGACGTCAGCAGGCGCGTTTCAATCCATTCGCCGCCGCGTTTGATGTTTTCCGCGTGCATCACGGCCCAGATATCATCCTCCGACGTGACCCCATCACCGACATT
The DNA here is from genome assembly GCA_049794015.1 of Sulfitobacter sp. Lineage (GTDB taxonomy): Bacteria > Pseudomonadota > Alphaproteobacteria > Rhodobacterales > Rhodobacteraceae > Sulfitobacter. The sequence continues at coordinate 17,926 of JBARCK010000061.1, read as the reverse complement.
GGCACGGGCAAAATCCTCCATCTTTTTCACGGCCACTTCGCAGGCGTTTGAGGCACAGCGCATCGCCAGAATTTCGTCCGCCCCTTTGACAGAACGGCTTTTTTCGGTGACTTCCTCACCGTCCATCACCTCAAACCCCTGCGCCTCAAGCGCGCGCAGCCCGTGTAGCATGATCTTGTCGACTGCTAAACGTTTGTTCCCGCCGCCATGTGCCGCGATCAATTCGCGCACCTCGTTGCTCAGCATGTCGGCAGCCACATCGACCTTGTCGCCGCGATCAAAGTAAAACAGATCCGCGCCAGAGCGTTGTTCGCGCACCAAGGGGTTGAATTCACTCAAGAAAGGCGAGTTTTTGTAGTCCCAGATTACCATGTATCCATCCGCACAGACCAGCACAGCGCGGAACGGGTTGTGGGTGTTCCACAGCTGCATATTCGTGCTGTCAGTCGCGTAGCGAATGTTGAGTGGGTCGAACATCAACAGCCCACCATACCCGCGATCCACAATATGTTGGGTCAGCCGCGTTAGCCGATATTGCCGCATCGCTGCGAGGTTGGGCAGGATCAAACCTGCGGCCTGCCATTCTTTGAACGCCAGTTGCGTGGGGCCAATTTCGACGCGATCATTGTCGTTTGGGCTGCCATCGGGCAGGTGAGTGCCGTGCTCCGGATCGATCTTGCGGGTATCGCGGTAATGCTGGTTCATGGCGGCCTCGTGCAAGGTGTTCATAAGATCAGCATGCCTTGAGCCGCAATTTCGTAATTTGCCAAAGCCGACGCATTTCATGTCGTTTTTACAGGACAGTCGCAGGCAGATTACGTAGGTTTTGGGGATGACAGTGATCTTACAAACGACTTTGCCAGAAGCCCAAAGAGGCGCGCCATCCTTGCCCGGCGTTGGCCCTTGCGCGCCCGATGATTGGCTGCGGGTGGACGAGGCATATAAAGGGCAAATGGCCTATAAGGCGCACCTACTTGCGGATCCGCGCGCAGCGGTGTTGTGGTGTGATGACAGCGCAATTGAACCCGCGCGCGAGGTGCTGTCAGAGGCATTGCCGATACTCGCCAAGCTGGGCTTTGAGGTGTCGGGAAATCAGGTGACATGTCCTGATGGTCGCAGTGTTCATCTTGATTGGGATCAACCGCTATTGGTGCTGGGACATCTGGTACAAGAGGATATTTGCATTCTGCAAAAGCGTGGGGATGAACATGTGTTGACGGGGGCCGTGCTGTGCTTTCCGGCAAATTGGCGTTTGGCGGACAAGGCGGGACAGCCTTTGGTTGGCATCCATGCGCCCGTGTCTGAATATGACGAAAATATCGCGCGCCGGGTGCAACGCTTGTTTGATGGGGTGCGGGTGGGGCGACCCTTGTGGCGGTTCAACCGCTTGGCCTATGCCGACCCGGATTTGCACCAACCAAGGCGGATCAGCGATCAGCGGCGGCGTGATTACGTCAGATCAGAACGGCAATGTATTTTGCGCCTGCCCAAGAGTGATGCGGTCATTTTTACCATTCACACATGGGTGGTGCGGGCGAGTTAAAGCTAATAAAGCATCGGCTTTGCGACCATCAGCCAAACAATGGCAAGTACTGCCGCAAAAGCGGGAAAGCCGCAGGCAAACCAGATGCGATAAAGGTGATGGAACCGAACGGGCAGCGGGATGCCGTTTGTGGCCGCATCACGCGCCAAATCGCGCATTTGTTTTTGTATCCAGATCACCGGCAACCAAAAGACACCAACGACCACATAAAGCATCAGCGCCCATGCGACCCAACCGGATGTCACGGGCCAGCCCGTTTCTTGTGCCAACAGATAGCCAGTGATCGGTTGCGCGATGGCCGCCGTGGCCGTGAATATCCAATCGGCCAAGACAACAATCCCTGCAACATGCGCGATCAGAACAGGATCATTGCTGCGCCTGCTGATGACCATGAAAAACGCGATACCCGCGCCAGTGCCGAGCAGCACACAGGCACCAATGATGTGGGTAAATAACAAGAAATCGTAGATCATCGGTCGTCCAAAAGCGCCATGACCGTTGCCGCGAGGGTAATGCCCGGCAGCACTTTGACAAACGGGCCAAGCGGGTCGGCCCAGATATCTGGCGTGAGGATCGTGCCAGCGGTCAGATAGACCAGCGATACGGCAATCATACCCAAACATGCGCGCCGGGCATGGCGGCGAAACAAGAGGATGGCCCCCAGAGCGATGTCTATTAATGCACCGCCGTACACTGACAGCGCAGCTAATCCTTCACCAATATCGCGCGAGGTTAAAACCTTTAGTGCCACGTCCGCGCGCAACAGGCCGATGATGCCCGATAGTAACCAGAACAGGGACAGCGTGGCGATGGCGATTGGAAGCAATAAGAACAGTCTTGAAAACCAACGATCTTGGACGGTCGCAGGCATGTCGCGCAGGGTTTGATCCAATGAGCGACAGGGCGCACCCCCTGCCATTTGCCATGCAGTTGGATCACCTTTGATGCCATCGGCAAGGACGTTAAGTGCGGTAGATCGAAGCGGCGAACGCCAGCCAAGCCAACCCAATGCGTCCGCAATTTTGCCTGTGAAACTGACCAAGGGATGCGCGGCAGTGATGGTATGACGCCACGGCGTAAAGCCAAGCCAGTTGCGTATTTTAGCCGTCAAATTGGCAAAACTGTGCACGTCAGGGGCTGTGAGGTCAGCCAGTGTATGAGTGGCGATATTTCCCTGAGCAGCCTGAACAACAGCTTGGGCGACATCGTCCAAGGCAACTGTCTGAACAGCTGTGTCAGGCAGCACCTGAACCCCAATTAAGGGCATCGCAGCGGCGGCACGTAGCAACGCAGTGCCACCATAGGCCGCGCGGCCCAAAACGAGGGTGGGGCGCAGAATGATCCAATCAAGCGGGCTGGCCATTAAGGCAGTGTCGCCGCGCGCTTTGGTCGACATAAAGGCGGTTGGGGCATCTTTGGACACGCCAACAGCAGATATCTGAATGAAGCGGGTGTGCTGGTCTGCAAGCCCGTCAATCAACGCATGAACAGCGCCTTCGTGAATGGCGGCCAGATTATCACGCGCGCCGTCTTGGAGCGCCCCCGAAGCATTCACCACCACATCGACCCCGGCAAGGTCACGCGCCCAATCTTTGGCAGTGGCCTGTGCGATATCGCGGATCAGCCAATCACAATCAGGATCAACACGGTTAGCGGCATCCACATCACGGCCCACACCTGTCACAACAAAGCCCGCAGATTTTAAGGCGCGCATGCACGCAGCACCGATCAAACCGTACCCGCCAAGGACAACAGCCCTTGGCGGGGTTTTGGTTTGAACAAGGTCACTCATGCAGCGTCCAACACCATATGGGGGTGCCCATTTGATGTTTTTTGCGGTGACACGCCACCTGCATTTACGGTCGCACTTACCTGACGGCGGAACGAACTAAAATGCGCAGAGGTCACCACATCAATCGCCTCGTCAAAGCGCAGGGTCAGCGACCAAAAACCACTGGATGCCATACGCGCGGCCTTGACTTGTCCCGTAAACGGATGGCCCAGATATCGCCCCGACACGGTTTGACCGGGCGTCCAACCTTCGGGCGCATTGCGGGCCTGTGCTGCGATGGTGTTCCAATCGCGTGCACCCCATTGGTGCGCGACGGTTTCCAAAGCTTGGGCATGGGTCATGGTTTGGCCGCGCGCGGTCATGTCAGCGCGCAGGCGTTTTGCCTGTGATTTCAACACATCACGGGATGGAATAAAAGTTGTCATGTCAAACACTCCTTTTCTCGCTGAGTTAAGAAGGGGGTCCGCATTGCCCATCAATCTGCGAGAGATTGGGTGTTGTATCTAACAGGACTTCACCGAAGTGCGGACGGCAGGGGCCTGACCCTTGACCGGCAAATAGGAGGAAGGAGGGCATTGTGCAAGAGGCGATGCGTCGGCGCTTGGCGTGACTGTGGTATTTGAGTTTATTTGGTTAGATGAAATAGGGTATGGCGCGCCAACGTGCGGCGCGCCACCAAGATTTTAGCCGTCGATGCGTGCGGCCATGATCGCGATTGCCTTTTGGTAAACGCCAGCGGCGTTCCACTGCTTGATCACTTTGAAGTTTGTCTGGCCTTCTTGATAGCCGCCACCGGGTTTCCAACCCTTTTTGCGCAGGAAGTTAGCGGTTGAGGCCAGCGCATCGGTTTGGTTGTAAAAATCAACACGACCATCACCAGAAGCGTCCACACCATATTTCAATGCATTGCCGGGCAGGAATTGCGTGTGGCCCAATTCACCGTGCTTGGCGCCCTTGGTATTCGCCGTGATCGCCCCACGGTCGACCAACTTCAGCGCACCGATAGCATGTGGCACAAAGAACGCCGAGCGGCGGCAGTCGTAGGCCAAGGTGGTGATGGCAGAGACAACGGCGCTGTTGCCCATAAAGCCACCAAAGCCTGTTTCCATACCGTGGATCGCAAGCAAGACGCCCGCCGGTACGCCGTACCGTTGTTCCAAGGATTGATAGAACCCGGCATTGCGTGCTTTGCGCTTGCGGCCTTGGGCAACAATCGTGTCCGCGCCGCGCACCTGCATGAATTTGCTAAGCGAGTATTTGAACGATTTTTGGTTACGGTCGGCAGCGATTGTGCCGTTGGCGTATTTTGCACTGGCCAATGCATCAAGGCCACGCTGTTTGACACCTGCGGCTTTTGCCTCTGAGGCAAAGGCGGCTTTCCATGTGTTGAAACCACCGCCACTGTTGCCACAAGTGGCCGCAACGGCAGGAACGGCGAGCGCGGCAGTGACCGCCATCGAATAAAGGAAGGGTTTGAGTGGCAGCATGTTAACCTCTGACTTGTGAAAAATTTACCCAAGTCTAGCGCGCTGCCCGTTACATGCAATTGGAAATAGAGGTTTCAAAGGGTCGCTTTACACCAGATATGCGAGAAGCTGTGCTGTCAGATCACTTGCCAGTTGCAAAGGTGTGCTTGTTGGGCGCTCCAGCGCTTCCCAATAGAAAACCACGCCGCCAGCGACAAAGGTGGCCGTCACAAGTGGCATTACAAACAAACCACACAGACCAGTGGATGGCTTGCGTTTGCGCTTACGTTCAATTTTGGCCGCACTTTTATTGATGCGAGTAATACGCGTCGCGAAATCAGTTTGCTCTTTCATGGCACGGATCCTCCTGTGCGGTTGATGTGATGCTTTTGCGCGAAGAAAACGGTCGAAATGAGGCACAGGCAGGGCATTTACTGGGGTGACGCAAGGGTAGCTGCCTTAATAGCGTTCGGTTTAGCGCTCGAACACTTCCCTGAAACGAGAAAGGGCGCCCCGATTGGGACGCCCTCGTATTCAACATGTTGAGTGATTTAGCAGCTGTAGTACATGCCAAATTCAACAGGGTGTGGCGTGTGCTCGTACTGGTGGACTTCTTCCATCTTGAGGGCAACGTAGCCTTCGATCTGGTCTTTGGTGAACACGTCGCCTGCCAACAGGTAATCCATATCGGCCTGCAATTCGTCCAATGCTTCGCGCAAGGAACCACAAACTGTTGGGATACCGGCCAATTCTTCGGCAGGTAGGTCATACAGGTTCTTGTCCATGGCTTCGCCGGGATCGATCTTGTTCTTGATACCGTCAAGGCCAGCCATCAGCAGGGCAGAGAAGCACAGGTAGGGGTTTGCCGCAGGATCAGGGAAACGTGCCTCAACGCGCTTGGCCTTTGGGCTTTCTGTCCATGGGATACGTACACAACCTGACCGGTTACGCGCGGAATAGGCACGCAGAACAGGCGCTTCAAAACCTGGGATCAGGCGCTTGTAGCTGTTGGTTGTTGGGTTGGTAAATGCGTTCAAAGATTTGGCGTGGGTCAAGATACCACCAATGAACCAAAGTGCTTCTTGGCTGAGATCGGCGTATTTGTCGCCTGCAAACAATGGCTTGCCGTCTTTCCAAATCGACATGTTCACGTGCATACCAGACCCGTTGTCACCGTAAATCGGCTTGGGCATGAATGTCGCGGATTTGCCATAGGCATGTGCCACGTTATGGATCACATACTTGTACTTCTGCAATTCATCCGCTTGATGCGTCAGCGTGCCAAAGATCAGACCCAACTCGTGCTGACAAGACGCCACTTCGTGGTGGTGCTTGTCGACCTTCATGCCAAGGCGTTTCATCGTGCTCAGCATTTCGGCGCGCAGATCGTGGGCCTCATCTGTTGGGTTAACAGGGAAATACCCACCCTTAAGACCGGGACGGTGGCCCATGTTGCCCATTTCATACTCTGTATCTGTGTTCCATGACGCATCGGATGCATCAACTTCGTAAGATACTTTGTTGATTGAATTTGAGAACTTCACATCATCAAACAGGAAAAACTCGGCCTCTGGACCCATATAGGCCGTGTCACCAATGCCGGAAGACTTTAGATATGCTTCGGCTTTTTCGGCTGTGCCGCGTGGATCACGCTCGTATGATTCACCTGTGTCCGGCTCAACGATAGAGCAATGCACGCAGATGGTTTTTTCGGCATAGAACGGATCAACATAGGCGCTTGAAACGTCTAGCATCAATTTCATGTCTGAAGATTCGATGCTTTTCCAGCCTGCGATGGAAGAGCCATCAAACATAAAGCCTTCTTCGAGGAAATCTTCGTCTACCAGATCGCTGACAACCGTCACGTGCTGCAATTTGCCGCGTGTGTCGGTGAAACGAACATCAACATATTCGATGTCCTCATCTTTGATCTTCTTCAGGAACGCTGCGTTGTCCATGAGTTTGGTCCTTTGCTTAGAATATCTTGTTGGTGTTACAGCGCGTCAGAACCGGTTTCCCCGGTACGGATGCGAATTGTCTGTTCAACGGGAGAGACAAAGATTTTGCCATCCCCAATTTTTTCGGTCTTAGCGGCGTCCACGATGGCCTCAATGGCGGCGTCGACTTGATCATCGTCAAGCACAACTTCGATTTTCACTTTTGGCAGGAAATCGACAACGTATTCAGCACCGCGATAAAGTTCGGTATGGCCTTTTTGACGACCAAAGCCTTTAACTTCGATCACGCTGAGACCTTGCACGCCCACGTCTTGAAGGGCCTCTTTCACCTCGTCCAGTTTGAACGGTTTGATGATCGCTTCGATCTTTTTCATGATGGCCCCCAATTGCTTTAACTTCTGTGCGTCATTTCATTTCGGATGTGCAGGGTCCAGAATATGGTCTAATCAGGTCCATAAGATGCGCTAATTATTTGATGTGTGATGAATATGTGGGCGTATCGCCTAATTTTTGTGCGAAAGTGAATCGCGAGGAATTATCATGACTGAACTCCTGACTGCCGCGCAGATGCGAGAGATTGAGCAGGCTGCGATTTCATTAGGGGCCGTGACGGGGCTTGAACTGATGGAGCGGGCAGGGCGCGGTGTGGTTGAGGCGGTGTTCGAGGAATGGCCTGAATTTGGCGTGGGTTCGTACCGGGCGATGGTGCTGTGCGGGCCGGGGAACAATGGCGGCGACGGCTTTGTCGTGGCGCGGTTGTTGAAAGATGCCGGGTGGGAGGTTGAGGTGTTTCTGTATGGCGATGCTGAAAAGCTGCCGCCGGATGCGAAGGTGAATTATGAGAGGTGGGTGGGGATGGGAGCATGCCAATCGCTGAGTGATTGGCACAGCAAGAGTTGGAACTGCGACTTGCTGATTGATGCATTGTTCGGCACTGGGTTAAAGCGTGGTCTTCAAGATTTGGGCAACCTGTTTTGGAATATGGAAGACATGGTCGATTGCTTTGCCATTGAACCGGGACACAAAATTGGACGTCCTGCGATTGTTGCTGTCGATATCCCAAGCGGCATTTGTGCCGACAGTGGCAGAGACTTTCCGCACGAAGATACCCATTATACGTTTAGTGCCACGGCGCATTTAACAGTGACCTTTCACAAAGCAAAATTGGGCCATTATTTGGGGGATGCTCCTGCACAATGCGGAAAGATACATGTTGCTGATATTGGTCTTGTTGAAAACGCAATATGGCGCAAGGCGAACTTGAAAGGCATTACGACTAAGACTGGCCCTATTCATCCCGACTGGCTGCGCAAAAACGCCGAGCAACACAAATTTCAAAACGGCCATGCCTTTATCCTTTCCGGTGGCGTTGGCCGAGGTGGGGCAGCACGCTTGGCCGCACGGGGCTCGTTGCGGATCGGGGCAGGGGTAGTGACAATTGGCTGCCCACCCAGCGCTCTGATTGAGAACGCAGCACAGCTTGATGCAATCATGTTGCGCCCGGTAAAAGATGCTGAGGCTTTTGAGGAAGCCGTAAAAGACCGGCGTATCAGTGCCCTGTGCGTCGGGCCCGGCTTTGGAAACGGCGCGCGTGAGGCCGAATTGATCGGCGCAGTGTTGGCATGTCGGGCCAGCGCAGACCAATTGCCGAATGTGGTGCTAGATGCGGATGCGCTCACGTTGATTGCACAAGATAAAAGCCTCTTTGATGGGCTGCATGCAGGGTGCGTAATGACGCCACATGCTGGTGAATTTGCGCGATTGTTCCCGGATATTTCAGAAAAGCTGAACGCAGCGCCCAACAGTGGGCCTATATTTTCCAAGGCTGATGCCACCCGTGCGGCGGCTGCGCGAGCGGGATGTGTTGTGCTGTTCAAAGGATCAGATACGGTCATCGCACACCCCGATGGGCGGTGCAGCATCCATTCAGCGCATTATGATCGTAAAGCGCCATGGCTTGCCACGGCCGGATCAGGAGATGTGCTTGCAGGTTTTATCACAGGCTTACTGGCGCGGGGTCTTTTTGTGTCGACAGCCGTAAGTGCCGCCGCATGGCTGCACGTTGAATGCGCCCGCAGTTTTGGCCCCGGCCTGATTGCCGAGGACCTGCCCGAAGAATTACCAAAAGTGTTTCGTGCGCTAGGTGTTTAAGCCGCGTGCAACACGGCACCGCGGGCCTTGGCCGCGTCAGCTGTACCCAGCTCCAAACCATCGGCATACAGGATATGCGGCCCATCACAAAATATCTGATATAACGTGGTCTCAACCATGCCCAGATCGGTGATGAACTCATCGTCCACCAAAGACCGCGCCGCAACCAATGCACGTTCAGAATTGAACATCGCGCGGGCGCGCCAATCACGGATCAATATCATCTGATCCCCCGCCAGCACGGCATCGCGTTCAGGGCGGGTGTCGCCCAGTGAACCGGCTGCAAAGGAAATGCTGTGCACGTCGCGCGTGCTGCGTTGAATATGCTCTACCTTGGAAATGCCGCTGTCGCGTGTAATCAGCTTGTCGCCAACTGACAAAAACTCGACCGGCATTTCGCCGTCTAAAGTCAGCAACATGGCACCATGAAGCAACCCTGTATCCAGAACGGCAAAAGGCGAAAACTGGCTCGCGCGCGGATCCTGTCCGCCAACGCGCCCGACCGTATTCGGTTTCATGGGCGTCTCTCTCTTATTTAAACCTACCTCAGGTTATCCACAGCATATGCCAACAACTTGTTAATGTCTTGCGTTTTTTCCTCTCGCCAAGCGCGCAAGTCTTTGATACGAGGTCCACGAGTTGCATATAGCAACGTGTGCGGGTGTGGCGGAATTGGTAGACGCACTTGGTTTAGGTCCAAGCGCCTATGGCGTGGGGGTTCGAGTCCCTTCACCCGTACCACTCTCTCTTTTGTTATGAAAACACTGTTAATCTGGCGCGTTAAGCCAGCCTACAGAGTGTAGACTGGCTTTTTTGCATTCGATGAATAGCGTGCTGGCAATTGTCCTGACGATCAGCGCAACGCCTCTGGCAGGAACAACGCGATCTGTGGGAATGCGATCAATGCCATCGCCATTGCCAGCATTGTGACGACGTACGGAATTGTACCCAACATCACTTCGCTTAGCGTGCCCGATTTTCGCGCCGCCTGCACCACGTATAGATTCAAGCCAACAGGCGGGGTGATCAGCGCCATTTCTATCAGCACGATCATTAGGATGCCGAACCAAATCGGATCATACCCTTGGGCCACAACCAGCGGCACGATGATTGGGATCGTCACAACCATCAGCGACAGCGTTTCAATAAAGAAACCCAGCACGATATAGATCACCACGACAACCATGATGAGGCCCAGTGGGGACAGGCCCATGCCGCCCAAAAATGCGGTGAGTTCGCGGCCCAATCCGGCAGAGGCGAGGGTGAAGTTCAAGAACGATGCCCCAATCACAATCAACATGATCATTGAGGTGATCTTGACCGTGCCAATCACCGATTGCGCCATCATGTCCCGTGATACGCCGCCAAAGGCAAACGCGATGGCCAATGCGCCAGCGACGCCTACGGCGGCGGCCTCGGTTGGGGTGGCCCAGCCGCGATAGATCGAACCGACGATCAGGGCGAACAGGACGATGATTGGCAAGAGATCCACGAGCGCACGCATCATCTGAGCAAGCGGGAATGTGCGCCGCGTGCCGCCCAGTTCAGGGCGCACAATGCAGATGATCGCAGTGATCGCCATAAAGCCAAGCGCAAGGCCAAGACCGGGTAATAACCCTGCAAGAAAGAGTTGCGGGATCGAGGATTGGGTCAGGAAACCGTAGACGATGAGGTTAATTGACGGTGGGATCATAATGCCGAGCGTCCCACCAGCGGCAATCGCGCCTGAGAACAACTTGGGGTCATAGCCCAGCTTTTCAGCCTGCGGCATTGCAACCGTGGCCACTGTTGCGGCGGTCGCAACGGATGATCCTGATGTTGCGGAAAACATCGTCGCAGTCGCGATATTGGCGTGCACCAATCCACCGGGCAGCCATGACACCCAGCGGTCAAGGGCGGCGTAGGTGCGCGTGGCCACACCGCTGCGCACGAGGATTTCGCCCAGCAAGACAAAGAACGGAATGGCGATCAAGGTCGCGCTGTTGGACGCGGACCACACCATATTGCCCAAACCCCGGCTCAGCGGGAAGGACGAGAAAAACGTATCAACGCCAAAACCAAGCAGGAACAACACAATACCCACGGGGATTGAGAGCGCGAGAAGCCCAAGAAGGCTAACAGCGACAAAAGGGATCATTGGAGCATGTCCTGTTCTGCAAATGCACCTGCGAAACCTTCGGTCTCAGCAAAGCGGCGTTTAAGGATGAGGCTGAGGCAGGCAAGGGTGACGCAGGCCGACATGATCGCAAACCACAACCATCCCGCAAACCACGGCAGTTGCACCCATGCCAGCGGTGTTTCCAGTGGCGTGTTGGCGCGTGACCCATTGGACAGTGAGCGTTCCACCACAGGCCATGACTTTAGTGCAATCATGCCAATCACCCCGGTCATCACCACCATCGAAAACAGATCAAACATCGCTCGGCCAAAGGATTGCACCCGCCCGCGCAACAGATCAATGCGGACATGGCCTAACTCTAGCAGAGTAAAGGCCATACCCCATGAAGTCGCAAGCGCCATCACATAGCCGCTGATTTCATCGGTTCCGCCAAAGGAGGCCCCAAGCTGGCGACCCAGGATGTCAGCAAGGATGAACGCCGCACAGAGCAAGAGCATTGCCCCCACAATCAGCGCTATCTTTCTGTTCAGACGCCGCAGCGCCTCAATCATCGCAAGTTCCATATCAGGTCCCCCTTTGGCGAATGTGCTTATTCGATTGTGACGCCAACAACTTGACCGACAGACGCATTCCAACGTTCTGCCCAATCACCGCCGGCGCGCTCTGCCCATTCTGGCAGCACTTCGCTGGTCAGGATGTCACGTGCTTTGGCAAAATCGGCGTCTGATGCTTCGACCAACACCATGGAACGTGCATCACCCGATGGGCAGTCACCGTTTCCAGTCAAACAGGCCACATCATTGGTCAATGCGTCTTGGGCGCTGGCCCATGCTGGATCCTCGAATTCGGCTTTGATCTGGGTTTGGATCAATTCTTGGGTGCCTGCGTCCAGACCATTCCAACGGTCCATATTCATCGCTGTGACAACCGGGTCCCAACCACCCAAAGGCAGTGGCATCAAGTGCGTAGAGACTTCCCACCAACCGGCACTGTAACCCGATCCAGCACCCGTGACGGCGCAATCAACCACGCCGTTTTGCAAGGCACCGGGGACTTCGGAAAAGGACACGTTCACGCCCTCAGCGCCCAAAGCCTCAAGCAATTTCGCGGTCATGCGGCCAGAGGCACGCACCTTGAGGCCCTTCATGTCGTCCAGGCTTGCAATCTCGTGGTTACAAAACACGACTTGCGGCGGGTAAGGCGCAATTGCCAAAACCTTGCTGTTGAAACGGGTGGCATAGATGTCATCGACCATCGGGCGGGCGGCATCGACCATCGCACGGGCTTCATCTGCGGTGAGCGCCAGCAGTGGCACGTCCAAGCCTTCGAGTTCTGGCGCATCGGCCACGGCGTAATCCGCCACGGTCATCGCGACATCATAGACGCCTTGGCCAAGCAATGGATAGATATCACCCAATCCCAAACCCATCTGGTTATGTGTGGTCAGTTCGACAACAATGTTGCCATCTGATGCGCCGGGCAAGGTCGTGGACCAAAACGGTGCCTCATATTGATTGTGCAGTGGCAAGCTGGACCAGCTGCCCACAACGGACAGTGTTTCTTCTGCCATCAACGGCGTGGCTAGGGCGGTGGTGGCGGCCAATAGGGCCAAAGTCTTTTTCATTTTTACTCTCCTGTTAGATGATCATGTTTTTAGAATTGTTGTTTCAGCGTCTTCGGCCACGTCCGCGATCAGCATGTGACCGGGGGCATGGGTGATACACAGCGGCAGGTTCGCGGCCAGCAGGACATTTTGGGGTGTGACACCGCAGGCCCAATAGACCGGGACTTCGCCGCTCTGTACCTCAACCGGGTCGCCCCATTCGGGTTTCATCAGGTCAGCAATGCCAAATTGTGCCGGATCACCGTGACCGATGGGGGCACCGTGGGCTTGAGGGAAGGCGCGGCTGATCTGATAGGCATCTTCTACACGCTCGGCCAAAACGGGGCGCATGGTCACAACCATTTCACCTGCGAACCGTCCTGCGGGTGTGAGCGCGATGTTGGATTTAAACATTGGGACGGTTTGGTCGCGCTCAATGTGGCGCACCGGGATGCCATTGGCGATCAAGGCATTTTCAAAAGTAAAAGAACAGCCAAGCGCCACGGTGACCAGATCATCACGCCACAGCGCTTTGATATCGGTGACTTCATCGGTGAATTGCCCATCCCGAAACACCCGGTAGCGCGGCACATCCGTGCGGATATCAATGTCATGGCCCAGCGTCGGCATAAACGGATTGCCTGTGTCGCTGATCCCAACAACCGGGCAGGGTTTGGGATTGCGCTGGCAGAACCGCAGAAAATCCAGTGCATCCTGCGCCGGGAGAATGGCGAGGTTGCACTGGAGCTTGCCTGCGGCCAACCCCGCAGTGTGACGTGCATATCCATCGCGCCGAATTGCCAATCGGACTTTATCAGCCGAAAGACGGGACAAATCAGCGTGGCTTGGGGTTGGTGACGACATGGCAGATCGCTTTCGTAAGGTTAACGAACCATGTCAGTGTGTCGTGATTATATCAAATTATCATTATTGATAGGATGCGATAGATAAAATCTATATGACCTCTTGATCAATTGCCCATTTCAACGCCACATCCCGTGCCAATGCCGCACCCGTTTCTGACAGATGGCTGCGCGGTTCGCCCAGATAAGACGCGGTAAAGACTAAAGGTTCCGGCGTGAAGCCTGCGTCAAATTCTTCAATCGCGTTTTCGCGCAACAGATCGCGGGCAAGAGTGCGTGGGTAGGGCCCAACCGCCATGCCCGCCGCAATCATTCGCAGGCTCGCGGACAGGGATGCCGATGAATAGACACGCACCTGTGGGCCAATTCTGTGTGAGAGTTCCGAGATCAATTCGCGATAAGGCCGTGTTTGGCGCGCATAAGAAATGACAGGAATGCGGGTTAAATCGGTCTCGGGATTTTTGGTGGATTTATACCAATGCAGTTCAAACTGCGGCAGCGCGACGTTTTCGACAGTGAATTCCGATATTGGCCCCATCAGAAAGGCCAGATCAAGTTGGCGGTTCAAAAGCCCCGCGCGCAGATTGCCGGAAATATCGACGGTAAGGTCAATATTTACCCGCGGATATTGGGTGCTAAAGGCTTGCAAGAATGCAGGCAGCCACGCTTGTGCAACGGTTTCTGAGGCACCAATGCGGAACAATCCTTCGGCCTCTGAGGGGTTTGCGACGCGCTGTTTGATCTCTTCTTCGACAAAGAGCATCTGTTCAGCGTAGGTCAACAACAACGTGCCATGTTTGGTCAGCACCAATTCACCCGGTCCCCGTTCAAACAGCGTCACGCGCAACTCTTGTTCAAGGTTTGCGATGCGGGTTGATACGGCAGGTTGCGACAGGTTCAGACGCTCAGACGCACGCCGGAACCCACCCAAACGGGCAACCCAAAGAAAGGTGCGTATTTGATCAAAGGTCATGTCTGGCCTCCTTTGACGCGTTGCCCGTTACACATTGCACCAGATTGACGTACGACCTCAGCGATTTCTAACAGTTGTGGTGCCAATGGTGTGGTCTTGCGCCAGATCATCCCAATGGTGCGACCGGGTTGCGGATCACGGAAATACGCACAACTTACCGGGGCTGAACGCGCCTCAACCGCCATCGCCATTTCAGGGATCATGGTCACACCAATACCTGCGCCAACCATTTGAACCAATGTTGACAGGGAAGAGCCGTCCAACCCATCGCGTGGCAAGGCAGCACCTGTAGTACAAAACGACAAGGCTTGATCACGAAAGCAATGACCTTCTTCTAACAATAATAACCGCATGTTGAGTAGCGCTTGTGTGTCAGGAACAGGATTTTGGGCGTCTGTGTCCGGGCGCACTAGCACAAAACTTTCTGAAAACAAGGGCGTTTCGGTGAACGCAGGTTCTGAAATCGGCAGGGCGACAATGGCGCTGTCAATCTGGCCTTGCAGCAGTTCTTGAACCAATCGCGGCGTGAGGGTTTCGCGCACGTGTAAATCCAAGCCTGGATGGCTTTGCCCCAGTTTGCTGATCAATGTGGGCAATAGATAAGGCGCAATTGTCGGGATCACCCCGATGCGAAACCGCCCGATCAGATTTTTTTGTGCCGCACGGGCAATATCCCCCAATTCATCAACAGAGCGCAAAATGTCGCGCACACGAAGGGCAAAGTCTTCGCCAAAACTGGTCAGGCGTACCTGTCTGGGGCCACGTTCGAACAAGGCCGTGCCCAGTTCAATTTCCAAGTCCTTGATCTGTACAGACAAAGCCGGTTGCGAGATTGAACACACGGCAGCGGCCCTGCCAAAATGGCGCTGCATGGCCAGTGCCTCAAAATATCGAAGCTGTTTGATGGTTAGATTTGTCATAACTAAAGGTTATCATGATGATCCGTAATTCCAACTTAAATCTACCGATAAGCTTTGTTATACCTGTCCTAAATCACACCAAGGGAGACATATCATGGACGGCAATGACATCGACACAGGCGGTAAATGCCCGGTTATGCACGGCAGCGTAAAGAACACGACACATTCGGTGCGCTCTAACAAAGATTGGTGGCCGAACCAGCTTAACCTCAAGATTTTGCATCAAAATTCACCATTGGGTGATCCGATGGCCAAAGATTTCAACTATGCCGAGGAATTCAAAAAGCTTGATCTGGACGCCGTCAAGGCCGACCTGACCGCGCTGATGACAGATTCGCAAGAGTGGTGGCCTGCAGACTATGGCCACTATGGCCCGATGTTCGTGCGCATGGCCTGGCACTCGGCCGGTACGTACCGCACGGCGGATGGCCGTGGGGGTGCTGGTTCCGGCTCGCAACGCTTTGCGCCGCTGAACTCATGGCCGGACAACGGCAATTTGGACAAGGCGCGTCGTTTGCTTTGGCCGATCAAACAGAAGTATGGCAACAAGCTGTCTTGGGCAGACTTGATGATCTTGACGGGTAACGTCGCGATGGAATCCATGGGCTTCAAAACCTTTGGTTTTGCGGGTGGCCGCGTTGATATCTGGGAACCAGAAGAAGACATTTACTGGGGCACAGAAACAGAATGGCTGGAAAATTCCGGCGGCGAAAACAGCCGTTATTCCGGTGAACGCGATCTGGAAAACCCACTGGCGGCCGTACAGATGGGCTTGATTTATGTGAACCCAGAAGGTCCAGATGGCAATCCTGATCCACAGCTGTCTGCAAACGATATCCGCGAAACATTCGCGCGTATGGCGATGAATGATGAGGAAACCGTGGCACTGACAGCGGGTGGCCACACATTCGGCAAGGCGCATGGTGCAGGTGATGCGGGCCTTGTTGGCGCAGAACCCGAAGCGGCCTCCATTGAAGAAATGGGCCTTGGCTGGAAAAACGGTTTTGAGAGCGGTGTTGGTGCACATACCACAACATCGGGTATCGAAGGCGCGTGGACGCCGACACCAACCACTTGGGACATGTCCTATTTCGACACGTTGATGAACAACGAATGGGAACTGACGAAAAGTCCAGCAGGCGCAAACCAGTGGCGCCCTGCGGGTGGGGCATTGGCCAACGCCGTGCCAGATGCGGCAACGGGTGTTCCGACACATGCGCCGATGATGACCACGGCGGATATGGCGATGAAAGTCGACCCGATTTATAATGCGATCTCAAAGGATTATCACGCAAACCCCGACAAGTTTGCCGATGCCTATGCGCGGGCTTGGTTCAAGCTGACGCACCGCGACATGGGGCCAAAATCGCTGTATTTGGGTAAAGAAGTCCCAGCTGAGGATTTGATCTGGCAAGACCCAATTCCTGCGGTAGATCACCCATTGATCGATGCCAATGACATCGCGGACCTTAAGGGTAAAATCCTAGCCACGGGCCTCACGATTTCTGAATTGGTTTCAACCGCTTGGGCCTCTGCGGCGACCTTCCGCGGCTCTGATAAGCGTGGCGGTGCCAACGGTGCACGCATTCGTTTGGCCCCGCAAAAAGATTGGGAAGTTAACGAACCTGCAAAGCTGGCTAAAGTACTGTCTGCCCTTGAGGGTATTCAGGCGGCAAGCAGCAAGAAAGTGTCTTTGGCTGATCTGATCGTATTGGGCGGCTGCGCTGCTGTTGAACAAGCTGCAAAGGCTGCGGGTCATGCTGTCAAAGTTCCCTTCACGCCGGGCCGTATGGACGCCAGCCAAGAGCAAACGGATGCTGAATCTTTCGATGTGCTTGAGCCAGAAGCGGATGGTTTCCGTAACTACCTTAAGGCAGGATATTCTGTGCCGACTGAAAAGTTGTTGGTCGATCGCGCACAATTGCTCACTCTGACCGCGCCGGAAATGACAGTTCTTGTTGGTGGGATGCGGGCGTTGAATGCCAATGTTGGTGATTCCAAACATGGTATCTTTACAGATGCGCCAGAAACCCTGACAAATGATTTCTTTGTTAAAGTTTTGGGCATGGATACTGTTTGGACGCCTGCGGATGACAGCAACGAAGTGTTTGAGGGTCGCGACCGCGCCTCTGGTGATGTCAAGTGGACAGCCAGCCGGGTCGATCTGGTTTTCGGGTCAAATTCGCAATTGCGCGCCTTGGCCGAAGCATATGCCTGCGACGATGCAAAAGAGGCATTCGTGAATGATTTTGTTGCCGCATGGACCAAAGTGATGAACGCAGATCGTTTTGATATCGCTTGATATTTACGATCTGCCGTAAGGCACATGAGTGAAATGAAAGGCGACGTTTCGGTGATCGAAACGCCGCCTTTCTATATACGCTTTTTGATATCCCAACTCCGTTAAGGCGGTTGTAAGACATCTGCGCCTAATGTCCGCCGACTGCCCATAATGGGTGAATACAGTGCCAGGGGAATAAATGATGTCGCAAGAGATCACCAAAAAACGACGTGTCAATCCGATGCACAGTTTGTTTT
>JBARCK010000060.1:0-33858 GCA_049794015.1 Sulfitobacter sp. | reverse complement strand
TGACCTGCACCCCTGAAAAGTCCGGTGTTTTGAGTTAGCCTGTTCTCCAACAAGGAGACAGACGATGAAGAGAAGCCGTTTCAGCGAAGAGCAGATCATTGGGATATTGAAAGAGCATCAGGCTGGGCTTGGCGCGAAAGAGCTTTGCCGCAAGCACGGTGTCAGCGATGCGACGTTTTACAAATGGCGGTCCAAGTATGGCGGGATGGAAGTGTCTGACGCAAAAAAGCTGAGGGCGCTTGAGATCGAGAATGCCAAGCTGAAGAAGTTACTGGCGGAACAGATGATGGATGTCTCGACTTTGAAGGAGATGCTGGGAAAAAACTTTTGAGGCCCGGATCGCGACGCAATGCTGCGGCCTGGGCCATGAAAGAGAAGCGATACAATCAGAAGCGGGCCTGCGCCTTGGCTGGGATCGAACCGCGTGTTTATCGGCGTGCGTCGAAGCGGCCAGCGGATACAGATCTGCGAGATAGGTTAAAGGCGCTATCATCAGAACGACGGCGATTTGGTTATCGTCGTTTACACATCCTGCTCAAACGCGAAGGCTGGCGGGTCAATTGGAAGAAGTTGTATCGGATCTACCGCGAAGAAGGGTTAGCAGTCCGTAAACGGAGCGGACGCAAGCGTGCAGTGGGCACCAGAACGCCCATGGCGATCCCACAGGGACCCAATCAGAGGTGGTCGCTCGACTTCGTGTCTGACAGCCTGTCTTGCGGTCGCCGGTTCCGCATTCTGAACGTGATCGATGACTTCAGCCGCGAATGTTTGGCTGCCGTGGTCGACACATCGCTCTCAGGCGACCGTGTGGGTCGTGAGCTTGACCGTATTGCTGAGATGCGCGGCTACCCCTGCATGGTGGTCAGCGACAATGGCACAGAACTCACTTCGAATGCGATCCTGAAATGGCAGGAAGACCGCAAGGTTGACTGGCACTACATCGCATCGGGGAAACCTATGCAAAACGGGTTTGTGGAAAGCTTCAACGGGAGGATGCGGGATGAATGTCTGAACGAGCACCTGTTCGACAGCCTGCGTCATGCCCGCCAGTTGATCGCTGCGTGGCGTACCGATTTCAACCACCACCGACCGCACACAAGCCTCGCTGGCCTGACGCCAGCCGAATATGTTAATCGGTCAGAGAAAGACCAAAACCTGAACAGAGCTAACCTAGATTAACGGACTCAAAGGGGAGCAGGTCACTAAGGATCAGCATGAATACCAGCCAATGTAGGGGGATCATGATACCGCTGCGGATCATCTGGGGTTTATTTTGTGGAATTGTACAATGATGGCAGGCAAGGCAGTGTTGCGCCAGAAGGGCGGCGAAATGATGCCATTCGACATGCCGCCATTTTCGCGTCGCAGGGTTTCAACCCGCAGTGTGTCAGGCGCAGTTTTTAGCTCGTGGCCTGTAATACTTTTAAACGCATCTTCGATGATCTCCACCAGACCGCCTTGGGTCACGGGCAAGGGCGTGGTACGAAACCTCTCTTGCATCTCGGCCCAAAGCAATGGATCGCCGCGTAACCCCCATGGTGAGGGCTGCATGGCTGCCATCAGGTTCCCCAGCGTGACCAAGTATCACGCACCCGGCGGCGGCGGTGGCAGCACGGTAAACAGCTGCGCCAGTTCGGCAACGTCTTCGGCCTTTTGCCAGCCATCTTGGCCGGGGGTCCAGACGAATGTCTCGCGCGACAGACCGCCATCTGAGGCCATGCGGCCCAGCTTGGCCTTGGAAAAAGGCCCTGTCGTTTCGCCAGCGACGGCGATGTGCCAAACATGTTCGACCGGGGGTGGGGGTGGTGCCATTTGTGCGGGCGCTGGTGCCGCTTGGGTGCGTGCGCCCCAAGGCCCGGCACTTGCCGCCGCTTGCTGACCAATTTGCATGCCCAGACCTGCACCCAAACCTGCTTGGATTGCCGCAGCACCGCCACCATCACGGCCCAAGGCTTCGGCAGCTTGGAACTGCATATATTCGTTGAGATTGCCGATCACGCCCATCGAGGACCGTTTGTCCATGACGTCCTCAACCGCAGGCGGAAGCGAGATGTTCTCGATGTAGAGTTCAGGCATCGACAGCCCGTATTCTGCCAATTGGGTTGCGATTTCACCGCTGACAAGCTTGCCCAATTCACGGGTGTTCGCAGCCATGTCCAACACAGGGATTTGTGCCCGCGCGATGGTGCGCGAGAATTCCTGCACAATGATGTTGCGGATCTGAAAGCTGATCTCGTCCATCGTAAATTCGCCGTCGGTGCCGACGATTTCAGTGAGGAATTTGGCAGGGTCAGACACTTTTACAGAATATGTCCCAAAAGCACGCAGGCGCACAGGGCCAAATTCGGGGTCACGCACAATAATCGGGTTCTTGGTGCCCCATTTCAGGTCGTTGAACCGCGTTGTGTTGACGTAGTAAATCTCGGACTTGAAGGGGCTTTTGAAGCCATGATCCCAATGTTGCAGGGTCGTCATGATCGGCATGTTGTTGGTTTCAAGCATATACAGGCCGGGCGTGAACACATCCGCCAACTGCCCCTCATGCACAAACACCGCCGCCTGACCTTCGCGCACGGTCAGCTTGGCACCATATTTGATCTCATGGCCTTCACGCTCAAACCGCCAAACCATCGTGTCGCGGGTGTTGTCCACCCAATGAATGACGTCAATGAATTCGCCTGAGAGGAAATCGAAAATACCCATGTGTTTAGTCAGCCTTTGGTTTCTGGACCACGGAAGTCGTATGTGGCAGCTTGGTCGGTGCGGAGGTCGCTGTTGGCGAGGATAAATTTCCGCCTGTTGCTTGATATCCACGAGTTTGTGTTGAGGCATCCGAGCGTGGTTTCGCCTGATAGCCGTCTGTCAGAAATACTC
Organism: Sulfitobacter sp.; assembly: GCA_049794015.1. Classification (GTDB taxonomy): domain Bacteria; phylum Pseudomonadota; class Alphaproteobacteria; order Rhodobacterales; family Rhodobacteraceae; genus Sulfitobacter. Next base: position 30,984 of record JBARCK010000060.1, on the reverse strand, counting down.
TGTTTGATTTAGTCACGGTTTCTGCTCCTCTGCATCCAAGAACTCGATTGATCGAACATTTGATAATGAAATCAAACCGGACCTACCGGGTGTTGGTTCACTCCATACTCCGTCAGTGTTAATACGATACACTCTTTCTAGATATAGGTCACTCTTCTCGAAATTGCTTGCCGCGAGAGAGTTTTCGCCAAAAAAGCCACCTACTGTCGTACTGTCATTGTAAGTTACCAATATAAAGCAGGGCTCACGAGAATTTCCAAAAGCGAAATCATGGCCGGTCTCAACCGGGTGAGTCACTGGCAAATATAGGCGGCGCAGAAAGGCGTTTTTCCAACCTGCTGTTAGGCTTGATCCAATGATCAGTCCCAACAATGTGGGCAATAGCAACACTTTGACATAGAAGAAAAGGCTAGCTGCGGTTGTCTTGGTCAAGACAGTTGGTGTGATTATTGTAGTTAACCCGGTCCACTTCGAAATTGTACTTATGAGCAAAGCCGCAAGTTGGATAATAAGGCTGAAGACCACTGCTTCGATCACGAGTTCTGCTGGTTTGGGGCGCAATCCAGCAACAAACTTAGACCTTACGATGATTACGACATACCCTGAGAGCAGATAGAGTGCGAAAAATTCAAAAGTCTCTGGTGTTAGAAGGCTCGCCATCAAAGCGGCCCACCCGTCAATTCGCGCGCGATGATGCGGGTTATTGGCTTGGCGTCACTTGCATTCATGCCAATGCGCAGACGGGTGTCATATAACATCTTGAGCAGCAATTCATCGTGCCCGGTCAGCAGCGCAAATTCATCGTCATCATTAAAGATCGACGGACGCGCGCCGGGGCTGTCGTTGGCAAGGCCAAGACCTTGGGCCAATTCCTCGTGAATACAGGACAGGCGCAGCAGATCGGGGTTTTCAGACCGGATCACCGCAACAGCGGCGGTATAGGTGTTGGCATTTGGCCCAGCCGCAAAGGCGGCCACAGCGCAATATGTGTCGCGGCGCATGTCACGAAATGCGCCCAGCGAAGTCGCTGAAACGCCCGGCACGATGGCAGCAGCCTGTGCCAAAGCGGCGGCGCGGTCATCTTCTGAGGCGATGATCACCAAAAAGTTTGGCTTGCCGTTGGTTGATATTGGGTGGCCTGTGACACGCGACAGCCGTGCGGCGTATTTTGCGACATCCGCCCCATCACTTGCACGCTGGGATGGCGGGACACCCGCGCCATAGATTACTTTCATACGCACAGGGGATTGCCAGCGGCGCAGGGGGCTGGCCCCGCCACGCCCGGTAAAGTTACCGTTGTATTCATTAAAGAAGGCGATCTGTTCGAAATTGCGCGCCAGCACGTCAGCGGTAAAGGGCGTATCAGCACCACCACCATCGCGACGCAGTAACCCTTGGGTCAATTGCGCCTGCTGGACCTGCCCCAAATAACTGCGCAAAGCGGCGCTTTTTTCTGAGGTTGGTTTGGCAACGATTGGCGCGGGCAGGGCGGCCGGGATGGGCCGCGCCTGCGGTTTGAGAGAGGGTTCAACAGCGGCTAAATCACAGCCGACGAGGGCAGCGGCCATCACGACCGCACCCCCCCATTTTGCTGCTGTGAGCGGAACCCCAGATGCCATAGTTTAGCTGGGCACTGCGCCAGATGCGGTGTCACCAAGGCCGGTCTTTTTGGCTTTGGCAGAGGCAAGTGTATCGCGCAATTTGGCTTCCATTTCCTTCAACTCGACTTCGGCGGCGGCCCGGTTGGCCTTGCCTTCGTCTGCAATTTGCAAGCTTTCCTCGATGGTGCCGATCAGGTCCGCATTGGCTTGCTTGACCGCTTCGATGTCGAACACGCCACGTTCCATTTCTTCGCGGATTACTTTGTTGCTTTCGCGCAGGTTTTTGGCGTTAGAGGTCAGCAATTCGTTGGTCAGGTCATTGGCTTCACGTACGGCCTTGGCAGCCTCAGCAGAGCGTTGGATTGTCACAGCTTGGGCCAGTTGGGTTTCCCATAGCGGCACAGTATTCACCAAGGTTGAATTGATCTTGGTCACAAGTGATTTGTCGTTTTCCTGTACTAACCGGATGGAGGGAAGTGACTGCATGGTGACCTGACGGGTCAGCTTCAGATCATGTACCCGGCGTTCCAGATCATCGCGCGCGGCGCGCATGTCACGCAATTCTTGGGCGACCATCACCTGATCGGCTTCTTTGGCTTTGCCGACAGCCTTTTCTTTGGCTGGGATAACCTTGCTGTCCAGCTCTGCCAATTTCGCCTCACCTGCTGCGATGTAGAGCGCAAGTTCATCATAAAACTGCAAGGTCTTTTCATACAGCATATCAAGGGACTTGATGTCCTTGAGCAGCGTATGTTCGTGGCTTAGCAGATTGTCGGTGATGCGGTCGATCTGGCCTTGGACTTTTTCAAACTTGGCGGTGAATTGGGCAAAAGGCGCGGCCTTGCCCAGCAGCTTTTCCCACCAGCTGCGCTTGCGGCGCACATCCAGTTCAGACACCGAAAACCCACGAATGGTGCTGACGATATTGCGCAATGAATCACCGGCAGGGCCGACATCTTTGTTGCGCACGTCGGCCAGCATGGCTTGGCTGATTTCTTGCAGTTCGGCTTGTGCGCCAGATCCAAAGGACACAATCGAATTGGTGTCTTCCATGTTGATCTCGCCCATGCGGCGTTTGATCTCGGCGCTCAGCGGCTTGTCGGCTTCTTTTAACGAAACAACGGCGTTTGCATCAACAGGTTCTGCCAAAACGACAGCGGTGACTTCTTCGACCAAAGCGAGTGACTGTGTGGCTTTTTCACGTACAGTTTCAGACATATACACAAGTTCCTTAAAGTGTTGAGTGAAGGGTGCGGATTATTCCAAACGCACGCCTTCACGGGAAAGCCGCTCGCGCAGCACATCTATTTCAACTGTCAGATCACCACGATCATCCAGCAATGATTTTTCATTTCGGGCAGCAAAATTCTGGTCAAGATCATCTAGCAAAGCAATATAATCGGCATGTGCTTGTGGGTCTTGCGTACGGCCGTAGATGTCCGCGAATTTAACCGTCGCATCACGTGCGCCCATCAAATAAACCGACAGATATTTACGCGCTGCGGTTAGGTCACGGGGATCTTCTTCGACGGTGCGGATCAATTTGCGGGCTGTAATCTGAAAGGCCTGCAAACGATCTTGTGCAGGGCGGTCCTTTGCGCGCTTGATTGCGTCAGACATCCCTGCCAGCAGTTTTTCGGCCTCATCGACAACACGTGCCACGCGGTCTTGTTGAAAGGCGTCGATGCCTTCCATACCTTTGGATTTCAACGGATCAATGCCAAAGGCCGAGACATGCAAACCCATAGCCGCAGCACCAAATAGAATGGGCGCGACCAAACCGGGTTCAGACTTATAGGCAGCGACTGCAACGCCCAAACCTGTCAATAAAGATGCAAGCATTTTGCGCGGCACGGCGGGGCGATGCGCCACTTTGCGGGCGTTATATTCTGCCTCAGCGCGTATGCCTTCACGCAGCATCCATGCAGCACCTGTTAAAACACCAGCCCCAATCAGACCCAGCGTGAGGCCCGTGGCCCCGTCATTCAGCGAGGTGAACAAGAGCACAACAGCAGGGATAAACAGCACATTCACGCGCCCGCCAACTGGATCAACTTCGATCCGTTCGCCGTGTTTTGTTTGCACGGATGATTTGGCGTCAGGGCTGTGTTTGCCCCCAAAACGTTTTGCCATGATCAGAGGCCCCCCAGCCAACCAGAGGTCACGCCAAACAATACAATAATTAGCGCCACATAAGCGATTTTCTGAAAGCGGCTTGGCATCATCATGCGTTCCTTTGTCTGGAGAATGTTTCCAGATCACATACAATAACAACGATAGGCCCAAAAATCACCTGCGGTCTGGCCAGATCGCGCATTATTTTTGCAAAAATGTGCATTTAGGGGCGGGTTCCTGTGCGGCGTTCTGCATTCAATTTGCGTGAATAGCCTGATTGGATGATCTCAACCGCGACCAACACCAATACAGAAAAATAGAAGGTCGTCTTGGACATTGGGATCACTTCATAGCCAAAGAAGCGAAGCGCAAGGTCAGGGTCGTGCATCGCATGTGACGCGGCCTGTCCTGCTTCACCCAGCAAAACCACCCCGACGATGAGCAAAATGAACAAGCCCAACACCTCGTACATGCGGTTGGCCTCAAGAAACTTGGTGACGCGCTCTGCCAGCAGCAACATGGCCAATCCAGACAGAATAATCGCAGTGGCCAACAGGACGAATACATCCGTGATCGCCAAAGCGGATAATACTGAATCAAAAGAGAAAATCAGGTTCATGAACACAATCAACATGACCACTTGGGTGGCTGATTTACCTGATTTGGCCGACACATCTGTGTCGAGGTGTTCAATCGCCAACATGTGGCCGATTTCCTTCACGGCGGTGTACATGATGAACACACCACCGATGATGAACACGATTGTGGCAAAGTTGACGCCGCCGGTCACGACACCTTCCCAATCCAGAATAAAGAACGGTTCAGCCATGGCATCAATCAGCTGGATCATCACGAACAGCAAAACCACACGCAGGGCGACCGCAATCAAGATACCCCATTTGCGCACAGCCGCCTGATGCGCCACGGGGGCACGTTGGCTTTCGATTGAGATATAGAGCAGGTTGTCAAACCCAAGGACCGCTTGCAAAAAGCAAAGCATGATCAAGTTGCCCAAATTTTCGATGGTAAGTAGGTCGGCCATGGTTGTCCCCGTTGGTTTTCTTATCCAACCTCTTAGGGGCATCGTGGCTTAATGTGAATTGCCTGTGACGGGGAATTTTTAGGCGCGTATGTCTTAAGAGGCCGGCGTTTTCGAAAATTCCGAAACGGTTTCTGCGAAGATAACGCGTATTAACCGCGTGTCTTGGGTCGTCCTCGGGTGCCCTTGCTTGGTTTTGCGGGCCGTTTTGATACGTGTCCCGGTGCGGCCGGTTGTCCCGGCCCGCCAAAGTCACCCGTGTTGCGGCGCGGTGTACGTCTGACGCCTGTGGGTTTCTTTTTCTTTACCGCTGTGCCGCTGTCGTCTTCCAAGGTGATGCCCATTTGGTCACGCACAATCTTGCGGCGGATTTCTTCGACCGCACCTGATTTCAGATCGCCCAACTGAAATGGCCCATAGCTGATGCGAATCAAACGGTTCACACTTAGGCCAACATGGTCCATCGCGCGGCGAATTTCGCGGTTTTTGCCTTCGCGCAGGCCAATCGTCAGCCAGGCGTTTGCGCCCTGCTGGCGGTCCAGCGTCACGGTCATAGGTTGGAAGTTCTCGCCATCTACTGTGATGCCTTGGCGCAGCGGCTCTAGCATTTCGTCGGTAGGGCGGCCATTCACGCGGGCGCGGTAGCGGCGCAGCCATCCGGTGGCGGGCAATTCCAATTTGCGTTTGATGCCGCCATCGTTGGTCAGCAGTAAAAGCCCTTCAGAGTTGATATCAAGCCTGCCGATCGACATCACCCGCGGCATGTCTTCGGGCAGATCATCGTAAATGGTGCCGCGGTCTTTTTCATCACGATCAGTGGAAACGAGGCCAGTTGGCTTGTGATACAACCACATGCGCGGCGGTTCGGGTTCGGATATCGGATCGCCGTCTAGGGTGATCTTGTCCGCCTCAGTGACGTTTAGTGCTGGCGACAAAATTTGCTCGTCGTTGACGCGCACGCGACCCGCTTCAATCATGCGTTCAGCTTCGCGGCGCGATGCCACGCCAGCGCGGGCCAATACTTTGGCAATACGGTCGCCTTTGGGCTTCTCTGAGGGGGTCTTGGTGTTCATGTCCCCGCCTTAGCGTGTTTGTGCGGCTTGCGAAAGAGCGGCTTTTGCGGGCATCAAGGGAATATGACGTTTCGTTCCTTCATGGATATTGCGCTGGATGAGGCGCGTGCTGCCGGTGCGCGCGGTGAAGTGCCCGTGGGGGCCGCGATTGTTGACGAGGGCGGCAAAGTTGTTGCGCAGGCGGGCAATCGGACACGCGAATTGAATGACCCGACCGCCCACGCCGAAGTGCTGGCCATCCGCGCGGCCTGTGCGGCGGCGGGGTCTGAGCGGCTGATGGGTCATGCGCTTTATGTGACGCTGGAACCTTGCGCGATGTGTGCAGCAGCAATTGCCGCGGCGCGGGTCGCGCGGTTGTATTACGCGGCTTCGGATCCCAAGTCTGGTGGCGTGGCACAGGGCGCGCGGGTGTTTGCGCATCCCCAATGCCATCACGCGCCGCAGGTGTTTGACGGGATCGCTGAAGGCGAGGCGCAAGAGATGCTCAAGGCATTTTTCGCTGAGAAAAGAAAAAGGTAACGGTCATGGCGGCGAACAAACAGCTTTCTCGATTTGTGCGGGACGCGCTGAGCGACGGCAAAACACGTGACGAGATTAAAGCAGCTCTTGGGCAATCTGGATGGAGCGCCAACGAGGTCGCCGAGGCGCTTGATGCTTGGGCAGACATCCCATTTTCACCGCCCATTCCGCGCCCACAGGCCACCGTTTCAGCACGCGATTTCTTTGTCTATGCGCTGATGTTCGGGGTGATGATCTTTGGCGCGATTTATTTGGTGCAATTGTTGCATGCGTTGATTGATTTGGCGCTGGATGATGGCGGCTATCGCTCATCGTCGCGCATGCGCTGGTCGATGGCGGTGCTGATAGTGACCTTACCGATGTATCTGTGGTTGGCAGTTGGCGAGCGGGCCAAACTGGCGGTTAATCCTGCGCTTTATCGGTCTGCAATACGCAAGTGGCTGACGTATATTACGTTATTGATCAGCGCGTCTGTCCTGTTGGGCGATCTGATCGCGGTGATCTATGCCTTTTTGAATGGTGATTTTACGCTGCAATTCTTCCTGAAAGCCATCGTTGTGGCTGTGGTGGCTGGCGGTATCTTTACATTCTATCTGCGTGATATTCGGATCGGAGATGCGGCATGAACCGGGCTTTGATGTTCGGGATGGTCGCCTTGGTTCTTGCCGCGCTGATTGGCGGGTTTATGGTTGTTGGTGGCCCGTCCTATGCGCGGCTGGAAAAGCAAGATGCTGAGCGGGCTAAAGATTTGCAAGGATTGTACGTCTATTTAACATGCCGTTCATCCGATGCTGTACTGCCGCAAACTTTGGAAGATCCGGATTACTGCCCAAGCCAAGCTCAGGTCATATCAACCAAAGATCCGGCGACGCACGAGAGTTATGAATATCGTCGCCTTGATGATGCTTCCTTTGAGGTCTGCGCAACTTTTGTCACGCATTCCCAAAAAGGGAGCCGTGGATATCCCTATCGGACGCTTACGTTTGAGGGTCAGCTTGGGTGTCGCAAAGGTGTGACGTCGTCCAGTCAAGCGGGCATTCAACGGATGCAGCAATTTAGTGTGCAGCCTATAAAGTAATAGCTTGCATCACCTCTGGCTCAATCACAATCACACCGGGGAGACCTTCAATCAGGGCCTCAGCGGATTGTTCTAACAATCCAAATGTCTTGTAATGGCAGGGGATCACAGTCTTGAAGTCAAAATACCGTTTCGCGGCATAGGCAGCCTCTGCCATGCCCATGGTATAATGCCCACCTGCGGACAGGATGCCAATGTCGGGTTTATAGAAATCACCAATCCAATCCATGTCCGCCATGATCCCCGTGTCGCCCGAGACATAAATGCAATGCCCTTCACCGCGAATGATAAACCCAGCCTCTGGTCCCATATAGCTGGTGCGCTGGTCAGACAGCGATGATGAATGGGACGCGGGCACCAGCGACACCGCGACCTTGCCCAACTGGATCGTGCCGCCCATGTTAAACGCTGTAACCTCAATGCCGTGAACCTCGTTGAAATGGGTCATCAGCTCGTAAGGGCCAGCGGCTGCGATATTTTGTTGTTTGGAAATTTGAACCAAATCGCCAGTGTGATCGTCATGACCATGGGTGATCAAAATATGAGTGGCCCCGCGTGTCGCATCATCATGCTGTGTTTCGCTCAGCATCGGATTGCCGTTCAGCCAAGGGTCAATCAGCAAAATCTGATCTTCAATCTCAATGCGAAATGATCCGTGTCCAAGCCAAATAATATTCATGGTGATCCCCTGTGCAATTATCCGCAACGCTAGCGAATTTTGCTGCTTTGGGAAGGTATTTTCAAAAGGGTGAAGACGAAAAGCCCTGCGACCCTTGCGAGGGGGCGTTCGGGGCGGTAAATGGCGGGGGATCAGATGAGGAAACGCCCCATGTCCATTGACGAAAGCACCGCTGCCCGCGTCGCGAAACTTGCCCGTATCAAGGTGGAGCCTGCTGCGCTGCCAGCGCTGGCGCAGGAATTTAACACTATTCTGGGTTTTATTGAGCAGTTGAATGAGGTGGACGTTGAAGGTGTTGAACCGATGACATCTGTGACGCCACAAGTGTTGAAGCGCCGTGTGGACGAAGTGAATGATGGCGACCAGCAGTCAGCGATCTTGGCCAATGCGCCCGATGCGCGTGAAGGGTTTTTTGCGGTTCCAAAGGTGGTTGAATAATGTCTGATCTGAACAAAATGGGTCTGGGTGAGGCCCGCGATGCACTGCGCTCTGGCGAAACGACCTCCAAGGCGCTGACCGAAGCGTGTTTGAGCGCGATTGACAGGGCAGGGGCGTTGAATGCCTTTGTGCACCACACGCCTGAGATCGCGATGAAGCAAGCCGAAGCAGCGGATGAGCGCATCAAGGCGGGCGACGCGCCTGCGATGTGTGGTTTGCCGATTGGCATCAAAGATTTGTTCTGCACCAAAGGTGTGCCATCCCAAGCGGGATCAAGGATTTTACAAGGTTTCTTGCCAGAATATGAATCCACTGTCAGTCAGAACCTGTTTGACGCAGGTGCTGTGATGCTTGGCAAGTTGAACATGGATGAATTTGCCATGGGCTCGTCGAACGAGACCTCTGTTTATGGCAATGCTGTGAACCCATGGCGACGCGGTAACGATGACACAGCGTTGACGCCGGGCGGGTCCTCTGGTGGGTCTGCCTCTGCGGTTGCGGCGGACCTGTGTTTGGCGGCGACGGGCACAGATACGGGTGGGTCCATCCGTCAGCCTGCCGCGTTTACAGGCATCACAGGCATCAAGCCAACCTATGGTCGGTGTTCGCGTTGGGGTATCGTGGCTTTTGCATCGTCCTTGGATCAAGCGGGGCCAATGACCAAGTCGGTGCGCGACGCCGCGATCATGCTTGAGGCGATGTGTGGGCATGACGCTAAGGATTCGACCAGCGCTGATCTACCGGTGCCGAACTTTGAAGCGGCCCTGACTGGCGACATCCGTGGTAAAAAAATCGGCATCCCCAAAGAATACCGCATGGACGGGATGCCCGAAGAAATCGAAACACTTTGGGCTGACGGCATCGCGATGATGAAAGACGCAGGCGCTGAGATCGTCGATATTTCACTGCCGCACACCAAATACGCGCTGCCCGCCTATTACGTGATTGCGCCCGCCGAAGCATCCAGCAACCTCGCGCGCTATGATGGGGTGCGTTATGGCCACCGCGCCAATCTGGATCAAGGCGACGGCATCACCGAGATGTACGAAAAAACCCGCGCCGAAGGGTTTGGCCCAGAAGTCCAGCGCCGGGTGATGGTCGGGACCTACGTTTTGTCCGCAGGTTTCTATGACGCCTATTACAACCGCGCACGCCGCGTGCGGACATTGATCAAGAAAGACTTTGAGGATGTGTTTGCCCAAGGCATCGACAGCATACTAACGCCTGCCACCCCATCCGCGGCCTTTGGTTTGGGTGAAATGACCGATGCTGATCCGGTCGCGATGTATCTTAATGATGTCTTTACCGTCACTGTGAACCTTGCCGGATTGCCGGGTATCGCTGTGCCAACGGGCCAAAACAAGGCGGGCCTGCCAATGGGCCTGCAATTGATTGGTCGCCCATGGGAAGAGGCCGATTTGCTGGCTTCCGCCTATGCGCTTGAACGCAGCGCAGGGTTTGTAGCCAAAGCGGACAAATGGTGGTAAACCGCACTGCAAACGGCAGTAAAATAAAGCAGGTCAAATGATCACACGAGTTCTATTGGTAATCGCCGCTGGCGTGACGCTTTCTGCGTGCCAGCCCGCAGTCCCGGATTCCGGTGCACCGGATCGCGGGCGCGGCGTTGGGTTTGATGGCACGCTCGAAGATCTAGAGCGCCGCGAGGCCGCGTTGGCGGGCAGTTCAGTGCCTGCGCCTGCATCCGTTTCCTCTGCGCCGTTGTCATCACCAAATGATGGATCACCCGCAGCAACTGCCGCAGAAACAGCACGTGTTTTGGCAGCAACCCGGCCGGGCGTTTCCGGTGCCAGTAACGGTGTCGGCAATAGTGCTGACAGCAATTCGGGTGTAGAGCCGATCAACGCCAGCCCATCCAATCCTGCGCCTGCTGTGATCAACAGCGCTGGCATCTCGAATGAGAACAACTTTGACGCAGTGTCTGGTCAACGCAGCATTGGCGATGATGCTGCACGATTGGCTTCTAACCGGGCGCAATATCAAGTGGTCCAGCCAGAAGCGTTGCCAGATCGCGGTGATGCAGGGCCAAATATCGTGGCCTATGCGTTGCAAAACAAACATGCGCGTGGCACCCAAATTTATCGGCGTATTGGCCTGAACAAGGCGTCAAAATTTGCACGTGCCTGTGCAGAGTTCAGTCATGCGGATCAAGCGCAGATCGAATTCCTGTCTCAGGGTGGACCAACACGTGACCGCAAGGGCATGGACCCGGACGGAGATGGATTTGCCTGTGATTGGGACCCAACACCATTTCGCCGTGCCGCTGAAGGCGGTTAAGTGATCAATCCACCGATTGCGCAATGCCCGTCACCAAATTGTGGCGCGCGTCGGGATGGGTTGGCGCCGACATTAATTGTTCTGCACTACACTGCGATGCAAAGCCATGAGGCTGCGCTGGAACGGCTGTGCGACGCGGAGGCAGAAGTATCCGCGCATTACCTGATTTCAAACACCGGAAGTATCACGCAATTGGTGCCAGAAAGCGAACGTGCTTGGCATGCGGGGCCGGGGGAATGGGCAGGGCAGGATGACATCAATTCACGGTCCATCGGGATCGAACTCGATAACCGCGGCAACCACCCGTTTTCAGAGCCGCAGATGTGTGCCCTTGAAGGTTTGCTGACAGACATCATGGCGCGCTGGACCATTCCGGCAACTGGCGTCATTGGACATTCCGACATCGCTCCGATGCGCAAAATTGATCCGGGACGCCATTTTGATTGGGCGCGTCTGGCCCGGCAGGGCCTCGCGGGCTGCGGGGCAAAGTCAGAGACTGGCGAATGTATTGACGAGAACAGCTTTATTACACGTGCCAAGTCTTTTGGATTTACGGCTGACGTGCCGCTTGACAGCCTGCTTGCTGCGACGCGTTTGCGGTTTGCCCCGTGGCGGCAGGGTCCTTTAACAGCGGCTGATATGACCTTGGCGCATGTTTTTTCGGACTGACCCCCGCTTCATCTAGCTAAATAAACTCAATCCCAGTGCCAGCCCCATTGACGCCGCCTGCGTTGAGGCGCTAGGCCGGGTAACGCGCGGAAGGCTGGATGACCGCGGTTTTGGCAACAGAATCGAGGAAAGTCCGGACTCCAAAAAGAGACGGTGCCGGGTAATTCCCGGGCGGGGCAACCCGACGGACAGCGCCACAGAAATGAAACCGCCTTGTGCGGCGGGTCGGGAAACCGAAACCACCATGCAAGGTAAGGGTGAAACGGTGGGGTAAGAGCCTACCGCGTCGCTGGCAACAGGGACGGCAAGGCAAGCCCCACCGGGAGCAATGCCAAATAGGGACCGCGCGCCGTAAGGCGGGGCCGCTTTTGCCCCAGCAGGTCCGGGTTGGCAGCTATAGCGGCATCGGCAACGGTGTCGTCAGAGGAATGGTCATCTATCGTCCACAGGCCTGCCTGTAGACGGGGACAAAATCCGGCTTACAGGCCTTCCGCGCATATTTATCCGCTGGAACCGTTTTCTTTCAAAGAAAACGGTCCGGAAAATTTGAAATTTTCCGCGCATGCGGTGGTGGTCGCGCAAACAAGGAGAGATGTGATGCAACTCAAAGGGAAAACCGTGGTGGTCACTGGTGGCAGTGACGGCATTGGTCGTCATATTTGCCTCAAGTTGGGTGCTGAGGGGTGTCAGGTGGCGGTGCTGGGCCGCAATCAGGAACGGTTGGACAGCGTGGTCGCAGAAACGCGTCGTGCGGGTGCGGCGGGTGCCGCAGGCTTTGTCTGTGACATGCGTGATGTGGTGCAGATCAATACCACTGTCGCGGCCATCGCGGCCGAAGCTGGTCCCGTTGATATTGTGATCAACAATGCAGGTATTTGGCACAAGGCGGGACCATTGGACAGCATTGCACCCCAGATGATCGACGACACAATTGCAACGAATCTCTCTGGTGCCATTCATCTGACCCGCGCCTTTTTGCCCGGATTGCGTGCGCGCCCAGAGGCCGCGATCCTCAACGTGGTTTCCAAATCCGGGGTCCTCGCCCAAGCTGGGCAATCGGTCTATACGGCTACGAAATACGGCATGCGCGGCTTTACCGATGTGTTAAAAGAAGACGAGGCTGACAGCGGCGTGCGTGTGGCGGGCCTGTATCAAAGCGGCACCAACACGGGCATGTTTGCCAAGGCGGGCGAAGACGTGCCAAACCATATCTTTACGGAACCTGACGACCTTGCTGATGTGGTCATTTTCATGTTGTCACGCCCTGCAAAGCTGTGGATGCACGATGTACGGGTCGAACTCTGACACAAGCGGCCTTTTGGTGTTGACTCGGACCCACATCCGGGTAAAAGCCGGGTCTCAGGATTATCGCACCCCGTATCGACGGGCGGTGCAGCAGGAGAAGACTTATGGCTAAGGCAACCACGATCAAGATCCGTCTGAACTCGTCCGCGGGCACAGGCCATTTTTATGTGACAAAGAAAAACGCACGTACCATGACCGAAAAACTGGTCATGAAAAAGTACGACCCCGTTATTCGTAAGCACGTCGAATACAAAGAAGGCAAGATCAAGTAAGATCGCCATTCTTTAAAGTGTCAAAGGCCGCGCATCTGCGTGGCTTTTTTCGTTTGTGATGCTGGATTTGCGGCTGCACCAGATTTTCGATGCGCTTGCGTCTGGACGCACATCACGCGATACTCACAGATATCCTAGCTGCCAAGGAATATCACATGTCACGTTCAATCGTTTTTGCCCTTGCGGCAATCGGTTTCTTATCTGCTTGCGCGGGTAGTGGTCTCACACCGCCACCTGCACCCGTGTTTGGGGGGGTACATTCGGACAGTGTCGGATTTACCAGCGTCGGCCACGAACCCTATTGATCTGCTAACCTGACAAAGCGCGATTGCGCACATGGCGTGGTCTGACTAAACCCGGATCAACGCCAATTGGCTCAGGATCAGATAAGATGCCCAAAGAAGGCCATTACATCAACCGCAGCAATTGGCTGCGCGCCGCCGTTTTGGGGGCCAATGATGGTATCGTGTCCTCTGCGAGCCTTCTGGTGGGGGTGTCGTCAGCTGGTATGGTGCATGGCAATGTTGTTCTGACCGGGTTGGCAGGACTAACGGCAGGTGCCTTGTCGATGGCGGCGGGGGAATACGTTTCTGTGTCCGCCCAAGCGGATGTCGAAGAGGCTGATCTGGAACGGGAACGAGTCGCCTTGATCGAAGACCCCGATTATGAACTCAGTGAATTGGCCGAAGGTTTGGAAAGCCGGGGCGTCGAAAGCGATCTTGCCTTAGAAGTCGCAGCGCAATTGACGGATCACGACGCACTGGGGGCCCATGCCCGCGAAGAATTAGGCATGTTCGGGTTGGCTGGGCAGGCGAATCCGCTGCAAGCGGCTGGGGCATCTGCTTTGGCCTTTGCCTTGGGCGGTGGATTGCCCCTTCTGGCTGCCATCACGGCCCCTGCGGGCAGTCGCGGGATATGGGTGGCCATGGTTGCCGTCTTTGCGCTGATCTTGTTGGGCGGTGGGGGTGCGCATCTAGGCGGTGCGCCCAAATGGCCCGCAATCCGCCGTGTCGTGGTCTGGGGCAGTCTGGCGATGGCTGTGACGGCCTTTGTCGGGCGTGCGTTTGGCGCGTTGATTTAAGGCGCTGTTTCAGGCCCATTGCTCGGATCCCCGGACAAGGTCGTATAGCGCCGCGTTTGAGTTGCTCTATCAAGGTGCAAAACGCGATCCCGATCAGGGTAGGTCACGACATCTTGCGGTGACCGGGTGCCAATCACAACATATCTCACGGGGGCATTGCTTTGATTGTGCAGTGTATGTGCTACAGGGTCGCCCGCCTTCCAACACGCCGCATCACCGGGATACAGGGTGGTTGCAACGCCATCTTCAAACGCGACCACTTCGCCGCTTAACACCAATACCATCTCATCCTCTGACCTGTGCCAATGCGCGTAGGATGAATGTGATCCCGGCGGCAATTCTTCGATGAATGCGCCAAAGTGGCTGAGGTTGCCCGTGTCGCTGATCAATTCCGCGCGGTAAGGCCCTAGAGGATTATCTGCGCCTGCTTCATCCACTTTAGCGGTACGCGCTTTGATAATGGTCATTTGGGTGCCTTTGCTCTGTCAGACCAGCGTGATGACGCATTTTTTATCGCCATCTCTCATGACCATAAAAAAGGCCGGTCCTTTTCAGAACCGGCCCCCATAGATCAGATGTGGAAACGTTTACTCGCGGTTGCCGAACAGCTGCAACAACATCATGAACATGTTGATGAAGTCGAGGTATAGGTTCAACGCGCCCATGATTGCGGCTTTGCCCAACCATTCGGTGTCACCGTGGTGCGCATGTGCCAGATACTCGGTCTTGATCTTTTGCGTATCATAGGCTGTGAGGCCGGCAAAAATCAAAACACCAATCGCAGAGATCGCGAACATCAACGCCGAAGAGGCGAGGAAGATGTTGACGATGGATGCGACGATCAGGCCGATAACGCCCATGATCAGGAAGCTACCCCAGCCAGAAATATCTTTCTTGGTTGTGTAACCCCAAAGGGAAAGACCAGCAAAAGCGATCGCTGTGATCAAGAACACCTGTGCGATTGAGTAGCCTGTGAACACGATAAAGATCGAGCTGATGGACACACCCATCACAGCAGCAAAGGCATAGAACACGACTTGGGCTGTGGCGGCGGACATTTTGTTGATCATCGCGCTAAAGCCAAAGACGAAAGCAAGCGGGGCAAACATCACAACCCATTTCAGGGGCGACATATAAAGTGCGGCACCCAATGACGTCAGATATTTATCAGCACCGATTTGGGCGGCTGCAAGGGACGGGTCTGTTGTCACAGCCAAGCCTGAAATCGCCCAAGCTGCGGCGAACGTCAGCAGCATGCCCACGGACATTGTCCCGTAGACTTTGTTCATGTGCGCGCGTAATCCTGCGTCGATATCAGCGGCGCGGGTCCCTGCGGCACCCCGGATTGTATTCACGTCAGCCATTTGTACCCTCCAAATTGGCAATATGTTGCGTGCCGACGATGTCGGTCACGGTATCGCCATGAATATTGGGGCTGCGGCGCTGATTATCAAGGGTTTACTTGCATCAATACGCCGCAGTTTTATCAAATTATGCACGCCAGTTTGCCGGAACGTCCCAGACCGCGCGTTGTGCCTCGCGATTGGCTTCTGCGCGGCTTACGCCGACGTCCTTTAACTGTTCGGGACCAAGGGCCGCGAGCGCACGCCGGGTGCACCAAAGGCGATATGCACGGGTGATGATCTGCACAAGGGTCTGAGAGCGCGGGGCGCGGGGGGGGCAGGTGGTCTGGGTTAGGGTGGTCATGATCTCAATCCTTTAGGTTTTGTGATGCGATTCCATCTTTGCATTTCGATGCTTGATGTATCGCTGCTCTTTCATCATAATGAAAACGAATGTTTGTTATGAATGACATCAAGGGAATTGATATGTGAGAAATCTCGACATCACGACATTACGGTCTTTTATCGCGGTGGCTGATTCCGGCGGTGTCACCCGCGCAGCTGGTTTTTTGCACCTCACGCAATCGGCGGTATCGATGCAGTTAAAGCGGTTAGAGGAAATGCTGGGCCTGGACCTGTTGGACCGCACGGGGCGCACCATTGCCCTGACCGCATCAGGTGAACAATTGCTGGTCTATGCGCGCCGCATGATCGCGCTGAATGACGAGGTCATTGGGCGTTTGACCGATCAAGCCTATGAGGGCGAGATCAAGCTGGGCGTGCCCCATGATGTGGTCTATCCGGCCATTCCACAGGTGCTAAAGCAATTTCACGCCGCGTTCCCACGCGTCAAAGTCCAGCTTGAGGCGTCGTATACGCGCACCTTGAAGGATCAGTTTTCCAAGGGTGAGCGGGATTTGATCGTGACCACGGAAACATCACTGGACAATGGCGGCGAAACACTCGCCTCAAAAGAACTGTCTTGGATTGGCGCACCCGGGGGGGCCGCGTGGCGTCAACGGCCCTTGCGGTTGGCATTTTGCAGGTTCTGCACGTTCCGCCCCCATGTGGTTGCTGCCCTTGATGCATCCGGCATCCAATGGGAAATGAGCGTTGAGACAGACAGTGATCGAACAATTGAGGCCGCCGTTAGCGCAGATTTAGCAGTGCACGCGATGATTGACGGGACAGAGCCACCTTATTTGGAACAGATTGAGCACAACGGTTCTTTGCCAACCTTACCGCAGCAGCAGATCAACTTATACGGCGCGCAAACCTCATCTGGTGAGGTACATGACACGCTGGCCGCGTTGTTACGCGGTGCATTTGCAAATGCACAAGCCGGACGATTGCGGGCGGTTTAGGATATTTGCAAAAACTGTGATTTTCCCGGATTTGTGTCAGGATCAGCCTGAGCGTGTTGCGTCGAAAATAGAATCACCTTCAGGTTTAGCGGTCGGTTTCACCCGCTTTTCAGTCGCGTCTTGGTAAAATAAAGCCGTATTTTCCCGATATGAAATATTTTATACTATTTTGTGTTATCTTTCCTAAGCTTAGGCTCAGGAAGCTGACACAAATCCGGTCGGGTCTCTTAGGTGCTTGAGATTGCATAAATATATGCTGTTTGGGCCTTTAACGGTCGCCAGATGAGTCGCCATTCCGCACATGACGGCGCTTGAAATCCTAAAATATGAGCGAAAACCAACCCAAGATTTGGTTAATTTTGTTTGCTGTAATAATGGTATTCCGTATGTTGCGGGACGTGTGGAGGTTTGCTGTTAGACTTTTTGGAATGGCAAATTTGTAATGATTGACACTTTTGAAGTGCTACAGGGTAAGGAAAATAAAAAGATGGCGCATAAGGTAGATGTTCACGTTGGCAAACGCATTCGTCAGCGGCGGTGGTTGACGGGGATGACGCAACAAAAACTGGCCGAACTGGTTGGGATCAAATTTCAGCAGATTCAAAAGTACGAAACCGGGGCCAATCGGGTCAGCGCGTCGCGACTTTGGGATATTGCGGATGCATTGGATGTGTCGGTGTCGTTCTTTTTCGAGGGTCTGAAATCGGATGAGGCAGATGACGCCACAGAAGAAGCCGCGTTTCCAGCGGATTTGATGGGTGACAAAGAAGCAATGGATTTGGTGCGGTCCTATTACGCCATCCCAGAAAACCAACGCAGACGGCTTTTTGATCTTGCGCGTGTTTTGAGCGACGTTGCTTAAGCGCGACGCGCCTTTGTATTCTGCTGAGTGATCCGGGACTTGCATTGGTCTGCCCAAGCTGGCAGGCCTTTTGCATGAACAATACCACCAAATTTGATACCGACATCCGCCGGGTTGCGCATCTGATGGCTGACGCCGCGCGCTCGGTTATCTTGCCGCTGTTTCGCAGTGCATCCTTAAGCGCGGACAACAAGTTAAGTGACGGCTTTGATCCCGTCACAGAAGCTGACCGCGCGGCAGAACGTGCAATGCGTGAGATTTTGGCACGTGAACGGCCTCAAGATGGGATTTTGGGCGAGGAATATGGGGAAAGCGTCGGCACATCTGGCCTGATCTGGGTGCTGGACCCAATTGATGGCACGCGCGGATTTTTAAGTGGCACGCCAACATGGGGGGTGTTGATCGCGGTGTCAGACGCGACAGGCCCATTTTATGGCATCATTGATCAACCCTATATTGGTGAACGTTTTGAAGGTGCACCAGATGGTGCGCAAATGACCGGGCCGCACGGCGCACATGCATTATCAACGATGGCTGCGCGTGACCTGAGTGAAGCGATTGTCTTTACGACCTTCCCAGAAGTAGGCACATCGCAGGACGGAGCAGGCTTTAACGCGGTGTCCAGCAAGGCGCGATTAACGCGGTATGGCATGGATTGTTATGCCTATGCGTTGGTTGCGGCCGGGCAGGTTGATCTGGTGATCGAAGCGGGTCTTAACCCTTATGACATTCAAGCACCAATCGCGGTCATTCAGGCCGCAGGTGGGATTGTAACCGACTGGCAAGGCGGCCCTGCCCATGCAGGTGGGCGGGCCATCGCCGCGGCGAACCGGGAAATTCATGCCCAAGCACTGTCCATTTTGAAAGAATATTGACCACCCCCCGCCGGGTCGTTTAAGATTTGACTGCGCGGGTTCTTGAGCCTGTTTTCCATCCGCGCGCGCACCTTTGCACGAGGCAGGCCAGCAAGCAAAAGGTGTAAAATGCCCGAAACTCTTATTCAGAACGCCGATACAATTGTAACGATGGACGATACGCGGCGTGTGTTGCACGGCGCGGATGTTTTGATCCGCGATGGCGCGATTGTTGCCGTTGCGCAGGGGTTGAGCACCACAGGTGAGGTCATCAATGCGGCAGGTTGTGTGGTGACGCCGGGTTTGGTGAACACGCACCATCATTTGTACCAGACATTGACCCGTGCCGTGCCGGGGGGGCAGGACGCCTTGCTGTTTGGCTGGCTGCAAACGCTCTATCCGATCTGGTCACGCTTTACCCCGGATCACATGTATGTTTCAGCCCAAATTGGGCTGGCAGAACTGGCGCTGTCTGGATGCACCTTGTCTTCGGATCATTTGTATCTTTATCCAAATGGGTCACGGCTTGAGGATACAATCCACGCCGCCGCTGAATTGGGCATGCGGTTTCACCCGACACGCGGCGCGATGAGCATCGGCGTGCGGGATGGTGGGTTGCCACCTGATGATCTGGTTGAAGATGAGGCGGCGATTCTAGAAGACTGCATACGTGTTGTGGATGCATTTCATGATCCCTCAGACGGGTCCATGTGTCGTGTGGGCCTTGCCCCGTGCTCGCCGTTTTCCGTCAGCCGTGAATTGATGCGCGATGCCGCGCTGCTTGCGCGGGACAAGGGTGTGATGTTGCACACCCATCTGGCTGAGAACGACGAAGACATTGCCTATAGTCTTGAGAAATTTGGCTGTCGTCCGGGCCAATATGCCCAGGATTTGGGATGGGTTGGACGGGATGTGTGGCATGCGCATTGTGTCAAATTAGACCCCAGTGAAATCGCTTTGTTTGCTGAAACGGGTACCGGCGTGGCGCATTGCCCCTGTTCGAATTGTCGGTTGGGATCAGGCATTGCACCTGTGCGAGCGATGCGTGACGCGGGCGTGACTGTCGGGATGGGTGTTGATGGATCAGCCAGCAATGATGCCGGCAATCTGGTTGCAGAGGCACGGATGGCCATGTTGTTGCAACGGGTGGCAAATGGCGCTGATGCGATGAGTGCCAATGAAGCCTTGGAAATTGCCACGCGGGGAGGTGCGGATGTGTTGGGGCGTCCAGATTGTGGTCGTTTGGCTGCGGGGAAACGCGGCGACGTGGCGATCTGGAATGTCTGTGGGCTGGCGTCAGCGGGCAGTTGGGACCCGGCGGCACTGTTGTTGGCGGGGCCGACCACAGTGCGCGACTTGTTGGTTGAGGGTCGCCAGATTGTGCGGGACGGTCAGGTGCAAACCATCGATTTGGGTGCGCAGGTGGCGCGGCAAAATAAGATGGCAATGGCGTTGCGGGACGCGATCTGAAAAGGAGCGGCTGCGCCGCATTCGATTTCATTTTGCTGATGAAGGGGCTTTGCCCCTTCAAACTTCCCCAGGAATATTTACGGCCAAAAAGAAATGTGGATTAAGGGCGGCGTTTGCCTGCGATCCAGACGTCTTTGATGGCGCGGTCGTCACCCATCATGATGGTGGCAAAGAGGCTTTCCCAGATATTATTTGATTGGGACACGCGCTGGGCGATGGCGGGGGTTGAGGCGAGGTTGAGGATCGTCAGGTCCGCTTCGTGGCCGGTTTGGATTGTACCGATTTTGTCATGTAAATGTAGGCTGCGGGCCGATCCTGCGGTGGCAAGCCAGATCAATTGGGCCGCATGCAGGGGCGTGCCGCGCAACTGGCCGATTTCGTAAGCGGCGGCCATGGTGCGCAGCATTGAGAAGGACGAGCCGCCGCCTGTGTCTGTCGCAAGTCCGCAGGGAATGCCGCGCGCGGCAAGGCCAGCCATGTCGAAAAGGCCAGAGCCGATGAAGGTGTTTGAGGTGGGGCAATGGACCAATGCGGCACCCGTTTCTGTGATGCGGTCAACCTCACGTGCCTCAAGGTGAATGGCGTGTCCAAAAAGCGCACGTTCACCGATCAATCCATGTGCCTCGTACGTATCCAGATAATCGCGCGCCGATGGGTATAGATCACGTACCCATGCGATTTCATCTATCTGTTCGCTGAGGTGTGTTTGCATTAGGCAGCTAGGGTGTTCCGCCCATAGTGCGCCTAACGCGGCAAGTTGTTCTGGTGTTGACGTAGGAGAAAAGCGTGGTGTGATGGCATAAGACGCGCGGCCTTTGCCATGCCAGCGTTCCAGCAATGTCTTACTGTCATCATAGGCGGATTGTGGTGTGTCACAAAGCCCGTCTGGGGCATTGCGGTCCATGCACGTTTTTCCCGCAACGATACGCTGGTTCCGCTTTGCGGCAGCGTTAAACAAGGCATCAACGCTGTGTGGATGAATGGTGCAATAGGATGCAACAGTTGTGGTGCCGTGATCCAATGTCAGGTCAAGGTAACGCGCCGCAATTTCATCTGCATAGGCGGGATCGGACAGGCGCATTTCCTCGGGGAACGTATAGCTGTTGAGCCAATCAATCAGGCGTTTTCCCCACGAGGCGATGATCGCAGTTTGTGGATAATGCACATGGGCATCGACAAAACCCGGGCAAATCAGGGTGTTTTCCGCGTAGGTCGTGAGCGCAGCCATGGGATAGGCTTGGCGCAATTGATCTGCGTCGCCCACTGCCTGGATCACGTCATTCTCAATCAACACACCACCTTTGGTGTCGATCTGAATGGCGTCCTGCCACGGAGCGTGCATCGGATCGCCAGAATAGCGCAATGTTGGGCCAGTGATGAGCGTTTGATCTGTCATATGGTCACAGTATTCTGCTCTGGCGCGCGGGACAATGTCCAAGCGCCATTGTGTCTGAAACACTGCATGCCTATGGTCGCCTCAACGCGGGAGGGCATAGAATGTCAGATCAAATCGATGACTTGGAACTGGCACCCGAAGAAGAGGTCGAGGCAGAGGCATACCGCCTTAACCGCAAGTCAGTTGCTGCGATTCTTGAAGCTGTTGAAGCGGGTGATCAGGCCACGCTGACCGCGCTGATGGTACCACTTCATGCGGCTGATATTGCTGACCTTTTGGAACAAATCAGTCAAGGTGAACGTGCCGATCTGATCCGGCTGTATGATCACGAATTTGACGGTGAAATCCTGTCGGAGCTCGACGAGGCGATACGCGAAGACGTGATCGCGATGCTCACGCCGCAGGTGTTGAACCAAGCGGTGCGTGAGATGGACAGCGACGATGTCGTTGACCTGATCGAAGACCTTGAGGACGATCAACAAGCAGCGATCTTGGGCGCGCTTGAAGACAGTGACCGTGCCGCGGTGCAACAATCGCTTAGCTATCCGGAATACTCCGCTGGTCGTTTGATGCAGCGCGAGGTCGTGATGGCCCCCGAGCATTGGAATGTCGGGCAAGCCATTGATCATTTGCGGGTCACCAAAGAAGAAGACCTGCCGGATCAGTTTTATCACATCGTCATGGTGGACCCGCGTTTGCATCCGGTTGGCAACGTGACGCTGGGCAAGCTTATGCGCTCCAAACGCGCGACGATGTTGCGCGATATTCTGGAAGATACGTTTCAAGTGATCCCAGCCATGCGTGATGAAGGGGATGTGGCCTATGCGTTCAACCAATATCACCTGATTTCCGCACCTGTTGTGGATGATGAGGGTCGTTTGATCGGGGTGATCACCATTGATGACGCGATGGCGGTGTTGGATGAAGAACACGAAGAAGACATCCTGCGTCTTGCGGGCGTTGGGGAGGGGTCCTTGAGTGACCGCGTGATTGACACCACCAAACAGCGCCTGCCGTGGTTGGCGGTGAACCTTGTGACTGCGATTGCCGCTTCGATGGTGATCTCGCAGTTTGAAGTGGCATTGGCACAGATTGTAGCCTTGGCCGTGTTGATGCCGATTGTGGCCTCAATGGGCGGCAACGCGGGCACACAAAGCCTGACCGTCGCCGTGCGCGCGATTGCAACCAAGGATTTGACGGGATCAAACGTGTGGCGGGTGATCCGGCGTGAATGTTTGGTGGGGCTGGTAAACGGCACGATCTTTGCGGTTGTGATGGGTATCGTTGGGTTCATTTGGTTTGGGTCACCTGAATTGGGCTATGTGATTGCGGTGGCGATGGTGATCAACATGGTGGTGGCTGGGTTGGCGGGCACAGGTATTCCTATTGTTTTGGAACGCATCGGGGTTGATCCGGCCTTAGCGTCCGGGGCTTTTGTGACCACCGTGACAGATGTTGTAGGCTTCTTTGCCTTCCTTGGATTGGCAGCAGCGGTTCTGTTGTGAGTGATTTGGCAGCCATCAAAGATGCCGCACGCAAGGCCGCATTTGCACGGCGCAAGCCATTGTTTGAAAATGCGAATGCAGCCCAAGCGGGATACCTGAGCGAAGTACTGGCGGGCTATCGCGGTGTGCCGCTGTCAGGGTTCATGCCAATCCGCACCGAAATTGACCCTGTGCCAGCGATGTCAGAGGCCTGTGCGCATGGCCCTGTTGGCGTGCCGGTGATTATCAAAGCGGGGCAACCGCTCAAGTTCTCGCGATGGACGCCTGAAACACCGATGATCGCAGGTGCTTTTGGTGCAATGGTCCCAGAGCAAGAGAACTTTTTTGATCCCGAAATACTGATCGTGCCCTTACTGGCGTTCAACCGAACCGGTGGCAGGTTGGGGTATGGCGGTGGGTTTTATGATCGCACGCTGCAAGGGCTGCGCAGTAAACGCGCGACCCTTGCGATTGGCTTTGCCTTTGCGGGACAGGAAGTTGCTGATTTGCCGCTTGAGGACACTGATCAACCGCTGGATCTGATTGTGACAGAAAACGGCGTGATTGAAATTACCACTTAAGGGCCCGTACTGCGCACTTTGTACTGGCCTCTCGTGACTCTCGTGACTTTGCCTTGCGTGACCAATTCAGACAACGCGCGTAGCGTTGCCTCGTTGGTCAGCCCTATAAAGGATGCAAAGGCGGTGACCTTTCCGCGTTGACCAAAACTCAACAATGCTGCGAATACACGATCTTGCGCGCGTCTGATGGCAAGGAGTTCAAGATGCTTGCGATGGGTCTGAACATCATCTGATAGCTGCTTGAGCAACGCTAAAGAAAAGGCGGTGTCGTTTGACAGCATCGACAGAATGTCGGTTTTTGACAGCCGCAAAACCACGGTTTTCTCTGATGCAACGGCATCGCAATGATAGACGTCAGAGAACAGGCTTGCCTCTGCAAAGGTGGTGCCAGCCAAGGCTTTGTGCAGAACCACGCGATGACCTTCTTCTGTGTGGCGGACCAAATGAACAGTGCCAGACAGAATGAAAAATATGGCGTGGGTCAGATCACCCTGGCAAAACAACAGCTCGTTTGTGTTGAGGCGTTGTTTGGTAAGCGCCCGGTCATTCAGTTTAGAAAAGGGTGCAGGTAAAATCATGATCTCGATCATATATAGAGGGTGCCGTTTGATCTAGGATAGAAATAACAGAGCCAAAGGAGCCGACCCGATGCATCGTATCTTTCTGCCTAAAGTGGCAATTCTGCTTGCCCTATTTGCGTTTCATGCCCCGACTAATTTAGCCGCACAACATAATCATGCTCAAATGACGGCTGCGCCAAGGGTCATGCAAGAGCCGGGGCAGGGCGCGTTTGCCGCCGTGACTGAAATCGTGACCCTTCTCAGAGAGGATCCCGATACAGAGTGGCAAAAGGTCGATATCGGTGCATTACGACAGCACCTTGTTGATATGTCCGAACTTATGTTGATCAGTGAGGTGACACAAACCCCTATCAAAGAAGGTTTGCGCATCGCTATTGACCTCACAAAACCCGAAAACGCGGCGGCAAGTCGTATGGTGCCCGCGCATGGGCCAGTTCTGGCATCCGAGACAGGATGGCTGAGCATGGTGTCACAAAAAGAGGCGACTATCATTTGGGAGGTCACATCGCCGTCAGATGTCGACATGATCCAAGCTTTGGGGTTTTACGGGCTGATGTCGACGGGCGATCACCATAAAGCGCATCACATGGCCCTGGCGCGCGGCAGCAAGGGCCATTGATCTAGGTGTGTTACGCTTCGGGGCCGGGCTCAAAATCCAAAATATCGCCGGGCTTGCACTCTAACACTTCACATATTTTTTCCAGTGTCTCAAAGCGCACGCCTTTTACCTTTCCGGATTTCAGCAAGGACACGTTTTGTACGGTGATGCCGACCCGCTCTGCCAACTCTTTTGAGCGCATTTTGCGGCGGGCCAGCATCACATCAAGGGTAACTACAATTGGCATGTGTTCCACTTACACAATGGCGCGGTTTTCGGTTTCGATCCGGTTGGCATCAACCATGATATGCCCCACCGCGACAATGACCAATCCGATCACCATGGCATAAAAGTCGCCATCATCAAGCGATATGCTGCCGTGTAACGCCGTTGGATCGCGCCAAAAACCAAGCAGCATTGAGGCCCCCATGTTCACAATGACGTTGATCGGCCCGATGGCAAACAACAGCCAGCCAATCTGGCGTAACCGTCGCGCGGTCTGATCGGTAAAGATGCCGCGACGGCGAATGCCGAGGAACAAGCTGCGTATCTGCACAAGCATAAACAGTGCGATGATATCTGTGATCAGCCAAACTGCGGTTAACACCATAGCTTGCATGTTGTTCAACAAAGGTGCGGGGCCACTTAGGCCAAGTTGATCGTTTAGCAGGCGTGACAATTCGTTGCCGTCGGTCAGTGATGTCCACGTGAAAAACCCAATGACCGTGATCAACAGGGCCAGCACGGCTGTACTTAGCCAGATGCCAGCGGTGGCTGTAGTTTGCAGACGATCTTTGGGACGCAAAGAAGAAAACATAAACGACTCCAGATTTAATGACTTGTATTAATTATCGTAAAACAATAACTAATGCAACCATTGCATTATAAATTGCATGTTAATCTCTTACGAAAGGAATGACGATGGAAATTCGTCTAAAACAGGCGGGAGCAGTGGTTCTGGCCCTTTGGGGCACAGTTGCGCAGGCACAGGAAAACTGGGCGGGGTATTATGGCGGCATCAGTATTGATGCAGTCAAAGCAACGTCAGATGTGGGTGGCAACGCGGTGCACCAATACAAGGATAAGACCGCCAATCTGGGTATTTACGGCGGGTACAACTTTGTACGCAGCAACGGGTTTGTCTGGGGGCCAGAGATTTCGCTGACCTCTATCTCAACCGAAGGCACCCGCACTGATGCGACGTTGGGGGGCAGCCAGTTTGATGGTGGTTTCCTGTTGATGCCGCGCTTGCGGGGCGGCTTTGCCACGGATCGTGCTTTCTTCTATGGCATTGCCGGGCTGGGCATTACCGATGCAATGGCACGGCCCGCAGGGGCATCAGGAACGGATGTCGTGATCTCGCCCTCTCTGGGTCTGGGCGCTGAATTCGCAATGGGCAATGGCTGGCGCACTAAAATTGAGGCCGTGCATCACAAGTTTGACAGCTCAGATTTTAATTTCAACGGCACCACCACGCCTTCTGAAAACAAACTGACGCAAATCACACTGGGCCTAAGCCGCAAGTTCTAGAGATGTTTATGACATCTCATGAGGTATCCCCGCGCGGCATTGGCAGCGGCGCGGGGTGACAATCAATGATGAGCGTGGTTTGCTTTGCTCAGGTGCAGCCCGGGCGCAGGGCCTTCAATATCATGGGGGTCTTGGCCCGGTGCAGGGATGTTTATCCATTCGGCGCTGCCATCCGCGCAGGTCTGCACAGTGGGAAAGTAAAGCATCGTATCGGCTTCTAGGGAGTCCACCAATTTGGCGCGAAACACAAATTCATCATAATGTGCGTCTTCAAGTGATCCTGTCCAGATGACCTCGCGGACCCCTTGGTTCACAGTATCACCGTAATACTCATGAGGTTCGTCGTAGGCACCAATTTTGGTGTCCAGCGTCCAACCTGCTTTGGGCATGGGCTTAACTGCAATCACGCCCTCTGGAATTTGGATGCTGACGCGTTGTGTTGCCTGACCTTCACAGCCGTGCCCAATACGCATCACCCCCTTGTAGGTGCTGCCGACTGCCGCACTTTGGGTTTCCAAGGTGGCATGTGACCAAGACGCGGTATTGATGAGCAAGGTGAGGGCAATGGTTGTTGCGGTTACTTTTACGTTCATTTTCTGTCCTTTCCAGACATGATTTTTGATCGCACAGCCGTCACGCCCGCATTTTGCAGGGTGATCAAACTGGCTAAATATCGGCACTTTGCGAAAGGTCAGATCAGAGGTGGCGCGCGGCAAGGTGGGCGGCGAAACAGCTTCAGCTCGTTCAGGGCTGGTGTTGTGAACAAAACCGCATTGCTGTCAAATCGACATGCGATGCGATGCCATTCAGGCATGTGGTTTGAAGAAACCAAAGCGACATGCGCGCTGAGGCACGGTTCGGATGAAACTGTTTGTTCTTCAACAGGATTGCCATCGCCGTCCAAGACAATTGTTTCAATTCCCGAAGGTGTACAGATTGTGATTATTTGTCCGTTTGTCGGCAATATGAGTGCAAGCGCGGCGGTTGCCTTTGGCAATAGGATGCCCAGGCACAGTAAACAGACAAGTATATTTCGGGTGATGATATGCACATGGACAGATGTGCCGAGGGTCGACGCTTAGGGCAAGGTCTTAAATGTCGCAGTTCCCTTGATGATGAAACGCCGTGCTGCGCCCTTGCACAGAGAGGCGCAGCAGCCTATCGCTAGCCTCATGAAAATACTCTTTCTTGGCGATGTGATGGGGCGCGCGGGGCGTCGTGCCATTACTGAAAATTTGCCGCGTTTGCGCAAAGAATGGAAACTCGATTTCATCGTGGTGAACGGTGAAAATGCGACCAGTGGCATGGGCCTGTCTGGCACACATGCAAAACTGTTGCTGGAAGCTGGCGCGGACTGTCTGACGCTGGGTGATCATGCGTTTGACCAAAAAGACATGCTGAGTTTCATTGAACAGGAACCACGGGTGATCCGGCCTTTGAATTTCTCAAAAACCGCACCGGGCAAGGGCGCGCGGTTGTTTACCACGCAAAAGGGCAAGAAGGTGCTGGTCACTCAAGCCCTTGGCCAAGTGTTTATGAAACGCCCTTTTGATGATCCGTTTTCCGCGCTGGACCCGATTTTGAAAACGCACCCTCTGGGCGGCATGGCATCTGCGATCATTGTCGACATGCATTGCGAGGCTACATCCGAAAAAATGGCGATGGGCCATTGGTGTGATGGCCGTGCGTCATTGGTTGTGGGCACCCATACCCATGTGCCGACGGGCGATGCGATGATCCTCAAAGGCGGTACTGGCTATCTGACCGACGCGGGTATGTGTGGCGATTATAATTCTGTGATTGGTATGGATAAGGTCGAACCGCTGCGCCGCTTTATCACAGGTATGCCAAAGGAACGGTTTACCCCTGCAAACGGCGAGGCAACTTTGTCTGGCGTTTATATTGAAACCGATTACAGCACGGGTCGCGCCACCCGTATTCAACCAATCCGCCAAGGTGGATTGTTGCAAGACAGTGTGCCTTGACCGGGCGATGACCCGGCGCGAAATCTTGCTCTATTCTGCGTTTCTGATCGTCATGGGCGCGGGGTGGGGCATCACGCAACCTTTTACCAAGATCGCGGTGAGCACGGGATATGGCCACTTTGGTCTGGTATTCTGGCAGATGGTGATTGGTGCACTGCTGATGGGCGCAATCTGTTTGGTCCGAAGGGTTGCGTTGCCTTTGAATATGCGCGCGCTCAGACTTTATCTGATCCTCGCGATGGTCGGCACCGTTTTGCCCAATTCGATTTCCTATCAAGCGGCGGTGTTCTTGCCCGCTGGTATTATGTCACTGCTGATCAGTACAGTGCCGATGTTCGCCTTTGTCATCGCCTTGATGCTGGGCAACGACCACTTTCGCTGGCGTCGCTTGTTCGGCTTGTTCTTTGGTTTAATCGGCGTGTTGCTGATCGTGGCACCCGCTGTTGATCTGGGTCTAAATATTCCGGTTGGATGGGCCGCGATGTATCTGGCGACAGCACTATTTTATGCGTTTGAGGGAAATTACGTCAATAAATGGGGGACCGAGGGGTTGAACCCGTTTCAAGTCATGCTGGGCGCGTCTTTGATCGGTGTTTGCATCATGACGCCGCTGACTTTTGTCACGGGTCAATTCATAACGCCGCTCTGGCCGATGAACACGGCCCAGCTTGCCTTAGTCGCAGGATCCGTTGTGCATGTCTTTGTCTATGCATCATATGTTTGGCTGGTGGGCCGGGCAGGGGCAGTGTTTGCCGTGCAGGTCAGTTACATGGTCACGGGCTTTGGCTTGATCTGGGCCAATCTGATTTTGGGCGAAGCCTATGCGCCAACAATTTGGGTCGCTTTGGCTGCGATGTTCATCGGTATGTATTTCGTGCAACCGCGTCCCAAAGTCACGCTTGCGGTGGTGCCAGCTATGGGCGAAACTAAGCGCTAACATTTCTTACCCTATGGGGCGTTACTATGGAATTTCTGAACCTGTCGCAAACAGGCAGCGCCCTCCTGACATTGTCAGTTGTTGTGGTGATGTTCATCCTGTTCTTGCGCGAGTCATTGCCGACCGAAGTTGTGGCATTGGCTGGGGCTGCAACGTTGCTGGCTATTGGTGTGTTGCCCTACGAGGACGCCCAAGCGGTACTGTCAAATTCGGCCCCTTGGACCATTGCCGCTATGTTTATCGTGATGGGCGCACTTGTACGCACAGGCGCGCTGGACGTGTTGACGCGGCTGGCGGAACGCTATGCAAAAACCAATCCAAAAGGTGCCGTGATTGGGGTTATTTTGGCGGTAATGGGTGCCTCTGCGATCATGAACAACACGCCTGTGGTGGTGGTGATGATCCCGGTTGTTGTGCAGTTAAGTCAGACATTGGGCACCAAGGCGTCGAAACTGCTGATTCCGCTCAGCTATGCGGCAATCATGGGCGGGTCATTGACCCTTATTGGGACGTCCACCAACCTATTGGTGGATGGTGTGGCGCGCAGCCAAGGCATGGAACCCTTTGGTATCTTTGAAATTATGCCCATGGGGTTGGTCGTTTGTGCCTGGGGCTTGATCTATATGTCGCTGTTTGCGCGCAAGTTGCTGCCGGATCGCGATAGCATGGCGAATATGCTCTCGGACCGCTCAAAGATGAAATTCTTTACGGAGGCTGTGATTCCGCCAGAGTCAAACCTAATCGGGCGTGAAGTGCTGGATGTTAAACTGTTCAAGCGCGAAGGTGTGCGTTTGGTTGACGTGGTGCGGGGTGACGTGTCCTTGCGCCGTGCGCTCAAGGAAGTGACCTTGCAAATCGGTGACCGCGTGGTGCTGCGCACAGAAATGACCGAATTGTTAAGCCTACAAGCCAACAAAGAACTCAAGCGGGTGGATCAATTGTCTGCGGTGGAAACCACCACGGTTGAGGTGTTGATCACGCCGGGATGTCGCATGGTGGGGCGTTCATTGGGGTCTATGCGATTGCGTCGCCGCTATGGTGTATATCCTTTGGCGGTGCACCGTCGGAACCAGAATATTGGCCGACAGTTAGATGATTTGGTTGTCAAAGTGGGTGATACCCTGCTGTTGGAAGGGGCGGGCGAAGACATTGCGCGCCTGTCCACGGATATGGATATGGTGGATGTCAGCCACCCCTCTGCGCGCGCCTATCGCCGTGGCCACGCGCCAATTGCGATTGCTGCCTTGGCGGGGATTGTGATTCTGGCAGCATTGAATGTTGCGCCAATTTTGCTGCTCGCAGTTGTGGCCGTTGCGGTTGTGCTGGTGACCGGGTGTATCGACGCTGAAGAAGCGTTTTCTTTCGTCGATGGTCGCTTGCTCGCGTTGATCTTTTCTATGCTGGCTGTTGGGGCAGGTTTACAGAATTCCGGTGCGATTTCACTTTTGGTCGATAACATTGCACCAACGCTTGGAACCTTGCCGCCAACAGTCGTGATTTTCTGCGTCTTCCTTTTGACGACGATCCTGACAGAGATTGTATCGAACAACGCTGTGGCTGTGATCATGACGCCGATTGCCATCAGCCTTGCCGCGGCTTTGGGCATGGATCCGCGCCCCTTGGTGGTGGCTGTGATGATCGCCGCCTCTTGCGCTTTTGCCACGCCAATTGGCTATCAAACCAATACACTGGTTTATGGTCCGGGGGGCTATCGCTTTACTGACTTTATGCGCATTGGTATTCCGCTGAACCTGTCGATGTCCTTGCTGGCCTCTGCGGTCATTCCGATGATTTGGTAGCTGCGGGTGGGCGATGCGCCCACCTTACCTTTGCGC
>JBARCK010000059.1:0-1881 GCA_049794015.1 Sulfitobacter sp. | reverse complement strand
GCGACATCAGCTGCGATCTTAGCCGCGTCTGCGGCCAATTTATATGCTTGAGCCGTCGCCAAGTCTGTTACAGTAGCTTCCGCTTCATCTGCTGCGGCCTGAGCTGCTGCTGCTGCTGATGATGATGCTGCTTCTGTCTCCACCGCTGCATCGGAAGCAGCCTTGGCAGCATTGTAAGCCGCTTCGAGGGCTGCTTCACCTGTACCGCCGCCGCCACCGGAACCGACTGTACCGTCCTCATTGATAGGGCCTGTTGTCGTAGCTGTGCTTTGCGTTCCATCTGACGGTACAGTTGTTCCAAAAGCCGCCGCCGTTTCATCAAACGTCAATGCCGTACCCGCGTTAGCATCAAGCGGTGTACCCCCAAATTTATAAGAAAAAAGAGCTGGGTCGCCTAGAAATGTCACGGTAAAGCCGTTCACAGTGATCCGTAGGCCATCTGACAAAAAGAGCGCTGATGTAATATTCAGACCATTTGGAAGATTGATTATGCTAGCGTTATTGTCCGTTATAGTGACATTCGCACTCAAAGAGTTGAGGATTGTATATGTATCTATGCCTCCAAAATCGACAAGCGATGTGACATTACCATCAATGTTAATGTTTGAGCTTCCGCTGTCGAGATTTGCCATTCTAGCTTCCTTAAATTTAAAAATATAATTATTGAATTTCTGCAGCCTTAACCATCGGGCAAACAGCTATTTTACTTAGGGAGCAGTTAAACTCAGAAAACGGTAATACACCACTACTTTTTGCCTCATATTAACATTTCCACCAGAGGATTAATTCGCCAATAAGTTGAATTTTGGAGTAATTTCCCGATCTTGAAGGGATGCAGTGGAGTGCCCCCATCGTGTGGTCCATTTTGAATGTTAGTGCATGGTCGGTCTTTAGTTTACCGTCTAATGCACCTTTGACCTTGATTTGCCCTGCTGTCTTTGCACGTGGGCACTCAACCTTTTGAGACCAGCCTCGAGGTCCCAGCCTGCTTGAACCGCTCTGGAGCGTAGCATTTCCTCAAAACTTGCGCACTCTTTTTCGCTGAGCGTAAGATTGACTCGTCGGCTTCCGACCTTGACTGGACCGGCTGATTGACGGTCAGTAAGAGAGAAAGAAACTCGTACAGTATCGTCCACCTTAAAGACGCCGATTTTTTCGACCAAAACTGGAATATTGGAGTTAT
This sequence comes from Sulfitobacter sp., assembly GCA_049794015.1. GTDB lineage: Bacteria > Pseudomonadota > Alphaproteobacteria > Rhodobacterales > Rhodobacteraceae > Sulfitobacter. The sequence goes on along the minus strand of JBARCK010000059.1, from coordinate 698 downwards.
CGAGGCCTTCTCCAACTTCTCCGAAAGAGGAGCCTTTGTCCGAAGCCACATCCCGAAGACCAGTGTTTCTGGGGTCTTCGGATGATGCGTGGGACGCTTCATCCCTGCCAGACTGTTTGGAAATATCGTATTTGCCCAGAATTTGTTGTGGTAAATCTTCCGGTTTTGAAAGTCTCAAGATCAGGAATAACCACTTATTACGTGTGACCCAACAGGTTTCATGTTGCCCGTCGGGCAACATGAAACAAATGGTCATTCGATCTTCCAAGCGGTGATACTTGAGCGTGAACGCCAAAATTACCTCTCGATCAGATGGGCTATCTCGTCCTCGTACTCTTCAACGATGTCGCCGATCTCTTCCAGAAGAGGTCCAAGATACTTCTCATACTTGCGCCAGCGGTTGGTTGAGGTCTTGTAGATCGGCTTGCGGACCTGCGACAGAGAAGCAGTCTTCACAGGACGATCGACGTTATAGAACTCCAAGCACTGATCGCTCCATTCAAGTCCAAGATGGCCAATCAGATTTCGGGCTGAGGTTTCTACGTCATGAACATTCTCTTCATAAACAGCCTCGTACATGACGCCTGGGAAAGCTTCCCGCCAATACTTCATGAGGTTCCAATAACGGCGATAGTAACGCCCCAACTCCGTAAGATTGTACGTCCACTGGTGGCCTTCGGCAAAAAAGATACGGTAGC
>JBARCK010000058.1:0-33383 GCA_049794015.1 Sulfitobacter sp. | reverse complement strand
GCCACGATGGTCGACTTTGAGAACGTTGGTGAGATCGGTGTTTTTGTTGATGATGACCGTTTGGCCAGCATGCGCCACCACATGGCCGAAAAGGGCTATCTGGATGCACATCACCTCTCTGACATGTTTTCGATGCTGCGCGAAAAGGATCTGATTTGGTCCTTTGTTGAGTCAAACTATCTGCGCGGGCAAAAGCCGCGTGCGTTTGACTTGTTGTCCTGGAACTCGGATTCCACCCGCTTGCCGTCTGCCATGCTGCTTTGGTATCTTGAAAAAGTCTATCTTCAGAATGGCTTGCGTATACCAAACGCGCTTGAACTGAAGGGCGTTAAGATTGATATCACCAAGATCACAACACCCTGCTATATACTCGCGACACAACTGGATCACATCGCGCCTTGGCAATCGGTCTATCCCGCGACAGAATTTTTGGGCGGAGAGGTCGAATTTGTCCTTGGCGGATCGGGTCACATCGCAGGCGTGATCAACCCACCAGCCGAGCGCGCCAAATATGGCTACTTCACAAGTACCACTTACCCCGCATCACCCGACGATTTTGAAGCGCAAGCTGAACAGCATGACGGGTCGTGGTGGCCGCATTGGGCTGAATGGTTAGCGGCCCGTGATGATGCCAAAGTCCCCGCCCGCAAGCCTGCGACCAAAGGGAAATACAAGGCCATCGAAGCGGCCCCCGGATCATACGTCAAAGCTGTCTAACCTTACCTTCCAAGGAGTTTAAAAATGACTGATGAAGTAGAATTAGAAACCCACGCGACGCCGACGTCAGCACTCAGCACCGCAGATATTGATGCGCGTATTACCTTTCACGAAGACAGCCCAATTATGGAGGTCAGCTTTGAGGATATGGAGCTGTCCAATTCGCTGGAAGTGAACCAATTTTATGATCGCATCGAAGAGCGCATTGTAGAAACGGGTGAAAACCTGTGGTTCTTTCTGGTCAACTATCGAGAAACGCGCATTGATACAGACGCGTGGTTTGCCTTTTCGCGCCGCGGCATGGAGCTGAACAAGGCCCATTCAATGGGCAGCGTCCGTTTTGACGCCTCGGAAATCACAAAACGTCAAATTGAACGTGATGCCGGGACCGAAGCATTCGATCCAAACATGTTCTTTGATCGTGAAAGTGCCCTGGACCGCCTGAAGGCATTGCCATCCAAACGGCGCAAAAAAATTGTCATGAAGCCAAGTTTTGTTCGCAAAGACTGGAATTGGCGTGTTGATTTCAAGCCCGATGATCAAATCATGCAGGTTGATTTTTCGAACTTTTCTTTTGAACATTCGCGCGATGTGAACGACGTCTACGACTACATCGAGTCCAAGTTAAGGGCGACCGGGAAAAAGTGGTACATCCTTATCAATTACGACGGCACCCGCATCCAGTCACCAGCTTGGATTGAATATGCAGCGCGCGGTAAAAAGCTGAATCAGGATTTCTCATTGGGGTCGGTTCGCTATGCACCGGGCTCAGAAACTGAGACCGACATTCGGCTACGCGCAGAAAGCCAAGGCTTTCGTCCCAACATCCGAAACACTTATGCCGAGGCCTATCAGCTCATTGTCGAAATGAGAGCTGCCAACGCCCGCGAAATAGAGGTCTCCACAGCCTGACACCATGCCCAAAGCCGCACGCGGCTGAAGGGCTAGGGATATCAATCATACTACAAAGGAGCATTCTGATGACTGCAAATGCGAAATCAAAGACCTATGCGCCCAGCGCCGAAATGATCGCGAACGCGCATATTGATGAAGACACATACAACAAGATGTATGCCGCGTCACTTGCCGACCCCGACGCGTTCTGGGGTGAACAAGGCAAACGGATCGATTGGATCAAACCTTATACTCAGGTCAAAGACGTCGACTTCACTTTGGGCAATGTACACATCAACTGGTACGCCGATGCGACATTGAATGTCTCTGCAAACTGCATTGATCGGCATCTCGCAACGCGCGGCAACCAGACTGCGATCATCTTTGAGCCTGACAGCCCAGATGAGGCCGCCCAACACATCACCTATACTGCCCTGCACGAAGCGGTCAGCCGCATGGCAAATGTACTCAAAGACCAAGGCGTGACCAAAGGCGACCGTGTTGTCATCTATCTGCCAATGATCCCAGAGGCCGCGTATGCAATGCTGGCCTGCGCGCGTATCGGTGCGATCCATTCGATTGTTTTTGCAGGCTTTTCGCCAGATGCTTTGGCGGCGCGGGTGAATGGGTCTGACGCCAAGGTTGTGATCACGTCCGACTACGCCCCACGCGGCGGACGCCAAACACCTTTGAAAGCCAATGCTGATGAGGCGCTTCTGCATTGTAAAGACACGGTAAAATGTCTTGTTGTTAAGCGTACTGGTGGTCAGACAACTTGGGTTGAGGGACGCGATTTGGATTACGGCACGCTTGCCACTGCCGCTTCTGCGGATTGTCCTCCGGTCGAAGTCAGTGCCGAAGATCCGCTGTTTATCCTTTATACTTCCGGGTCTACAGGCCAGCCCAAGGGTGTGGTACATTCCTCTGGTGGCTACCTTGTCTATGCCGCGATGACGCAAGAGCTGGTGTTCGATTACCATGACGGCGACGTTTACTGGTGTACCGCTGACGTCGGTTGGGTCACTGGCCACAGCTATATTGTCTATGGCCCGCTGGCCAATGGCGCGACCACATTGATGTTTGAAGGTGTGCCAACGTACCCGGATGCGTCACGCTTTTGGCAGATCTGCGAAAAGCATAAAGTGGCACAGTTTTATACGGCCCCTACCGCAATCCGCGCGCTGATGGCCAAAGGTCCTGAGTTCGTTGAAAAATGCGACCTGAGCAGCCTCAAAGTACTCGGCACCGTCGGGGAACCAATCAATCCCGAAGCGTGGAATTGGTACAATGATGTTGTTGGCAAAGGTAAACTGCCCATCGTCGATACATGGTGGCAAACCGAAACCGGCGGTCACTTGCTGACCCCCCTGCCCGGCGCACATGCTTTGAAGCCCGGATCGGCAATGAAGCCGTTTTTTGGAATTGAACCTGTGGTTCTGGAACCCACTTCAGGCGAAGAAATCCATGACACCGCTTGTGAAGGTGTGCTTTGCCTCAAGGGCAGTTGGCCGGGTCAGATGCGCACCGTCTGGGGCGATCATGAAAGGTTCGAAAAGACCTATTTCTCTGATTACAAAGGCTACTACTTTACCGGTGACGGCTGTCGTCGTGACGCAGATGGCGATTACTGGATCACAGGCCGCGTTGATGATGTGATCAACGTATCGGGCCACCGCATGGGCACCGCCGAAGTCGAAAGCGCCTTGGTCGCCCATCCCAAAGTCGCAGAAGCCGCAGTGGTTGGCTATCCGCACGAAATTAAGGGCCAAGGCATCTATTGCTATGTGACCTTAATGAATGGTGAAGACCCTACCGAAGAATTGCGCAAAGAGTTGCGCACTTGGGTACGCACCGAAATTGGCCCAATCGCCGCACCAGATTTGATCCAGTGGGCACCGGGCCTGCCAAAGACAAGATCCGGCAAAATCATGCGCCGAATTTTGCGCAAAATCGCTGAGAACGACTTTGGCGCACTGGGCGACACATCAACGCTTGCAGAACCTGCGGTTGTAGATGATTTAATTGAAAACAGAATGAACAAGGTGTGAAACATGCGTGACTATAGCAATGTACCCGTTCTGATTTTGCTTGGCCCTCCGGGTGCTGGCAAAGGAACACAGGCAAAAATTCTCGAAGATCACTTTGGTCTGGTGCAACTTTCTACTGGTGATCTTTTGCGCCAAGCTGTTGCAAATGGCACCGATGCGGGCAAAGCGGCCAAATCGGTCATGGAATCTGGCGGGTTGGTCAGTGACGAAATCGTCATAAACATTCTGCGCGACCGGTTGGGTGATCCTGATTGTGCGGCGGGTGTCATCCTTGATGGTTTCCCGCGCACCATCCCACAAGCCGAAGCGCTGTCTGAACTGCTGGCCTCACAAGGCACGCAAGTACATTCCGCGATCAGCCTTGAGGTCGAAGATGACGCCATGGTTGAACGGATTTCGGGCCGTCACACCTGCGATCGCTGCGGCGAAGGGTATCACGAAACCTTCAAACGCCCTGTCGTTGAAGGGAAATGTGACAAATGCGGCTGCGAAAAGTTCCGCCGTCGTGCGGATGACAACGCCGATACTGTGCGCCGCCGATTGGTGGCTTATCACACCGAAACCGCACCGTTGATTTCGTTCTACGAAAAGACGGGCGCGTTGCAGTCGCTGGATGCAATGGGCGATATCGATGCCATCACAAACACACTGCGTCAGATGGTGCGCCCCATCGTCGTTGATGTTCGCGGCGTCCACAGCGCCAACAAGAAATCGAAAACAACTCATATGGAGGAAACACAATGAGTGAACAACCAGACCCAAAGGCATATTGGGCTGCCAATATGCGGGTCATTAAAATCAGCCTGATCATCTGGGCCATTGTGCCTTTTGGCTTTGGTATACTGTTCCGGCCAATGCTTTCGGGCATACAAATCGGCGGCACTGACCTTGGCTTTTGGGTGGCCCAGCAGGGGTCCATCCTGGTTTTCCTTGCCATCATCTTTTTCTACGCATGGCGGATGAACAAGCTGGACCGTGAACATGGTGTGGAGGAATAATTGATGGATCAGTTTACAATCAACCTGCTGTTTGTAGGTGCATCTTTCGCACTTTACATCGGCATCGCGATTTGGGCCCGTGCTGGGTCCACGTCAGAATTCTATGCGGCTGGCCGGGGTGTTCATCCTGTTACCAACGGTATGGCAACCGCGGCTGACTGGATGTCTGCGGCATCGTTTATCTCAATGGCTGGCCTGATTGCCTTTACCGGTTATGACAATTCGTCTTACTTGATGGGTTGGACGGGTGGCTATGTTTTGTTGGCCCTGCTTCTGGCACCGTATTTGCGTAAATTTGGCAAATACACTGTGTCCGAGTTTATCGGCGACCGCTTCTATTCCCCTACTGCACGTTTGGTTGCTGTGATCTGTTTGATCATCGCGTCAACAACATACGTGATCGGGCAAATGACGGGCGTTGGCGTTGCATTCGGTCGCTTCCTTGAGATTTCCAATACAGCTGGTCTTCTTATCGGTGCTTGCGTTGTTTTTGCTTACGCTGTTTTTGGCGGCATGAAAGGCGTGACGTATACGCAAGTTGCGCAATATGTTGTTCTTATCCTCGCCTATACGATCCCGGCTGTGTTCATCTCGTTGCAACTGACAGGCAACCCGATCCCGGGTCTTGGTCTGTTTGGTGAAACTGCCAACACAGGTGGCGAAGGCAGCGTTTACTTGCTGCAAAAGCTTGACCAAGTCGTCACTGAATTGGGTTTTGCCAGCTATACAGAGGCGCACAAGGACAACCTGAATATGGTTTTGTTCACGCTGTCTTTGATGATTGGTACGGCTGGTCTGCCCCACGTCATTATGCGGTTCTTTACAGTTCCAAAGGTGTCTGACGCCCGTTGGTCCGCTGGTTGGGCATTGGTTTTCATCGCGTTGCTATATCTTACGGCCCCGGCTGTTGGTGCAATGGCGCGTTTGAACATCACAAACCTGATGTGGCCAGATGGTACAAACGGCGAAGCGGTGTCTGTGCAGATGATCGAAGAAGATTCTGCATATGACTGGATGGCCACATGGCAGAAAACCGGTCTTCTTGATTGGGAAGACAAAAACGGCGACGGTCGCATCCAGTACTACAACGATAAGTCTGATGCGATGGCCGAGCGTGCAGCGGCGAACGGTTGGGAAGGCAATGAGCTGACCAACTTTAACCGCGACATCCTCGTGCTTGCCAACCCTGAGATCGCAAGTTTGCCAAGCTGGGTTATCGGCCTTGTTGCAGCAGGTGGTCTTGCGGCTGCCTTGTCCACTGCGGCGGGTTTGCTATTGGCGATTTCTTCGGCCGTTAGCCACGATCTGTTGAAAGGTCAGTTGACCCCCAACATGTCCGAAAAGTCTGAACTGATGTCAGCGCGTATTGCCATGGCGATTGCCATTGTGGTTGCAACGATCCTTGGTTTGAATCCCCCCGGCTTTGCGGCACAAACTGTGGCCTTAGCCTTTGGGCTGGCAGCGGCGTCGATCTTTCCGGCGCTGATGATGGGTATCTTTTCAACGCGGGTGAACAACGTAGGCGCAGTTGCAGGCATGTTGTCTGGTCTGATCTTTACGCTTGTTTACATCTTCCTGCACAAAGGTTGGTTGTTTGTTGCTGGCACAAACTCGTTCCCCGATACGGTTGACGGGTCGTTGTTTGGTATCCAGTCTACTGCAATCGGTGCGGTAGGTGCTGCGATCAACTTTGCGGTTGCTTACGGTGTCTCCATGTCCACCAAAGACACCCCGCAAGAGATCAAAGACCTGGTCGAAAGCGTCCGTGTTCCAGCTGGCGCTGGCGGTGCTGTAGATCACTAAAACAATGGGTTCTGGCGCGATTTCTGCGCCAGAACCCCTCTCATAGAAGGGCTGCGACCTGTGACGATAGATCACCCATCCATTCTGTCCTATCTGCATCCCTATGATGTGCTATCCAAGGACGCACGCAATGACATTCTTGAGCAAAGCGAATGGATTGATGTTGGCAAGGGCCGCACAATCTACACCTTTGGCGAGCCGCTAAAAGGTCTCTATGTTATCGAAAGCGGTCAGGTTTCAATAACCGACGCGAACGGTGCCTCCCTTTCCTTGCTCAACCGAGAAAATTCATTTGGCGAACGCGGTTTGTTGCGCGAAGGGTTGGCTGTGACCACGGCGACCGCCGACGAAGACTGCCGCTTGCTTTGTATTCCCGCTGCGGTGTTTCAAGCCCTATTGACGCAACACGAAGCTTTCCGACGGTTTTTTGATCGTCGCCGTCCTGCACCCACAACAGGTGCCGCCAATCTGACAAGTGTGAGCGTTGAGGCGTTGATGACAACCAACCCTGCCGGCTGCCCCCCCGACACACCCATCGAAGACGCGGGACGCATCATGCGTGACAGACGTGTTTCGTGCCTTTGTGTGGTTTCAGATGGCCATCTTGATGGCATTGTGACCCTGCGCGACATTGTCAACAAAGCGGTTGCTGACGCATTGCCCAAGGGCACGCCTGTGAGTGCAATCATGAGCGCCAATCCACGTGTGTTGCCACCGTCTGCCATCGGATCAGATGTGTTGCATCTGATGATGGAATACCGGTTGGGCCACCTGCCTGTGGTGTCTGCGGATCAACTTGTTGGGATCGTCACGCAAACCGATCTCACCCGTTTTCAGGCCACCCATGCCGCAAGCCTAGTGGCACAGGCCGCCCAAGCAGGATCGGTGCAAGATCTGGCAGAGATTACAGGCCGTATCCCAAACCTGCTTGTCCAACTTGTTGCAGCAGGCAACAGGCACGATACAGTTACCCGTATGATCACTGATATCGCTGATGTGGTCACACGCCGACTGTTGCGGATGGCCGAAGACAACTTTGGCCCGCCGCCCGCAAAATATTTGTGGCTGGCGTGTGGATCGCAGGGTCGACAAGAACAAACAGGCGTATCAGATCAAGACAACTGCCTCATCCTTGAAAACGGGATCAGCAACAAAGACATGCAGTATTTTGCCCCGTTTGCACAGTTCGTCAGCGACGGTCTGGCCTCTTGTGGATACGTATATTGCCCGGGTGATATGATGGCGACCAACCCGTTGTGGTGCCAACCACTGTCCGTTTGGAAAGACTACTTTAAAGGGTGGATCACAAGTCCGGGCAAAGAAGCCCAGATGCTTGCATCGGTCATGTTCGATCTGCGCCCCATTGGTGGGGATGTGACCTTATTTTACGACCTACAGGCAGCAACACTTAAGGCGGCTGCGGCCAATTCGATCTTTACAGCACATATGGCGACAAACGCCCTGACCCATGCGACGCCTCTAGGCTTATTGCGCGGTCTAACAACAATCCGCGCGGGCGAGCATCGCAATACAATCGATACGAAATTAAATGGCGTGATCCCGGTTGTCGATTTGGGACGGATGTATGCGCTGCAAGGACAGTTGACGGACTTGAACACCCGTGCGCGCCTCAAGGCGGCCTTGTCCGCTGGCATCATCAGCGAAAGCGGTGGCACTGATTTGATCGACGCATATGATTTTGTCGCACAAACACGGCTGGAACATCAGGCAAATCTGATCAAGCAGGGCAAAGCACCGGACAATTTCCTACCCCCCTCAACACTTTCGGGTTTTGAGCGAAGTCATTTGCGTGATGCTTTTGTTGTGATCAAAACAATGCAATCCGCCCTTATGCAAGGGCGTGGTGCGCTCGCCTAAACGAAGAAGGAACACTTTATGTTTTTCGAACTCATCGGCACAATCGTCGCGGGTATCGCCACTGCACTATTGGTCTGGGCGATAAACCGATCCCTAAAAGGTCGCTTGCCGTCATGGTTGGTTCCAGTGGCCGCAGGTGCGGCCATGCTGTTCGCCACGATCTCAAGTGAATACAGTTGGTTTTCGCGCGCGCAATCCAACATGCCAGAGGGCTTTGTTGTGGCTGAAACCGTAGAAGAAACCCAGTTTTACCGACCCTGGACCTATGTCAAACCCTTTGTCAGCAGGTTTATTGCCGTTGATCAGGCCACCGCGCGCACCCATCCTAAACAGCCACACCACAGGATCGTTGATTTGGTGATCTATGGTCGTTGGGCGCGTACCGCGAAAATTCCCGCGCTGTTTGATTGTGCCGCAAATGCGCGGGCCGATCTGGTTGATGGCGTTGATTTCGGGAATGACGGCGAAGTACTGAACGCAGAGTGGCACACCATGGATGCAAACGCGCCTTTGTTGCAGGCGGCCTGCGCGGAGATCTGATATGAAACATCTCGGGCTGCGCATACGGATTTTATTGTTCTTTTGTCTGGTCGCATTGGGTAGTTTGGCCATCACCATCGGCGCATTGTGGATGGGCTATCGTCAATTGGGCGCGCCCGAGGCTTTGTCCGCATTTGTAACCACAGGCCTTATTTCCGGGTTCGGGATCACTGCGCTTGTGGTGTTCATCTGGCTGCTTTTTGATGACCACGTCAGCAAACCTATCGAGGCGATCGCCGCCAGTCTGCGGGTGCGTGCACATGTTGATGTCAGCACGTCGATTGATGTCACACGCGCCAAATACCTTGGTGATCTGGCACCAGCAGCATCAGCCATGGGCACAATCCTTCAAGACGTTATGCGGTCGCGTTCTGAAATGAATGCAAAAGAACTGACAGAGGTGACGGCGCAACGCGACAGGCTTGTGCAAATACTCTCGGACATTCCGGTTGCTACATTCATGGCAACGGCCGATCATCAAATCGTGCTGTATGATGGTCAAGCGGCTGCCCTGATGGAACGGGTTGGCGCTGCGCGCTTAAAGACATCCTTGTTTGACTACTTCTACGACGCCTCGATCTTGAATGCCCTTTCGCAGATGGAAAGCACGCAGAGCGACCACATGACCATCACAACTGTGTCACATTGCGACAGGGTCTATTCGGGCACCATCCGAACGTTTGAGCCCAACGCCGGGTACACTTTGATGCTTGAGCCGCTTGAGGCCTCAGCCGCCCGCCCACTCATTTATGATTTTGATCTGTTGAACTCTGCGCGCGTTGATAGCCTAGCCGACACGCCTTTGCGTGACTTGGTCTATGTCGTGTTTGATAGTGAAACCACTGGACTGGATCCCGTAACCGATGAGGTTGTGCAGTTAGGTGCGGTTCGGGTCGTGAACGGCAAAATCGTTGCTGGTGAAACTTTTGAAACTTTGGTTAACCCGGGAATAACAATCCCGAAACGATCCACAGACGTTCACCATATTAGCAATGCAATGGTGGCTGATGCGCCCGGTTTCGGCGAAGTCTGCGTTCAGTTTCATGCCTTTGCTGCCGATGCCATTTTTGTCGCCCATAACGCGGCCTTCGATATGGCTTTCCTGCACAAACAAGCCCCAAAAATCGGTCTGAGATTTGACCATCCCGTTATGGATACGGTGCTGATGTCAGCCGCTATTTTTGGCGGTTCTGCTGTTCACACGCTCGACGCGATCTGTGATCGACTTGGGATCACCATTCCCCAAGAGCAACGGCACACAGCCATGGGCGACGCTGTCGCAACAGCCTGCGCTCTGACTGCGATGATTGCCATTTTTGAGGCACGCGGCATCCAAACTCACGGCGCGCTGCAAAACGAGATGATCAAGCACCAGAGAATCCTGAACACCTGAATTTGTATTCGACCATATTGGAAAACAGGTGGCGCAATCACACTCTGGTGCCGTTGCGAATGTCACAAACCCGAAAATTCAGTACGCGTTTTTACATGTGTTCGCCTTAGAGGTGCTAGACATCAGTCCAAATCCCAACGCTATGGTGAGTGGCCGCCATCATGCTACCGGGTATAGACCACCATTTAAGCACAAACATCCGATGCGATTCATTTAAAGATCAATAAAAGGGTTAAATGGCGGAAGCTCAGGGATTCGAACCCTGGGGACGCTCTCACGCCCGTCGGTTTTCAAGACCGGTGCATTCGACCACTCTGCCAAGCTTCCGCAACGCGCTCCTCCTACTGTGCCAAAAGCCATTCGTCAAATGCACAAATGCATTTAAGCTCAAAAAAATTCACAACACCCTCAAAATGGGGAAATTTGCCGATCCTGTAAGGGCGGTCTTTTCAGGTGGCGCGTTGCAGGGTAGAGTGCGCCAAAGCCCTCTTTAAAGGGGGCGTTCATACGTGCCAGATCAACTGGTAAAATCGGCCCACCTTATAATCGGGCGCGCAGGCAAGGACGACACACATGAGCAGGCCATTTCCCCGTATGCGCATTCCGCACCGGACATTTACCATGATAACCGGGGCCGCCCTATCACTAAGCCTGCTGGCGGGGTGTGACGAGAATGGGAAATTCAACATGTCGTTGCCAAAGGCAGGTGCCAAGGCCAGCACCGCCGGATCAACAAAATCGACAAAGCTGGTTGAACGCGATGTCGAAGCACCGGATGTGTTTTCCGTCACCGATCAAGGGTTGTGGGATGGCCGCCCCTCTTTGGGTGGCGTGTGGGTTGCCCACCCTGATGTGAAAGAGCCTGAACGCGTGATCATCCGCAATGAGGCAAATGGTAAATTTGTCATTGGTGCGTTGTTTCGCCGTGAGCGTGATTTGCCGGGGCCAAAGTTGCAGATGTCTTCGGACACAGCAGCCGCATTGAATGTTCTTGCGGGCGCGCCTGCCCCGTTGAATGTCACGGCCCTGCGCCGTCAAGAAGCAGAGGCACCGGACGCTGAGGCAACTGCTGTGCCAGGCACCGTGGCGGCACCTGCTGAAATCTCTGAAACAACGCTTGATCCTATTGCCTCTGCTGGCGCGGCGATCGACACTGCGGCACCAACGCCTGTCGCTGCTGCAAAACCTGCGGCCCCTGGCCCAACTGCGTCCACATCAAGTCTGCCAAAACCGTTTGTTCAGCTTGGTATTTTTAGCGTTGAGGCAAACGCCACACGCACAGCCAAACAGATGCGCAGCGCGGGCATGGTGCCTACCGTTAAACGCAGCGAAATCAATGGCAAAGCGTTTTGGCGTGTGTTGGTTGGCCCTGCGGCAACCAAATCTGAACTCAACAACCTGATCAAAGCCATCAAGACGGAAGGTTTCTCTGACGCCTATGCCGTTTCAAATTGACCTGATTTAAGGAGCAACTCCTCTCATGATCCGCCTCATTGCTGCCTGCCTGGCGCTGATCCTACTTGGCTTTCCGGCCCATGCTTTCGACACCCGTGCGACTGCGGCTTATGTTGTTGACCAGACAACGGGCACCGTGTTGCTGGCCAAGAACGCGGACACGCCGCTGCCACCTGCATCCATGTCCAAGCTTATGACGCTGTATATGGCGTTTGAGGCAATCAAAGATGGCCGCCTGTCTTTGAACGAAAAACTGCCTGTTAGCAGCCATTCGATGGCCTACGGCGGGTCCACGATGTTTCTGGACACCACGGACCGTGTGCGTGTGGAAGATTTATTGCGCGGCATCATCGTGTTGTCAGGCAATGATGCCTGTTCTGTGATTGCTGAGGCGCTTAGCCCGGATGGCACCGAAAGCGGCTTTGCCCGTTTGATGACACAGCGCGCGCAGAAACTGGGCATGACCAATTCCACTTTTGCCAATTCCAACGGCTGGCCACAGGCCGGGCATCGCATGTCGATGCGTGATCTGGCGCTGTTGGCAACGCGCCTGATTGAGGATTATCCGCAATTTTACCCGCTGTTTTCAGAAAAGGAATTCGCCTTTGATGGGCGCGCGCCACAGAATAAATCCAACCGCAATCCGCTGTTGGGACTGGGCATTGGTGCTGATGGTTTGAAAACCGGGCATACCTCTGAGGCGGGGTATGGCCTTGTTGGATCAGCAATGCAGGGTGATCGCCGGGTGATTTTTGTGATTTCGGGCTTGGACACCGCGCAGGCCCGCGCCCAAGAATCCGAGGCGATTGTAAACTGGGCGTTTCGCCAATTTTCGCAACGCTCACTGTCGACCAGTGGCACGCAGATTGCCCAAGCGCCGGTATGGATGGGTGAAGAACCCAATGTCGGTCTGAACGTCGCAGAAGATGTATCAGTTCTGTTACCTGTTCTGGGTGGCGATGATGTGCCTGCCGAGGTGGTCTATACAGGCCCCTTCAAAGCCCCAATCACCAAAGGTGATGCGCTGGGAGAATTGGTGCTCAAGCCCGAAGGCCTGCCTGAAACACGTGTGCAATTGGTGGCCAACCGAGACATCGCGCGCGGTGGCTTTGTGGCGCGCCTGACAACTGCGGCGACCTATTTGTTAAAGCGGCTGGATCAAGGGCCAGAGGGTGCCTCGTGAGCGAGGCATCTGCTGCGCAAGGCCTGTTCATTAGTTTTGAAGGCATCGACGGATCAGGCAAATCCACCCAAACACGTTTGCTGGCGGATCATTTACGCGCCCAAGGCCGTGATGTTGTTCTGACACGTGAGCCCGGTGGGTCACGCGGCGCCGAAGAAATCCGCGCCTTGGTGTTACAAGGGGAACCGGATCGTTGGTCAGCAGAAACCGAAATCCTGCTGTTCACGGCGGCACGTCGCGACCACCTTGAACGTACTATTCGCCCTGCCCTTGCCGCTGGCAAAGTGGTGATCTGTGATCGATTTGCGGATTCGACCCGCATGTATCAGGGCCTGTCGCGCGGCGATCTGCGCCAAACCGTCGATGATTTACACAGGCTGATGATCGGCTTGGAACCTCACCTGACCATCTTGATTGATATGGACCCCGCCAAAGGCTTGTCACGCGCCTTGTCGCGTCAAACCGTTGAAGAACGGTTTGAGGATTTTGGCGAAGAACTACAGGCAAAAATGCGTTTTGGGTTTCTGGCACTGGCCAAAGAGTTTGAGACTAGGTTTTCGGTCATTGATGGCGGACGCAGCATTGATGATGTTGCAAAAGACGTCATAAATGTTGTCACATCACGCGCCTAGGCTTTCCCGAACCATCCCATCGCTTTAGACGCCACCTTTGAGGCATAGCATATGAAAATCGATGATATTTTGGCCCAGATACAGGCCGTTCCGCTGCGCAATGGCCGTCGGATCATCGCAATCGCGGGTGCCCCCGCGAGCGGTAAATCGACCCTGTCTGATGTCTTGGCTCGCAGAATTCCAAACGCATATGTCATCCCCATGGACGGCTTTCACCGCGATAATGTTGATCTTGAAAAACATGGATTACTGGCCCGCAAAGGTGCACCAGAAACCTTTGATGTCACAGGGTTTATTCAGATCATTCAAGCTGTCCGCGTTGAAAAGACGATGTCTTTTCCCACCTTTGATCGCACCAATGATTGTGTTGTTCCAACAGGTGGCCAACTGCCAGCATCGGCTGAAACCATTATCGTTGAGGGCAATTATCTGCTTTTGAATGTGGCACCGTGGAATGAACTGGCCAAGGAATGGGACCTGAGTTTGATGGTTGATGTGCCCTTGCCGGTTCTTCAAGAGCGGCTGGTCGCCAGATGGCTGCAACACGGCCATGATGCCGAAAGTGCACTGGCCCGCGCGCAAAGCAACGATATTCCAAATGCACAAACCGTGATCGACAAAAGCGCGCCTGCTGATCTGATGATTGATGGGACTTTGGTTTAGCGATCTACTTCCCTCTGCCCACAAACATGCTAGACCCTGATCATGAGTGACGACACCCCCCAACCTGACCGCATCGACGGTGCCCTACACCCGCGTGACACCGCGCAGCTGATTGGTCAGGACGCGGCTGAGGCTGCGTTTTTGGATGCGTTTAATGCGGGAAAACTGCATCATGCGTGGATGTTGACCGGGCCGCGCGGTGTTGGCAAGGCCACGCTGGCATGGCGGATTGCGCGGTTTTTGCTGGCCACCCCTGACCCTGATGAGGGCGGTATGTTTGCAGCACCCGTGCCAGACACACTTGATATTGCATCCGATCATCCCGTCGCCCGGCGCATGGCTGCGGGGGGTGAAGGTGGCCTCAAGGCCGTGACCCGCTCTATCAATCCTGATACCAAGCGCATGCGCAAACAGATCGTTGTGGATGATGTCCGGGCACTAAACGGATTTTTCCAAATGTCCTCGGCTGATGGCGGTCGGCGTGTGGTGATCATTGATGATGCGGACGAAATGAACGTCAACGCGGCCAACGCGCTGTTGAAAATGCTCGAAGAACCACCGGCGCGCGCCACGCTGATCTTGCTTAGTCATCAACCGTCCAGCCTCCTGCCCACCATCCGGTCGCGGTGTCGGGTTTTGCGCCTTGGCACATTGGACGCAGATCAAATGGCCCGCGCGTTGGCGGCATCCGAGGTCACAATCAATGGTGACCCCGCAGCCTTGGCCGAGCTTTCTGGTGGCTCTGTTGGCGGTGCGCTGCGCTTGTCGCTGATGGGTGGGCTTCAAATTTATGGTGAACTGGTGGGTTTGATGTCATCGCTGCCGCGCTTGGACCGTGCCCGCGCGATCAAACTCGCAGAGGCCGCCGCCCAGCGTGGCGCAGAAGAAAAGCTGGCGTTGTTGTTCACGCTGATCAACCTGCTGCTGTCGCGTTTAGCACGCACCGGGGCCACGGGCAGCCCACCAATGATTGAAGCCGCACCAGGCGAAGCGCAACTGTTGCAACGCTTATCCCCAACCCCCGCCCAAGGCCGCGCATGGGCCGAAATTGCCCAAGAAATATCCGCCCGCGCGCAGCACGGTATGGCGGTCAACCTTGACCCTGCCGCACTGGTCCTAGATACCCTGTTCAAGATGGGCGACACTGCGCCGCGCTAGTAAAATATCGGGACAGGCATGACCAACCCAGCACAAATAACCGACAGCCATTGCCACCTCGATTTCCCCGATTTCGAAGGCCAATTGCCGGACATTATCGCGCGCGCCGCTGAGGCGGGCGTGACGCGCATGGTCACAATTTGCACAAAGCTAAAGAACGAACCCAGCGTGCGTGCAATTGCCGAAAGCTATGCACCGGTTTTCTATGCTGCTGGCACACATCCCATGTCTGCCGCGTCTGAACCGCTGGCCAGCACGGATCAGTTGATTGCGCTAAGCAAGCATCCCAAGATGGTAGGGATTGGTGAAACTGGGCTTGATTACCACTACACCGCCGAAAGCGCGGATATTCAGAAAACCTCACTGCGCATCCACATTGATGCAGCGCGCGAAACTGGCCTGCCCCTGATCATCCATGCCCGCGCGGCAGATGATGACATGGCCCGTATTTTGGCAGAGGAGCACCGCAATGGCGCGTATTCTTGTGTCATGCATTGCTTTTCATCCTCGCCTGCTTTGGCGCAGGCTGCCCTTGATTTGGGGTTCTATTTGTCGATGTCCGGCATCACCGCTTTTCCAAAATCCAGCGATCTGCGCGATATCTTTGCGCAGGCACCCGTTGATCGGATTTTGGTCGAAACCGATGCGCCTTACCTTGCGCCACCGCCCCATCGCGGCAAGCGCAATGAACCGGGTTATACCGCCCACACAGCGCGCAAAGCGGCCGAGACATTTGGCATGGACTACGCCGATTTCGCCGCCCAAACGCAGGCCAATTTTGAACGTCTTTTCACCAAAGCCGCAGAGTACGAGGTGCCCGCATAATGGCCGAGATGCGGATCACCATACTGGGTTGTGGGTCGTCCGGTGGCGTGCCGCGTTTGGGCGGTCATTGGGGCGATTGTGATCCAACAGAACCCAAGAACCGCCGAAGCCGCTGTTCCCTATTGGTTGAACGGGTGACAGACCACGGAACCACTAGCGTGTTGATCGACACTTCACCTGACATGCGCAACCAACTGTTGGATGCTGAGGTCGGGCGCCTGGACGCAGTGCTTTATACCCACGCGCACGCGGATCATGTGCACGGGCTGGACGATTTGCGGATGATCGTGATCAACATGCGCGCGCGCCTGCCCGTCTGGGCAGATGAGCCAACCCGCGCCGCGCTGTTGGAACGCTTTGGCTATGCTTTCGTCACACCCGAAGGATCCATGTATCCGCCCATTCTCGACATGAACAACATTGAAGGTGATGTTTGCGTTGAAGGCCCTGGTGGTGCGCTGACGTTCACACCTTTCTTGGTCAAACATGGCGGCATGGATGCGCTTGGTTTTCGGATGAATGATGTCGCTTATCTGCCTGATGTTGCGTCAATTCCGGATGAGGTTTGGCCGCACCTTAACAACCTGACCTGCTGGATCGTTGATGCGTTGCGCCGCGCACCACACCCGACGCACAGCCATTTGTCACAGACCCTCGACTGGATTGCACAAGTGGCCCCCCAAAACGCAGTGCTTACCAATATGCACAACGACCTCGACTATGCGACAGTCGCCGCAGAAACACCGGACCACATCCAACCTGCCTATGACGGCCTCACACTTACCTTCCCCCTACCCTGACATTCATCTAGCAAAATAAAACTCCACGGGGGTTCGGGGGTGTGAAACCCCCGTTGCGTTGCCCTTTCGTCCCAACTCAAGGCCCACTTGTGCAAACCCTGCTTGACGTCATTCTGCCCGTCTTTCTGGTCATCGGCTTTGGCTATGTCGCGGTGTGGCGTGGGTTGTTCCCGGTGTCGGGCATCGACGGCGTGATGAAGTTCACGCAGAACTTTGCCATTCCCTGTTTGCTGTTTCAGGCCATCGCACGGCTGGACCTGTCCGCCTCTTTCGACCCGCGCCTGATGGTCAGCTTTTACGGCGGGGCTACCATATGTTTTGCGCTTGGCATCTTTGGTGCACGATTGCTGTTCAAGCGCGATTGGGAAGACTGCGTCGCCATCGGGTTTTGCTGTCTGTTCTCAAATTCGGTCCTGTTGGGCCTGCCGATTGCGGAACGTGCCTATGGCACTGAAGCGCTGGCCGGAAACTTTGCGATCATCGCGTTCCACGCCCCGTTTTGTTACGGGTTGGGCATCACCGTCATGGAAATTGCACGCAATCGGGGACAATCGAACGCGGTTTTGGTCCGCAGCGTCCTGCGGGCGATGTTTCGCAACGCCTTGGTGATCGCGATTCTAATGGGATTTTTTGTCAATTTGACGGGCCTTGTCATTCCTAGCGTTGTGGATGACGCCTTGTCGCTGATCGTGCGTGCCGCGCTGCCTGCCGCGCTCTTTGCCCTTGGCGGTGTGTTGATCCAGTACAAACCCGAAGGTGATATGAAAGCCATTGCAATGGTGTGCGCCATTGCGTTGCTCTTGCACCCCGCTCTGGTCTGGGCCTTTGGGACAACCTTGCACCTGCCACAAGATGCATTCCGCTCTGGCGTGCTGACGGCGGCGATGGCACCGGGCTTCAACGCCTATATCTTTGCAAACATGTATGGGCGCGCCCGCCGGGTTGCAGCCACATCAGTTTTGATTGCAACGGGCAGTTCGATTTTAAGCGTTTGGTTCTGGTTGTCTGTGCTTGGATAAAGCGCGGATACCTGCGCTAGACTGCTTCTTGCGCCAAGGGCAGTGTCATGACAACCTGCGCGCCACCAATGTACTCAACCAACTTGAGGGACCCACCATGGTTCTTCATCACGCGCGCTGAAATTGGCAATCCAAGGCCACTGCCTTTGCCGCCATTGGCCTGGCCAAAGCGACTGATCGCTTCGATGTGCTTTTCCACAGGTATGCCAACGCCGTTGTCTGTGACGCATAGAACGGCATGGCCTGACTGGGCCGATAGATCGATCTGGATTTTAGACATTTTTGGCCCACCGTGCACAACTGCATTGGTCAATAGGTTCAACACCGCTTCTTGCAACATGATTGCATCACCGCGAATTGGGAGGGGGCCCTCAACAAGGGCCAGAACCACCTCGACCTCCTGCCCTGCGGTGTGTTGGTGAAAGGTCCCAGCGACCTGTCGGATCAGCATTTTGAAATCCAAAACCACGCTCGACTGTGCAATGTCAGCCCCGCTTGCCCGTTCAAACGACAGCAATTGATTGGTCAGCTTGCTTGCCTCGCGCGCGGCCATAACCAGTTCGGCGCTGCGTTTCTTAACAGCAGCGGCATTTGGCGCGTTTTGGACTGCTTCGGCAAGGGCAAGGACACCTGCAACCGGATTTCTAAGCTGGTGAGCAGCATTGGAAATGAATTCATCTTTCGAACTGATCCTACGCGACACACGATCCAGAAGGGCGTTTAGCGTATCGACAATCCTGCGGGCCTCAATTGGGACCGCACGGCGAATAGGCTCCAGTTCCGTGGGCGTGCGTTTGGCGATGGCCTTTTCAAGGTCCAAAAGCGGGCGCAGGCCAACAGCCACACCAAACCAAACAACAAGCGCGACAGAAAGCACCAATAATGCAATCACAGCAAAGGAACGGGACGCAACTTCACGGACAAAGTGACGGCGCACATCTGCGCTTTGCCAAACCGTGATGTTGAACACACCGCTGACGCCACTGACTGTTGTACCATCCTGAAAGCGTAAAACGCGCATGTCCTGCCCTTGGTAGCGCGCATTATAATAATAAGGCTCGGCCTGATCCGTGGGCACTGATTTGGGCAATACGGGTGGGGTGGAATATCCGGTCACAAAGACACCGTCAGGCGCGTAGACATGGTAAAATAACTCACCACCGGATGTGTCATTGATCAATCCCCGTGTCGCCGGGCTCAGCGCGTCCCCATCTGACACGGCAATATCACGCGAAATCGCCAAGGCGGCAGACAACAGCCCACGGTCAAAGATGCTTTCAGCCCTTAGCGTGGTATTGCGAAACTGCCATGCACTGGCCACAAGCGCGATCACCATCAAGGGCGTAAGAATGATCCAAGTCAGCCTGGAACGCAAAGACCGCGAAGTCATTTCTCAGCCTCGCCAACAAGTTGATAGCCCATGCCACGTTGGGTTTTGATCTGAATGCCATGTGGGCTTAGGCGACGTCGTAGCCGCGACACATAGACCTCAACCACGGTGTCGGCCACTTCAGCCCCAACACCGTAAGCATGATCAAGCACGGTTGCTTTGGGCACCAATCGGCCATTGGCGGCAAACAGACATTCAAACACCGACATTTCGCGCCGCGGCAGTTCGATTTCGCGCGCGCCTTTAAACAATTGCCGCGCCACAACGTCATACATCAGCGCCCCGATGGGTTGCAGTTGTTGTTGTGGGATTGCGCGCCTGCGCAGCAAGGCGCGCACACGTGCTTCAAGTTCTGCCATCTCAAATGGTTTGATCAGATAATCGTCTGCCCCAGCGTCCAGACCAATCACCCGGTCTTGGGTGCCTGCGCGCGCCGTGAGCAAGATCACCGGGCGCTGGTCGCCACGTTTGCGCATTTGTTTAAGCAGGCTCAGCCCATCCGTCCCCGGCAGATTAATGTCGAGAATAATCAGGTCTGAACCGTCCCCGACCAGATAGGCTTCAGCCGCGTCGCCATCCTCCAACAGGTCCACCGCATGGCCCGCGTCCTCAAGACGGTAACAGATGCCCTTTGCAAGGCTTGTGTTGTCTTCAACCAATGTGATGCGCATGGAAATTCTCAAGGTGTGCAAGTTTCATGCAAGGTTGGCAGGTCACACAAGAGACATCAACAGGGGGCGGACACCCCCTCGTGATTCTATTTTGACCCCCTTCAACGAAAGGGGTCGCGTTTAAGGGAGGAACATATGTCCACTTTCAAAACCACGCGTCGCGTTGCCGCTGGCCTTGTGGCCGCAGCCGCTGCAACTTTCGCCGTATCTGCCAATGCTGGTGGTCATGGCATTGATCTGGAAGGCAAAACAGTTGAATGGATCATTCCATTCTCTGAAACAGGCGGCTCTGCCAAATGGGCAAACTTTTATGCCCCGCTATTGTCCGAAGCGCTGCCCGGCCAGCCCACTGTTGTTGTAAAATTCATGCCCGGTGCCGGTTCAACAAAGGGCGCGAATTTCTTTCAAGAGCAAGAATTTGAAGATGGCACAACCATCTTTGGTTCATCCGGCTCTACTCAATTCCCATTTTTGCTGGGTGATCCACGGGTCAAATACAACTATGCAGACTGGAACATTGTTCTGGCCTCTGGCACAGGTGGCGTTGCGTATCTGACACCTGAAGGTGCTGCAAAAATGGACGGAATGGACGCCACTGCATTGCAGGGTGAAGATTTCATCTATGGCAACCAAGGGGCCACGCGCCTTGACCTCGTACCGACATTGGCATGGGAAATGTTGGGTCTGAACGTTGAAAGCGTCATGGGCATCAAGGGTCGTGGCGACGGTCGTTTGATGTTTGAACGCGGTGAAGCCAACATCGATTACCAGACATCTTCGTCCTACCTGTCAGGCGTCACGCCATTGGTCGAAGCAGGCACAGCCGTGCCGATGATGACTTGGGGTGCATTGGATGATGACGGGAACATCGTGCGCGATCCGACCTTCCCAGACATCCCAACTTTCAAGGAAGTCTGCGAAGCGACGCCAGCTTGCGAAACTTCCGGCGAAAAGTGGGACGCATGGAAAGCATTTTTCATCGCAGGCTTCCCTGCGCAAAAGATGGTGTTCCTGCCAGCGGGCGCATCCAACGATGCCATCGTGACCTACACCAAAGCGTTTGAAGACGTGAAAGCGCGCGCTGACTTTGCTGAAATCTCGGGCAAGCGTTTGGGCAAGTACCCCCAGATGACGGGTCCTGCGGCGAAGAAAGCGTTGGAAAGCGGCACAAACGTGACCCCAGAAGCCAAGGCGTTTATCGTGAACTGGTTGCAGGAAAAGTACGGCGTTTCCCTGAACTAAGCCTTGTTTCTAGAATGCCCCGCCAAAGTGGTGGGGCATTTTTCTAAGCAAGGTGGGGGATTACGGGCATGGACGTCATCATGGAGGCGCTGCCAGCGCTTGGCAGTGCATGGGGGCTGATATTGCAGCCCATCGTGTTGGGTTATCTGGTGATGGGCGTTGTTATGGGCCTATGCATCGGGGTTTTTCCAGGTCTTGGCGGCATTGCAGGTCTGTCGCTACTCTTGCCCTTCATGTTTGGCATGGACCCGATCCTTGGCCTTGCTTTGATGGTCGGCATGGTTGCGGTTGTCCCGACCTCTGACACGTTTGCGTCTGTTTTAATGGGTATTCCGGGGTCTTCTGCCAGCCAGGCCACCGTGCTTGATGGTTTTCCGATGGCCAAAAAGGGTCAGGCGGCGCGCGCGCTGTCTGCGGCTTTTGCATCGTCTTTGTTTGGCGGGTTGGTTGGGGCGACGTTTCTAACGGTGTTCATCCTGATCGCGCGGCCCATTGTGTTGGAATTTCGCACGCCTGAACTGTTGATGATCACCATCTTTGGCCTGTCCATGGTGGGTATCCTTGCCGGTCGCGTTGCGATCAAAGGCATCGTCGCTGCGGGTCTGGGCATGTTGATCGGCACTATTGGTGAAGGCGCATCATCTGGTGATCTGCGCATGTCGTCTTATGATTTTCCGTATCTCACGGACGGTTTAAAGCTGGTCATTGTTGGCCTTGGTATCTTTGCAATCCCCGAGATCATTTCGTTGTTGCGCCAAGACCGCGCAATCAGCCAAGAACCGCAGATTGGCGGCGGTTGGATTGATGGCGTCAAAGACTGGTTTGCCAACATCTGGCTGTCGGTGCGCTGTTCAATCATCGGCGTTATCGTTGGCGTAATCCCCGGCCTTGGCGGGTCGGTTGTGGACTGGATCGCCTATGGGCACGCGGTACAAACCACCAAAGACAAATCCAATTTCGGCAAAGGCGAAGTGCGCGGCGTGATCGGGCCAGAAAGCTCCAACAACGCCAAAGAGGGTGGTGGTTTGGTCCCTACATTGTTGTTTGGCATCCCCGGATCTGGGTCGATGGCGATTTTCATTGGTGCCATTGCGTTGCTGGGCTCTGGGCAGATCGAAGTTGGCCCTGCGATGTTGAAAAACAACCTAGATATCACCTATTCTATCGTGTGGTTGCTGGCGCTGGCCAATGTCGTTGGCACAATCATCTGTATCGCGGCCTCTGGCGGCATCGCCAAACTGACCACAATCCGTTTTGCTTTGCTGGCCCCGTTCCTGTTCATGATCATCAGCTTTGCGGCCTTCCAATCCGGTCAAAACCTGATGGATCTTGCGGCGCTGTTGGCGATTGGTTTCCTAGGCATCATGATGCGGCGTTTTGATTGGTCGCGCCCTGCGTTCCTGATTGGTTTTGTGCTGTCGAACCCGGCAGAAACCTATGCCAATCAAGCGGTGCAATTGGCGCAAAGCCAGTTTCGCAAAAGCTTTGGTGAGGGGATGGAATATATCTTTTCCCCGATTGTGATCATTTTGGTGATCATCACTGTGATCTCGGTGGTGTTGGGCCTGCGCCAAGCTAAGAATATTTTGGCTGAGGGCGATGTCGCGTCGGGATCAAAACGCGCGCCATTGGTATTCTTGCTGATCATCACAGGCTACATCGCATATGCGTTTTATGATGCGGCATCGATCCCAAGCTATAGCCGTGACCGCACCTTCCCGATGTTTGTGGCCGGCGTTGCACTACTTGGATGCTGCGCACTCATCGTTCGCATGATCCTCAAGCCCGAGACCGACACCATTTTTGCGGATCGCGAATTAAACGGAGAAGATGCGAACGCCACGCATAGCCTTTGGCCGACCTTGGCGTGGTTCGCGGCATTGCTGCTTTTGACGTCCTTGTTCGGCTTCATCCTTGCACTTGGCGTGTTCCTGTTCAGCTTTATGCGGTTTCGCGCCGCGGTCAGCCTGCAATTTGCACTTATCTACACCGCCATTGGCATAACTTTCATGTGCGCGATGGCATGGCTGCTGAACCGTGATTTTCCGCCCGGGTTGTTGCAGGACTATACCAACCTGCCGTGGCCGTTGAATTGAGGGTGCCCGACATGAGCCAAACAGCAATTCCCTTTCTATTCATGCGTGGCGGCACATCGCGGGGTCCGTATCTGAACCGCGCTGATCTGCCTGATGATCTTGACACTTTAGCAGAGGTTTTGATTGCGATGCTCGGGTCTGGGCATCCGCTGAACATCGACGGCATTGGCGGGGGGGCTGCGGTCACAACCAAGGTCGCGATGTTGTCGCGGTCCAAGGATGAATGGGCCGATATCGATTACTTTTTCGCTCAGGTCAGCGTCCAAGATCGCTTGGTTGATTTCAAACCCACCTGTGGGAATATCTTGTCCGGTGTTGGGCCTGCGGCGATTGAGATGGGGCTGATTGACGCCAAAGACGGCGAAACATCGGTGAACATCCATGCGGTCAACACCGGGGCAAAGGTCGCAGCAATTGTTCAGACGCCGGGCAAAACTGTGTCTTATGAAGGCAACGCGCAGATCGATGGCGTGCCCGGCACATCTGCACCCGTTGCGTTGCAATTTATGGAAACGGTGGGCGGTGTAACCGGTGCCTTTCTGCCGACGGGGAATTTGATCGATGCCATTGATGGGGTCGAGGTCACCTGCATGGATGTCGCCATGCCCATGGTCATCGCCAAGGCCGCTAGTTTTGGGTTAACCGGATACGAAACAGCTGCTGAACTAGACGCGAATACTGAATTCTATGCCCGTATGGAGATGATCCGCCTGCAAGCTGGGGCGCGTATGGGGATGGGGGATGTCACCAAATCCGTCACACCAAAGTTCGGCCTGCTGGCCCCTGCCCGTCACGGCGGCACCATCACGACGCGTTATTTCATGCCTTGGAATTGCCACCCAACGATGGCGGTGACCGGCGCGCAATGTCTGGCGTCATGCGTTCTTACCCCCGGGACTGTGGCCGAAGGGTTGGCGGCACGGCCAAATGAAACACTTGCAAAAATTCAGCTAGAGCACGCATCGGGTGTGATTGATGTGGTGGTTGATTTTGAAAATACCGCCAGCGGGTTTGTCGTGAATTCCGCAGGCCTTGTGCGGACAGCGCGCAAATTGGCGGCTGGAGAGGTCTTTGTGCCCGCCTCAGTTTGGGATAAGAATTGACGGTTTCAGATTTTGGCATACAATGGTATACATCAAAGAAAGGTCGACACATGTCACACCGCTTCGAAGAATGTATCGTGATCGCGCGCTTGGAACTCACCGTCGCCCGCCAGCTTTTGAATGAAGATATTGCAACCTATCCAACGCCGATTTCGGGCTGTGATGCGCAGTTCAACTATCTTTTGGCGGAACGGGAAAAAGTCGGTGCCGCGTTGCGTAAACTTGATGAGATGGTTTTTGTTCCTACACCCCGTACACCCGATCAATTTGCAGGCGTTGAAAGTCGATGAAAGTTCATATCCTAGACGACTGGTTTGATACCCTGCGCGGGTTGCCCTGTTTTGCTAAACTGGCTGATCATGATGTGACTGTTTGGACGGATCATCAACCTGATCCGGCCGCACTGGCCGAGCGTGTCAAAGAGGCTGAGGCGCTGGTCTTGTTCCGCGAACGCACAAAGATCGGCGTGGACCTGTTGCAGCATTTGCCAAACCTGAAACTGATCTCGCAACGCAGCGTGTACCCGCATGTCGACGTTGACGCCTGCACTGCAAACAATGTGCTGCTGTCATCAAACATGCACTCGGATACGCCGTCCTATGCCGCGGCGGAACACACTTTGGCGTTGATCCTTGCCAGTTATCGCCAAATTCCTCAGCAGGTCACATCCTTAAAGGCCGGACAGTGGCAATCTGGTGTGGGGCGGACGTTACGGGGGCGCACACTGGGCCTGTATGGTTACGGCCGGATTGCTGGCGCGGTGGCAGAATACGCAAAATCATTGGGGATGAAGGTGCAATGGTGGTCCTCTGAGCAAGGCCGCGCGCGCGCGTCTGCTGACGGTGAAACGGTTGCATCCTCACGCGCGGCGTTCTTTGCGACGTCAGATATCATTAGCGTGCATGTGCGTCTAAAGCCCGCGACAAAGGGTATGATCACCGCGGCGGATCTGGCTGCGATGCAACCACGCAGCCTATTTGTGAACACCTCACGGTCCGGTTTAGTCGCGCAGGGCGCATTGGAGGCAGAGATTACTAAAGGGCGCATTCATGCAGCCGTTGATGTTTTTGATCAAGAGCCACTGACAGATGTTGAACACCCGCTGTTGACCCATCCAAACGTCATCGCGACACCGCATATTGGCTATGTCACCGAAGATGAATTTGACCTGCAATTTTCGGATATATTTGACCAGATCAACGCCTATGCACATGGCACGCCGATCCACATGATCAACCCGTCTGTGTGGACTTAATCACCTGACGCCAGAACCGATGCAACAAAGCCATCCGCGATGGCGCGCGCTACAAAATCATCCAAAGCGGTGATCAACGGCGCATCCTGATCAGGCAAGACCATGGCCTGATGAACTGACGTCAGCACGCCGGGCAAAATACGCACGGTTGGGTCATCTGCGAAAAATCCAGCAAGCGATTCACGTACGCCTGCCACCGCATCACATCGGCCAGCGTGGAATTCTGCAAAGCTTTCGGGTGGGGTGCCAAAGCGGTCCAGTTTTGCATGTTTCAAGGTTTTCCTCAGATGCATGTCGTATGCAGAACCGTTTGATGTCAAAATGTTAACACCAGCACGATCAACATCTTCAATATCCTTGATGTCGGACCCAGCACGCACCGCAAAGGTTGCTTCGATCGTGATGTAAGGGCGGGTAAAGGCGATTTTCTCGGCCCGCTTTGCATCAATGGCCAGAAACCCGACGTCCCAGACATCCGCATGTGCATCCGCGAAAACTTTGCCTGCGCCATCATAGATCACAGGCGAAAATTCGGCGTTGATTTCGGCGGCAAGGCGGCGAGCCAACGCAGGGCTGATGCCGTGTAACGCGCCGTCGTTGACCTGAACCAGCGCACGATTTCCGGTGTTGATTGCGACTCGTAGTGCGCCGTTCTTGGCCAGTGCCATAAGGTCATTGCGCATGTCAGCTATTCCTTTTTTGTTATTTGGATGTTGGGCGATCAAAGAAACGCGCAAACAGCGGTGCGCCCAGAATAACCACAAAAATCCGCAGCACATGATGCGCGACCACAAACGCCATGTCAGCCCCGACAATCAATGCCAGCACCGTCAATTCGGCTTGTCCGCCGGGGGCAAAGGCAAGGATGGTTTCCATAGCAGGCGCGAGGTGAAGCAGGTGAATAGTCTCTGCAACCACAACGGTCAGCAACAAAAGGATCACGCAAAACCCCAAGGCGGCGGTGACATAGGTGCGCACCTCGGTTGTGGTGACGCCTGTATACTTGGTGCCCACGCTCATCCCGATGAAAAACTGTGCGGCCCAAACGGCCTCTGCGGGTGGGCGGTGCTGCAAGATACCCGTGAGTGCAAAGAGTGCAGCAAGGATCAGCGGCCCCAATATTGAGGAGCCGAACATGCCGACCCGCTTGGCGATTTGCCAGCCTGCAATCCCGCAGAACACCATCAACGCCAGTTGCGCCGTGCCAATGGAAGCGGCGGGCGCACCGGGGGGATTGGACAGGTCTGCATCCCACGCCCAGCTGAGCAGGAAAGGAAGTGCGACAACAATCGCCATCACACGGGTGGCGTGGATCAACGACAAGGCGCGCACATCTGCGCCCGCCTCTTCGCCAAACAGCACCATGTCCTGAAACCCGCCGGGCATTGAAGCATAATAGCTGGTGGCAAAATCAAATCCCCACAGCCGTTGGAAATATGGCACTCCCACCGCACCAATGGCCAAAACCATCAGTGGAATCATCAGCAGTGTTGGCCACATCCCCATCATCGACACCAATAGTGTCGTGGTGAACGTGGCCCCAACGGCGACACCCAAGATCGTGCGCATCCCATCATTCAGCACTTTGATCCCACGCATTGGAACCCCGGCAAGGGCCGCAATGAGGCAGGCACAGATTGGGCCAAGCAACCAAGGCAATGGCAGACCAAGCCCCTTGAAGGCCGCAACACCCAGCCCTGCAACACCGATGGCCAACAGATGCGGGATCATCCGCGCATTGCCTTTAATCGGTGACGCAGTGAGGTCTGCAAATGGACTTCGGCGGCATCGCCTGCGCGTTCTGCATCACCCTCGCGGATCGCCTCGATAATCTCACTGTGCTGGGCACAGACCGTTTTAATCCGTGCTTCATCTGCCAATGTGGTTGGCCCAAGCAACATCAATGCATTGTTCAAAGCCCGCGCTGATTCCAGCAAAAACCGATTGCGCGTCGCCAAATAAATACAGCGGTGAAAGTCTTGGTTCAGCGCCGATGCCGCCTGTGCATCATCGGGCACGCCATGTATTTGCGCGTTCAAATCTTCCAGTGCGTCAATCTCTGCGGGGCTGGCATGTTTGGCTGCCATCTCGGCCGCGGTGCGTTCCAACACGACCCGCATTTCATAGAGCTCTACCACTTCGGGATGCGACAAAGTGCGTATCACTGCACCAATCCGGGCGCGATGTTCTACAATCCCGTCACTTTCTAATTTGCGCAGTGCCTCGCGCACAGGGGTGCGGGACAGTGACAACCGTTCTGCCACATCTGTTTCACGCAAACGGTCACCGGGCTGAAACTCCCCTGCCCTGATCGCGGCATGTAGACGCTGATAGGCAACCTCGCCCTGCGATAAATCTTGCAAATCTTGTTGGATCATTTTAGGGGTCCGTAAATTGTATCCACGCGGATACAATGCCAACACCTAAGAGGAAAGCCAATGCCTAAATCAGTCATCGTCGTCGGAACCGGAAACGCCGCCCTGTGTGCGGCCATCGCAGCACTGGAAAAAGGCGCTGAGGTTTTGCTTCTTGAAAAGGCGGACGAAGCATTGGCAGGCGGCAATACCAAGTACACCGCTGGGGCGATGCGGTTTGCTTATGATGGCAAGGACGACCTGCTGCCGCTTTTGCGCGACGGCGACGACCCACGCCTGCCAACCACTGACTTTGGCAGCTACACGATTGAAAAGTTCTCGGCTGACCTGTTGGGGTTCAATGATGGTCGCCCCCTGTCGCCAGAACAGCAAACGCTTGTGAACACTTCAGGCGAGACTATGAAATGGCTGGCCTCTCATGATGTGACGTTTGAGCCGATCTATAGCCGCCAGAGCTTTGAAAAGGGCGGTCGACACGTCTTTTGGGGTGGACTTACCCTTTCTGCCCAGAACGAAGGTGTTGGGTTGTTTGACATGGAATTGGCGGCTGTCACGCGGATGGGCGGCACCGTACGCTATAACAGTGCGGTCACCGGATTGATCAAAGACGGCAATCGTGTGGTAGGCGTCAAAGTGGGTGCAGAAGAATTCCGCGCTGATGCGGTCATTCTGGCCTCTGGCGGCTTTGAGGCAAGCGAAGAGCTGCGCGTCAAACATATGGGACCAAACTGGAAGGCCGCAAAGGTGCGTGGCACACCGCATAACACGGGCGACGGTTTGAGCATGGCAATGAAAGCGGGGGCCGCTGAATATGGTCTTTTTGCGGGCTGCCACGCAACCCCGATGGACTTACATATGGCTGATTTTGGTGGCCTTGATCTGCCGCCGGGTGAGCGTAAAAACTATCGTAAGATTTCGTATTTTCTGGGCATCATGCTGAACGCTAAAGGTGCACGTTTTGTCGATGAGGGTGCGAATTTTCGCAACTATACCTATGCGCAATATGGTGCCGCGATCTTGAACCAGCCGGGCCAGTTTGCCTGGCAGGTTTTCGACAGCAAAGTCTTTGACCTTCTTTATGCCGAGTATCGTTTCCATGATGCACATCATGTTGAGGCTGACACGATGGACAATTTAATTCCGAAGTTGGAAGGCGTGGATGGGGCCGCCGCGCGTGCAACCATCGACGCCTATAATAATGCCGTAAATGAAAGTGTGGATTTCGATCCAACCGTGTTGGATGGCAAGGGCACCAAGGGGTTGGAACTGCCAAAATCCCACTGGGCGCAAAAGATTGATCAGGGACCGTTTCGCGCGTTTCCGGTCACGGGTGGGATTACATTCACCTATGGCGGCCTCAAGGTGAATGAAGACGGCAATGTCGTAACCTCAGAAGGCACCGCCATTCAGGGCCTCTTTGCCTGTGGTGAATTGGTGGGCGGGGTCTTCTTTGCAGGATACCCCGGTGGGTCAGGCCTGACGTCCGGTGCGGTCTTTGGACGGCGCGCGGGCTATGGTGCGGCTGCCAGCTAGGGCCTTGAAAACAGGTTGCGTTTGAGCGTGCGATACTTGAACCTGCGCTCAAACGTTCCAAGGAGAAACCAGATGATACTTTATGGATTGAGCACCTGTTCGTTGTGCCAAAAAGCCCAAAAGGCGTTGGAAGCAGACGGCAAGAAAGTAGAGTTTCGCGACGTGCGTGCAGAGCCGCTAAGCGAAGCTGAATTGGGCGCATTGATCATAGAGTTCGGTGACCGTCTGGTGGATCAAAGTACAAACGATTACCGCGCGTTAAACGACTGGCTCAAAAATTCTGAGGCCGAAGCACAGATATCGGCCAAACCCAAAGTGATGGCACGGCCCGTGATCCGCGACGGCGATGCATTTTATCTAGGCTGGGATCAGACCGTTCAGGACGCCTTGCTGAACGCAAGTTGAACTTACGCGATGAAAGCCAAGCCTAGAAATGCCCCCTAGTAGGTAGTAATCATAGGTATTGATTGTAATCACTGACCAGCAAATGATCGGGTTTGGTGTCTTCCTCAATCGTGGAAAAACGGCCAATTTTTTCGCGAAAGATGTTGTCGGTTTCGTCGTCGTTCACAGTAGACACTTCACCAATCAACACATCGCCGCCCTCACCCCAGAAAGCGTGCCAGTCACCGGGCATCAGCGTCACACTTTGACCGGGTTCAAACTTTAACTTTTGGCCCGGCTCAAAGGGCGTTTTGATGCCGTCACACATAACCACACCGCCGCGATTTTCATCAAAGTGACCTTGATCATCAGAGCCGAACAATTCCACGATCAATGTCGCCCCACCG
This sequence comes from Sulfitobacter sp., assembly GCA_049794015.1. GTDB lineage: Bacteria > Pseudomonadota > Alphaproteobacteria > Rhodobacterales > Rhodobacteraceae > Sulfitobacter. The sequence continues at coordinate 2,921 of JBARCK010000058.1, read as the reverse complement.
CGATTGATAATGTCCTCAGCTTTGATCACATGGGTATGCATGGGCGACAGCTGATCTTGTTTTGAGATCAGTAGTTTTTCTGCGTAACACATGCCGCCACCCCGTTGCAGATCCTCCAAACGGCCATTGCGCAGCGTGAACAGAAACAACCCCATCTCATCATATTTCCCCGCGCCGTAATCCGTGATGTCCCACCCGCACCGCGCATCAACCAGCGCCTGCGCTTGGGGGGCGTTGGCTATAAATTCATCCACGCTCCAATAGGCAAATGACGGAAGTCGGAACCCAAAACTGCGGATCATTTCGTCAGATGAGGCGATAATATCGTTGATTTGAGAGCGTTTCATGTGTCTGTCACCTGTTGTTTTTCTGCTGTTCCAATATCTGAACATGGTGCGGACCACCAAGATTCTTCTGAAGCTTACATTCAATTGTTGCTTTCCGAAACCGGTTTCGGTTAGCTTTTTGGCAGGGGAGAGAGATTCTATGTCGGGGAAAGCAATCAGCCTGAAAGTTCTGGCAGCACATCTTGGCCTCACGGTTGGGACGGTCAGCCGTGCATTGAACAATTATGCTGACATCAGCCCAGTCACGCGCGCCCGTGTAAAGCGTGCCGCGGATGAACTGGGATATCGCCCCAATGAAAACGCCCGCAGGCTGTCCATCGGTACACCCGAAACAGTCGGATATTTGATGCCCCGCTACAGCAGTTCGATTGCACAGCCTTTTGTTGCACAACTTCTTCAGGGTTTGGGTGAAGCCCTCAGTAAACGCCAATGGGATTTGTTGGTGACACAGGCAGATTCATCAAAGGGTGAGTTGTCTCAAATCGAAAGATTGGTGCGCTCGGGACGTGTTGGGGGATTGGTGATTTCTCGACCCTTAAAGAATGATCCGCGCATTCGGTTGATGCAGGAATTGAAATGTCCCTTTGTCGTGCATGGACGCACCGCGTCTAGTGATGATTATGCTTGGTACGACGTGGATGGAGAAGAAGCCTTTGTGACAGCCGTGAACCATCTGGTGGGACTTGGGCATAGTCGCATCGCCTTTGTTGGCGCACCGCTGCAACATCAGTTCGCACAGGACCGGTTGAACGGCTACCACCTCGCCATTCAGGCAAACGGATTGACGGCGGACCCTGACCTTATTCAGATTGCAGATTTCAGCGATGATGGTGGTGAGATCGCAACCGATATCTTGCTTGATCTACCCCACCCACCCACGGCGATGGTCTGTGTTTCGGATACCATGGCGCTGGGTGCATTGGCGGCAATCCGGGCGCGCGGGCTGCGGCCCGGCGTTGATATTTCGGTCATTGGATATGACGGTTTGAAATTCGGCGTGCACGCCAACCCTCCTTTGACAACCATGGCACAACCCCAAGCGCATGCAGGCCGACGTCTGGGGGACATGTTGCTGGCGATTATCGACGGCGATGATCCTGCCAAACATCAAGAGTTACAACGCGCACATCTGCTGCGCCGTCAAACGGATGGACCCCTGCAAAGTACAGCGGTCCAAAACAACGTTTCCAAAAGGGAGGAACACACATGAAACGCACGACACACTTAATGGCTGGCCTACTGGCGAGTACTGTTTTGGCCGGGGCCGCAGGGGCGGATACAATCCGCTTTTGGACTATGGAAGTGCAACCGGAACGTATTGCTGTTCAAGAAGAAATGGCTGCTGGTTTTGAGGCGGCCTCTGGGCATACTGTCGAGATTATTCCAGTTGAAGAATCCGATATTCAAACACGTGCAACTGCGGCGTTTGCAGCGGGCGATTTGCCTGATGTGATCAACCTCACCGTGAACCATATCTTGCCGTATTCCGAGGCTGGTTTGCTTGACACCGCTGCGGCCAGCGAAGTCATGGACAACCTTGGCGTTGCCAGTTTTGCTGAAGGTCCGGTTGCGATGGCCATGTCAGATGGTGAAATCGTCGCTGTGCCCTCAGACGGCTGGACGCAATTGGTGGTTTATCGCGCCGACCTGTTTGAGGCCGCGGGCCTTGCCGCACCAACAACGTTTGATGCGATGAATGCTGCGATGACCGCCCTGCATAACCCACCGGAAATGTATGGTTTTGTCGCCGCGACCAAGATCGACGAAGGCTATATGATGCAGTTGATTGAGCATCTTTCGCTGGCGACAGGCTATTCGCCGGTCAATGCGGATGGCTCTATCAACGCAGACACGACGCATCTGGTAGAACTGCTTGAACTCTATAAAAACCTCGTTGCAAATTCGCCTGATGGTGATCTTTATTGGTCACAGTCACGTGAACTGTACCTTGATGGCAAAGCTGCGATGGTGATTTGGTCACCGTCCATTTTGGACGAACTTGGTGGCCTGCGTGACAGCGCACCCGTGACAATTTCCGACGATCCAACGACCAGGGATCTGGCTGAAATGACAGGTTTTTCAACTGTGATTTCTGGCCCCGGCAATGCCGACGGCGCGGCCTATGCCGACGTGCGCTATTTGGGCATCACGGCTGACGCCAACACAGGTGTTGCACAGGAATTTGTGGAATACGTCATGTCCGAAGGATACGGCGCATGGCTGTCTCAGGCACCAGAAGGCAAGTTCCCTGTCCGTCGCGGTACTGAAGCAGGTGATACGTCGTTTGAAATGGCATGGGCCGGATTGGACGTTGGTGTAGATCGCAAGGCACCGCTTGGCGATATCTATCCGCAGTCAGTGATTGACGACATCGTTGCGGGCCTGTCTGTGGGTGACCGTTGGGGTGTGGCTGATGGCCAACTTGCCACCGCATCCAAGATCGTGAACTCGCAGATCATGTCACGGGTTATCCGCGAAATGACCGATGGTGATTTGTCTGTGCAAGAAGCCGCGGACAAGATCGTTGCCGAACACAAGGCTCTTGATCTGTAAACCACTTTGGGCGGCACGTTT
>JBARCK010000057.1:0-3271 GCA_049794015.1 Sulfitobacter sp. | reverse complement strand
CTTCTCCTCATCCGTCCAAAGCCGCTTCGTTCGACGTGCCATTCGCTGCCCCATAGTGTCCGCTATCCAAAGCGGACACTATCGTTCACACTCTATGCGCGGCAGAGCAGTCAGACCGGACGCTTACAATCGTTATTCACGGACTGATCAAAAAGCGCGGCGAGATAGCAGGCCAGCACAAGGTCGCTATGAAGGCCGCTGATGCCCTCAAGGCCGATATGGACGCCATAGACCGCGCGCTGGTGCTGTGCGGCTATCAGGACGACCCCAAGGCCATACCAGCACGCGGGAAGTACAAGCAGCTATTCGGGCGGAATGAGTTGAAACTGACCATTCTGGACACGCTGCGGCAAGCCCCTGCGGGCGACGAGGCGATTGCCGCACAGATCAGGGCAGCGAAGGGCTGGGGCGATGATATGCACGCCGATGTGCTTAAGCGGGTGCGTGATGCGCTCCAAAGGGCGCAGAAAGACGGGCATGTGGTGCAGGACTTTGGGCCGGATGGGTGTTTGTGGAAGCTGGCCCCGTAGGGCGATATATTAGGTGGGGCTTTGGTATTTAACCGGAACTTCCGAGACCAGTTTCCCATCTCTCGAATACGACCGATTTAGACGACAACCTTGTATTCTTCCCTTTGTAAGCTCAAACAATGGGTTCATCTGGCGAGCATATTTTTTTCGCCCCGGCGGTGCTACAATGTCTATAAGCTTTGTTCCGCTTAACCCGCGAGCCATCTCTACAGCACTTCGCATGTCAGTGTCGGCGCTAACAATAATTGCCCTGTCGAACGTATCTTGCATTGTGTCGCGTATAAGGTGGATTGCGATATTGACATCAGTCTCCTTTTCTTCGTGCGTTTGATAGCGTGCTTGACAAACATTGCATTTTGGAAATTTCTTCTTGAATTGCCCCATTACAACCTTGACTCGCTCCTCTTTGAGCGCGGCAACATATGCTCTGTGCCTCTTATAAGCATCAGGATAGTGTGTGGCATAAGCTGAAAAATAAATGACTTGGTGAAGGTGCTCTCCATCTCTTAACATGGTCTCGGCAAGCGCCCAAAGATTGACCCATTTAAGGCTATCATCCTTTAGGTCATCAATCGCATGGTAAAGATTGTATCCGTCGATGTAGACAACAGTTCTGCGTGATAGCATCCCAATATCCTCAATAAAAAGGGCCACATCCGAAGACGCAGCCCCTATCCAACAGGACGAACCTGAAGGGTTGATACGTTTTATATGGCATCTCAAAGCCTAACTTACAATTAATTTCTACACTTTTTCGCCCACTGTTGGAACTGATTAAGTGTTAAGCCGCCCGCTGCCAGTACCCTTTCCAGTTGCGCGACACAGGCGCTTCCATCGCATTACTGACAACGATCTGCGCCAGTGTACCGTTATCTGTGCGGCGATTGTCCTCCAACCATGCAGCGTGGTTCGCATACTGGTGAAGGTATTGCGGTGATACATGGTGGTGCTGGCCGCGTACCATGTTGCGCAGGCGTGAGAAGAACGACTCTACCATGTTCGTGTGCTTGCCGTGGTCGCTGTAAATCTCGGAGTGGTTAACGCGATCAACGCTCCAACCCATGTGCAGCGCATCCCAATGGCCCGCTTCGTCGGCTGACATGGTAGCTGTGCGGCTTACGTTGTCGTTCGCCAGTGCTACGCCTTCGCCTTCGTTCTCGCCTACGAACGGCAGTGTACGACCATCACGCTCACGCAGGGCAATCACAACGCGGCGTGTGCCTGTCTGGTGGCGCTTCAAGCGGCGGTCCTTGCGGTCTGCCTTGGCGTTCTCTGGGCGGATATGACCACCGAAGAACGCGCCGTCGATTTCAACGTGACCTTCCAGAACTTCACCCGTGTGGACTTCCTGCGCCATCGCCTCACGCAGCTTGTGGGCCAGCACGAAAGCCGTCTTGTACTGGCAGTCCAGATCGCGGCTCAGTTGAACCATGCTCACGCCCTTGGATGCGTTTACGATGATGCAGATCGCGGCCAGAAGGTCCACAAAGTCCATCTTGCGCGATGCAAAGATTGTGCCGGATGTGACGCTGAACTGGTGGTGACACGCCTTGCACTTGAACTTGCGGCGGGTGGTGATCTTGTACGCCTCGTCAAAGCCACAGCACGGGCAAACCGCTGCGCCGTCCGTCTCAGGCCAGCGCATTTCACAGAACGTCTGGTACGCCGCGTCTTCACCAGCCTTGTAAATCGCACGAAGGCTAGTGGTGCGAGATGTTGCTGAAAGAAGGAAGTGTTGGGCCATTGTACTCTCTGTGATTGCTTATATCACATATATAGTACATATAGGTATGGTTTACAATGGCAAATATCACACTTATAGTGCTTTTGCCACATATGGAGGGCGTAATGCCAGATCAGAGCGATTGGGAAGCCAAGGCGGCTAACATCTTAAAGGCCGAATTGAAACGACAGGGCATCACCTACGCCCAGCTTGCGGAAATGATCGGTGACAAAGAACCCAATGTCCGCAATAAGTTGAGTCGTGGTAAATTTTCAGCGGCGTATTTTTTAGAGTGTCTCAGCGTGATCAAAATAAGCGAACTACGCTTTTAGAAGCATTCGCTGTCTGTTTGGTAATCTGTGGGGTTGCCGTTGTTATTTTCGCAACGGGGAGAACCATGGGCGTGGACATTGGCCGCGATGAGGTAACCGCCCGCGAGCATTATGAGACCACAAAGGATCGCACGCTGGCCGCTTGCGTTGACACTGAGCCGACCGCCTTGCGCGAGTGTGTGGTAAAAGCCGCCGAGGCCGCACAGAGCCAATCCGAGACCAGACAAGACCTTTATGCTCAACAGGATATGTCCAAATGGGCTTTCTTGATGATGATTATCTCCGGCCTTACGTTTCTGGCTACTTTGCTTGGTATTGTCTGGATTAGAGATACCCTCATCGAAACTCGGAGGGCGGTTAAGGCTGCTGACGATGCGGTCCAAGTCACTCGTGAGATAGGACAGGCTCAAGCGAGAGCATACCTTTCCCTTGAATTTCTTAGCGTAGAAATCACCCCCGTTAAGGTAGAGGGAAGCATACTGATGCGTGCAACCTTTCAATGCAACCTTTCTAACAAGGGCAGCACTCCCGCGTTTATGCCTCAGGTCCTGTATGATGTTAGAGGTGGTCCTAGTTTTTCGACCAGTTCGCAGCCTTGTTAAGATGGATCAGGGTTTCATTTAGGCTGCCAATCTCATTGGTTCTGTTTTGCTGACATAGGCCTCATCGGGGGTCAATATGCCGTG
>JBARCK010000056.1:0-2677 GCA_049794015.1 Sulfitobacter sp. | reverse complement strand
GGGGGTGTGAAACCCCCGGTGCTTTAGCGGTCAAACACGATCACATTACGTCGCGCGGCCCCTGATTTCGTGTCCTCAATCGCTTCATTGATTTGATCCAAAGACCACCGGCCCGAAATGAGTTCGTCCAACTTGAGCCGCCCTTGTTGATATAGATCGACCATCCAGGGAATGTCGCGTTGGATCACCACATCCCCCATTTTGGACCCCACCATGCCCTGCGCCATGGCGGCCAGTATCACAGGTTCATAGCTAGAAATTGCGCCAGAATGGGTCATGCCGACCATCACAACTTTGCCCCCAGCAGCGAGGTATCTTGGCGCGGAATCGTACGCCGGAATGGCACCAACAGTGACAATCACCGCGTCAGCACCGCGCCCCATCGCCTCAATAGCATCGTGCCACGGCTTTTCGGATGTGGCCAATACCCCATCAGTTGCGCCGAATTCACGCGCTATGGCCAGTTTCTCTTTGCTCATATCGACCGCGACAATGCGTCGTGCGCCCGCGATACGCGCGCCTTGGATAGCGTTCAGGCCAACGCCGCCCGCACCGATCACCACGACGTCTTGTCCTGCGCGCAAGCCCGCCGCATTTACCACCGCACCGACACCCGTGATCACGCCGCAGGCAATCAAGCTGGCCGCATCTTTTGGGATGTCATGGCTGATTTTAACGACTTGCGCCTGTTCCACCACAACCTTTTCGGCAAAAGCACCAGATGCCATGGCTTGATGTAACTTGCCGCCATCTGCGGTTTTCAATGGCCCATGATCACCATCATACGGGGTTTCGCACACGGTTGGTTTGCCGCTGGCGCAATTAGGGCAGGTGCCACAGGCGCGGATCAGGGTCACAACGACGCTGTCACCAAGCGCGACGCCTTGCACCCGCTCCCCTACTGCGCTGACACGGCCCGCCGCCTCGTGACCATAGACAGCAGGCAGCGATCCGCCCCATGCGCCAGAGGCAAAAGTGATGTCAGAATGGCAGATCGCAACCGCATCTAAAGTAACCTCAACTTCGCTACCTTTGGGCGCGCGCAATTGCACGTCTTCAATGCTCAGGGGCGCGCCAAATTTATGGGCAACGGCGGCTTTGATTTTCTGCATTAGGTGTCCTCTCATCGCGCGGGAATGATTGTGTTTTAGGCAAGGTGGCCTGTATGAAAACCCGCTGCAAGTACCAAGGCGACGCGAAATGGGTCTGATTACGCCATGTCGTTAGATGCAGGGCGGCTTAAAAAGATAAACAGACTGAGGATAGCAAGGCCCATCGCCAGCATGAACGGCGCGCCTGGCAGATACAGGGGTGCGTCTGTTGCGGTGAAATGGGCAAAGGTTGCGGTCATTGCCATCGGTGACAGGATCATCGCCAACGCCACGGCAGAACTTAACGCGCCTTGCAATTCGCCTTGGGCGTTGGGTGCGACTTTGCGTGACATGATCCCTTGCAACGCGGGGGGAATGATGCCCGCCAGTGCCGCCAGCGGAGTCAGGATCAAGGCCCATGTGCCAGAGGTGACAACAGCAATGACGCCGAATGCCAAAATGCTGAACAGGTGCCCGACAATGACTGTGCCCCGTTCCCCCAAAAAACGCAGAACCAAACGGATCAGCCCGGCCTGAACCAGCGCCATCATCACGCCGAACAAACCAAGGGAATACCCGATAAGCGCCGGGGTCCACTCAAAGCGTTCCTGCCCAAAATAGGCCCAAACCGATGGGTAAACTGCAAAGGCCACGTGGTAGATGAAATACACCACCAACAGATGGCGAATACCGGGCAATTTGCCCAAGGCCCGGATTGCCCCAAACGGGTTTGCGCGGCGCCATTCAAAGGCGCGGCGGTTTTCCTTTTTCACTGTTTCTTTCAGAACGAACCACCCCAAAATCGCGTTGCCCATCGCAAGAACGGTTGCCGCCCAAAATGGTGCGCGGGTGCCGTATTCTGCCAGTACCCCGCCCATCAATGGGCCAAGGACAAAGCCGATGCCAAAGCCTGCACCAATCAGGCCAAAGTTAGCTGCACGGTCTTCGGGCTTGGAAATATCTGCCATATAGGCCGACGCAGTTGCGTGCGTGGCGGCCGTGATCCCGCCAATGATACGGCCCAACATCAGCAGCCAAATGGTGTGGGCAATGGACATCAAAACATAGTCTGCGGCCATGACCACAAGCGCCAGCAACAGCACAGGACGGCGGCCATAGCGATCAGAAAGCCCACCCATCACCGGGCCAAACAGGAATTGCATCACAGCAAACGTGGTCGCCATGATCCCGCCCCACAGCGCGGCATTGGACAGATCACCACCATTCACCTCGCGGATCAGGTCAGGCATCACAGGAATGATCAGGCCAATTCCCATGGCATCGATCATTATTGTGATCATGATAAAGACAACTGCGGGGCGCATAAGGCTCAGATCACCGATGCGCGTGTCGCAAAGGCCAGCGCGTCTTGGGCCGCAAAGCCAGTGCCGGTGCTGTGGGCAAAAACATCAGGGGGCAGGTCTGGGTAATCCGCACGCGCAAGGGTTTCCAGTGGTGTCTGTTTGTCCAATGCCTCTAGGCACAACGCCTTGGTCACTTGCTGTGCTTTGGGGCGTGGCATCAACTCGGCCAAGGCAAAACTAAGTGCCTCTGCGTGGATCAGCCCCATATTTGCCTCAAGGTTA
>JBARCK010000055.1:0-14158 GCA_049794015.1 Sulfitobacter sp. | reverse complement strand
CTTGGGGCGTTTTGCATGTAGACGCCCCGAGCCACCTCAGCGGGCAACACGGTTTTAGTATCGTCATGAGCGCGGTCGGCTGCAACTTGGGTTGTTTTAATCATGGTAGATTTATTAGTGCGTAAATCTCTACCTGTAAATCTGTTATTTCGGCTGGATATCCTACTTTTGCGGCTGGATATCCTACTTTTGCGGCTGGATATCCTACCTGTAAAGCCTCAAGTTATTGAATAATAAAGGTAATTATGCCCTGAACTTATAGAACTTATAGAACAAGAAGGCGCTACGCGCTTTTTTCGTAAATATGGATTGGTTTTAGGGGGTGTTTGGCACCTGTTGCGCTCAAACAGGATCGAGGCGGATATCCAATTTGGTTCCTACGGCATCGGCAAAACGCGCCAGCTTTTCGATGCTGATATTTTGGCGCGCGCCTTCGATCCGAGAAATCTCACTCTGCTTGGTTCCCATGCGCTCGGCCACTTCGGCTTGTGACAGGCCTGCCGCCGCCCGTGCTGCAATGAGTTTTCGGGCGAGATTAAATTCAGGGGCAAGGGCATCGTAAGCGGCCTCGTTATCAGGGTCGCTCAGAAACTCTTTTTTCAGGTCAGCCAGTTTAGTCATGTTACCTCCTTCGCCCGCTTACGGGCCGTTTCAAGTGCGGTCTTTGGCGTCTTCTGTGTTTTCTTCTGAAACGCATAAACAACAACCAATCGTTGCCCTGACGCCTTTACGTAAATCGCTCGGGCTATCCCGTCTTTGCCGCTCATCCGGATTTCCCAAAGACCGCCAGCGCCAGACAAGGACCGCACATGCGGCATCCCAATTGCTTCTGGTCCTTGATCCGAGAGCAGCTCTGCAATTCGCAAGAACCGGGCATACAGATCGCGTGGCAGCTTCGTCAGCTCACGGTCTACCCGTTTGTCCAATGTCTCTACTGACCACATATAACATATATGTTATAATAGGCCGTTAAGGTCAAGGGGCCAAGAACGAGCTTTACGAGGGGTCTTCCCAAACAACGCAGCCTGAACGCCCGTCATTCGTGAAGCTTTCCCCCCGGACACCTTTGCATTCCGTCCCGAAGGCATCTTGGCGGAGTGCTGTCCCTGCCTCGAAGAGGTGGGTGTATTTGGCTGCGGGTTCCCGCGCAAAGAAGCCCACAGCGCCACAGAGCGCCCCTATGAGGGCGATCACGCCCATTCTGCGCCACTTACCCGCCTCGTGGGCCTCTGTGACCTTCAGGAGCCGCTCTGCGGCAAAGTGGAACCTGTTGCTGGCGTCTTGCTGAACCTCTGCCGCCCGATCAGCCTTGCGGGTCAGCTCGACAGACAGCCCGCGCATTTCTTGCGCAGCTCTTGAGGCTGCGTGAAGCGCGGTATGATCTTTTTCGAGGGCGGTGGTCAAAACGGCAGCAATGGTCTTGCCGTTCGTTTCCCAGCTCGTTTGCTTGGCGACGCTCTGAACGTAGGTGCGTGCATCTTTGGTGGAGGCTGATGTGGCGGCAGATTGTTTCTGAACGTCAATCAGCGTGGTGGTGTTCTCTGCCATCGCTTCCAGCAGGGCATCCAGTTTTTCATCATTCATCTTGGGCAGCTTTCTGATCGAGGTCGGCCAGCAGGGGTTGCAGCTCTTTCACATCGAGGTCGCGTGTTACCCGTTCGCGGAGTAGTGCCGCCAGCTTCGCAGCGGCTTGTGGACTTTCCAAAGCGGCCTTTGCGACCACAGCACCAACAACGATTTTGACGCGGGTGTCGCTGGCCTTCTTTTTGGTTCTGAGCCGAGCCAGCTTTGATTCAGCCGATGCAATTTGCTGTTGAAGCGTTTTCACTTTTATTCCCTCTCCGGTTGTTCTATTTATAGGGGAATTCAGCGTGTGCAGTAAAGGCGGGATATCACGTAAGTGCTCACCTATACGTCGCAAGCGACGTGTGAGCGAAGGACCGCTGCGCATCCTTTCGAAACCAAGCCAAGAGGCGATCATGGCGATTTATCATTTTGATGCATCTGTGATCTCCCGCAGCAAGGGACGGTCTGCAACCGCCGCTTCTGCCTATCGCACCGCCGAAGTGATCAACGATCACCGCACGGGCGAGGTGCACGACTACACCCGCAAGAGCGGTGTCCTGCACACAGAGATCATCGCACCGGACCACGCGCCAGCGTGGGTGCATGATCGTTCCGCGCTGTGGAACGCGGTTGAAGACGTCGAGCGCCGTAAGGACGCGCAGGTCGCCCGCGAGGTGCGCGTGGCCCTGCCGTCCGAATTGACCACTGAGCAGAACGCCGACCTCGTGCGGGCGTTTGTGCAGGAGCAATTCGTGGCGCGGGGCATGATCGCGGACGTGGCGCTTCATGCGCCAGGTCGCGAGGGCGACCAGCGTAACCACCACGCCCATATCATGCTGACCACCCGCGAGATTGACGCGCACGGGTTCGGGGCCAAGGACCGCGACTGGAACGCCAAGGAGCTGCTGGTGGACTGGCGCGGCTCATGGGCCGAGCACGTCAACACCACCCTTGAGCGGTGCGACATACACGAGCGGGTCGATCACCGCACGTTGGTCGCGCAACGCGCAGACGCCTTGTCTTTGGCCCATGACGCTAAAGAGCGTCATGACGCGCCGGCGCAGGCCGCGCACATGGCGCGGGCCGTGGAGCTGGACCGCCCCGCCCTGCCCGGCATGAGTGCCGGATCATGGAGCATGATGCGGCGCGGTTTGACCACGCCAGCGGCGGAACGCTGGCAGGAGGTCAAACAGATCGCCGCACAGGCCCGCGAGATTGCCGCCGAGTTCAGGGACTGGGCACGAGACTGGCTGGATCGACTGGTGGACGGGATGCAGGAGCGTACCGTGGCTGATGGGCCGTCGATGCGTCAGCGCGAACCGCAGAACGCCCTTGAGCGGTTGCAGGCCGCACGGGAAGGCCGCGCTACCGCAGATGCGCCCCAGACCGCTCTTGAGCGCCTACAGGCAGCGCGAGACAGCAGGGGTCGTGATACCACAGGCGCGGACGTGGTGCGCAACGAAGAACGGGCGGGCGGAGAGCTACAACAGCAGGATGCAGAGCGGGACCGTGCATTAGAGCAGGAACGCGAACGGGTGCAGGAACAGGAGCGGACGGCCGAGCGCGAAGGGCCGACGCATGGGCGGTGAAGCGGTCCTTGCCGAGGGTTCAACAAACGGCCGTTTGTGGAACCCTATCTTGGTGAGTAGCTTTTGCACATGTGGTGAAGGTTTTCCCGATTTCTCTGGTGGCAGGGTCCAGCCCCTAGCAACGACTCGTCGCGCACCGCCTGTCGCGCCCATTGCAGAAGCCATCGTACCGATGGACTAAAGGCCAATCATACATTAACTTTCAATCTGAACCACAAACTGACCCAAGAAGTAGGGCCACTTCACATCATGCCAATCGCCAAGATTTCTGGGAAGCTTGTCTATTTCGCCCATGTTCCCAAATGTGCCGGCACTGCCGTTGAAGACTATCTAGCTAATGCGTTTGGTCCATTGGCATTCCTTGATCGCTGCTTTAATGCCCAGCCCTCGCAAGCCCGGTGGACGCGAAGTTCACCGCAGCATGTTGAGGTGGAGGGTCTTTCGGCGCTTTTCCCAAGTGATTTTTTTGACGCCACCTTCGCCGTTGTTCGGAACCCAGTGTCACGTCTGACCTCTACTTTTCGGTTTCAGCGCGATGTAGAGGGGACCATAGACATTAATACGACTTTTTCAGATTGGCTCCGGACTGTGAAGCATAAGCAACGTACGTCACCGTGGCAGTTCGACAATCATACCCGTAGAATGACTGACATTGTACCAGACAGCGCAAAGGTTTTTCGGCTCGAAGATGGATTGGGCGCTGTGGTCAAATGGCTGCAAGTGCTTGCCGGTCCAGAACATTCGTTGCCTATAAAAATTGCGCCTCAAAACGCCCTAGATAAAAGGCTTTTATTTGAAGGAAAACCTTTGCGCCCTGTGAACTTAACTAAGGGAGATATTGGCTTAATAGAACGGCAATATGCGGTCGACTTTGAACGCTTTGGTTATGACCGGCTTCGTCGCACAAAAGCCGAAATGTCCGCTGTGCAAGCCTATGAAGGCTAATAGCCGCAAAGACACAGTTTATGAGCTCCAATGTGGAGAATACTTTAGGTCAAAAGGGAACAATGGCGCTGGGTTCTAAATACGTAAGCCTTCAAAAAGATATCATTTTGCACATTGGGCAACAAAAGACAGGGACTTCTTCCTTGCAGCACGTGCTTAAAGATAGCGTAGCTTTTCTCGCATCGATTGGGATCTGCTATCCTGAGAAGTGCAGAAACGGCCCCGGTCACCATCACATAGCCAATTTTTTCAATAGTAAGTTGAGGGAAAGTTCAGCCAAGTTTGGGAAATACGCCGACAATATGGAGGTTCTCCAACGCGAGATTTCAGAATGGGAACACAAAATTCTTTTGAGCAGTGAGGGTTTTCAGAATGCCAACCCATCCTTACTACGCGAGGTATTTTCCCCAAACCGAACACATGTGATTGTCTACATTCGCGAACAGCTTGATTTTGCTCTGTCAGCCTATGCTCAAGGTGTCCAATCCCACAAAACGCACTGTTCTATGGCTGCCTTTTTGAGGCAAGGGTTTAATCCTAATTATTCCGCATTTTTGAACAATTGGAAAACTCAATTTAACCCCGCCAGTTTGATAGTGCGAGTTTACGATCACGAAGAACTGTATGCTAGGGATGTTGTGCGCGATTTTTTCCAGGTACTGGGGCTGGACGATACAGGAATCCATTATGATGGTCGTGACAAGAATCCAAGTATAGGTGGTTCATTGCTTGAATTTAAGCGAAGCATCAATCGGCTCGACATACCTCAACCCGTACTATTGAAGGCCAGCTATCGCGCCCTCCGGCACCTTGCTGGGAGTGCTGAAAAGTTCCGCCGCAAACCAGTTTTGCCAGAATCTGAAGCTCAGGCATTCCGTCGGCAATTTTGTGAGTCAAATCAAGATGTCGCTCTCGAATACTTTGATCGTAAAACGCTGTTTGCCGAAAAGCCCATACCTCTTACTTCTTGTACAGAATTCGTATTCGAAAAAGATGTTGTGGAGATTCTTACATATTTGCGGAATGAGTCAGATAGCAATTTTTATAAGATAATTGAACACTATTTGACGGAGGAATTTGCCGAAGCTGATCCGCAGCTTGCCATTATAAGACAAAATTTATGATTTGTTTCAGAATCTTGAAACCCCCTGGGTCATTAATTTCTAAAATTGCAGAACCCTGAACTGAATTTATGTGACCATCCAAAAGCGAGGTTGCTCCCGGTAGCCCAGAAGGTGCATGCATTGCCCCTGACATACATAAGTCGCCTCTAATGTCCCAGTTTTGTGGGCTTGTTCATTGACCTGCACTAATGACGGCAATGACAGGCGGCATCGCAGTAAGTTGTGCGAATGTTGCGGATGGCCGGTTTGCAGTACCGGTAAAGTGGGGGAGAGCGTTTCAGTAAACGGCTAAAACGCTCTGGTGATTAAACCAAATTTTCCCAAACCCGCATATTGGGTGTCAGGGTCAATGTGTCATACCCAAACCGTTTCACCCGTTTCATGCGGGTGGTTTTGTGGTTTTCACTGACATACTCGTGTACGATCTTAAGGTAATCCCTGTGGTAAGAGCCCGAGCACAACAGCAGCTTATTACAGGTGAACAGCAGCGGCACAAAGCTGAACTCGCGTAGCAGGTACATCTTGGCTACGGCTTCGATCACGCCGGGCCAGTTTGGGTTCATATAGTCGTCAACTGCGATGATGCCGTCATCAGCAATCACCTTCATGCCAAATTCGATGTCATTTGTAGTGTGCAGAACTTCGTGGCAACCATCGACGCTAAAGAACTTGGATTTTCCAGAGGTCGCAATAAGGGCATCCGCATCGGCCTGGCGTAGAGTCAGGGAATCCGCCTGAATTGTCTTGATACGGGAAACCTTATGAATTTCCCCGTTTTCAAAAACCTTGTCCTTTTTGCCAACACCGGCACCATCCAGATTGAATTTCTGCATGTCAAACACATCAATCGCGGTTGAATCAAATTCCTTTGATGCGAAGGTTTTGGCCAGACCAAGAAAAAACTTTCCTTCAAAGACCCCAATTTCTGTAACGGGTCCGTCTCCGATTGCTTTGTAAAGTGGCCAAATACTTTGCCACAAATGCGGATTACACCAGCCATCTACAGTGTGAATACCTTCGCTGAGATAGTTGTTTACGCAAGAAAGATTAGATGTCGTTTTAGATTCCACGTTTTTCCCTTAGATGATGTTAGTGGGGGGGCCGGATGCTGTTTCGGTTCAATCCGGTATGCGCAGGGCAAACTCCGGAGTCATGTTTTTCCAGACCTTGGTTTTACGCTGTTTGACGGCCGGGCTTTTGCGGGTCATCTGGGCAAACACCATGGTCGGTTTTACCCGCCCAGATTCCAACAGCAATTCGTTAGTTTCCGACAAGAACTTAACCAGCCCGGCTTCGCGCGGATTGGATATGTCGATACTTTGACCATAGCCCCGGTCAAACAATACATCCATAAAACCACCAACGGCGACGAACTTGGAAAAACAGAATTTTTTCACGAGCAGTGGTTGAATATCTTCGGCGCGGATACCTTCGAACCCTGATTTGGAGCAGTCAAAGTTCAAATAATTTTCGTGAAAAGCATTGAATTGGAAATTGTGTTTCCAATGATCCGGGATAAAAGTCCATGCCAGGTCGATAAATTCCAACGCTTCAGGCCATCGCATATGGCCATTGCGCCCGATCATATCCATTGTGGCAAACACGCCATTTGGCGTGAGCGCCTCATGGATGCTGTCAAACAGGAACTCTAGATTAACGATATGATGCAACACATGATGTGCAAAGATCATATCGAATTTACCCTCTACGAATTTCTTATTGAAATCCAAGATGTGATAGACAAAGTGATCCTCAAGTCCCTTGGACTTTACCAGATTTTTAGTGCGCTCTTGGCGAATAGGCGACAGTTCGGTGGCATGAATTTTGAATTTGTCGCGCCCGCTGGCCAGCAGTCTTTGGGCCATTTCAACTTCCAGCTGTCCATCCCCACTGCCGACAGACAGGATGTTAAACGCTGTGTTATCGGTTGGCGCGCAATTGGTGTAGATGTCGAAGTGATTGGGAGTGTCAAAGACCTCTTGCAGCTTGGGAGCCAGATAATGGCGCTTCCAATATTGGTGCACCTCTGCAGGAAAGAACCGCAGGGCGTTGTTAGAATACTGTTGGATTTGTTCTTTGATCTTCTTGTCATAATCCGTGTCGGCATCGGTACCCATGACGTTACTCCTGAAAAAATTCTGCATAGCGCGTTGGGGCAAAATGCGCCGCCAACTCGTCATAGTTTTCAACAATCTGGCGCAGGTCTTTGTTCACAACCTTGCGCAGCTTTGAACTTAGGCTTTGGGGGGTGACTCCCAAAAACTCCTGAACTCGGGCAAATTCGGCCGCCTGATCCGGGCCTGCCAAATCCTCATAGGTGACTTCAAGGCTGGGATGTTCTTGGTACATCTTGCGAAAGAAATCGTACCGCGCCGAGGAACGGTCAAAATCCATGTGGCAATCGCGGATCGGGATGTTCACGGTCGTGATTTCTGGGCGTTTGTCTTCGGAATGAATTTCGGTGACGCCAGTTACCTTAGTTGCCAACCACAAGGACACAAACCGCGCAAAAAGGTTTTTCCGCCGCAGGTGGATCACCTTGATATAGGTGTCTTTGCGAATGGCCTCGCGGGTTTCGGCAAATTTTGGCAAAAGCAGCTCTTCGTGCTTAAGTTTAAGCCCAACCGCCTTTTTTCCTTGGGCATCAAAGACGTATTTATACAAAAACGCCGTCTGATTGGCATCGCGGTACTTGGTCAGAGCGTCGCACTGTGCTTCGTCCGCTAGGATCGACGTATACCGCCCACGTAACGAGCTGACGCGGTTCGGGTTATACACCTCGCCACTGCTTTGAATGTCGGGGTGAGACAGCAGGCTCGTTTCCAACAGGGAACTGCCAGTTCGGGCCGAACATGTGATCATGTACATGTCGTTACGCATAAAAATAACATCCTTGTCTTATTCCACTGGCTCAGACATATCAATCGCCGTGCCAGTGTTGTGCATCTTGTCCTGGCCATAGCTAAACTAATACGCATGCCTCTTATAGTGATCATCGTAATTTTAAGAAACTCAGGGCGTTACTACAACCACCGCCCCAACCCTGCGCAAAAATGCTACCCGTGAAGTCGATCAGAAAGAGCTGGTCGGTCTGCTGGATGAACTAGATCAGGCAGCGGCCAAGGCGGACGAGAGTACCCCAAAGCGTGGGGCAATTGCGTTTTCGGGATGATCTGACATATTTTCTGGATGCCTGTACCGTCAGAAATTCTTCAACTCAAACTTCGGCTTCTGGACATCAGCCCAATGATCTGGCGTCGGGTATTGGTTTCTTCGTCGATCACCTTGCGTGAGTTGCACGGGGTTCTTCAGGTCGCGATGGGTTGGGACGGCATTCATCTTTTTCAGTTTGATATTCGCGCCGTGGATTATGGGTCTTGGGAATTGCATGCCGCTAACCCGGATATTTCACTGAACAACTTCGGGTTTCGTCGGAATGACCGGCTTTCCTACATCTACGATATGGGGGACTATTGGAAACACGAAGTTCGAATTGAAGCTATTTTGGATGTGGATCCCAAGAAGTCCTATCCAGTTTGTACGGGTGGTGCGGGTGCGTGCCCGCCTGAAGAATGCGGTGGGCACGCGGGCTATTTGGCGCGGCGGGACGAGGCCAATGGCTATGATGCCTGGCAGGATCTAGGGGCCTTGGCGTCTTTTAGCCAAGATCTGCTGGACCGCCATGACACGGGCCGCACGCTGGACGACCTCGCCCTGGATGATCTGGAATACGTCTTGGATCGCATGAAGGCCCGTGAGCCATACCTGGAGACATCTTTCTCTCGGCGTGATGTGAATACTCAACTTCGCGATGGGCGTCATCAGGAACTTATGCATCAGCAGCTAATGTGACCTGACCGAAAAGGGACGGTTGCGGACAGGGCGTGGGGTAGTGTTCAAAAGTTAGCTTGACAGGGTATAGGACAGAGGTAGAATTACGGACACCTATTTTTGTACATCGAGGCTTCATGTCTAGAACATTTGCCTACGTCCGCGTTTCAACTTTTGAACAAGAGACGCAAAATCAGGTTATGGAGATTGAGGCGGCAGGGTTCAGGGTCGCACCACACCGTATCATCACCGAGACAATTTCTGGTTCACGTGCCATCGCGCAGCGCCCGGGCTTTTCCCGCCTGATGGAAAAGATGGAACAAGAAGATGTTCTGATTGTCACTAAGCTCGACCGGCTTGGCCGCGATGCAATCGATGTGTCCAGCACGGTGGCGCAGCTTGAGGAGCGCGGTATCCGTGTTCACTGCCTTGCCCTCGGTGGGGTAGATCTGACCAGTTCCGCCGGAAAACTGACGATGGGTGTGATCAACGCAGTCGCACAGTTTGAGCGCGACCTTCTGATTGAGCGCACACAGGCAGGGCTGGCCCGCGCGAAATCTGAGGGAAAAACCTTGGGTCGCCCGCCCGCGCTGTCAGACGAACAACAAGAGCTCGTGCGTCAAAGACTGGCCAATGGTGAAAGCGTATCTGCCATCGCACGGGACATCAAAACAAGCAGGCAAACCGTCATGCGCGCACGCGACATCGAAGGGTAAGAGGGAGCAACAAAAATGGACATCCGGGTAAAAATTGAAATCACTGGCCCAGATGGGGTTGTGCATGAACACGATATCGCCGCTTTCGAAAAGGGATGTGAAAGCGCCGCTGAGATCGGGCTCTCCATTGGAGACAGCAAGGAGCTTCTGTTGACCCTGCAGCAGGAAATCGTTGCCGCTCAAGCAGCGGCGTTCTGTGCCGACCATTCCACATGTCCGTGCTGCGCAGGGAGGCTTCGGCGCAAAGGCAGTAAGGCTATTCAATATCGAACCGTCTTTGGCGATATCACCATAGACAGCCCGCGTTTCTACCATTGCCGCTGCCATGCAGGATCTGCCCAAACGTTCAGCCCGATGACAGAGCTGCTCTCCCACCATGTTGCGCCAGAAATGCTCTGGCTGGAAACAAAGTGGGCGTCTTTGGTCTCATACGGCGTCACGGTAGATTTGCTCAAAGACGTGCTGCCAATCGACGGGCGGCTGAATGCTGAAACAGTCCGGCGGCACTTGGGGCGTGTAGCAATGCGCATGGAAGCTGAGCTGGCGGACGAACGATACAGTTTTGTCGAGACCAACGCTTATGAACGCGAGCAGCTTTCCAATCCGGAAGGCCCGATCACGGTTGGCATTGATGGCGGATATATTCGGTCACGCGAAAAGGGCCAATCTCACTTTGAGGTCACCGTTGGCAAATCCATTCCTACAGATCGCCCGGATCGCTACCTTGGCCTTGTGCAAAGCCATGATGAAAAGCCCAAGCGGCGATTGCATGAGATTCTGAAAGACCAGGGCTGGCAGGAAAACCAGCAGGTCACATTCATGACTGATGGCGGTGATAGTGTCATCAACATTGCACGAGATATGGCCCCTGCCTCCGAGCACATCTTGGATTGGTTTCACATCACGATGCGGATCACCGTGATGCATCAGTATGTCAAAGGCCTTGCCCATCTGAACCCGGATGAGGCCGAGGAGATGGCCAGGCGTCTGTGCCAGATCAAAGGATATCTATGGAATGGCAACCTGCATGATGTGCAGGTGGTCATCGACGATCTCGTCATGGATCTCGATGACATCGAAACGCAATACGCCAGCATCAAGGCCTTGCAAAAGCAGCATCCGACTTTCAGACCTACATTGCAAACAGCGCCTGGATGATCCCAAATTACGCTGAACGACGACGTTATGGCGAGCGTGTGTCCACCGGCTTTGTCGAAAGCACCGTCAATACCGTCGTGGGAAAACGTTTCTGTAAGCGCCAGCAGATGCGTTGGTCAAAAACAGGGGCTCATCTCATGCTACAAACCCGCACGCGCACGCTGGACGGCACCCTGCGCAAGAAGTTCCAACAATGGTATCCGGGCATGAAATCAGACGGAGATCAGAAGCTGGCAGCATGATTGCCCCACGCTTTGGGGTGCTCTCCAAAAGGCGCGGGTTTCCGGTCCTTGGCCGAGGACATCGACACCACAACGCCAGCAGGACGGCTGGTCTTCCATGTGTTCGCTTCCATCGCCCAGTTCGAGCGCGAAAGGATATCCGAGCGGACCAAAGAGGGTCTTGTAGCTGCCCGCAAGCGAGGGCGTTTCGGGGGCAGACCCCCTGCCCTTTCACCAGAGCGCCGAGTGGAAATAGCGCGTATGCGTGACAAGGAAGGCCGTGGCATCGCGGAGCTGGCGCGTCTGTTCGAGGTCAGCCCAAACACCATCAGGCGGGCTTGAAGGACTCAAGCGACCCATAGTCAAATTGACCGAACGGCCTGTAAAGGCCTATGGTCAAGCCAACAGGAAAAGTAGCCACACTTAACAGGGGCTTAATAGGGGTGATAAATATGGGAAAAATCAGTGTAAGAGAGGCGGTCAAACACTATCAGGTTTCCCGCCCTACTCTAATGAAACACCTTAAAGATGGGAAATTATCCGCTAACAAGGATGGGCAAGGCACGTGGGAAATTGACCAGTCAGAGTTAACACGAGTCTACAAGTCACGTGTAAGTAATGCTCGTGTTGACCAGTCAAATATTACCACACCTAACAACCATGTTAACAGCAATGAAAACAGCTTGTTACAGGTCAAACTTGATGCAGCTATGGAAACGATTGAGCGCCTAGAAGCTGACAAGGCCGACTGGAAACAACAAGCACAATCACTTGCACGTCTCATGCCGCCAGACGGGGCAGGGGAGAGACCTAGAAGATCTTTATGGTCGCGGATCAAAGGCGACTAATAGACAGAGCGCACCTAAAACCTTCAACAACTGCTTTGGTTTTGAACGGGGTTTATGATGGCGAAAAACAGGGCAGGGGGCATCTGTTCCAAAAGGGAGGTTTTTGGCACATGCGTTCTACTATGAGGACTTCTTATCTGCCGCGCTTGCCTTAGCGCCTTATATTTTCATACGCTGCTAACGTGATCCTGTAATGACCGTGTAATAACTACTAGATCCCCTTCTTTGTTTCGCTCTACGGACTTATAGGAAGAAAATTCCAAAGGAGTTTCACGAAACCTCTCAAACTCTACGGCATTGTTCCAATGAGAAATTTTTTCACTAGAGCTATTGTGATAATCTCCTGAAATGCCTGTCAGATACCAATCGAGGTGCTTAGCTTCGTATGGTTCGTAAACGCGTATTCCAGCCTTCATACGTCTAAAATGTGATCCTGCTCGATGAACTGCAAAGGTCGTGTCGATAGCTGCATATTGATAGGCAATTTCGCCTTGTAGCGTTTCAATCCATAAAGGGATCTTATCCCAAAACTGGCTAATATGACGATTCATTACCCTGTTAAAAAGTGGATAATCATTAGGGATATCGCTAATGCTAAGCATGGGGCCAACGCATTCAGCTTGTGGAAAGATATTTAGCAACTCTTGGTAGACATCAAGCGCATCGGGATGGGCACGGGACATGTCTATGTCGCAATCGGTTACCACATAGTTGCGAAGCGGCTCACCTCTTGAAAAAATTCTGATACAGTATGATCAACCAAATTCAATTCATTCGCTGAACTTATCTTGTCTTGTCGAAATACTTTAATCCCGCCTTCTTGAAGAAGTCGTAAAATTTCGACTGTCACTAAGTCATCGCTGCCATTGTCATGGATTATTATCTCAGTAGGCGTAGAAAGGTGACTATACGATTTAATAACATCCCTTAGCATCTCCCCTCGGTTGTATGAAATTATGAACACTGGCATGCGTTTATTCATGTGAAACCCTCTTTGTCAGTCTTCTGACAATTTTCATTAAATTTAGTTTGGTTACTAAAACTATATTTCCTCGCCAGACGATATTTCAAAAACCACCGTTTGTTGAACGGTCTATCGCGCTGAATAGCTCTTGCACCATGTCGTGAAAGTCTTCTCGATGCTGGCCGCATCAAGCGCAATAGACTTCTCGACGCACCACTTGCGGAAAGTGTCAGCCAACACGCGCAAATCTGGTACATGCCGCCCGTCGATCCGTGGCGCGTTATCACGTGCGATCCGGTCCCATGGTTGAGTACCTTTAACGCTTCCAAAGTCAGGGAAGGTTGTCACGGGATTTTCCGCTGTACCATCACGCCGAGCTTTTCGACCTACCTTGGGACGATCCAGTTCTGCCTTGGTGGACTGTTTTTGCGTCTGTTCTTTTTCTTCCCAAGAAATAGTTACGCTGGCAACGGTCCGCCCGATCTTATTGGGCGTGGCGGTCAGCGTCAGGCGCGAAAGCTGACTAATCTCTTTAATCGCTGGTTGAACTACGTCACGATTCAAGTTTGCAAATCGTGCAATCTTCCCTTCCGGCACCCCCAACATGGCTCGCAGCTCAGGCACGGTAAAGGTTTTGCCAGCTATATGTTTCAGTCCCGTAAGGCTGGAAATGTGCTGGAACAGCAGCACAGAATATTTGCTGGTGAGGTGGAAAATAGTTTGGCGATCAATGATAGCCCAGTGGATAGAAGCGTCGGCCATTTCGATGAACATGCGTCCAAAAAACCACGACAAAAGCGTATCGCCGCTGATGGGGTCTTTCCGATCTAAAATTGCATGATCCAACAAACCGCCGATTACGATCCTATCTGCATCATCATCGGGCTTGCCCTCACGGATAACCACGGCTCGTAATTCTTCAAAAAGGGGCGTGAGACTGGCACGACTATGATTATTCATACCGTCAATTTTGCGAATGTCAGATAAGCGGATTTCGTGACGGACTGGCTCAGCCATACGACCGCCCGCCGTGGCTATCATCAAATGCATCAGTTTAAGTGCCGCGAGACTTGGGGCGTTTTGCATGTAGACGCCCCGAGCCACCTCAGCGGGCAACACGGTTTTAGTATCGTCATGAGCGCGGTCGGCTGCAACTTGGGTTGTTTTAATCATGGTAGATTTATTAGTGCGTAAAT
>JBARCK010000054.1:0-21450 GCA_049794015.1 Sulfitobacter sp. | reverse complement strand
TAACACCAAACGACCCCATAGTGCATTGGGCTATCGCCCACCTGCGCCAGAGGCCATCGTACCGATGGACCAAAGGCCAATCATGCACTAACTTTCAATTTGGACCACTCAAGTGGGGCTGCTCACTGCCGATACGTAAAGCTGAGATTTTCTTGAAGGAAGTCGCTCTTATTTTGACAGATGCGAAAATTGGGATGTGCTATAGTGTCGAGCCTTAATATACGCCGTTCGCATCTACATTCACTTTGCGTCACCAAACCCGCAACACAGCCCCCGGATTCATAACCCCATTCGGATCAAGTGCGGCCTTGATTGCACGCATCGCAGACAACTTTGCCGGATCGCCATACCGTTCCAAATCACCAACCTTGAGCCGCCCAATACCGTGTTCCGCACTGACCGACCCGCCCATTTCATCGACCAGATCATGTACAACCCTTTTGATCTGGTCGCGCTGATGATCATGATCAGCACGGGTTTTGCCCGGTATTGGAAAGACGTTGTAGTGCAGGTTGCCGTCACCGACATGACCAAAACAGTTGATGCGGAAATCACCTAGCGTCGCAATCTTCTCACCACCCTTGGCGATAAACTCAGGGATCGCGCCCAAGGGTACCGAAATATCATGGCTTGATACCGAACCAATCAAACGGTTCGCTTCTGGGATCATTTCGCGGATACGCCAGAAATCGTCTGATTGTTGCTGGCTTTGCGCGATCACGCCGTCCGTCACAAGACCCGCTTCCAGCGCTGTGCCAAAGAGCGTTTCCAGCGCCATAGCAGGATCAATATCACCGCTAAGACCGAGTTCAATCAAAACAGACCATTCGGGCGGTGCATCAAAGGGTTGGCGGACGTCCGGCAAAACCTCAGTCAGAAAATCAAGACCTTGGCGGTGGATCAGCTCAAACGCGCTGACCATCTCGCCCAATTGACTGCGCGCCATTGAGAGCAGCTTGAGCGCAGCCGCAGGGCTTTGTACAGCAAACAGCGCCGTTCCAGATTGTGCGGGCTGTGCAAACAGCTTGAGCGCCGCGGCGGTGATCACCCCCAACGTCCCTTCGGCCCCAATCAACAAATGCCGCAAATCATAACCGGTATTGTTTTTGCGCAAACGTGTCAGCCCGTGCCAAATTTGTCCGTCTGGCAAAACCGCCTCAAGCCCCAGACACAGATCACGCGCATTGCCATAGCGCAGCACGCCAGTGCCGCCTGCGTTGGTCGCGAGGTTTCCGCCAATCCGCGCCGATCCTTCGGCAGCGAGGGACAGGGGAAACAAGCGGTCCACATCGCGCGCGGCGGACTGAACATCGGCCAGAATAACACCCGCTTCGGCCACCAGAACATTCTCATCCGGGTAAACTGCGCGGACTTTGTTCATACGCTCCAGCGACAAGATCAAAGGTGCAGGGCCATCTGGGGCAACCTGCCCTCCGACCAGCCCCGTGCCGCCACCATACGGCACAACGCCAACCTGTGCTGCGTTGGCATGGCGGATTAGGGTTGCGACCTCTTCGACAGTACGTGGCAAAGCCAACAAGGCCGCCTGCCCCGCATAGCGCCCGCGCGGTTCTTCAAGGTATCGTTCATCCGCAGTACGCAAGACACCCTCGGGTAAATCAGCGCTCAGGCGGGCATGAAAGGCGGTATCGGCAGGGTTCAATGTCATATGGCATTGATCCGACTGGGCGCGCTCAGATGCAAGGGGCGAATGATCACGGTATAAGGATTTTCATCACATCGCGCAGCAAGGAGGATGTATTTGGCTGTCCTGCGGCCTCAAGAACCAGCGCATTATGCGTATCAACACGATGCTCAAAGGGCATCACCAAAGCACCAGACTGTAGGTGCTGCCTGACCAGTGCCTCATGGCCAATCATCACACCTGCCCCCTGCACCACCTCACTTAACGCAAGTGCATAAAGCGAAAATACCGGACCGGGTCGCGCCAGATTAGACGGCAGACCCGCGCCTTTTAGCCACGTCATCCAATCATCTGACCAAGTTGCATCATAAATCAGCGTCACGTTTTCCAGATCCTTGGGCGCATTCAACTGTGAAGCCAATGCAGGAGTACATACGGGAAATATCACGTCACGCTGCAAAATGTGTTGCTGTGGCACATGTGAAGAGTCGGCAAAGAACACCGACAGGTCAAACATCTCGCGCTGTAGGTTCGGGGGTGTTTCCAGCGCCGTCACTGAAATGGACAGGTTGGGGAATGCGCCGCGTACCGCAGGCAAACGCGGGCCAAGCCACAGTTGGGCGATGCTCGGGAGTGCTGCGATGTTGACCTTGGATTGCGGTGCCTTGGCGCGCAAGTTGTGTAGGGCACCACCCAAAGCATCAAAGGCTGTGGTGAAATCATCAACGACCTCTGCACCCAAGGGTGTTAACGCCACGCCTTGGGAACGACGTTCAAACAAGGCTGCGCCCAACCAATCCTCTAGTGCCTTGATCTGTTGCGATACTGCACCGGGGGTCACAGATAATTCATCCGCCGCTGCCGCAAACCCACCCAAACGCGCAGATGCCTCAAAGCAGCGCATCGCGTTCAGATGGGGGCCACGCGGGCGTGGTGGTTTGACTGGCATTATCTACCCTTAGATTTTCTATCCCAATATTCAGAAAAACTGATTTGCGTGGAATATGCAAGCTGCGCAATGATTAGAAAATTGAAAAGGAAAACGTATGATGCTGGCACATAGAAACTGGGTACCAAACACCTGTGAAGCACGCGTCAGCGATATTGCCAAAGCCATGCAAGGTCAGTCTTCGGATCAGATTGCTGCAAAGATTGCCGAACTGGCAAAGCAAAACCGCGACATCCACGAACGCGACTGTTTCAATTTAAATCCAGCCACCAACGTCATGTCACCACGCGCCGAGGCGATATTGTCCTCTGGCATCGGCACACGCCCCTCATTGGGATACCCCGGTGACAAATACGAAATGGGGTTGGAAGCCATCGAAGAAATTGAGGTCATCGCGGCAGAATTATGCGCCCAAGTCTTTGACGCAAAATTTGCGGAAATCCGGGTGCCATCAGGGGCGATTGCCAATCTCTATGGCTTTATGGCGACCTGCAAACCCGGCGATACGATCATCGCGCCACCTGCGTCAATTGGCGGGCACGTCACCCACCACGCGGCGGGCTGTGCGGGACTGTTTGGTCTAAAAACCGTACCAGCGCCGATCAATGCCGATGGATATACGCTTGATATCGACGCGCTGCGCAGATTGGCGCATGAGGTAAAGCCAAAGCTGATCACCGTTGGATCATCCCTGAACCTCTTTGAACATCCTGTTGCACAGGTCCGCGCAATTGCGGACGACGTTGGTGCAAAGGTGTTATTTGACGCCGCCCATCAATGCGGGATCATCGCGGGGCGCGTGTGGCGTAATCCCTTGGCTGAGGGTGCGCATATGATGACAATGAGCACCTACAAAAGCCTAGGTGGCCCGGCAGGTGGATTGATTGTCAGCAATGACGCCGAATTGGCTGAACGGCTGGATGCCATCGCCTTTCCCGGCATGACAGCGAACTTTGATGCGGCCAAATCTGCGGCACTTGCGCTGACGATGTTAGATTGGATCGACTTTGGCGCAGAGTATGCGGCGGAAATGATTGCAGTCTCACAAGCCTTTGCCAAAGAACTGGACAGCGCGGGGCTGCCTGTGTTTGCAAAAGAGCAAGGTTTCACCCATTCGCACCAGTTTGCAATTGAGGCCGCTGAGTTTGGCGGTGGACAAGCCGCATCAAAGAAGCTGCGTAAAGCTGGATTTTTAGCCTGCGGCATTGGCTTGCCAATTGCCGATGTGCCCGGTGACATGAACGGGTTGCGTATTGGCACGCCTGAACTGGTGCGCTGGGGCGTGGGTGTGTCGGATGTACCAGAGATTGCGGCGCTTGTGGCGCGGGCGTTACGCTCAAACGATCCGGCAGGCATGGCGGATGAGGTGCGCGCATTGCGAGGCCAATTTGACACGCTGCGGTTTGTGGGGGGATAAAACTGCGTTCTTTTGAAGTGTTGCGCAGGCATAGGGATTTGGGCATCCTTCTTAAGAGCCAAGGAGGACTATTTGAGATGAAAATGCTCATCACTGCTGTCAGTTTTGTGCTGTTCTTGTCCTTATCAGGACCAGTATTTGCCAAATCTGCGGTCGAGACCATCAAAGAAGAATTAAGCGAACTCAGCGAGGATTCCTTTGGCTGTTCCAAGGTTTTAAAGCGGCTCAAAACGTTTCGCAGGAAATATCCAGAATTTCATTTCTACTTTGCTGGCCGCAAGGATGATACGAGAACAGGCATCCGGGGATGCGGTTATGGATTTAATAGCGACCCTGAAAAAGCAAAGGCGGATGCGCTGAAGCACTGCAAAAAGTGGGAAGTTAATTATGGCACCGATGGCGGCAAGAAGATTTGCCACTTTATAAAGTAGATCGTTGGAGGCCCGGTTTGCCCCCTAGCCCGCCTCGGTTTTACCCCGTCGATCCCCGCGCAAAGATGCAAATAAAACATGGGTCCGCCAGCGCCCATCAATCTGTAGATAGCTTTGTGCGACACCTTCGTACTTGAACCCGGTCTTTTCCAACAACCCACGCGACGCCACATTTTCTGGCAAACAGGCTGCTTCGATGCGCGACAGATCAAGGCGGGTAAATGCCTGATGCACCATCGCCTCTATTGCCTCACGCATATACCCCATGCGCGCAAAAGGTTCGCCGGTCCAATAGCCCAAAGTGCCAGCCTGTGCAGGACCACGGCGGATGTTGTCCAAAGTGATCGCACCAACCAATGATTGATCTTCGCGCCGTATCAAAAACAGCGGCATGGCGGTGCCACCATTGACCGAGCGTTGCGCCCAATAGACCCGGTTCGAAAAGGATTTGCGGCTCAGATGATCCTCCGCCCAGGACGGCTCCCAGGGGGTTAGGTATTTTTGGCTTTTGACTCGCAGTGCGGTCCATGCGCGAAAGTCTGAATGCTGCGGTGTGCGCAGGGTCAGGCGTTCGGTTTCGACCCGGAGTTTACGTTTGAGCAACAGCATCAGGCGGCGCGGCGCTCCTGCAAAGCGGCAAGCGTTGGGGCGTTTTCGACTGGACCATAGAGGGCCAAAGCAGCGGGCGCGGCCAATGCCATGGTTTCGGCAAAGTCACGCACGTCACCGGTCGTCACCGCGTCAATTTGCGCCACTGTTTCTTCGAGTTGTGGAATGCGGTCCCAAATTTGGATCAGACGCGCTAACCTTTCAGCACGGTTAGAGGGGCTTTCAAGACCCATCAGCAATCCTGCTTTCATCTGCGCACGTGCGCGCGCAACTTCGGCGGGCGACATATCAGATGCGGCGCGTTTCATTTCATCCACGGTGATCGTCGCGAGTTCCGGCAATTGTTCAGCACTGGTGCCCGCATAGATCGTGGTCATGCCCGTGTCAGCGTAAGCCCCCGCAGAGGCAAAGATCGTGTAACACAGCCCCCGGTTTTCACGGATTTCTTGGAATAGACGCGAGGACATACCGCCACCCAAAGCAGATGCATAAATCTGCGCGACATAGATATCGTCAGCGCGATAGCCGGGTGATTCAAAGCCTAATGCAAAATGCGCCTGCTCCAGCGATTTGATCTGGCGGGTCTCGCCGCCCGCAAAGCGCGCTGCATCCATCTGAAACATCGGTTTGGGGGGCATATCGCCAAACAGCGCCTCGGCAAGTTTCACAATTTCATCGTGGTCAACTGCACCTGCTGCGGACAAGATCATCTGTTCGGGACCGTAATGATCACCGATGAAAGATTGCAGATCCTCGCGAGAAAAGTTTTGCACACGTTCAGATGGCCCAAGGATCGTGCGGCCAATCGGCTGATCTGGATAGGCTTTTTCTTGCAGCCAATCAAAGATCACATCATCTGGTGTATCCAACGCCTGACCGATCTCTTGCAAGATTACGCCGCGTTCGACTTCGATCTCGTTTGGATCAAGGATTGGATTACGCAGAATGTCGGCAATCACGTCCAATCCTAGCGCGACATCGTTTTCCAACACGCGCACGTAATAGGCGGTCACCTCGCGGCTGGTATAGGCGTTGATGTACCCGCCTACATCTTCGATGGCTTCGGCAATTTGCAAGGATGTGCGCTTGGCCGTCCCCTTAAACGCCATATGTTCCAAGAAATGTGCAATCCCGTTTTGGGCAGGCGTTTCGTGACGCCCCCCTGCCGTAACCCAAACCCCAATAGACGCAGATGCCAACCCCGGCATATGTTCGGTCACGATGCGAAAGCCGTTGGACAGGCGGTGCTGGTTCAGGCTCATGCGTCAAGCGCCCCTTTGATATGTGTTTTCAACGCGTCCAAATCATTGGCGACACGGGTAAAGCGTTCGTCACGTTCAAACAGGTCCGCCATGCGTGCCGGCAGCCCGGGGCGTTGGCCAGTTGCCGCCTCGACAGCGTCGGGGAATTTGGCAGGATGTGCGGTGGCTAAGGTGATCATCGGGACAGATGCATCGCGTTGTTCGTCGGCCACCTTCACCCCCACAGCGGAGTGCGGGCATAACATCTCACCTGTGGTTTTCATGCGGTCTTGGATTGTGGCAGAAGTTTCTTCCTCGGACGCGCGCCCAGACTTGTATGTATCTTGCAGCACCTGCATCGCGCCTTGGCTGACGTCAAAACCGCCTTTCCCAAGTTCGTCCATCAATTGTGCCACCGCATTGCCGTCGCGATCATAGGCATCAAACAACGCCCGTTCAAAATTGGATGAGACTTGAATATCCATGGATGGGCTAATCGATGGGTGCACGCCGCCCTTGTGATAGCCCTGCCCTTTGAGGCAGCGATCAAGAATATCGTTTTGGTTGGTCGCGATCACCAGATCGGCAATCGGTAGGCCCATGCGTTTGGCGATGTACCCCGCAAAGATGTCACCAAAGTTACCTGTTGGCACGGTAAAGCTGATTTGCCGATCCGGTGCACCCAAACTGACAGCAGAGGTAAAGTAATAAACCACCTGTGCCAGTACACGGCCCCAGTTGATTGAGTTCACCCCAGCCAGCTTTACGCCGTCGCGAAATTCAAAGTCGTTGAACATATCTTTGAGGCGCGCTTGGCAATCGTCAAAATCACCATCCACGGCAAGCGCATGCACATTGCTTTCGCTCGGCGTCGTCATTTGACGGCGTTGCACGTCGCTCACGCGGCCATGCGGATACAGGATAAAGACATCGACGTTATCAAGCCCACGGAACGCTTCAATCGCCGCCGACCCAGTGTCACCCGAAGTTGCGCCCACAATTGTCACACGCTCGCCTTTGCGGCCCAATGCCTTTTGAAACATCTGGCCGATCAGTTGCATGGCAAAGTCTTTGAACGCCAGCGTTGGGCCGTGGAACAATTCCAATAGGAAATGATTTGGGGCCAATTGCACCAAAGGTGCACGCGCGGTGTGGCCAAACCCGGCGTATGCCTTGGCGATCAATTCGCGGAATTCGGCGTCGGTGAAAGTGTCCCCGATGAAGGGGCGCATCACAGTAAAGGCGACCTCTTCGTAAGATTGACCCTGCATCACGGCGATCTGATCATGGGTCAGCGTTGGGATCGTTTCGGGCACATAAAGCCCACCATCGCGGGCCAGACCAGTCAGCATCGCCTCTTCAAAGCTTAGGATCGGCGCGGTGCCACGGGTTGAAATGTAACGCATTGGGTCAGCTTTCGGATACGGGCGCTCTGCGGCGCACAAAATAGAATGACATGGCAAGCCAGATGGCCGCCAGCGAGAACCACGT
Source organism: Sulfitobacter sp. (assembly GCA_049794015.1). Lineage (GTDB taxonomy): Bacteria > Pseudomonadota > Alphaproteobacteria > Rhodobacterales > Rhodobacteraceae > Sulfitobacter. Next base: position 13,667 of record JBARCK010000054.1, on the reverse strand, counting down.
GATGGCATATTGCAAATGGTCGTTTGGAATGCGGGCTGTCGCAACAGGCAGAGGCGTCACAACGGGGTCGTCTTGGGACACACTGCGCGCCACCAACAATATCGGACGTGCATCAAGAGCCTTAGCCATCGCTGGCACGTCGCGGGCGAACCAGATGTTATTGTCGAAATCGGGATCAGGGGTGAACCCATCCGCCTCTTGTGGCCATTGTAGATTACCCGTGACAGTGACCTCGTTGTCCGGTGTGGCGATGCCTTTGTCGTCCACAGCGATATAGCCACGATCCACAAGTATCCGCCCATCCGGGCCTTCAAGGACTGTGATCAACCGATACCCAGCGCCGTGCACCTTTTGCGAGATCAATATCCGCAGCGTATCGCCAGCATATCGCCCCGACACAGTGACGGGCAGATAGGCATCTGCATCAGGTGTCGGCGCATCTGGCAAGGCCACAGGCGTTGCGTCAATGCGCGCATTGATGTCCGCGATCACGCCTTCTTTCCATGCCAACCGCTGTACCTGCCACACACCCAGACTAAGCAGAATAGCCGCCCCGCCCAGACCAATGATGACAAAGAAAATCGCGCGGTTCATGAAGGGATCCAGCCTCAAAGAAAAAGCGCGTGAAGCGATGCTTCACGCGCTTTTGGTTTTACGCAGCAGGGGCGCGATTGCAACCCTGCAAAGTCATGCCTTGGACCTTCTTAGGCCGGGATGCCAAAGACGTAGACAGCAAAGAACAAGAACAACCACACCACGTCAACGAAGTGCCAGTACCACGCGGCGGTCTCAAAACCGACGTGCTGTTCTGGTGTAAAGTCGCCTTTCATGGCGCGGATCATACAAACGGCCAGAAAGATTGTCCCGATCACAACATGAAAACCGTGAAAGCCGGTGGCCATAAAGAACGCGGAAAAGAATGCGTCTTCGCCAAATACCCAGCCTTCATGCAAAAGGTGGCTGTATTCATAGGCCTGCAACACAGTAAACAGGATGCCCAGCACGATTGAGATCGCCAGACCATTAACCAAATCTTTGCGGTTGTTTTCATGCACCAGCGCGTGGTGTGCCCAAGTCACAGCACAACCAGACAACAACAGAATCAATGTGTTGATCAGCGGCAAGTGAAAAGCATCAACCTGATAAATCTCTGGCGGCACATATTCAGAACCGAGGTATTCGTTCATCGGGTACATGGCCTGTTTGAAGAAAGTCCAGAACCACGCAACAAAGAACATCACTTCTGACATGATGAACAAGATAAACCCATAGCGCAGGCCGATGCGCACAACGCCCGTGTGATCCCCCACATGGCTTTCGACAACCATCTCGCGCCACCATGCGAACATCACATAGAGCGTCGCAACAAAGCCACCCAAGAACAGGAAGGGCGTAATGCCGTGCATCCACAATACGCCGCCAACAAGCATGATAAAGCCTGCAAGTGCACCCAACAGGGGCCAAGTCGACGGGGCTAGGATATGATAGTCGTGGTTCTTTGCATGGGCCATGATGCGGGGTCCCTCACCTTTGTTAATTCAGGTCTGTTGTTGTGGCCTGATCGAGGGCTGCATAGCCTTCGGGCAGGTCAATTTGATAGAATGTATAGGATAGTGTGATGGTATGTACAAACTTCCCGTCACGGTCTTTGACGATTTCTGGATCAACATAGAAACTCACCGGCATTTGGACACGTTCGCCCGGTGCCAGCACTTGTTCGGTGAAACAGAAACAGTCGATTTTTTCAAAGAACGCGCCTGCGGTGTAGGGCGTCACGTTATAGCTGGCTTGTCCTGCGATGGGTCTGCTGGTGGGGTTATATGCCTCATAAAAAGCAAGGCCAGTTTCACCGATGCGTATTTCCATTTCGCGCACAACTGGTTTGAATTCCCATGCCAGCCCCGCGTTAATCGACCCGTCAAAGCGCACTTTGATGGTTTGATCCAAAACTTCGTCAGATGCGACATCGACCTGGCCCGGTGTACCACCAAAGCCTGTGACACGGCAGAACCAGTCGTAAAACGGCACTGATGCCCATGCCAAACCGCCCATGACAACAACAAGGGACACCGTTTGCATCACTGTTTTCTGTGGTCCTGACAGCGCCATTATTGATTGACCTGCTGTTGTTCTGCACTGGCCGCCGCTGCGTCACGGGCGGCTTTGGTGAAATCAGTCTGGGTGATTTTCACAAACGTCAGCACCATCACCAGCACAACAAAGGCACCCAGCATCAGGCCGATACCCACATTGCGACCTTTACGGCGGCTGTGAATTTCATGTTCGACACGCATGTTCATGACCAGCCTCCAAGGCCCCAAGGACGCAAAGACGCTTCGATTAGGATCGCGCCAAAGTGTAGGAAGAGATAGTAGAGCGACAGGCGGAAGAACTTGCGCTCGACCGCGTAATCATCGCCCTCTGCGTCGTTTTCATCCCGGTTCCAGATGTTCCAAGCACCCAGCAAGAACAACACGTTCAAAATAACCGCGGCAACCAGATAAATTGGACCACCAATTGAGGTGAACGCAGTGCCCACGGCCAGAACGGCCAATAGTACAGTATAAACAAATATGTGACGCCGCGTTGATGGACGGCCATGGGTGACCGTCAACATCGGCACCTTTGCGTCATCATAGTCAGAGCGCATGAACAGCGCCAATGCCCAGAAATGCGGCGGCGTCCACATAAAGATCAGGGCAAACATCAACCATGGTTCGATTGCAAAGCTGCCTGTTGCGATAATCCAGCCAATAACGGGCGGGAATGCACCAGCGGCACCGCCAATAACGATGTTTTGGGGCGTCGCGCGTTTCAGCCACATGGAATAGACCACTGCGTAAAACAGGATGGTGAACAGCAACATCGCAGCCGCCAGCAGATTTGCGGCAAGCCCCAACATCACAACTGACATGCCAGAAAGTGCAACGCCAATCGCCAAAGCTTCGCCCGGCTGAACCCGACCTGATGGGATCGGGCGTGACTTTGTGCGGCGCATCACCGCGTCAATGTCTGCATCCCACCACATGTTAAGCGCGCCAGATGCACCCGCACCAATCGCGACAAACAAGATGGATGCGAATGCAATGACAGGATGTACAGAAACGGGGGCCGCCAACATGCCAACAACAGCCGTGAACACGACCAATTGCATCACACGTGGTTTAAGCAGCGCGAAATAATCGCCCAACTGTGCCTCGTATTCAGATGCTGGTGTATTGGTGATGTCAGTCATAGCGACCTTTATCCTGTAAAGCAGGTGGGCGGCGCGCCCACCTTACAATTAAGTCCGTAAGGTGGGCGCATCGCCCACCCCGCGTTTATGTTTAGTTTGATGCAACCGTTACAGGCTGATCAATCCCGGCGTATTCTGCTTTGGCTTTGCCGATCCATTCAGCATAGGCGGCCTCAGACACGACTTTGACCGTGATCGGCATATAAGCGTGCGCCTGACCGCAAAGTTCGGAACACTGCCCAAAGTACACGCCTTCTTTCTCGGCGCTGAACCACAATTCAGCCAAACGGCCCGGAACCGCGTCTTGCTTGACGCCAAAGGCAGGCATTGCCCAAGCATGGATCACGTCAGATCCCGTTACTTGCATCACAATTGTTTTACCAACCGGCACCACAACAGATGTGTCTGTCGCCAAGAGCCATGCATCGCGATCATATCCAGCAGCAACCAATTTCGCTTCCATTGCGTCATTCAACACATTGGCCACGGCACCCGCTTCTTCATCCTCAGAGGACAGTGTCGCAGGTGCACCAATCATGTAGCTGTCAAAGCCAAATTCTTCGTCAACGTATTCGTAGGACCAATACCATTGGTTGCCGACCGCCTTGATCGTGATGTCCGCGACAGGGATTTCTTGCTGGCGGAACAAAATTGGCAATGAATAGGCACCAATCAGCACCAGAATAACAATCGGCAGGATTGTCCATGCGATTTCAACAGGTGTGTGGTGGGTGAAAGACGCAGGCGTCGGGTTACGCTTTTTGTTGTAGCGGAACGCCACCCACAGAATCAGACCTGTCACAAACAATGTGATGGCAAAAATGATCACGTTGATCAGGTTATCCAGGAAGTGAATATCCTGTGCCAAACGTGTGACCGCAGGCTGAAATCCAGTTTCGCCGTCAACCGGCGCACCGATAACCTCAAGGCCATCAATGCGCAGTGATTCCTGCGCCATTGCGGGCAGAGCGGCAAAACTGGCCAAAAGACCCGAAAAAGAGAGAAGATGTTTCATATGTCGTCCTGATCTTGTGACCATTAAGTGCGAATCTTGATGTGGACAGCTTAGCGAAGCAGCCCGCCCGTTGTAATCCTAGTGCTTACAATCATATTCTGAGTTCAAGATAAAGCCACCCGATTGCGTCAAACGGACGCGAATTGTGTTTTTGTGGCCTGAATTTAGGACAAACCCAAATGAGCAGCAGTACGTTTTCTCCCTTTGAGGCCAATTTGGACCGCGAAACCGCCCTAAAGACCTTGCGTGAAGCTGTGGCTGGGGCTGACGATGGTGAATTATTCTTTGAACGCGCCCGCTCAGAGTCGCTGGTGCTGGATGATGGTCGGGTAAAGACCGCCAGTTATGATGCATCAGAAGGCTTCGGGCTGCGCGCCGTGCGCGGTGAGGTCGCAGGATACGCCCATTCCACCGAGATTTCAGAAAGCGCCTTGCGCCGTGCGTCACAAACCGCGCGCTTGGCCGTGGGTGACGGCGGTGGCACATGGGCTGACGCGCCCGACGGAACAAACACGCGGCTTTATACAGACCAAGACCCGATTGCCGGGGCAAGTTTTCCTGTAAAAATCGAAACGCTGCGCGAGATCGACGATTTTGTGCGTGGTTTGGATAATCGTGTTGTGCAGGTCAGCGCCTCTATCGCGGCCAGCTTGCAAGAGATCGAAATTCTGCGTCCCGAAGGCACCTCCGTGCGCGACATCCGCCCGATGACCCGTGTGAATGTTTCCGTGATCGTTGAAAAAGACGGGCGGCGCGAAAGCGGTGGTGCGGGCGGCGGCGGACGTGTGGGTCTGGATGGCTTGCTGGCGCGCGACGATTGGCAGGCAAAGGCGCGCGAGGCGTTGCGCATTGCCGTCGTGAACCTAGACGCTGTCCCTGCCCCAGCTGGCGTGATGGACGTGGTCCTTGGCCCCGGCTGGCCCGGTATTTTGCTGCACGAGGCGATTGGGCATGGGTTAGAGGGTGATTTTAACCGCAAGGGCAGTTCTGCCTTTGCCGGGTTGATGGGCCAACAAATCGCCTCAAAAGGTGTGACAGTACTGGATGATGGCACAATCCCTGATCGGCGCGGGTCGATCAGTGTCGATGATGAAGGCACGCCCAGCGCCAAGAATGCACTGATCGAAGACGGCGTGCTGGTCGGCTACATGCAGGATCGTCAAAACGCGCGCCTGATGGGGGTGAAATCCACGGGCAACGGGCGGCGTCAATCCTATGCGCATATTCCAATGCCGCGCATGACAAACACGTATATGCTAGGTGGTGATGTTGCGCCTGGTGATATTGTGGCGGACCTCAAGGACGGTATTTATGCTGTTGGGTTTGGGGGCGGTCAGGTGGACATCACCAACGGCAAGTTCGTGTTTTCCTGTACTGAGGCGTACCGCGTGCAAAACGGCGTGGTTGGCGCGCCTGTCAAAGGGGCCACATTGATTGGGGATGGGGCCACGGCGCTGAAACAGATCCGCGCGATTGGCAATGATCCGGCTCTTGACCCAGGCATGGGTAATTGCGGCAAACAAGGCCAATGGGTCCCGGTAGGCGTGGGCCAACCGACGCTGATGATTGGCGGGTTAACCGTGGGCGGTGCGGCAGCTTGATACCATGGGTGGACGATGCGTCCATCTTACCAGCCGGCAAATGTAAGGTGGACGCATCGTCCACCGCTTTTGCAGGATTTATGTGAAATCCGCCCAGAACGATTCACTGCGCGTTAACCAGTTCGCCCTATACCTGATTCTAGCAACGGATGGAGACATGGGATGACTGACAAGGACCTACATCCTTCTTCCAATCACCCCCCACTCCCACCCACCCAGGAAGATGAACAGTTTGCCTGTCTTCGTCTGTTGCGCTCGCGCCGGGTTGGCATTTCGACGTACAAACGTCTGCTGATCGAACATGGCACTGCGCAAAACGCGCTAGCCGCGCTACCAGAGGTGGCGCGCGCCGCGGGCGTTTCCAGCTATCAGGTTTGTCCCGAAGCAGTTGTTTGGGCTGAACTAAAGGCAGCCCGTGCCGCTGGTGCAAAATTGGTTGCACAAGGACAGGCCGTTTATCCGACGCTGTTAAACGACCTTGCAGATGCACCACCGTTTTTGTGGTGCATCGGTGATACGGCGCTTTTGTCCCGCCCGATGATTTCGCTTGTCGGCGCGCGCAACGCCTCATCGCTTGGCACCCGGATGGCTAAATCTTTGGCACATGATTTGGGTGATGCTGGATATGTCGTTGTGTCAGGTTTGGCGCGCGGCATAGACGCCGCTGCACACTTGGCTGCGCTCGCAACAGGTACCATCGCAGTGCAAGCAGGTGGTGTAGATATCATGTATCCTGCCGAAAACACCGAATTGGCGCTGAACATCGCGAAATCTGGGCTGCGCCTGTCTGAACAACCGATGGGGTTGCAGCCGATGGCGCGACATTTCCCAAGCCGCAATCGTATCATTTCTGGCCTCAGCCGTGCGACCATCGTTGTTGAGGCGGCAGCAAAATCCGGCAGTCTGATAACTGCGCGCGATGCGCTGGACCAAGGGCGCGATGTTTTGGCGGTGCCGGGGCATCCGCTGGATGCCCGTGCATCTGGATGCAATATGTTGATCCGCGATGGGGCCACCTTGGTACGCTCTGCCAATGATGTGCTTGAAGCATTAGGGCCAGACCATCAGCACACAAATGCGCCTGAGTTGCCGTTGCCCCCTGCAACGCCTGCAAAAGAAAACCGCAGCCTGCGCGACACCGCTGCCCTGCACTTGCAAATCCTGTCCCGATTAGGGCCTTCCCCGATCGCAGAGGACCAGTTGATCCGCGATCTACAAGCGTCCCCGTCCGATATTGCCCCTGCCTTGGTTGATCTGGAACTTGAAGGTGAAATCGCGCGCCGCCCCGGTGGATTGCTGGCGCGGGTTGTTTAGATCATCACAGCTTTCACACCGATTAAGGAACTGATTGAACCGCGACGACTTATAACAACCAAACCTACCATTTTTCCCGCTTAAGGCACATGATTGACGCGCAATCGCGTCCTTTCCCATAGCTGGCGCATTGACAAACCCCCCTCACCTCCCACATGTGACAGCGCACAGACCGCCCATGATTTTCATTAAAGGTGCTTGATTTTATGCCAGTTGTTGTTGTCGAATCCCCTGCCAAGGCCAAAACGATCAACAATTATCTTGGCGATAACTTCACCGTTTTGGCCTCATATGGCCACGTGCGCGACCTGCCGCCCAAGGATGGATCGGTCGACACCGAAAACGACTTTGACATGAAATGGGAGATCGCCAGCGACAGCAAAAAGCATGTCAAAGCGATTGCCGATGCACTGGCGCTTGATAACGAACTGATCCTCGCAACTGACCCTGACCGCGAGGGCGAGGCGATCAGTTGGCATTTGCAAGAGGCGTTGACCAAGCGCAAGTCGATCAAGAAAGACACGCCCGTCAGCCGCGTAGTGTTCAACCAGATCACCAAGAAGGCCGTGACCGAGGCCATGCAAAACCCGCGTCAGGTCGATATGCCTTTGGTTGAGGCGTATCTGGCGCGTCGTGCGTTGGACTATCTCGTGGGCTTTAATCTGTCGCCTGTGTTGTGGCGCAAATTGCCCGGTGCAAAATCAGCGGGCCGCGTGCAATCGGTCACCCTGCGCATCATCGTTGAGCGCGAGATGGAGATCGAAGCCTTCCGCAACCGCGAATATTGGACCGTCAAAGCCTTGGTTGCGACGCCGCGCGGTCAAGAATTCGAAGCACGTCTTGTGACGCTTGCGGGTAAAAAGCTGGATCGCTTTGATCTGGCCAATGACACGCAGGCCGAAATGGCCGTGCAGGCGATCACCAGCCGTGATCTGACGGTCACAAGTGTTGAGGCCAAACCAGCCAACCGCAATCCATCCGCGCCCTTTATGACCTCGACCCTACAACAAGACGCCAGCCGCAAATTTGGCATGGGTGCACGCCAGACAATGAGCACGGCGCAGCGTTTGTACGAGGCTGGACACATTACTTACATGCGGACCGACGGTATCGACATGGCCCCCGAGGCCGTGACCATGGCGCGTGATGCGATCAAAGACCGCTATGGTGCGGAATATGTGCCAGATGCCCCGCGTATCTACAAAAACAAAGCCAAGAACGCCCAAGAAGCGCACGAATGTATCCGCCCGACGGACATGACCAAAGATGCGCCGAGCCTGAAGTTGGAGAGCGATCAAGCCAAGCTGTATGATTTGATCTGGAAGCGTACCCTCGCCTGCCAGATGGAAAGTGCGCGTCTGGAACGCACCACGGTCGAGATTGGCAGCAAAGACGATCAGGTTGGCCTGCGCGCGACAGGTCAGGTGATGCTGTTTGACGGATTCTTGCGTGTTTACGAAGAAGGCCGTGACGATGTGGTCGGCGACGATGATGAAAAACGGCTGCCGCAGATCGTGCAGAATGATCCGGTAAAAATAGTTGAAGGAAACGCAAAATTTGACCGCGAATTCGCTCAGAACCTTGAAGATGGTGATGTTATTGAAGAAGCTGCTGACGATGATCCATTGCTCAAATTTAAGGGAGGCTTGATCAGAGCAGACCAACATGTCGTAGCACTTAGACATTTCACCCAACCGCCACCGCGTTATACCGAAGCGACACTGGTTAAGCGCATGGAAGAACTGGGCATTGGCCGCCCGTCGACCTACGCCAGCATTGTGACCACGATCCAAGACCGCGAATATGTGCGCAAGGATGGCAACCGTCTGATCCCCGAAGATAAGGGGCGCTTGGTGACGGCGTTCTTGGAAAACTATTTCCGCAAATACATCGGCTATGACTTTACCGCTGATCTTGAGGATCAGCTGGACAAAGTGTCAGCGGCGGATGCCAACTATAAAGACGTGCTTAACCGCTTTTGGCGCGACTTTTCTGCCGCGATTGCCGAAACGGCCGATCTGCGCATCACTGAGGTGCTGGAAAAAATCAACGAAGTGTTGGAACCACATCTGTTCCCACCTTTGGAGGATGGTGGCGACCCGCGTCTATGTCCGAACTGTGAAGTTGGGCGTCTTTCTATGCGCACCGCCCGATCCGGTGGGGCGTTCATCGGGTGCTCTAGCTATCCTGAATGCCGCTACACACGCCCCTTTGGCCCGCCTGATCCAGAAGCTGAGGCATCTGCAATTCCCCCTGATGGTAAGTTGTTGGGTGAAGATGCAGGTGATGAAATCCGGGTGTTCAAGGGCCGATTTGGACCCTACGTGCAGCGCGGTCCCGTGACCGAAGAAAACAAAAAACCACCACGTCAGTCCGTGCCCAAAGATTGGCCTGCTGAGGAGTTGGAGTTGGACAAGGCGTTGATGCTGCTGTCCCTGCCCCGCGAAGTTGGCCCGCATCCCGAGGACGGGATCATGGTTTGGTCCAACATTGGGCGCTATGGTCCGTACCTCAAACATGCAGAAAGCACATCTGAGCGTGGCGGCACCAATGCCAATCTGGAATCGCTGGATGAGGTGTTTACCGTTGGTATGAACCGCGCGGTGCAGTTGCTGGCCGAAAAAGTCGCCAGCCGTGGTGGCCGGGGCAAGGCCGCAAAACCGATCCGCGAGATGGGTCCGCACCCCGAATTTGAGGGTGACGTGAACATCATGGAAGGCAAATACGGGCCGTATGTGAAGTGGGAAAAGGTCAACGCAACCATTCCAAAAGAAATCGAACCCGGCGATCTGACCATGGAACGTGCGGTTGAACTGATCGAGGAAAAGCTTGCCAAGTCGCCTGCGAAACGCAAAGCAGCAACCAAGAAGAAAGCCGCACCTAAAAAGGCAGCTGCCAAAAAGCCTGCTGCAAAGAAACCAGCAGCCAAAAAGAAGCCAGCGGCGAAAAAGCCACCAGCTAAGAAAGAGTGATGCCGATCCACGGCATCGCTTTGCACATCATACATCTGTGATTTGCCAGTGAGCACCACGCCTGCCAAACCGACCCGCAATGAACATTGCGAAAGGCAAGAGCATGGCAGAGCAGAACATTTCAAGGCGCAGATTGATCGCAGGCGCGGGCATCGCCCTGTGCACCCCATCCCTTTTGCGCGCGCAAATCGCTGATCCAAGTGTCATAGGTGTGCGGCGCAACGTTGGCAGTTTTGTTAGTCAACGCTGGCAGGATCACTTTGATGATCTGGGCAAGGCTGCAATTGTTGCTGACACAACATCCCGAGCGCTGCATTATTGGAACGCCGATGGCAACGATTACCGGGTCTATCCGACATCCGTGCCTGCGACAGAAGAGCTGACCAAACGCGGATACACCAAAATTGTGCGTAAGAAAGAAGGCCCAGACTGGACGCCAACTGCGTCGATGATGGAGCGCTTTCCAGAGTATAAATACATGCCACCCGGCCCCGGCAACCCGCTGGGGACACACGCGATGTATTTGAGTTGGCCCGCCTATATCATCCATGGCACCCATGACACCCGCAAGATTGGGCGGCGGTCTTCGGACGGTTGTATTGGTCTCTATAATGAAAAGATCGAGGAACTGTTTGCGTTGTGCCCGGTTGGTACGCAGGTCCGCATTCTTTAACCTGATGCTCCCCCCACTCCGGTCAATTGACTTTGCCGCGGCGCGGCGTCACAAACCTTGAGACACCGGATCAAGCAGCAATTGAGGGGGAGCGTACAGCCCATGAAAAAAGTCTATGGATCAGCCGCAGAGGCGCTGGAAGGCGTCCTATCTGACGGCATGTTGATTGCGGCGGGCGGCTTTGGCCTCTGCGGTATTCCTGAATTGCTGCTACAAGCGATCAAAGAGGCCGGCACCAAGAACCTGACGTTTGCATCCAACAATGCAGGCGTTGATGACTTTGGCATCGGTATTTTGTTGCAGACCAAGCAGGTCAAAAAGATGATCAGCTCTTATGTGGGCGAGAACGCTGAATTCATGCGGCAGTATCTGTCGGGTGAGTTGGAGTTGGAATTCAACCCGCAAGGCACCTTAGCCGAACGGATGCGCGCGGCGGGCTGCGGTATTCCGGGTTTCTACACCAAGACGGGTGTGGGCACGGTGATTGCCGAAGGTAAAGAGGTCAAAGAATTTAACGGCGAGGAATATATCCTCGAAGAGGGCATCTTTGCTGATCTGTCTATCGTGAAAGCGTGGAAGGCAGACGACACGGGCAACCTTGTGTTCCGCAAAACTGCGCGCAACTTTAACCCACCTGCCGCCATGTGTGGCCGCATCTGCGTGGCTGAGGTCGAAGAGATCGTGCCGCGCGGGTCGCTGGACCCCGACATGATCCACCTGCCCGGCATCTATGTGCACCGGATCATTCAGGGTGATCACGAAAAGCGGATTGAACAACGTACAGTGCGGGAGGGTTAAACCATGTGGGATCGCAATCAAATGGCGGCACGCGCTGCACAAGAACTGCAAGACGGCTGGTATGTAAACCTAGGCATCGGTATTCCGACGCTGGTGTCGAACTACATTCCCGACGGTATGGATGTGACGCTGCAATCTGAGAACGGGATGCTGGGCATGGGCCCTTTCCCAATCGAAGATGAAATCGACGCTGATCTGATCAACGCGGGCAAGCAGACGATCACCGAACTGTCGCGCACGTCATACTTTGACAGTGCCACCAGCTTTGGCATGATCCGGGGTGGCAAGATTGCGATGGCGATCTTGGGCGCGATGGAAGTGGCTGAAAACGGCGATCTGGCGAACTGGATGATCCCCGGCAAGTTGGTCAAAGGCATGGGCGGTGCCATGGATTTGGTCGCGGGCGTGGGCCGTGTGGTGGTTGTGATGGATCACACCAACAAGCACGGCGACAGTAAAGTGTTGAAAGAATGCACGCTGCCGCTGACAGGCAAGGCTGTGGTCGACCGCATCATCACCAATCTGGGTGTATTGGATGTGGTTGAAGGTGGATTGCGGATTGTTGAGTGCGCCGATGGTGTCAGGGAAGAAGAGTTGCGCGCCGCGACACAGGCGACGCTGGTTTAATCAAACAGCTGAGGTGGGCGGATGCGCCCACCTTACTTACCGCGTGTAAGGTGGACGCACCGTCCACCCGCTGCGTTGGATCACCGCTAAGCTTGATTGCGAGAGAAAAATCAAAATATCTCGCGTGCGCCCTATTTCATCGCATTAAAAACACAGCCATCACTGATCAACTCGGGCGGCGTCTTGCACAGCCCCTTAGCGACCTGAAATGCGGCCAGCACTTTTGGCACATAATCACGGGTTTCCGCAAAGGGGGGCACACCTGCGTGTTTGCGCACGGATCCTTCGCCCGCATTATATCCGGCCAGTACCAATATCGGGTCACGTTCAAATTCGCCCATCAACCAATCAAGGTATTTCACACCCCCCGCGATGTTCTGCGTCGGCACAAAACTGTCCGTGACGCCAAAGCGCGATGCGGTATCCGGCATCAATTGCATCAGCCCTTCGGCCCCTGCCCCGCTGATCGCATCTGCTTTGCCAGCGGATTCAACCGCGATCACCGCCAAGACCAACGCGGGCGACACCTGTGTGCCGATGGTTGAGCGCAAGATATCGGTGCCGTTGGCTTTGGTGATGTCCTGCATCTGTTGCAGGCGTGGCGCTGGCACTTTTGGCCCCGCCCCAGCCAATGTGGCCAACGCGACCTGCAATCGCCCGGGACCTGTTTTGGCAGCATCCGGCGAAACCTTGGCCCAGAACCAATCGAACTGCCCCGGTGCCTTGGGGGCAATCGCACCCGAAGGCTGCGCGACAGCCGCAGGCGTTGCCACCACTTGTGCAGCAGGGTCGATTTGAATGTTGATACGGTTGGTGTTGCCAGCTTTGGGCGGCTTGATCCGCTTGGCACTGAATTCTGGGAAAGGTGCTGGCCCTTCGGCATGGCCTTGAGCCACGCTCAAGACACCCGCCAACAGCGAAACGATTAATATACGGTACATGCCTGCCTGCTTTTTTGCTTTATTGGCTCGATTGGGCGGCAATATCCCATAAAAAAGGCGTTCGGGCTAGGCAATCAGGGCACAGAACATGGCGATATTGCCTTATTTGACCTCAAAACCAATCAATTTTGAAAGAGTTGGATTTTTTCCACTTTTTATTATTGTTAAAAAACAGACAGTTAACCTGTTTTCCCCCAAAACAGACTGCCGAAGCACAATTATCACAATTGCTGCCAAATTCATGCCCCATTCAGAGGTCTATATAGCGTCATACCAAGTCGGACAGGCACTTGATTGAGAGTGAAGGTGCCAAACGGACGGCGGGGTTAGAACTTAAAACCAATGATCCTTGGAGGGACATACTATGATGAAATTTATCGCAAACTTCCGCAAAGACGAAGACGGCGCCGTAACAGTTGACTGGGTTGTTTTGACCGCTGCTGTTGTTGGCTTGGCTGTTGCTGCATACCAGTCAATCGAGACAGGTACAC
>JBARCK010000053.1:0-4439 GCA_049794015.1 Sulfitobacter sp. | reverse complement strand
CGCATGGACCCGTAGGTGATGATTACGCAATTCGCGGATGTCGTTCGAAATGATCAGCCTTTCCGTCGCAAGAACCGCTATTTAACTTAGAAGTGAGCGGCCTGTGCGGCATTTCATGTAGGTTCGATCGACTACCGGGTCAGAAGGGCAAATTAACGAGAGCCTTCTTCATTTTGCTTTTGGAGGCTTGCTAGGTTTGAGGGACGGTGTATTCCCTGGTGTGGTTTTATTATCCCGGCGGCGCTGATCCGGTTTTCCTGTTGATTTTGCTATCGGCTTTGGTCCTGGTTTAAGTGCCATGAATGCTAACCTTCTCTGGTTTTAAGAATTAAGTCTGCGTGTACCTTATTACTGGGCTTTAGAACACAGCGATGCTGCAAGCTTATGACCAAAAGCTCGCGCGGTTGAATACTCAGGTAGTGTGACAGGTATTGCAGCAGTAGTAACAGCCATTTGCGTTGTAGCCAGAAGACTTCGCTTTTTGGACAGCGCCGTGGCAATCAGAATGCGATCCAAGATTGACACGATTAGCAGAAGATGCAGGATTTTGACATCCGACTTCGTCGCTTCGGTGCACTTCGTTATCGCCGTTAGATTGCTTATTTTTGTTCACATAAAAATCAGGCATAATCACTCCAAATATAGATCAATAGGTTCATCTTGAAGGTGAATTCAATTCGAGTCCATCTCTTTAGAGGGGTGTGTGATCTATGAGGTTAGCAACTGTTGTTTACAGGTGATCAAAAATGCCCCCAAGCGCCAAAGCCTCCGAAGAAAGCGAAGTCAGCCGAGAAGACCTCTATGAGCAAGTTTGGACTACACCAGCTAGCCATCTTGCTAAAAAATTTGGTGTGTCTGGCTCGTACCTTGCTCGCGTTTGTGATGCTCTCAATGTACCAAGGCCGCCTGTTGGGTATTGGCAGAAGAAAGCAGTAGGTAAAGACAAACCACGCCCTGACTTACCACCCGCGTCGCCAGGAGATCAGTTGCGTTGGACAAAAGATAAGCCAATCGCGCGACCGATACGAAAGCCAATCCAAAGGAAGGCGCAAAGCACACCAGCAGCACAAACCGGGAAAACTGGTCGCCATCCGATCCTTAATGGTGTCGAAGGACATTTTCGCAAAACAAGAAAATTGGATGAGGGCGAATTTCTAAGACCTTATAAGAAGCTGCTACCGGACATAATTGCGTCAGGGAGGAGTTTGGATCAAGCTATTGATACTGCAAATGAAATCTATAAGTCTCTTAGTGCAAAAGGACATAGGGTTCAGTTTGCGCCACCAGATCAAAAGATGCAGCGAGTTGCTTTTGAAGAGCGAGAAACACCGGGCAAAGATCGAAAGTACGGTCGGTACTCAATGGGTACGATTTGGTCGCCGCATCGTCCAACGATCACTTTTGTCGGAGATGTGCCCTTTGGCATTACTCTGACAGAAATGACTGAACGGGCCATCATGCGGTATATTGGTGGAAAATTTGTTCGGGAGAATAATAAGCTGCCAGCCTCGAGACGTGGGCATGCTGCTCACACTTGGACGACTGAGCAAGACCTTCCTTGTGGTCGTTTTCGGTTAATCGCCTACTCCCCTCTTCAGGGAGTAGCGTGGACCGAAAGCTGGCAGGACACACCAAAGAGTTCCATTAAGTCGATGGTTCCAGTCATCATCCGAAAATTGGAGAGTTCCAAAGGCGCTATCCGTAAACTCATGGCAAAAGCAGAAAATGAAGCTGCTCAGCGGAAACTTGAATGGGAAGAAAGTCAAAAACGCTGGCGTCAGGCTGAAGATCAGCGTCGTGTTGCGCAAGCTCGAGCCGATAGTCAAAAGCAGCTCTCAGAGATCATGGATAGGTGGGCGTCCACCGTGTTGGTAGAGCGGTTCTTTCTAGAGGCAGAAACACGGGTTGAGGGCTTGGACGGCGAGCGAAAAGACAAGCTTTTAGAACGTCTTAGGTTAGCACGGTCAATGTTGGGAACATTGGACCCTTTAGAGTACCTAGAAGGGTGGATCGCACCTGATGAAATCTACAAAACTAAGTTCGATCAAGACTAAGCAAAAAGCACCAATATGTGTCTCTCCTCTTTACTTGTACTTAATGTTGTACATATAAGGTTACGACAACAAGGAGAGTCGCGATGGATGTTATGACCTACTCAGATGCACGCGCCCAGCTGAAAGGCGTCATGGACCGTGCTATCAATGATAAGCAGGAAGTTGTCGTGACCCGCAAGAAGGGCGAGTCTGTCGTCGTCGTATCTTTGGATACTTGGAACGCCGTCAACGAGACATTGCACCTCCTATCCACCCCGAAAAACGCATCCCGTTTGCGCGCCTCGATCGCGCAACTAGACGCCGGAACTGGCGAAGAGCGTGAGCTGGCTGAGTGAAGCTGGTTTTTTCTGATCAAGGTTGGGAAGACTACCAACATTGGGTCAACACGAACGAAAAGATACGCGATCGCGTCAATGAGCTGATCAAGCAGTGTAAACGGACCCCTTTCAAGGGGACTGGCAAGCCGGAACCTTTGAAAGGGGATCTGACCGGTTGGTGGTCACGACGAATATCCCGAGAAGATCGAATGGTTTATCGCGTAAGCGGCGCGGGTGAGGGTCAGAGCTTGGAAATAGCCCAGCTACGTTTTCATTACTGAGCAACACAATGCATGCTTCTAGCCGGGAGCTTGCATAAGGGCTTAAGCGTCATGACAGAGCAAATGATCCAAAGAAAAAGAAGTTTCTTGATTGAATTAGGTTTTGGCTTCTTAATTCAATAAGTTTAAAAAGTTAGGATTTGCTTTGCCAATAAACAATCTCACCTTGCGAAAGGCGCTAAAGCTAGCCTTTTCAGATACTGCCGCCCGTCGCGCTGACATACGCGGCATTATTCGTGCGGACATAGCGCGAGAGACGGGTACTGACAGCGGCGGTGGCGATTTCTACGGGCCATTTTGGTATGATGCGAAACAGCATGTTCTAGGCCTATCAGATTTGCACGTCGATACTCAGAGCCGCATTGATTCCAATCCAAGGAGGGGAAATTTGTATCCTCAGTTAAGGGATGGGTTTTTACTGTGGTGGAGCGAGAGGCGACGTTGGATTAACGCCCCTTACGAGCAAGGCGACAATCACTTTGGCCAAATTCTAATCCCTGAAATTGAAATGACGATCAGAGTGGAAAACCTAATTTCTGTCATAGATGGACATGGGGACGAGTACGTTGTTTATCCATATTTTTTCCCAGAACCCGACGTATCCGATCTTGTAGGCAGACTTGGCATTTGGGGCATGTCAGAAGCGTTGACACAGATAGCCCCCTCTCAAGCTCGATTTTTAGATGTGCTTCGTGGACAGGCATTTTCATTAGATCGAAGCCCGTTACAAGGAAACGAGCAAGAAATTTTCACTGCTCGTTTAAGTGCTGTAATTGAAGAGTACGAGGCGTTGCTGTCTGAGTATGAGTAATAATCGATGTTGTTTTCAAGACTTTGCTCAACAGAGCATTAGCTTGAAATCAATTGCTCATGAAACGCATTTTCTGCATGCTGAGGTAGTTAGCCTTATGCGGGAGCAAGCGCCCGTTGCCATTTCTCGACACGATATTGCCATTCCCGACGAACGCAGAGTAAATCTCAAGTTGGTATGAGATATTAGTCTTTTTTGGATTGCTCATAATGCTCCCATAACTGTTCTATCAGTTGGCCTTGCGTAATTCCCTGTTTTTCGGCTTCTGCAGCTATGGCCTCCCCTACCCTAGGAAAAACTTTAGGATGCAGTTGGTGCGTCCGCGGACTGGGCTTGCGTCCAGGTTTTTTCCGTGGCGTACGGTCAACAAAGCCGCGAGCCTCACCCACCTCATCAACCTTCCGCACTTCCGCCGGACCTGTATCTTTGGGCCGCGCTGTGAGGCCCGCCAATCTATTTGAGCCGCTCATACACCGCCTCCGTAAATGCCGTGGCGTTTAGCAATGCCTTGTCCACCTTGCCGCCGGTCACAATATCTGGATTATTCAGCATCGAAGTAAGATCACCGCCATAGGCGAAAAGTTCTGAGAATGCGGCACGGGCTACAAGAGACGGTTCGATCATGTCGATCCCTGCCCCGCGCAGTTGGTTTTCCAGCTCTTTTTGCACTCGGCTTTTTACCGCAGCGCTTGTTTTTGTCAGAACGACCGCATGTCGGATCGTTCGGCTCAACGCCTCTTCCTCTTCCCGAACAAGCGCCAGTGCTTCCGATCCAATCTCGGCATCCAGCGCAGTTGGCTGCATGGGCACGATGACTAGATCAGCCTGCGAAATCGCGCGGCTCACCAATTGTGAAGCTACGCCTTCAAGATCGACGATCACGATCTTGCCGTCCCCGTCTGCATTTTTGATTGTGGTCACAATCTCTGAACGCCCAATATCGCTGTGAAGAGTGACGCCCTTAGGCAGTCCGTGG
>JBARCK010000052.1:0-48246 GCA_049794015.1 Sulfitobacter sp. | reverse complement strand
CAGCACCCTGTTCAATCAGAACCTTGGCGGCGTCTGCTTCTTTTGCTGGGTCAAACCATGTGTAGGCCCAAACGATTTTGAACTGCACATCAGGGTTCACTTTGCGTGCGTGGATGAACGCAGAGTTGATGCCACGGATCACTTCAGGGATCGGATAAGAGCCGATGTAGCCGATGATGTTGCTCTCGGTCATAGAACCCGCGATGTGGCCCTGAATGGCGCGGCCTTCGTAGAAACGTGCAGAATAGGTCGAAACATTGTCAGCGCGCTTATAGCCCGTTGCGTGCTCAAATTTCACATTTGGAAATTTCTTGGCAACGTTGATCGTTGGGTCCATGTAGCCAAAAGATGTTGTGAAAATCAGATCAGCACCATCCAACGCCATCTGTGTCATGACGCGTTCGCTATCAGGGCCTTCGGCCACGGATTCGACAAACACGGTTTCGACCTTGTCGCCAAATTCAGCTTCAACAGCCAAACGGCCTTTGTCGTGTTCATAAGTCCAACCGCCGTCGCCGACAGGGCCAACATAAACAAAACCAACTTTAGTTTTGTCTTGTGCAACGGCAGATGTTGCCAGACCAAGCGCCAATGCGGCCCCCGTCAATAGTGCAGATATTTTCATTATAGTTCCCCGGTTGTGTCGCCCAATTTTGAGCGATGTTTGATGTTGGCCCCTAACTAGAGGCGTGGAAATTACGGCCAAGTGAGGCAGGTGCCGCAGACTTGTCGCGTGAAAGGATCACCAGAACAACAATGGTGATAACATAAGGCGACATTGCCAGATACTCGACAGGAATGGCAACGCCTGCACCCTGTAGATTTAACTGCAATTGCGTAATGCCGCCAAAAAGATAGGCACCCAACAACAACCGCCATGGTTTCCAACTGGCGAATACTACCAGTGCGAGTGCGATCCAGCCCACACCTGCTGTCATGCCTTCGGTCCATTGCGGCACCCGGATCAGGGAAATGTAGGCCCCGCCTATCCCTGCGCAGGCCCCGCCAAACATAATGGCCAGCGTGCGGATGCGTACAACTTTGTACCCCAATGCATGTGCGGCATCGTGGCTTTCACCCACAGCACGCAGGATCAAACCCGCGCGGGTGAATTTGAGGATCGCCCATGTGGCGGCGACCAACGCAATGCCGAGATACAGAATAATGTCATGGGTAAACAGGATCGGCCCAATCACCGGAATGTCCGCCAGCGGTCCAAAGTCGATATCGCCAAGACGTGGTGGTTTTACACCGACGTAAGATTGCCCCAGAAGCGCAGAAAGACCCAGACCAAAGAGTGTAAGCGCAAGCCCCGACGCCACCTGATTGGCAAGCGTGATTTGCGTGAGGAATGCAAACAGCAAACTCAGAAGCGCACCGCCACCAGCAGCGGCAGCAAAGCCCAACAGCGGTGATCCAGTTTCCACTGCAACGGCAAAACCACAGATCGCCCCGGTGATCATCATGCCCTCAACACCAAGGTTGAGGACGCCAGATTTTTCAACAACCAATTCTCCCATGGCTGCAAAGATCAGCGGGGTCGCGGCGACAAGGAAACCTGCGATGAACAAGAGCGGGTTGATGACAGAAAGGTCCATTATATCGCCTCCGCGCTGCGGCCAAAGCGCAGTCGATAATTTGTGAACATATCGAGGGCCAATAGGAAGAACAGTAACATCCCCTGAAACACCTGAATCGCGGCGGCGGGCAGGCCAAGGTTACTTTGTGCAATGTCTCCGCCAATATAAGTGAGCGCCATCAGCCCCCCTGCCAGCAAGATACCAACGGGATGTAACCGACCAAGAAACGCAACGATGATCGCGGTGAAACCATAGCCGACGTTGAAATCGATGGTGACTTGCCCGGCGGGACCAGCAACCTCAAACATCCCGGCCAAACCGGCAAGTAATCCTGACATACCCATGCAAAACAGGATCAAGCGTGTCGGGTTCACACCGGAAAAACGCGCTGCACGCGGCGCTTCGCCGGTGACGCGAATGGCAAATCCAAGCCGATGTTTGGTGAGGAGGACGTAAGCAAAGATCACAGCGATCAAAGCCGCAACCACACCCCAATGCATGCCTGTCCCTTCGATCAATTCCGCATTAAAGGCAGCATCATACTGCTGTAAATTCCGGGATCCGGGAAACCCAAACCCTTCAGGGTTCTTGAGCAACCCCAAGGACATAGAGGCCAAAAACTGCTCGGCCACATAAACCAACATCAGGGACACCAGAATCTCATTGGTGCCAAACCGGACCTTTAGGAACGCAGGGATCATCGCCCATAACCATCCACCAAAGGCCCCCGCCAGCACCATCAACGGAAAGATAAACCATCCCTCAATCGGGTAAAATGCCAGCCCGATGCCGGCGCCAAACAGCGCGCCCATGATGTATTGCCCTTCAGCGCCAATGTTCCAGATGCCGGCCTTGAACCCCAGCGACAGGCCTATGGCAATCAACACCAATGGTGCGCCCTTGATCAGTAATTGTGGGCGATAATAAAATGCAAATTCTCCGAACAAAGGTTCCCAAAAGATCGTGAGGATTGACTGTATCGGTGGTTTGCCCAAGATCATGAACAACAGCCCACCAAAGAACATTGTCGCCAATACGGCCAACAACGGCGTGGCCAGCGATATCGCGCGGCTAGGTTCTGGGCGTTTCTCCAATTGTATCATTGCAGACCCACTTTCATTTCTTTTTGGCTAAAAATATCCATGCACGCCAGATCAAACATGTGCTACCTCCATGCCATGCGCACCGCCCATCATCAGGCCAATCTCATCAACTGTAAGTCCCTGCGCTGGGCGCGGTTCTGACAGCCGCCCTTCGTTCAACGCGGCAAAACGGTCTGAAATCTCCATCAACTCATCCAAGTCCTGCGAGATGACCACCAATGCGGTGCCGTTTTCTGCCAGATCCAACAAAGCCTGCCGGATCGACGCAGCGGCAGAGGCATCAACACCCCATGTCGGCTGGTTCACCACCAAAAGATCAGGGCGCTGCAACACTTCGCGACCAATCACAAACTTTTGCAGGTTCCCGCCCGACAGCGATCGTGCTGCATTGGTCGGGCCGGGGGTGCGGACATCAAAGTCGGCAATAATCTTTTCAGCAAATCGACGTGCCGCAGGCCAGTTCAACATCCCACCTTTATCAAGCCCCTCACGGGTTGCCCCGGTGAGCATGGCGTTTTCTGTGAGTGACATATCGGGGGCAGCAGCGTGGCCCAAACGTTCCTCCGGTGCGGTCAATATGCCCATTGCGCGGCGCGGCGTTGGCCCCAAAAGACCAACATCACGTCCTTGGAAACTGACCATGCCACGGGCGCTTAATGTTTCGCCTGACAGCGCTGCCAACAGTTCATCTTGCCCATTGCCAGCGACGCCGCCAATCCCCAAGATTTCGCCCCGACGCACTTGAACGGAAATGTCGCGCAAGGGCATGCCAAAGGCATTTGGCGATTTTGCGGATAGGTTTTTGAGGTCCAGCACCACATCGCCGGGCGTCTTGCCCGCCCGCGTCGGCGTTTGTAAAACGGTGCCCACCATCATTTCCGCCATATCGCGTGCGGATGTCTCTGACGGGGTGCATTCGCCCACGACCTTGCCCAGTCGCAAAACTGTGGCGCTGTCGCACAGCGATCTAATTTCTTCCAGCTTATGCGAAATGTACAAGATCGCGGTGCCTTCTGCGCTTAATTTGCGCAGGGTCTTAAACAGGATGTCAACTTCTTGTGGGGTCAAAACAGATGTCGGTTCATCCATGATCAGCAGCTTTGGTTCTTGCAAAAGGCAGCGAATGATCTCAACCCGCTGACGTTCCCCGGCTGACAGGTCACCCACCACACGATCAGGTGACAAAGGCAAACCGTAGGTATCAGACACATCCCGAATTTGCTGTGACAGCGCGTTCATTTTAGGGGCGTTTTCCATACCCAACGCGATGTTTTCAGCGACGGTCAATGCATCAAAAAGTGAAAAATGCTGAAACACCATGCCCACACCTGCCGCCCGCGCCGCGCGCGGTTCTGAGGGGGCAAAGGGCGCTACATTCATTTGCATGTGTCCAGAATCGGGTTTGACCAACCCATAGATCATCTTGACCAACGTGGACTTGCCAGCACCGTTTTCGCCCAACAATGCATGTACCTCGCCGGGCGCAATGCTTAGGCTGACGTCGCTGTTGGCAACCACGCCGGGATAGGCCTTGGTGAGGCCAGAGAGTGCCAGAAACGATTTTGTATCGGTCATGCGAAGGCCTTTTGTTGGGTCTGTTGCAGCAGCATTTCGATGGTGCCTTGCGCGATGCGCGCAGGTTCTTTGCCAAGGGATTTATCACCAATCGGGCAGATGATCAGCGACGGGTCAAGCCTTTGATCGCGCAGGCGTTTGCGAAACCGAGCCCATTTGGTGTCTGAGCCAATCACGCCTATCGACGTGGCCCCGCGCCTTAGCAACGCGGCGCAAAGCGCCAGATCGATATCATGCGAATAGGTGAAAATGAGATGATGTGCTTGTCGCGGTGCGCGGCTGGCCAGCAGCGGCATATCTGCCGCAGTCATGGGTGTCACATGCGCAGGAACGTGATTTGGAAACCGATAGGCGGCATCGTCTATCCACGTGATGTCAAAAGCCGATGGGGGTGCCGCGTCGACCACTGCGCGTCCAACATGACCTGCACCCCAAATCCACAAATCTGCCGGGTTTGGTTGTCGGGGAAGGATTGGATAAACATCGGAATGTTTCACATCAGTCGTACATGCGTCACGGGTATAGCGCAGGGTGACGGACCCGCCGCAGCATTGGCCCAGATTTGGCCCCAAAGCATAAGTGCGGATCAATTCCGGCGCATCCCTAGTCAAGAGATCGCGGGCAAGCGCGATGGCTTGATATTCTAACGTGCCGCCGCCGATTGTCCCGATTGTCCCAGTCATGGTGACTTTCATGGCTGTGCCTGCGTCGCGCGGGGCCGAACCGCGCTTGGCGATGATTTCTACATAAATATCGTTCATCCGCGTGCCTTTTGGCATGCCATCAGGATTGTTTCAGCAGTGGCCGGCGTTTGCAGATCACCGTAGTTCGCCCCACATGCATTCACCGAATCTGACAGGGCAAGCCATGCGGATATGCCCAGCATGAGCGGTGGTTCACCAACGGCTTTGGATTTGTAAATCGTATCAACCCGGTTCGGTGCGTCCCACAGCGCGACGTTGAACACATCAGGTCGATCGGAACAGGCAGGTATTTTGTAGGTTGATGGCGCGTGGGTTTTGAGTGCACCTTTATCATCCCAAACAAGTTCCTCGGTGGTCAGCCAGCCCGCGCCTTGCACATAGCCGCCCTCAAGTTGACCGATGTCCAACGCGGGGTTCAAGGAGGCACCCGCGTCGTGCAGTATATCTGTGCGTAAAATACGGTTTTCCCCAGTCAACGTGTCAATCACGACTTCTGTCACCGACGCGCCATAAGCAAAATAGTAAAACGGACGGCCCCGACCTGTGATCCTGTCCCATTCGATATCAGGCGTTTTGTAAAACCCCGTCGCAGAAAGCGATACGCGGTTTTGATAGGCAGATGCAGCGGCTTGGGCAAAGGTGATTTCCTCTGCGCCGATCTTTACAACACCGTTCCTAAAGATAATATTAGCAGCTGTTGTTTGGTATTTTTCTGCAAGATGCTCTGCCATACGATTCCGTATGGTGTCGCAGGCAATCTTGGCTGCCATTCCGTTCAGATCAGAGCCTGATGAGGCCGCTGTTGCAGAAGTATTCGGAACCTTTGCCGTATCCGTCGCAGTGATCTTTATTGCTTCAAGTGGCAGACCAAAACGGGATGCTGCAACCTGGGCTACCTTTTGGAACAGCCCCTGTCCCATTTCGGTTCCACCGTGGTTCAGGTGAACTGAGCCATCCTGATACACATGCACCAATGCGCCAGCTTGGTTGAGATGGGTGAGCGTAAAGGAAATGCCAAATTTAACCGGGGTAAGCGCAATGCCGCGTTTCAGGATCGGCTGTTTTGCGTTCCATTTTGCAATCGCTGCGCGTCGGTTTTGGTAATCAGAGGTTTGCGCCAATGTATCTGTCAGCGCGTTGATGATACAATCGGTGACGGGCTGGTGATAGGGCGTGGTTTGGACGCCGCCCTTTGACAAATCATCCATGTTTGGCCGCGCGCTTGTCTCAGGGATGGCACCGCGCGAGGTGATATCGACATCTCCATCCGGTAGCGTACGGTTGTCAATTGCGGTTCCGGTATCTGCAACGGTGGGTGGCTCTGTGACATCTGCGTAATAGTTGATGCGACGCACCGCTAGTGGATCAACACCCAGTTCGTGTGCAATGTGATCCATTACCTTTTCAATGCCCACCATACCCTGCGGGCCGCCAAACCCCCGAAAGGCAGTAGCGGATTGGGTGTTGGTTTTCAGACGGTGCGAAGTGATGCGGATATGTTCAAGGTGATAAGCATTGTCAGAATGCAGCATCGCACGATCTGCGACAGGCAGGCTGAGGTCCATCGCCCAACCACAGCGCGCGTATTGAGTGAAATCAAGCGCTTGTATGCGGCCCTGTTCATCGAACCCCACGTCATAATCGACACGAAAATCGTGCCGTTTACCCGTGACAATCATGTCGTCATCACGGTCATAGCGCATTTTGCACGCACGCCCGGTTGTCATTGCCGCCACAGCGCAAGCGACGGCAAGCGCATTGCCTTGGCTTTCTTTGCCGCCAAAACCACCGCCCATCCGGCGTGTTTCCACACGAACCGCATGCATGGGCACCCCAATAGCATGGGCGACTTTGTGCTGGATTTCAGTGGGATGTTGAGTGGATGAATGGACCGCCATGTCGCCGTTATCTTGGGGCAGGGCAAGGGCGGCTTGTCCCTCAAGATAAAAGTGTTCTTGGCCGCCGATGTGGATGCGACCGCTTAGCCGTTGAGTTGCGGACTGCAACGCTGTTGGCGCATCGCCCTTTTGATAAATGCGCGGCCCATCCTCAAAACGGGCGTTGGCGGCCAGCGCGTCTTCAATGCTGAGAATTGGGGCTTTAGCAGTGATATCGATTTCACCCATCCGTGCAGCATGGCGCGCGGCAAGGTGGCTACTGGCAATGACCAAAAACAGAGGTTGACCGATGTAATGAACAGTCCCTGTGGCCAGCAAGGGTTCGTCATGGTTCGATGGGGACACATCGCAATCGTATACTAGATCGTCTGCGGTGAGGACGGCGACAACACCCGGCGCTTTTTTCACCTGATCAAGGTTCATTGCTTTGATTGTGCCATTTGCCACAGTGCTCAACCCAAAGGCCAGATGAAGCGTTCCGCGCGGCGTGGGAATATCATCCACATAACGCGCGGCCCCGGTCACGTGCAGGCGGGCGGCATCATGGGGGAGCGGCTTGGCAACGCTCATGGGGTGACCTCCATCAGGTTGGTTGCTGTGCCTGTTGCTTCATGAAAGTAGCGCAATAGAATGTTTTGCGCTGTTTGCATGCGATAGGTTGCAGAGGCGCGCATGTCCGAAAGAGGTTCGAAATCATCCGTCATGGCAGCCATTGCCGCACGCATTGTTGCTTCAGAAAACGATTGCCCAATCATCGCGGCCTCAGCAGCATGCGCGCGTTTTGGCGTGCCTGCCATGCCGCCATAAGCAAGACGTGCGGCAGTGATTGTATCACCGTCGCGGGTGATGTTCAGGCATCCGCATACGGCAGAGATGTCTTGATCAAATCGTTTGCTTACCTTGTAACAGCGCAAGGTGTCAGGCTGTTTTGCAAAGCTAATGGCCTCAATAAATTCACCGGGCTGTCGGTCTTGTTTGCCATAAGCGATAAAGAATTCTTCGAGCGGCAGTCTGCGCCGCGTATCGCCCTGTCGCAAGTGAAGTGTGGCATTCAAAGCGATCAACGCAGGTGGTCCATCGCCAATGGGTGACCCATTCGCGATATTGCCGCCAATTGTTGCGGCGTTGCGGACCTGCACAGACGCATACCGTCGGATCATCGCCGCAAAGCTGGGGTGATGCGGTTCAATAGCGATCTCAAGTTCACAGAGGGAGGTCATGGCACCAATGCGAATTTCATCGTCGCTCTGTGTGACGCCGCGCAGGTCATCGCATTGATTAAGGAAGGCCACTGGCCCCAAATCGCGAAATTGTTTGGTGACCCACAGGCCGACATCCGTCGCCCCGGCGATCAGTGTCGCCTTGGGATTTGCAGCGTACCACGCCGCCAGTTCATCTGACGATTTTGGTTGGACATGCTGGGTGGGCAGCCCCCCGGAGCCTCCAGTGACAATTGCGGAACCCTGAAGTGTCAGGTTTTTGAGATGTTCAGGAACAGCAGCACTTTCAGCAGCCTCAGCAGCGCGGATGATTGGGGCGTATCCGGTGCAGCGGCACAGGTTACCCGCCAGTTGCACGTCATGGTCTGTTGCACCGTTTAGATGCGCTGCTGCCATTGAAACCACAAAGCCGGGCGTGCAAAAACCACACTGGCTGCCGTGATGATCAATCATACTTTGCTGCACTGGATGTAGGGCACCATCAGGCGCGCTGATCCCTTCCACAGTGGTAACATGTTTGCCGTTGATCTGGGGCAGGAACAAGATGCAGCCGTTTAACGCACGTGACCCATTTTCGTCTGTGATCATCACAGAACAGGCCCCACAATCCCCTTCGTTACATCCTTCTTTGGTGCCCGTCAGGCCGCGCTCTTCGCGTAGCCAATCCAGCAGGGTTGTTGTGGGGGGAACGTTCGTCAACGAAACAGCTTTGCCGTTTAGAAGAAACGCAATATCCATGTGATGTTTCTCGACGCGGTACTTTTGCCATCATGCGCGACGTTCGATGCGACGTAGAACGTTGTGCGGCGTTTATACCCAAGCCTAGTCGGCAGGGATCAGTTCTGGCAACATTTAATTGACGATTATGCGATGTTGGCTAGATTTTACCAAACATTTGCCGGAAAATTATACATCAATCAGATCAAACATCTGAAAGCACTATCATGGGGTTATCAGGATGCCCAAGGGGCAGATTTTTCGGATTTGTTCGTGAATGGGCTAAACAGCTTCAAAGTTTTAAAGGTAATAACATGGATCAAAGTGACGATTGATCAGCGAAAGGTATGCGGGCCCTCTGGCAGCGGCAGCGCCCTTGGCCTAGTCTGCGGATATGTCAAATGATCCCCGATTCATCCACCTGCGCACCCATTCCGAATATTCGTTGCTGGAAGGGGCATTGCGGCTGAAAAAGCTGCCAGAGATGTGCCGCAAAGCGGGCATGCCTGCCATGGCATTGACCGACACCAACAACATGTTTGCCGCCTTGGAATATTCGGTGGCCATGGCCGGGGCTGGCGTGCAGCCCATCATTGGGTGTCAGGTTGATCTGGCCTACGTTGAGGCGCAACCGGGGGAACGGCCCCGTGATCCAGCGCCGGTGGTTTTGCTCGCGCAATCCGAGGTCGGGTATGAAAACCTGATGAAGCTGAACTCATGTCTTTATATCGACAAGGGGGGGGCACTGCCGCAGGTGACCTTGGACGAGTTGCAAAAACATGCCGCTGGGATCATTTGCTTGACGGGCGGCGCGGACGGTCCCGTTGGCCAACTTTTGCAGAACGCGCAACGTCCAGCCGCCCAAGCATTGATGTCCCGTTTGCAAAGCGCGTTTGGTGATCGCCTTTATATCGAGGTGCAGCGCCATCCCGGTGAGGGCGGGCAACCCCCAAACGAACGCCTGACGGAGCGTGGATTTGTTGAGATGGCCTATGCCATGGACATCCCGCTGGTCGCGACCAACGACGTATATTTTCCTGACACCAAGATGTATGAGGCCCACGATGCGCTGATCTGCATTGCAGAGGGGGCCTATGTTGATCAACAAGAGCCGCGCCGACGGCTGACAGCGCAGCATTACTTTAAGACACAAAGCGAAATGGTGACTTTGTTTGCAGACCTGCCCGAGGCGGTTGCGAATACGGTCGAGATCGCCAAACGGTGCGCGTTCATGGCTTATCGGCGTGATCCAATCCTACCAAAGTTTGCCGATGACGAAATTGAGGAACTAAAGCGCCAAGCCCATGCGGGTTTGAAAAACCGTTTGGCGGTGATCCCCCATGCGACAAGCGTTGAAGAATACGAAAAGCGCCTCGATTTCGAATTGGGCATTATTGAGGGCATGGGGTTCCCCGGCTATTTCCTGATCGTTGCGGATTTCATCAAGTGGTCCAAGGACAATCATATTCCAGTGGGGCCGGGCCGTGGGTCGGGTGCGGGGTCATTGGTGGCCTATGCGCTGACGATCACCGACCTTGATCCGCTGCGCTATAACTTGCTGTTTGAACGCTTCCTCAACCCCGAACGTGTGTCGATGCCTGACTTTGACATCGACTTTTGCATGGATCGTCGCGAGGAGGTGATCCAATATGTTCAAAAGAAATATGGCCGCGACAAGGTGGGGCAGATCATCACCTTTGGTGCGCTGCTGTCCAAGGCGGCGGTGCGCGACATTGGGCGCGTTTTGCAGATGCCGTATGGACAGGTGGATCGCCTAAGCAAGATGATCCCGGTCGAAGGCGTCAAACCTGTTTCCATCGAAAAGGCGTTGGCCGATGAACCCCGTCTGAGAGAAGAAGCCAAGAACGAAGAAGTTGTTGCGCGCCTGTTAGACTACGGTCAACAAGTTGAAGGGTTGCTGCGCAATGCGTCGACCCACGCGGCGGGTGTCGTGATTGGCGACAGGCCGCTTGATGCGCTTGTGCCGCTGTATCAAGATCCGCGTTCCGACATGCCAGCGACCCAGTTCAACATGAAATGGGTTGAACAGGCCGGATTGGTCAAGTTTGACTTTTTGGGTCTGAAAACCCTTACAGTGATCCAAAACGCCGTTGATCAAATTCAAGCGTCCGGGCGGCATCTGCATATTGCACAAGATGGCACCGAATTGTTTGAGCCAGTTGAAGGGTTGATCGACGATATCGCCACGATCCCACTGGATGATGAAGCGTCTTATAAACTCTACGCCAGTGCCAAAACGGTCGCCGTGTTCCAAGTGGAATCCAGCGGCATGATGGATGCGCTCAAGCGTATGAAGCCGACGTGCATCGAAGATATCGTGGCCCTTGTGGCGCTCTATCGTCCCGGCCCGATGGAGAATATTCCAACCTATTGCGAGGTGAAAAACGGCCTCAAGGAATTGGAATCCATCCATCCGTCGATTGACCACATCTTGGCGGAAACCCAAGGCATCATCGTTTATCAGGAACAGGTGATGCAGATCGCGCAGGTCATGGGCGGTTATTCCCTTGGGGGGGCTGACCTGTTGCGCCGGGCGATGGGTAAAAAGATCGCTGAGGAAATGGCCAAGGAACGCCCGAAATTCGAAAAAGGCGCGATGGCAAACGGGGTCGACAAAAAGAAAGCCAAAGAGGTTTTTGACCTTCTCGAAAAATTCGCCAACTACGGTTTTAACAAATCCCACGCCGCCGCTTATGCCGTGGTCAGCTATCAAACGGCGTGGCTAAAAGCGAACCATCCTGTCGAGTTTATGGCCGGGGTCATGAACTGCGATATCCATCTGACCGACAAACTGGCCGTGTACTTCGAAGAAGTCCGCAAGCGTATGGAATTGCCATGGGTGCCGCCCTGCGTGAACCGGTCGGATGCTACATTCAAGGTGGTCGATAACGCGCTGGTCTATGCGCTGGGCGCGTTGAAAAACGTCGGCACCGAGGCGATGAAGTTGATCACCGAAGGGCGCAAGGTTGAGGGCATTGACCGCCCCTTTGCCACGCTCTTTGATCTGGCGCGCCGGGTTGATCTGAAACGGGTTGGCAAGCGGCCCTTGGAAATGTTGGCGCGCTCTGGTGCTTTCGATCAGTTGGATGCCAACCGCCGCCGTGTGTTCCAAGCCCTTGATCCGCTGGTAAATTATTCTGCTGCGATCCATGAACAAAAGGCCAGCAATCAGGTGTCTTTGTTTGGTGAAGCAGGCGATGACCTGCCCGAACCGCGCATGATGCCCTGTGATGACTGGGAACCCGCCGAGCGGCTGACAGAAGAATTCAAAGCCGTTGGGTTCTACCTGTCTGGGCATCCACTGGATGACTACATGGGGGCATTGAAACGCAAATATATGGGTAAGGCCGTCAAATTCTTGACATTGGACGACTTGACGCAAGAGGTCTCTGACCGCGGCGCCATGAACGCCTGTATCGCTGGGATCGTCGCGGGCAAACAAGAACGTAAATCAGCGCGCGGCAACCGCTTTGCCTTTGCGCAACTTAGCGACCCAACTGGTGGATACGAGGTCACGATATTCTCGGATACGCTGGAAAAGGCGCGTGACCATTTGGAAACCGGATCCAAGGTTGTTGTGACTGTTGAGGCCACTATGGAAGCGGATCAATTGAAATTACTGGCCCGTTCCGTTGCCCCGATGGATATGGCCATTGCAGATGTCAGCAACATGGGATTGCGGGTGTTCATCGACGCGCCCGGCGCTATTTCTGCTGTGGCTGACGTGCTGGAAGGCGCACGCAAAGCGGCCAAATCCTCGGGGCGGGGGCCGGTGCAATTTTGTCTGATGGATCCCGGTCTGCCGGGTGAAGTTGAGGTTGATCTGGGGCTGGAATTCCCTGTCACGCCGCAGATCAAAGGTGCGATTAAATCGCTTGAGGGCGTGATGGAAGTCGAAGAAATCTGACTTTTTGCCACCCAACCGATGCCCGGCATGACGGATCAGTAGACGTACATGCCACTCTGCGTTAACCAATGCAGGGTCATGCGGAGGGCATCATGTTCAAAAAAACGATTATTCTGACGACCGCTGTGGCATTGTCGGCATGTGGTGGCCCGCTTGCTGGGTTGGACCGCATTGGCAATATTGAACTTGCGGATGAAGGCACCGCAGCCCAAGCCGTACCAACGGACGAAGAGATCGCGCGCGAAGGTTTCTTTGGCACACCCGCCGCAACAGGTGAAACCACAACACCTGATTTGATCGATGTAGAGCCAAAGAAACGCAGTGGTTTGCTTGGCTTGTTCCGCCGGGATGAACCAAAGCCAGATGATAGGGCGCTGATGGCGGGACCTGCCCAAGTGGGGGATGTGAGCCAGCCCGCAACCGAGGAACAAAATACACAAACTGCTGCTTTAAACCCAACGCCCGAGCCAAAGCGTGCGGGCTTTTTGGGCCGCTCCAAAAACCCTGTTGAGCAGAAAGAACGTACCGGACCTGATGCGCGTGATGTGCCATTTGGCACGATCCTGCCGTACGGCGTTGTTGCGCGCGTATGTGATGCCAAAGGTAAATCAATGGGCCAAAAGGTCGAAAACGCCCCAGCCAAAGGTTTCGCCCTATATGATTCAACACCGGGATCAGCAGTCGCGCGGACCTATTATATCACTGGGTTTGCCGATGATTGCCCACGGCAATTAACGGCTGCGAATGTCTTGCTCGGGGCGCCGTCGCGCTATGAGGAATTGCATTACGGACCTGCGGGGCAACATCTGGCCGTTGCGGCCACGGATGAAGCTTATGAAAAGGTGAAATCCCGCGTGTGTGGTGCGCGCAAGGGTCGCCCCTGTGGATCAAAGATGAAGCGTTTGGAGAAAACCACGTTTTTTGTCAGCGCCTATGACAGCTTTGGCAATTCCGCGCGGTGGTCTGAATTGTTGATCCATGACGGTGAAGTTGTGGCTGCGGCGATCAAGACAAACGGCTAAAACGCACGGCCTACGATCAATAATGCGGTGGACGTTCATCACCCATGATAGCCGCCCCACCGGTTGATGCCTCACGTTCACCTTCGCGCTGC
Organism: Sulfitobacter sp.; assembly: GCA_049794015.1. Taxonomy (GTDB): domain Bacteria; phylum Pseudomonadota; class Alphaproteobacteria; order Rhodobacterales; family Rhodobacteraceae; genus Sulfitobacter. The sequence goes on along the minus strand of JBARCK010000052.1, from coordinate 34,407 downwards.
ATCAACATATGCACGCGGCGATTAAGAGTCACAATCTCAGCCTCTTGGCGCGCCACGATATCTGACAGGTCGTCGACCGTGCGCGACAGATGGGCGATTTGTTCTTCGAGTTTTTCCATAGCTGCGCCATAGCACGCCAATGCAGGCGCGATAAAGGGCTGGTTTGCTTGCCCTTAGCGGGGCCTTGGGCTAGATGCGAGGCGCGACATGACGCCTCAAGGATCATCAAACATGGCCAAGCCCAAAAAGACCCCGCGCCCCAAGGCAGAAACGCCCAAGGGTTTCCGTGATTATTTCGGTGCTGAGGTCACTCAGCGCGCTGAAATGCTGGCAAAAATCGCGGCGGTCTATCATCGCTATGGCTTTGACGCGTTGGAAAGTTCGGGTGTTGAAACGGTTGAGGCTTTGGGCAAATTCCTGCCCGATGTGGACCGCCCGAACGAGGGCGTTTTTGCGTGGCAAGAGGACGCGGATTTGGAAAAGCCGGGTGATTGGTTGGCCCTGCGTTATGACCTCACGGCCCCCTTGGCGCGTGTTTATGCGCAGCACCAGAATGATCTGCCCAAGCCCTATCGCCGCTACGCGATGGGTCCGGTTTGGCGCAACGAAAAGCCCGGCCCGGGTCGGTTTCGTCAGTTTTATCAATGTGATGCGGATACGGTTGGTGCGTCGAGCGTTGCTGCCGACGCCGAGATTTGCGCGATGCTGGCCGATTGTTTGGAAGAAGTCGGGATCGAGCGCGGCGACTACATTGTGCGGGTCAACAACCGCAAGGTGTTGAACGGCGTGATGGAAGTCGCTGGCTTGGCTGGCGACGACAAAGAGGCCGAGCGCGGGATCGTGCTGCGCGCGATTGATAAGCTGGATCGGTTAGGTGTTGAGGGTGTTCGTGCGCTGCTGGGTGAAGGGCGCAAAGATGAGAGCGGGGATTTTACGGATGGTGCTGGGTTGAGTGAGGCTCAGACTGATGTCGTTATCAGTTTTGTACAGGCACGCGAACAGATTACTGAAAAGCTAGTTGTCTTGGCTGAAAAAAACCTGCTTGGAACTGCTCTTCCAAGCAGGTTTTCGCGGGCGATTTATTCTACAGTGAATGAAGATGGGGCGTCATCGTTTGCTTCCGTTGACTCGGATGCAGGTTTTTACCGTTCATTTGCCACTTTGGAATATCTGCGTGAATTAGTAGCCCGTTCCAAAATTGGCTTAGAAGGAGTTGATGAGCTTGAAACCATCTCATCACTGCTAGATGCCCAAGGCTACGGCCCAGACCGCATCGTCATCGACCCCTCCGTCGTCCGCGGGCTCGGCTACTACACAGGCCCCGTCTTTGAGGCTGAACTCACCTTCGAGATCAAAGATGAAAAAGGCCGCACCCGCAATTTCGGCTCTGTCGCGGGGGGGGGGCGCTACGACGACCTCGTCAAACGCTTCACCGGCCAAGAAGTCCCGGCAACGGGTGTCTCGATTGGCGTTGATCGCTTGCTGGCAGCATTGCACGCCAAAGGCCGGATCGACACCAAGGCGGATGGCCCTGTGGTCGTAACCGTCATGGATAAAGCCCGCATGGCGGATTATCAAAAGATGGTTGCGGACCTGCGCCAGGCGGGCATTCGCGCCGAGGTCTACCTTGGAAACCCTAAAAACTTCGGCAACCAACTCAAATACGCCGACAAACGCGACAGCCCGGTGGCGATTATCGAAGGCGCAGACGAGCACGAAAAAGGCGTGGTGCAAATCAAAGACCTGATCCTTGGCGCCAAGATTGCCGAAAACGCGACCCATGAAGAATGGAAAGACCTGACCAACCAATACGAAGTACCGCGTGATCAGTTGGTCGCAAAGGTTCAAGAAATTCTGGACCTGTACCGCTGATGCCGACCCGTTCTGAAACGCTGATCAAAGCGGCATCCTTGCGCGCGCTCTTTGAACGCCAAGGCGCGGCTTTGGTCGAACCGCCGATATTACAACCTGCCGAGGCCCTGCTGGATTTATACGGCGAAGACATCCGCGCGCGCGCTTATGTAACCTCTGACGCCCTGCGCGGGGAACAGATGTTGCGCCCGGATTTCACTGTCCCCGTGGTGCAGATGCACATGGCTGACGGTGCCGACCCGGCACGATACACCTATGCAGGTGAGGTATTTCGCCGCCAAGAATTGGACCCCGCCCGCGCCAATGAATTTGTACAAGTCGGCTATGAGGTGTTTGACCGTACTGATCCGGCGGCGGCAGATGCAGAAGTGTTTGCGCTGATTGCGCAGGCCTTGAACGGGTTACCGGTGCGTCCGATCACAGGTGACATTGGCGTGCTCATGGCGGCGGTTGATGGCCTTGATACAACCACACGCCGCAAGCACGCCTTGATGCGTCACATCTGGCGACCGCGCCGGTTTCGCGCGTTGTTGGAACGTTTTGCGGGGCGCACGCCCTTGCCCCCAACGCGGGTGGCATTGCTGGAAGGGTCGGTCACATCCGATGCGCCGCTGATTGGATTGCGCAGTGAGGCCGAGATCGAAGCACGTATTACAGCGCTCAAAGAAGACGCGGCCGCCCCTGCAATTTCTGCACTGCAAGTTGACCTTATCGAGGCGCTGTTGGCTGTGCGCGAGGTGATGCCGCATGCACTGAACCGATTGCACGATCTGGCAGTGGATATGCCCCAGATCGCTGGCGCTGTGGCGCGCGTTGCGGCGCGGGAAAAGGCACTGCAAGCGCAAGGTGTGGACACCGATGCATTGGTGTTCGACGCCAGTTATGGCCGGGCATCAATGGAATATTATGACGGCTTTGTCTTTGGGTTTCGCGCCACAGATCGCCCGGATTTACCCGCAATTGCAAGTGGTGGGCGTTACGATGCGCTGACCCGGCGTCTGGGGCAGGGTGATGCCATTCCGGCAGTGGGTGGCGTGATGCGGCCCGGCCTGATGTTGGAATTGGAGGCGCTGCAATGACCCTCAAACTAGGCGTCCCGTCTAAGGGCCGGTTGATGGAGAAAACCTTTGAGTGGTTTGGCGCACGTGGGATTACGCTGGCGCGCTCTGGATCAGACCGCGAGTATGCGGGGGTGGTTGATGGTATTAAGAATGTCTCTCTCATTCTGCTGTCTGCGGGGGAAATCCCGCGCGAATTGGCGGCGGGGCGCATCCATTTGGGTGTCACAGGTACCGACCTGATCCAAGAGAAGCTGGCACTTTGGGACCAACAAGTTGAACCAGTCGAAGAATTGGAATTTGGCCACGCCGATCTGATTATCGCAGTGCCGCATGCTTGGCGGGACGTGGATACGCTTGATGATCTAGACGGGGCCGCGGCGGCGTTTCGTGCGACGCATGGTTTTCGAATGCGCATTGCGACCAAATACCACCGGCTGACACGTGACTTTCTGCGTCTGGCCGGGGTTGCAGACTATGCGTTGGTGGACAGCCAAGGCGCAACTGAGGGCACGGTTAAAAACGAGACAGCAGAGGCGATTGCGGATATCACATCAAGTGGTGAAACACTGCGCGCCAACCACCTGAAAATTCTGAGCGATGGGCTGATTTTGCAAAGTCAGGCGACACTTTGGCGCAGCCGTATTGCAGATATGGATGACGCGGATCGCGCAACTATGGCAGAGCTGAACGCCCGACTGTTGTGAAGCGCAAGGGTATTTAAGAAAGGGTGAATGAAAAGGTAAAAGCGTTCTCTTTGTATTTCACCCTTTCACAAATACCGATGCGCTAAAGTGCAACTGAGAACGGTGTTTGTTTTATAGCACACCAATTTCTGCAAGCGCCTGATTAAGTTCTATCGGCAATGCCTCTTCGTTTTCACGCCCCTCGGGCAGGTCCATTGGCGCATCTTCTAGGGCCAAGTAACGCCAGCCTTGAAAGGGGCGTTTCAAACTCGATTGTGTACGGATAATTTTGGGATCAAGCACAATCGCGCATCGGCGAATACCGTCAGATCCAATCACTTCGTCTAGTCGCAGAACTTTTTGTCGGCATTGGATGGATCCTTTGATCACCCAATAAATTGATCCGCCATTCAGAATTTCGGCCTCGCGTTTGGGCCACATACGTGTGACATGACGCGGCAATCCATCTGCCGTCTGCGCCCGCTTGGTGGCATGCCACTGCACGAGGTCTTCGACGTTTTCTGTACCAACAGAGAGCTTGATGAGATTGACAGTTTTAGGCATAGGATTACATCGCAGACCACGGCGCGGGATGCAAGGGTAGGAATTTTGATAATTTCGATATATAGTAGTTGTGTGGATTTCGACCGCTATATATAGATCGCCCTAAGCTTGATAGCCCATTCACGAATCTGATACCTGACCTTATGATACGGGCCTTGCCCGCCTATCCCAAACCCGGAAAGTCTTTGCCCATGTCCCGTTTTGCCGCCCCTATTGCCGAACAAATTTGGGACATGAAATATCGGTTTAAGGATGCTGATGGCACGGCCAAGGATGTCACAGTCGAGGACACGTGGCGGCGCATTGCCAATGATCTGGCGCAGGTCGAAGACGACAAAGCGGGCTGGTCCGAAAAATTCTATACCGCGTTGGAGGATTTCAAATACCTTCCAGCAGGTCGGATTACCGCAGGTGCCGGTACAGCGCGCCGTGTGACCCTGTTCAACTGCTTTGTCATGGGTACGGTCCCCGACAGCATGGGCGGTATTTTCGACATGTTGAAAGAGGCCGCACTGACCATGCAGCAGGGTGGCGGCATTGGCTATGATTTCAGCACCATTCGTCCCAAAGGCGCGGATGTTTTGGGTGTGTCAGCAGATGCGTCTGGCCCCTTGTCGTTCATGGATGTATGGGACGCGATGTGTCGCACAATCATGTCCGCAGGCAGCCGTCGCGGCGCAATGATGGCGACCATGCGCTGTGACCACCCAGACGTAGAAGATTTCATCGCAGCCAAATCTGATCCCGCCCGCCTGCGCATGTTCAACATGTCTGTGCTGATCACTGATCCGTTCATGGATGCGGTCAAAGCGGACGGCGCGTGGGATTTACTATTCAATGGTAAGGTGTATCGCACCGTACAGGCCCGCGATCTGTGGAACCGGATCATGCAGGCCACCTATGATTTCGCGGAACCGGGTGTGATTTTCATCGACCGGATTAATGCGGCGAACAACCTGAATTATTGCGAAACAATTGCCGCGACCAACCCGTGTGGCGAACAACCCTTACCGCCCTACGGCGCGTGTTTACTGGGTTCAATCAACATGGCCCGTCTGGTGGCCGATCCATTCGAGGATGCCGCGCACCTTGATTTAGACGCTTTGAACGATCTGGTCGCGACCGCCGTACGCATGATGGACAACGTTGTTGATGTGTCCAAATTTCCCCTGCCTGAACAGGCGTTCGAAGCACAGCAAAAGCGGCGCATTGGCTTGGGCGTCACAGGCTTGGCCGATGCTTTGCTGATGGTCGGACAGCGCTATGGTAGCGACGAAGCGGCAGCACAGACCGAAGCCTGGTTGAAGGCCATCGCGCGTGCGGCTTATTTGGCAAGCGTAGAGCTGGCCAAAGAAAAGGGCGCATTCCCGCTGTTCGACGCTGATCAGTTCCTTGCCTCTGGCACGATGAAGCAGATGGACAAAGATGTCTGCGATGCAATCCGCAAGCACGGCATCCGCAACGCTTTGCTGACCTCCATCGCGCCCACAGGCACGATCAGCCTGTATGCGGGGAATGTATCGTCGGGCATCGAGCCAGTGTTTGCCTATGCCTACACCCGCAAAGTTCTTCAAAAAGACGGCAGCCGCACCGAAGAGGAGGTTGTCGATTATGCCGTACAGCTGTGGCGTGACCTCAAAGGCGACGCGCCTTTGCCTGATTACTTTGTCAATGCTCAAACGCTTGCCCCGCTTGACCACGTCAAGATGCAAGCAGCCGCGCAGAAATGGGTCGACAGTTCCATTTCCAAGACCATCAATTGCCCCGAAGACATCAGCTTTGACAGTTTCAAAGACGTCTACATGGCCGCGTGGGATCAAGGCTGCAAAGGGTGCACAACCTATCGTCCAAATGATGTCACGGGCTCAGTGTTAAGCGTATCCGAGACAACTGACAAAGCACCCTCAGACACACCTGATCAGGTCGTTGAGGGCGGCGAAGTCGTTTATATGTCCGAACCATTGGACCGCCCGAACGAATTGGAAGGCGCGACCTACAAAATCAAATGGCCCGACAGTGAACACGCGCTTTATATCACGATCAATGACGTCGTAATCGGCGGGCATCGCCGTCCGTTTGAAGTGTTCATAAATTCCAAAAACATGGAACATTTTGCGTGGACTGTGGCGCTGACCCGCATGATCTCGGCAGTGTTTCGCCGTGGCGGTGACGTGTCGTTTGTTGTCGAAGAACTAAAAGCCGTCTTTGATCCGCGCGGCGGGGCATGGATGCAGGGTAAATATATCCCATCAATCCTTGCGGCAATTGGCGGCGTGATTGAACAACACATGATTGCAACCGGGTTTATCGCAGGAGAAGGCATGGGCCTAAAGACAGACCCACGCGCCAAAGTCGTCGGCATCGAAACCCCGCGCGGCAAGGCATGTTCGTCCTGCGGTCAATTTGATCTTCGCATGGTTGAGGGGTGCATGACCTGCGGGTCATGCGGCCATTCAAAGTGTGGCTGATATACTTTGACACGGATGTGTCTGTGTGGGACACACCATAACATGTCCATTATGTAGGGTTTTTTGTCCTTTAGACCCAGATCAAATGACCATCGGCAACAAATGTTGTCGGTGGTTTCATTTTGTATCAATGACTTAAGGTGATTTTCTGCCAGATGGATTGCTGTCGTATTTGCTTGCCGTGAGTATCGGTGGGCAGCGTTGACGCGGCGATAGGGTTGTTCTCTATACGTTCCAAGGCTCCGGAGCCTTTCATATCAAACCTCATGTCTGACCCTCAGTCAGGCAACCGGTGCATAGCAAAGCTGTGTGCCGGGATCTGAAAGGAATCCGTTATGCTAAAATCAAACATCTCAATTGCGAACATTCGCTTCTTCGACAAAACCCCTACGGTTGCCGATCTTGAGCGAAGGTTCTCCCGATTTCTAAGGGGCTTTCGCGAGCAGCGATGCGTTGCCCGACAGATTGAAAGTGTTGCTGAAGGTGGACCGAAGGAAGACTTCGACCTCTACAGAAACTCTCTTTCAACGCAAGATAAGATTAAGATCGAGAGGCGCGCTTTGAGATATGTTGAGCGGCAGGAAGCAGCAACAGGTATGCAGCACCTGGGTACCAATGAGCGCAATGCCCTTCGCAGACTGCAGAATGGTGCGACGGTCTCAAGGGTTTCCAACGAACACGATGCTGACGTCCTTGCTGCGACTTTGCACGAGGAAATGCCATGGATGGGGCCCGCCACCGAGCACATCTGGCACGCGATGCGGAAATCTGTTCGTGAGGGCCGTCCCGGTTTCCAGTTCGCGCCGCTTCTCCTCCTCGGCCCACCTGGTATCGGAAAGTCCCACTGGGCGCGGCGGCTGGGGAAGCTGCTCGAAGTTCCGACAACGGTCGTTGAGGCTACCGGTGAGCCTGCCAGCTTCGCTTTGGTCGGCTCTCAGCGTGGTTGGGGAAGTGCCGGGCCTGGTAAGGTCCTTGAGACGATCCTCAGAGAGAAATGTGCCAACCCGATCATGGTTGTCGATGAAGTGGAAAAGGCCGGTGAAGTAAGTTCAGAGAAAGGGCTTCGGTTCAGCCTGACCGATGCACTTTTGCCCCTCTTGGAGAGAATGACAGCCAAAACTTGGCAATGCCCCTATTATCGCGTCCAGTTTGACCTCTCGTGGGTCGGGTGGGTCCTCACCGCCAACAGCTTGCGCGGCCTTCCCGAGCCGCTGTTGAGCCGTTGTCCGCCACTGGACCTGCCGCCAGTGTCCAAACATCATCTTATCGGGTTTGCTCGGCGCTTGGGTCAGGCGCACGATCTTCCTGATGAAGCGATTGCTGCCATCGAAGAGATCATCCTGTCATGTAATGGGAATATCGGAGGGCCGAGCCTGAGGACAGTCAAGCGGATGATCGAACGGGCAGAGATATCCTATACTCGGCCGCTTCTGCATTGAACGGTGTTTTCCGTGCGTGCGGAACAAGTTCGGCATGACTGCTGTGAATCTGGGCAAAGTCTCGACAAATTCTGGCTTCCCCTGCATGTCTGCAATGCGGGCTTTCGAGCTATTCGCTCAGTTTGGGACGATTGCCGCAAAAGGCTCAGAGCAGTCAATTTATCAAGCCGCGACGCTTGCCGATGCCAACCCCAAAGGGGACCTGCTGGACTTACACATCCAAATTTAATTGAAACTCGCCGGACCTCTCACCAAAATCAGCCGTGTAAAAATCCTCATTATCTTGGGAAAGAACAGCCTCCTGAAATGTCATTGAATCATATCGCCTTTTGCGATTACCCTCTATTTCATTGTTTAAGGAAAAAAATGAGTGTTGAGTGATACTTTACGCCGCGCATTGCTGTCGAAAGGCTATTTTCCGAAAGAATTGCCTCCGGTGTTCACAACCGAAGATTTTGGCGAACATTCTGCTGATATCTTGCAAACTTGGCAGGCAGACGAGGTTTTCAAGTTCGACGTTAAGTCGCTCGGGAAGACTCCTGCTAAGCAGAAGCGTCGCAATGCTCACACTTACAAGCTGAGAAGCGCTGAGGCTGAGGTTCTTTCAAAACCCAAACGAGGGTATGAGCGTAGGAACCTCCACATTACTCACCCGGTTCCACAGGCCTTACTCGTTAAAGAAATCTCTGAGAATTGGAGGGCAATCCAGAAATGGCTTTCCAGGCAAGCTTTTTCGATTGATGAGGTACTCATCTCGGAGGACTATGATCGAGCGATCAAAGACATCAATTTTCGAGCACACCGAGAAAAGTCATTTTATCTTGAGGCGATCTCAGACTGGCTCGTGAAAACTGACATCACGAGGTTCTACCCTTCAATTTATACGCACTCCATTCCATGGGCTGCCTACGGTAAGGAGCGTGTCAAGCACTCCATGGATTATTACAAGGGATCCTTTGCTGACCGCATTGATGTCTTGGTTCGCGCATGCAACAGAAATCAAACAATCGGTATTCCGATTGGGCCGGAAACTTCGAGGATTATCGCTGAAGTTATTTCGTCACGCATAGATATGGACTTCCAAACTCACGAGCTTGAGCTTTCAGAGCACAGCGTTGATAGACTTCAGGATGATTGGAATGTCGGAACGAAGACTCTGGAACAGGCTGAGGATGTAATTACATGCATCAGTTCAATTTACAGAACTTATGGACTTGAGATAAACGGAAGCAAGACTTCTATCGAACATATTCTTGCATCCAAACGGAAAACTTGGCTGTCTGAGATCGGTTCGTTTTTGTCTCATCATAATGGAGCCTTGCACGGTGCAAGGCTCCGCGAGTTCATCACCATGAGCTTGCGGCTGCAATCAGAACATCAATCTGAACCAGTGGTCAGCTATGCGCTTTCAGTCATTGAGCGCGCGGGGATGACGAATCCAGATATCCGTGAGATTGAGAGCTTCCTCTTACAGGCAGCCGTCATTGCACCAGGCTCAATGGACAAGATTTGTCGCATTATTCTTAACATTCAGCATGCGACAGGCGCGATTTCAGCAAAGAGAATTGGGCGGCGCTTTTCGCTCCTGGCTGAAAGAAACCTGGAAAAGGGTCATCATTTTGAAGTCATTTGGCTTCTCTATACTCTTCGAGGATTGAAGCGACCGTTCGAAGCGAAAAAGCTATGCAGCCTTTCCGAAAATTCTTCTTCAAGTGCAATTTCCCTTCTTTTACTGGAGATGAAGCAAATGGGGATGGGCATAGGAACACTGCCTCAAGCGGAATGGGAGAACCAAATCTCATCATCGAGCGTGCTGCAAGATTGGTCTTGGCTTCTTGCGTATGAAGGATTCAGGAAGGGGTGGCTGCATGATAGCAAGAGAATTTTGAAAGAGCCATTCTTTGCAGCTATGGACAAAAAAGACATTGTCTTTTACGACCCAACGCGAAACATCGCTACTTCTCGCAGCGTCTTGAAGAAGGCGACGAAGTTGAGGAAAAGACAATCGCATGAATTGAAAGCGTTTTTTGCGGAAATCCGTGGGGAAGTTTTTGATGAGTATTGATTTGTAGCTGCCCATTCAGTATCCGCGGGTTAGGACAAGTATTTTGTGTCCATGTTTGGACTGGACACGGAACTATGCATAACTGACGTAAGTAAATGTTGCTCCGAATAGTAGCTTCCCGTCCTGACTTCGGGTGCATCGCGACCAATTCACGCCGGACCTTCAAGGCTCGAAAGTCATGGGTTCGGTTCCGGTCTATCTTACGCTGGTGTCTCCAAACGTCACATACTTATCAGGGGTAATATAGCGTCGGATAGCTATGGGGGTATTCCAATCGAACACCTCAAACCCAGTAATCACAATGTATACTCGCCTATTTCCAGAAAGCTCAGAGATTTTTTCACTGGGACCATCACGCGTCTTTCCGGCGAAAACTCTTGGCATTCTCTTTAATATATTCATAAAAACTGGCTCCGTCCGATCTATTGTGCCTTGCATCGTATGTAGATGGATCCTGATTGTAGGGAGAACTTGTACTGAAGATGACAAACGACCCATGCAGAAATCTCGCGACAGTGCGCGTTGTTTCCGGCAGTGCCGGTTCTTCCTCACGATCGTACCGATATTCAGCGACGTCGGGATGATCGTAATTGCCAGGTTCTAGCTCTGTAAGGTACTCATATATATCGCCATCTTTTATGGGGTAGTGACCCGTCGGACTTATCTGCTCAGCCTCAAGGCGCAAATAGTTCCACTCCGCGGATCCAGCAATAGAATTGTAGGTCAGTTTCTTCGGCTTTACGATACAGACACCTAAACCCTCATCTATCTCGATAAAGCCATCCTCCCCGGCCATCTTCGCCCCTTTGATCGTATTACCGCCGCCGCTTGGAAGAAACATATGATTCAACGCTGGAACTTGCCCAACCTCATTAATTACAGAAGCAATGATTTCTGGATCCCGCCATACAACTTCCTCCGGCGTCCCTTTCGGAAAGAATAGATGCATAAACTCTTCCCACTGTTTTGCGTTCTGCAAGCTAAAATCTGAAACGATTTCAAGCCATTCAGTAAGCTTGGTGTGAACATCGCGCATTGTCGGCCGCACCGCTGCATCATGGGATGTGCAATCATGAAGGAGTTGGCTGATAGTTGTTGTATAAAGCTTGGGGTGCGTACGCCTTAGAGACTTCTCTGACGTCACAGAATACTGCCCATCGAACGCGACCTCGTCTTTGGTAAGCGCTACCCAGAGCGCTTTAGAAAATGAAAATACATCTGCCGGCATGCCGAGTGCTTTCTTGGGCGATCGCCGCATTTCCGGCGCCATTGTAAACTTGGGTCCAACATCTCTTCTGTCGGGCGTAATGTCTGGGGACTTTGAATGTTTGACCAATCCAAAGTCCGACAAATATAAGCGGCCCCTCAGTGCGAGAATATTGGCGATCTTTATGTCCCTATGGGACGCACCTTTTGCATGTAGTTCAACCAATGTTTCGGCAAGATCCGAGAAAAGGCTGACAATCTCTTGAGGCGACTTGTCCTGAAGGAAAGATAGGGACGGCTTCGCCAGCGGCATGGCATACCATGGCACCTCTTTAGACTTATATTCCGGCAGTTCCCAATTCAGTATTGGCATCACACCAGTAATTCCACCATATTCTTGGAGTGCTTCAATCTCTGACGCGAACCGTTGGTATGGCTCCTTTTCACGCGCCCTTCGAAGAAGTTTGACGGCGATTACTTCACCGCTCCGATCTGACGCAGACCAAACGTCTCCGTTACCGCCGTCATCAAGCTTCTCCATCAGAGTCCACTGTTTGCAAACTGTACCTTTTTTGAACTCGGTGAGCTTTGGCATCGTAGTTGACCTCAATACTTTTAATTGCCTTCAGAGATAACGAACGTAAGCGCTACCGGGAAGCTGCACCAAATCTCATGACATTCATATTCCTGCATCGCAAATTACACATGTCTCTCCAATCATATCAGTTCAATACTGGCCTTTGTAAGCCGCTATTATGTGGAGTATTTCGGTAGATTACACGGTAAATCTTTCCATCACCGAAGTGCAGAGAATGTAGTGTCGCACAGTAGAAAAGTCGCGGAATTATCAATTCGCATTCAATCCATGAGCCCGAGCACCAAGCCTTTCTTTCCAGAACGCTTCTTTTGCAACTATGTCAGCCATCGTCATATCAGGCGACGCAATTTCAAGCACAGAAACGCTGTAATCATGATGCCCACCTGCACGCAGCAAAACATTTCCTCCGTGGCCATTCGCAAGATAACCACGCCAGCGTCCCATAAATCCATCTGCTCCTGACGCAGAGCCGACATATTGCTCCCCTTGTTTTGTTACGAGCAGGTAAATCCCACGGACATTTTCCAAAGCCCCAACCCAAGAAGCAGGGAACGTTGGAATTTCGCTGATCTGTGCTCTGAAAGCGGAAAAACCGGGGAAGACCGGCTCCTGAGCTTGCATGCGCACTTCCATGATCTCTTTGTTTTGCAGGTGCGCCCTTTGAGACCATGCGCGCGTGCCTGTGCCCCATCTTACCAAAATCCGCTCAGCGAGTTCATGACCATGTTCAACCCATTCGAGGTCGAAGGCCTCTAACTCAAGGCGCCCGTACTCGGTTTCGATAACTTCAGGATCCAAAATTGCAGGCATACGAATCTCGTCCCAGGGCCACCTATCGTTTATTCGCGTGGTTCCCAAAAAGAGCGCGGTGGCATCACCATTTCGTAAAAGTGGTCCCGGGATAAAATGGCAGGCCCCGGTTGCTCCCAGATACGGTGAGTTTGCTTGCCTCTGAAAGCTTGCAAAGCACCCGAAAGCCTGATGCCCACCCCGACGCCATGCAGCGACGCCGCGGGTGTCGTGACGTAGCAACCGCGTTTGTGCCGGTTCCATTTCGATTTTTGCAAGGAATTCGTTGAAGAAAAACATCGTTCAAGGCCTTTGGAGTTTGGGACTGACTGGGGCGGGTGGTTTTACGGGAAAAGGCTTGTTTCGTTCACCACCCCCGTTTTTGAGGATAACGACGAAACAGTTCAGCAAGTTCCTCAAACTCTGATGCAAACCACCTTCGATCTTGCTTCCACTCATCAACCGCTACCGCCATATCACGACGACCGCTTCTCCGATTTTCAAGCATCCTCAAATGCTTCAACATGGCGTGATATCGCGTGTAGGAGGCTGGTAAGCCCCAAGATTGGTACTTGTCGTCCAGATCATTTGGGATTTCGATACGGAAGCATACTTGAAGACGCTCTTGTCTATCTTTCGTCCTCAGACCGCGGGTTTTTCCTACCCTGTAACCGACATAAGCAAGTGGAGAGCGGTCGCTCCCAATAAACTCGCCTTCAAGGAAAGCTCTCATGTCCCTTCGAACATCTGGTGGAATGGGCTTGTCGGTAATAGAGGCCTGTTTTTTTTCTGCGGCGTCCCGTTCGACTTCTATTCTGATACGATCTTCTTCTTTTCGTCTCTGAAGGTCGGCTTCCTTTCGGTTACGTTCTTTCAGTCTCGGCCCTACTACTGGAACGTCTTTCCATCCAAAGGAATGAGCAGGGTGGTCCTTGTCTGCTTTCGATGGGGAAGCGGCTCTTGCATCGGGCAACACTTTCGGTTGGCCTTTTCTGCCCCAGAAAATGTACCAGATCAGAACCCAGAAAAGGACTTTACCGATGATGATGATCGCAAATGCGCCGTCATCATCCATGCGTGTAAGTAACGATAATCGACGTCCCTAATTTGTATTTATCCACCACCGAGAGACTCCAGATCAACGGAGTTTCCATTCTTCAGCATCTCGTAGATGACATTGTTCAACAGACCGAGGCTTTGCCGGTCAGATTGCAAAAGAAGGGTCGCCAATGAGGTGTGGGATGTCATCGCGCGGGCAACGGCCGCTTCCACGGTGCCAGGCAGGTTTCCCTTCAACGCCTGTTCTTTCGAGTTCTTCTCGACCTGGGCCATGACGACATTATTTTCGCGTGCAATCGCCAGAATCTGGTTCACAAAGCTTGCCTGATCCGCGAGAGGGGTTGCCTCACCAAAAATCCCGTTTAGCTTTTCGATGATCTCCTGAATGTAGAGCGGGAGAGTACCTGGTGCGGGTGAGCCACCAGGTCCAACGGGCTTCATGGGTTGCACTGGCTCTGGATCATCGACCAGCGGATCTCTGGCTTTAATATCGTAACCAGTAAGGGTAATGCCGCGCAGATCAACATTTTCTGGAGGGATACCATCGAGGCGGTTTGAAAGCAGCTTTGCAAAGGAGGCGAAGTTCTCAAGATCGGGATCACCGAGATCAATCAGTTGGGCAATATAGGAATAGGTGCGGGCAAAGCGCGCCAGACCCGCTTTGAACTCTGCCATTTGACCAATGGCCTCCTCAACTTGCGCGCGATCATGGTCGGCCTTCTTCATGCCGTCCTGGTCATCGATCGAACGAGCGTGCTGGTAGGCGTCCTCCGTGTCTTGGGCGGCCCCTCGCAGGCTTTTCAGGCGGGTGTTGTAATAATCCGTGGGAGACTGTGTTGCGGCGAACATTGCTCGATGCACCGTATCGTCTTTTGCGTCAAACGCTGCCGCAGTGTGGTGCCGGGCGATCCGGTACCGATTTACATCCGCATCGTCATAAACTCCTTGAGCATCGAGCATATCTTTCATGTCGTAGATGACGTTCAGATCCTGAACCTGTTCGATCTTTGCACCCGCATCGTATTGAGCAAAGGCAGCTTCAATAGCTTCTGGCTCGTTCACGAAATCGATGATGAAGGTCTGATCTTTGCCTGGGAAAGTGCGGTTCAGGCGAGACAGTGTTTGAACGATCTCGACGGGATTACCGATCTTCTTGTCGAGGTACATCGCGACAAGCTTCGGCTGATCGAAACCTGTCTGAAATTTGTTCGCAACGAGCATCACGCGGTACTCAGGCCTGTCGAAGGCAATGCGCAGGTCTTGCCCGCCCGTTGTCGGGTTCATGTTGTGCTCGGTAAATTCGGCATCTTCGTCTACGAGGAAGACATCCGATTTGATGCTGTCATCGTTGGGGTGCATCACATCGCTACCAGTCAACTTGCCAGAAAATGCCACCAGAGCCCGAATGTCCTTGTAGGCAGGGTTGTCCTCGATAAACGCGTCGAAGGCTGTCTTGTACCGCACAGCGGCTGCGCGAGAGCTGGTTACGACCATTGCTTTTGCTTTGCCGTCCAGAAGATGTGCGACATTTTTGGAGAAGTGCTCCATGATGAATTGAACCTTCTGGGTCACATTCGTCGGGTGCAGAGCCATCCACTTCGCCAAGGCGCGCTTGGCGGCTTTCCCATCTACACGTTTCTCATCGACCATTTCTTTTCCGAGATTAAAGGCCGTTTTATAGGGAAGGTATCCACGCAGGACGTCGAGGATAAACCCTTCATCGATCGCCTGACGCATTTCGTATTTATGAAACGACGCCGGCAGATTGTCATCGGCAGCGGGCCGTGTGGGGTCAGCAGGGCGGCCGAACAACATCATGGTGGAATGTTTCGGCGTCGCGGTGAAGGCGAAGTGCGAGACGTTTGCAGGGCGCTTGCGCGATGTCTGGATCTCGAGGAGAATATCCTCGACCGTCATGTCAGCCATGTCTTTCTTGGATGACATAGCCAGCGTCGCTTGCAGCTTTGACGCGGTGTTGCCGGTCTGGGAATTGTGCGCCTCATCGATGATCACAGCGAAGTTCTTCTCGCGCAGAGAGCTGTCAGTAAGAATGGCTTCCATTGCAAAAGGGAACGTCTGAATCGTTACCACGATGATCGGTGTGCCCTTGAGCATCGCTTCCGAAAGCTGCTCGCTCTTGGATTTGGAGGAGTTCTCGCGATCAATGGCCGCAATGAGGCCGCTCTGGTGATCGATCTGTTGGACCGCATCTTGCAGCTGCCCGTCGAGGACGTTCCTGTCCGTCACGATGATCGCAGCGTCAAAGACAGGCTTACCGTCATCGTGGCGCAGCTTGATCAGGTCGTGTGCGGTCCATGCGATTGTGGAGGTCTTGCCGGAGCCTGCACTGTGCTCGCAGAGGTAGGACTGGCCCGGGCCTTTCTCCTTGGCGTCAGTGATCATCTGGTTCACGGCATCGAACTGGTGAAAGCGCGGGAAGATCAGCGTTTCTTTGGTAGTCCAGTTGCCGCGCAGGTCGACTACGTCTTTCTTCTCGACGTATACGAAGCTGTGGAAGATGCGCAGAAAGGCATCGGGGCGGCAGATTTTTTCCCAGAAATATGCGACGGGGTATTCACCGTCTGTGCGGGGCGGGTTGCCGCCGTGACCATCATAGCCTTTGTTGAAGGGCAGGAAGAAGGTGTTCTCACCTGCAAGCTTGGTCGTCATCCAGATTTCGGAATCCGACATCGCAAAATGCACCACGGCGCCACGCTTGAAGGTCAGAAGCGGGTGCTTCCGCTTTGATGCCGGATCAACGGGGACACGGTCTTTGCGGTACTGGGCCTTTGCATGCTCGACGGATTGAGTGAAGTCGGTTTTCAGCTCGACAGTGGCAAGGGGCAGACCGTTCAAGAACAGGCCCAGATCAATGGCCAGCTCGCGGCCTTGATGGTACTTCAGCTGTGGCACAACGCGCAGGCGGTTGGAGGCATAGCGGTGCAGGACGTCGGCGTTGCGCTGGTCCTCGGGGGCGGCCTCGGAGAGGTCCAGATGCCCGCAGCCCGCGATGGAGAAGCCGCGACGGATCACTTCAATCATGCTTGATTTCTCGATCGCACTCTCGAGGCGGTCCATCACAACCTTGCAAGTCTTATCGCCGTTGAGTGCGGTGAGCTTGTCCCATTTGGCGGGCTGGGTGGCTTTGAACCATGCTTCCAGATCCTCGGGGTACATCGCGTGGTCTTGATCGTACTTATCGGATGACCCGACGAGCCAGCCCTGCGCTTTGAGTTTGGCGATGACATAAGCCTCAAGGTGCTTTTCGTGATGCAGATCGCTCATGCGGCACTCCTTACGTCGATTTTGCCGGTGACGGCGGCGGTGATCAGGGCGGCACGCTTTTCTTTGAGAAGCTCGATGCTGCGGTTGGTTTTGGTGACCAACATATCTATCCGCATCATTTGCTCTTCAAGGTGATCCGCGATTTGTGATTGCTCTACTATTGGGATCACAGGCAGGCGCACTTTGCGAAAGTGGCCAAAATTCATATCTTGGCCATCGCGTATGAAGCTGGAGGTCAGTCGCAATGCCTGAATGTACAAATCTGATTTCAGCAAGAACCCGAAGAACCTACCATCAACGTCTGGGCCGCACTTCAAGACAGAATAGGATGAGCGTACACTTCCAACCGCGCGCGCGCTTTCAAGCCCGCCATCCATGCTGCGCATGCTGATAACAAAATCACCAACTTCGACGTGCTTGCGCTTGTCGAGGTTTACGACTGCCATGGTGACTTTTCGCTGCTCTAAAGCCTCAAACTCGGCTACCGGAATTACGCCGTACTTCTGCGTGGCTGACAAAAGCGGATCAGTTTCTCTGGCGCGTTCCTTGCTTTCTGAAAATAGGACAGTGGGAGGGCAAACACTCCAATGCGCAGGGATGTCGCCAAGCCAATCTTCGCCCGACGATTTCATCGGAGTATTCTTGCCGATACCTTTGGTGACAGCATGGGCGATGGCTGCCGTACGTTTCTCTCTTAATAGGGCGATAAACTGGGTTTTCTTGTCGATTAATCCGTCAATCTGCGCCGTCTGTTGATCAAGGAAGTTGGCGATTACAGTTTGATCTTTGAGCGGGGGGGTAGGCAAACCAATGGAACTCACAAAAGCCCACTCTGCCCGTGGCATTTTTGCTCCGTTCGTAGAAGCATCGACAATCTCAATGAAATCACGGTTGAGAAGCTGATATGTAAGAAATGTCGCATTACAATCATTGGACGGCCTTAAAACCCAAAGATCTCCAATGGCCTCACCGTCAGTTTTAACTTGATGGACTTTTGCGAGGTAAGGTCTCAGCTTCCCGAAAAGGATATCACCTTTCCGAAATTTCACACCATCGCCATCGAACTCCGACCCTGATGATTGAAGTCGCCCAGTCCAGCTCTCTATATTTTCAAGTGCGAGAACATTGCTCCTGCTACCCGTCTTTTCAGAAAGTTTCCGTAAATTGAATTTAAGGGGACGAAACGACCATCCAGGCGCTACGTATGGCGCTGGAATGGTCGGAATTGATCCGAAGGCATTCATCCCGCCACCTCAGCCAAAACCGCCGCAATCTCTGCCTCCACCGCCTTCAACTCCGCATCAATATCCTCCAGCGCGCGCGGCGGCTGGTACTCATAGAAATACCGGTTGAAGTTGATCTCGTAGCCGACAACCCCCACGCCGCCATCGGTCTCGTCCACAAAACTCTCGTCGATATAGGCATCCACGGCATGGGGCAGCACTTCGACCGCCAGATAGTCGTGAATGCTGGTCCCCAGCGGGACATTCTCGAAATCAGTCAGCTCGTCATCAGGGATCACGTTGCCCTTTTTATCGACCACCGGATCAAGCTCGGGGTCGCGCACGCCAAAGGATTTCTGCATCGCTTTGATGAGGCCCACATCGGCTTTGCCCAGAGCCGCATCGCGCTTTACCGCGTTCTTTGTGAAGGCCTCCATCCAGTGCCAGCCCTCCGTGCGGCCCAGATCGGCGCGCAACAGCTCCAGCCACGCAGTCTGTTGCGCGCCATCCCGCTTTTCCCACGCCTTTTCCTCGGTCAGCGCAGTTATGCCTTCCTCGGAGATTACCATCCGCTTGCGCAGGGGGCGTAAGACCTTGATGCGGCGGTATCCGAAGTCCTCTGAGGCCAGTATCAGACTCTTCTTGGTGGCGGCAAAGTCGGCGTACATGGCGACGATGTCGCGGGTCTGCTCCTCGCCCACGCGGCGGCGCTTGTTGCCCTCACTCTTGCGCATGGATTCGAACATGTCGGTGGCGTTGATCAGCTGGACCTTGCGCTTACGCTCGGCGGGCTTCTTGTTGGAGAGGATCCAGATGTAGGTGGCAATGCCTGTGCGAAAGAAGATTTCGGTCGGCAGGGCGATGATGGCCTCGACCACGTCTTCTTCCAACAGGTGACGACGGATCTCGGATTCGCCCTGACCCGCGTTGCCGTTGAACAGGGGAGAGCCGGAGAGGATGATCGCAGCACGACCGCCCCCATTCTCGGGGCTTTCCAGCTTGCTCAGCAGGTGCAGCAGGAACAGCATCGAGCCATCGCTGACGCGGGGCAGCTTGGGGCCGAAACGACCCTCGAACTTTTGGTCGCTATGCTCCCGCGTGACGGCGGTCTGATCCATCTCCCACTTCTTCCCGAAGGGCGGGTTCGAGACGCAGTAATGGAATTTGTCCGTGCGATGTTTGTCGGCAGACAAAGTGCTGCCCAGCTTAATGTTTTTGGAGAGATCGCGGCCCGGGTCTGTTTCAAGCGTTTTGAGCAGCATGCCCGCAAGGCAGACGGCATGGGTCTCAGGCTCAAGCTCCTGACCGTAAGGGATGATCACAGGCGCGATAGAATAACGGTCACGCAGGTTATTCACATGCTCCATCCCATCTGACAGGAATCCGCCCGTACCACATGTCGGGTCATAGAGGGTGCGGATGAGGCCAGGGTTGTCGATGAACAGCTGGTCGTCAGGGTCAAGCAACAGCTCGATCGCCAAATGCACCACATCACGCGGCGTCATGAAGTCTTCCGCCGCCTCGTTTACTTCAGCTCCGAATTTGCGGATCAGGTGTTCATATACATTCGACATGACGCGTTCGGGGACGGCGTCTGGATGCAGATTGATGGCCGCGAAGTTCTGACAGATTTTATAAAGGACGCCCGCGCGGTCCATACGCGCGATGGTGTTTGCAAAATCGAACTGCTCGAAGATGACGCGGGCATTATCCGAGAATTGCGCGATGTAGTCCTCAAGGTTCTGACGGGTCCGTGTGGCTCCAAGGCTTTGAAGACTGTACTCGGAGGTGTTGTAGAAGGGGAAGCCGGTCTGCTGGCGCAAGATGATGTCCGTGTCGATCCCACTGTCTTTCAGGCTGGCGAAGGTTTTGACTACGTCTGCCCGGGTGGGCTCGAGAACGCATTCAAGGCGCCGCAATAGGGTAAATGGCAAAATAATCTTGCCAAATTCGACGTGCCGGAAATGCCCCCAGAGATCATCAGCGTTCTTCCAGATGAAATCTGCGAGAGAGGTATTTGTGTTTTTTGTATCCTGGCTCAAGGCAGGTCTCCTGAAATATCGATGCGCAATCCGCTGTTGCCATTAAGGTAAGGCATAAGTTTTAGGATTAGAATCTCTGTCTCGGAGAAAGCTGTGGATTGTCGGAATTAATTGAGCGCGGCCATCATGGTGCAGACCGATGATCGGCGAGCAGCGACGATAGAGTTTTGAACTGAAGTCTGTGCGTTCATGCCTCCCCGACACCCGGCACAAAGTACCAGGATGCGGAGGAGGCAAGTCCGTATTTAACCCAGATATTTATCCGCACCACCGATCCCAAACGTGTCGAGCTGATCGAAATCACTCGGTCCATCGGTCTGATTTGTGAGAACGTTCTGGATGTAGGGCCCACGGTACATGACGTAGGGATGCCCATCTTCTTCGACGTCTTGGCCCTGATGTTCCCGGACCAGCAGAAGATAGTCGGTCAAGAATTGTGCTGCGTCGAAGAGGTTGTTCACTTCGGCTTCGGACAGGTCCTTGATCTGGCTCAAATCCACTGCTTGCTTGAGGTGGTCTACGAATTGGCGCTCTTCAAAGTTAACTGGCAGAGTTTTTGCAAAATCGATCAGGTTCATTTTTTAACAGTCTTTCGTTGTTGTGGTGGAGGAGCGCTTTTCGAGCACTCAGGGTTGAATTTCAAGGGCGCTGAACGGAAGGATCGCCCGTTTCTGGTAAGAGCGTTTTCCAAGTCTTTCGTTCGATACTGAAGCCCAAACCCTCTGCAACGCTTGCCATGTCGTGGGTATCGACGATTGATGGTTCTTGCGTATGGACAAGAATAACCCTTTTACCTCCTCCTTGTTTGATGCGGAGCAGATATTCCTGAGCGATCTTGACCGCATCCGGAACCTCCTCAAAATCGGCAATGCCGAAGATAACCGCAAATTGCCCCCCGAAGTTTTTTGCAACGGTCTTGTAGTCAAAAGGTGAGAACCCGACCAGGCCCTCTATGAGGAGGACAGTGTCAAAAACGAGATTGCCCCGTCGACTGAAGTGTTCGGCTTCGTCTGCACCGTCTATAAGGTGAATACTCAGATCCAGCGGAAGAAGCACTGTGTGTGCCATTTCTTCGTGTTTCATGATCCTGTCCTGAAGAACGCTATTTCTCAGGCTCAGATCGAAGAGCCGCAACTGCTGCAGCGCAACCTTTCCTTGGCAGGTCCGCAATCTGTGGGCTGCTGGTTCGCCGATGTCGTGCGCGTCAGCGCCTCCAATATAGAGAATGTCTCCAGCGGGAATATTGAGGCCAGCTGATACTTGAGCATAAAGTGACAAGCTTTCACCTTGCTTGCCGATTGATTTCGAATTGATCACAATATCAGGTAAGAACGGAAGCGCCTGCAACGCCTTCTTCCTTCGCTCTTCTGGCAGATCGGTAATGATTGCGATTGGCAATCTGGCATCACTGACAGCTTGCAAAATGCCAGCCCCCTGACCGGACATGCGAAACCTGCGAGTAAGCTGCCGTTTGTATCCTGCTTTGGTTTTCTCTGGCCCGACCAGATATTCATTCAGGAGCGTCCCGGTTAAGTTTGCGCAGATAGCGCGGGGTCTGCTTCGGTACTCGGTCATAATCTACTTTTGTTTTCGTATGGGCGCGCTGTAGCGCCTTTGAGTTAATGGAAACATCGTGCCCTACATCTCAAAGCACGGTGCTGATACCGTGAGGGCAAGTAGAAGGATAACGTTCGGCACGATCCAATTCCTCTGTCGGGGCATTATTGAGCGAAGCATGGTCCTTCCCGTGTTCCGACGGTGATATGGCAGTATCTGCCCGAGTCGAAAAGCAGGTGTCAAGGAATTAAGTACATGTTTATAAACAAGTAAAATGCGATAAAGGCGAATGTATTGCTATTCGCAAGTCTCAAAGCTGCACATTGCTCAGCGCAGCATAGTCCTGAGGGCTCAAAGAGCTTAATTTTCGCAACTGCGGTCTTTTATGTCTCAGAGGGATACCTGCCGCGAGACCTCGGATAAATTGAACCAGATTTTGTTATGACTGACCGAACTTTGACAGGACGCTCCGGTTGGGCAACCGCTGATGACCATAAATAGCGTGGTGGTTCGTGTCAGCAGATTCTACAAGGGGTCATCAGAAAGACAGCCCAAGTCAGGTGCTGCACCAAGACAGGTACGGAATTCATGGTAGAACCAGAGACGCTCGCGTTTCTTGCAGATCTTGCATCGAACAACACGAAGGCCTGGATGGATGCAAACCGCGAGGCGCGTGATGATGCATTGCGCAATTTCACGGGCATTGCCACGACGCTGCATGACTACGCCGATCGGTTTGACCACAATGTGGGCGCTGTCCGCAGTAAGCCCAAGCAAAGCCACACCAAGTTCTTTCAGGAGCCGCGCGACCGCGTTGGGAAGGGGCTGTACCATGTGGGCGTGGACGTGTTTGCAAATGCGGGCGACCCTGCGCAAGACGTGGGTTACTACTTCCATATCGAACCCGGAAAGCGGCATGCCAAACAAGACCTTCAAAGTCAGACACGTCTAAATGGCAACGTCACTGAATTGCCGCTGGCGACCCTGCTTGCCATTTGGTGGTGGTGTCCAAACCATCTCTGGATCAAACCAGATCGACAACAATCCGCGCCGCTTCAAGCTGCTATTGTAAGGCGACCAATTCTGGGCCTTGTACTTTGTAGGGGACCAAGTGCTCATGCCTTCAGCTATCACGCTGGATTAATACAGTGAATCCCTTCAACCGACTTGTGCAACAAAGCCTGTAAACACGACACCACGTCCAAGAAAAGAACGCTCGAATAAAAGCACTGAATCCTGCCAAGATCCAATCGGAAAGACTTATAGGTCTAAGGCTTCATGAATCTTAGACAGTGCGACTTCCAAAAGCTCTGGGTTACCCTGTGCAGCTTCCAACCCTTTAGTCAGTACCGACTTTTGCATTGCACCAAGGTCAGAGTTCTCTATCAAACTGATCGCGGCATCTAAATCAAAACCATTTGATGTAAGAGCTGGATCCATGGAAGATGTGGCTGAGGTTTCGGCATCTCTTGTAGCTTCTGCAGCAGCGTTAGCGGCATCCCATACAGCTTCTGCAGCTTCTGCAGCAGCGGTGGCAGCGACATCTGTTGCAGCCTCTGCTGCAGCATCAGCAGCAGGAGAGGCTGTAGCCACACGGCCCAACGAACCATTATCCCCTGAAATTACAGTTGTGTCATTGTCCCGAATGGCAACTGTTTTTTCAGCATCGCGTGACGTTGCCCAAATGGTAACCAGAACAGTTCCCACAATTCCAAGCGCAGCTATTGTGTTTGAGATATTTCCACGTCGAAAAGGATAGAGATACCAAGAAAACATGTCTAACTGTCTTCGTGCATCATCGGCAAATTCCCCATCTGGATAGAGCTGAAGATAGCGCTTGTAAGCCGCAGCAACATTTATTGAGCGCGCGAGATCGTAAAGTTCCCACTCTTCCGCAAGCGCTTTACTGGCAGCTTCGGCAGCTTGCACGTTCTTCCTTAATTCTGCCCCCAGAATATCACGTGCAGCATCCAATAGCTGCTCCATGCCCACCTCATCGAGCCCTCCGTCATGGATATCGACCATTTGCAATCCACGTAGATCAGGCGGCAATTTGAGGCTAACATCTTCGACCAAGACACCTAAATAACGGTTGCGTTCGCCAGCTTTCGCAAGGTCGCGAGCGAGCCGAGCCTCTTCCCTTACCCATTCTGAGGGAACAGAAGCTTTGGTCCAGAGCACCAGCGTCAACGTAGCAGAACGAATCATTGTGTCGATGGCATCGCCAAACGCTTCGCTCTTATTAATATTGAGGTCAGTAACGGCCGTATAGCCAACAGCAATCAAAGCCTGCCTCACTTGCTCGGAAAGAGCGCGCTCTTCGCGTTTATAGCTAATGAAAACGTCTATCTTGCCAGTCATATCAATCTCTCAAACAGCACAGTTTCAGAAATGACATAAGATATACTCAACGTCCACTGCGCCTGCTGCCAAAGCGGTTCACTTGAAATATCTGTTGTGACGGAAACACACGCGGCGGGTAGACTTATATCAATCCACTCCGACAGGGATGAAAACATAGCCGCCGCGTGTAACTTAAGCAACAAGAGGGCAGCGTCACTGAATTGCCACTGGCGACCCTGCTTGCCATTTTTTGGTGGTGGTGTCCAAACCAACTCTGGATCAAACCAGATCGACAACGATCCGCGCCGCTTCAAGCTGCTATTGTAAGACGACCAATTCTTGGCCTTGTACCTTGTAGGGGACCAACTGTTCATGCCTTCAGCTATCACGCTGGATTAATACAGTGAATCCCTTCAACCGATTTGTGGAACAAAGCCTGTAAAGCAGACTTTGGCGCAATTGCAGCTAAAACGCACTTTGTCCCGCACACTGTGAATTCACCCATCATGGGATTTTGCTGGCGCAGCGAAAGCCCGGTCGGACGGTTCCGACGGCGGCATTGCCAATGGTTCAGGCATCGACTCCTCAGGTTCAAGGCCCATAGAAAGTCGAACAGAAACCTACTTTTCAAGCGATTTTGCCCAAGCTGTTTCCCAAGCGTGATCTATCCCTGAGGCAATTTTCTTTTCAAGGTCTCGAATATTTTCCATGTGTCTTTGACGTGCTTCAAACTCAGCTATGATCACATCTATATGGGTGTCGAGTTGGGCTTCTTTTTGGGAGTGGTCTGCCTTTTTGGGCTTTGTTTGTAAAATCAGGTTTTCTGGTAAGCCGAACCTCTCAACCTCACCTATCGGTATGGAAGGACTGCGATCACCAATGGCAAGCTCGACCCAGTGGTTGCGGACTTTTGGCGACAAAAGGTACATGAATAGGACGCGAGGATCACAGTATGGGCGCGGGCCCCGTCCAGATTTTTGTTTTCGCGGTCGAACAATCAGAAGTGACTGAGCTGCCCATAAGCCATTATTTTGAATGTTCTGTTTCGTCACGTATCCAACACGACCTACTGGGCCGCGGTGTGCGAACAACAGATCGCCAGCCTTAATCCTCTGATCTTGTAAGCCGATTATGACAGTGTCCCGCAGAGCGATTTTCCGGAATGTTTCTGAAAGATCACCGCTTTCATGGATGTCGCTGGGGCGTACTTCTTTAATATTCTCGTCACCGCTAGGATTATTTTTTGTCGTTTTAGGCCTGATGACCTCAAAAAGATCTGCGAGCCGGAATTTTAAAGGTGTCCGGATGTTTGCAAATGCGTCCGCGATACTGCGCCCGCCAGCAGGCCCTTTTGCCAGATATCGTTTTGGAACCAGATTATCGCCAGAGGTCTGTATTTCTTCGATGGAAACGAGTCCTGATTTACCAGGACGCTCTCGACCAAGAAATCCCGTCTCGCAGAAGTTCTCGACATCATCAGTAGACACCATCTTGATCGTTTCAATGAATTCACCGGGTCGGTTGAGTTCTATCATTATCATTGGCGGTTTTGTTGTCGTTAATTCTGCCACACGGCGAATACGCATTTCGTTAAGAAGGTTTTGACGGGCTTTCGAGCGCGATTGTTTGGTGGACGAGACGAAACTTTCTGAGACGAATGCAAACGCATACCTGTGTGCCCCACATAGGTAGTCGATCATAGTGCTTTCAAGATCAAGTTTCCCGCGGTCGACAACTCGTGGTAGTTTCGACTTTCGTACACTCTCCTCGAGATCCAGCTTATCCTGCAATCGAAATTCTGCAGGGGGAAATGTGATTTCAACGTCTGGTAATTCTGTATTTGGCTCATCTTCGTCGAAGACCGTATGAGGATCCCACGGGGGATTTATCTCAGTATAAATTGGAAGATTCAGAAAAAGCGATGCAAAGGCCATTAAAAGTACGTCTGGGCCGATACCAGCGTATCTTATCGCGTACATCGGGTATGTTGCCCGTCGGCGCGCCCGGGCGACCTTGGCGTGTAAGAGGCAGGGTAAGATCGCAGGAGCAAAAGAAAACCTGACGATGTCTTGCGAAGCGGTGAGTCTGGATAGCTCGTGGCACAGATCATCAGCCAGCGTGTCGGTTTTGGTGCTTGCTGCCGAAATTAAAGCACACACTTTTTCAAACTTTGCTTCGCTTCCCATTTTATCGAGGTGCCTGGCCGTGTCTTCGAGAGCGCCACGTGCTTCTGGGATGTAGGCAGGTAGACCGAAGCGTCCTTCCGTTAGCGCAAGAGCAGCGCGACCAGCTTCGTTGTTCCGGAGGTTGACGCCAAATCGGAACAAGCGAGTCAGACCTTCATAGCTGTGAATATCAACCTCCGAAGGTATCTCTGTAGACTTCATTTACGGTCTCCCTGATTTTTCACATTGTATGAACGTGCGGCTCGATGAAACGCAATACGTATGATTTGAAAAGCACCTATCAGCATCTGATAGACTTGTGTTTGATGAGTATCAAACGCTGGCTTTTGCGTAACATTCCGCCGTACATTGAGGGCACAGAAACGGACACTGCATCTGCAGAGCAGCGTCCAAACAACCTGGTGGATAGGAGATTGATCATGCGGAATAGTAAACCGAACCAGCCTCGTGGTCGGCCGGGCTCATGTAAAAGAATGCCTTTTCAGATTTGCGAATCGTTGATGGTCAAGAAGACTTAAAACTGTCGCCTAGAGGTTGGATCCCAACAACTCCCGAATGGCTGAACGGCAAAAAATACATGAAATGAGTGGTGCGCACCGCCTCTTCGCAACGTCGAAAAAACGACAAGAAATAGACTGTATCTCAAAATGTGGTGGTGCCGAAAAACGAACCGACAAAGAAATGGGGTCGATTAATGCGAAAACCGAAGCACGAATGAAATTCCCATAAGTATCTGAATAATATAAATAAATATGTAGACTCAAGCCAGATTTTTGTATGATCTGGTTGCGAGAAAGCAGCCTCCCGATACTTAAACCTGAACGTCTAATCACACAGGAGACAAACATGCCTGACGATTGATTGAAAAGAAGACACCCGCAAAGCACCAACGATGCGGGTGTCTACCACGGAAGAACAAGTTCCACCGCTCTCAGCTGAAATCATACGGCTTAATGCCATCGATTTCAAGGAACTCCTCTTCCCTCACGCAGACCTCGTTTCCATCAGCTTGATTGAAATTGGCTCTCTCGGTCAGCAACCACGAAAACGGCTCATGCGAGCTGATTTGCGGAGCTTTGCCTGAAAGTTGCCTGTGAGGTCACAGCGAAATCCGACGTCCCGGTTTTCGCCACATTGATTGAACGAGGACATTGCTATGTCATATCCATTCCACTCTGGAGGCATCCGCCTTCCCGAAGCAAGCCGCGGTAAGCGAAAAACGCAAGTCGGTTCGACCAGACACTTCACTGGCGGCCTCGTACTTGGCGATGATTCAGGAGTTCGTGTCGGTACAGAAAGCCATCTTGAGAAAAATGCGGCACTTGTGCTTTCTCAACGTTGGAACACGGCTGATTTGGTAGAGCAGGCTGAATTCGAGTGGTACGATGAAGATGGCGAGTACCATGACCACTACCCCGACTTGGTCGTGACGCAGACTGATGGCTTGGAAATTGGATACGCTGTCCGACCGTGGGCGCGTGCTACCGACGAGTACATCGTAAAACTCGCTCGCATCAAAGAGCAAGCGCAAGAACAAGGGTTTCTGGATGATTTCCGGCTGTTCACAGAAGATGATGTCTGCCCGGTAGAGCTGCATAATGCCGAGCTGTTTCATTCAGTACGTCGACCGGATTGTTTTGCAGATCCAGTTGCGCAGGATATCGCTCGGGCTTTTTCTGGGATTGTGACTGTGGACGCGCTTGTTGAGCAGTCGCAGCTCGCAGGAATGGGTTTCCGTGCAGTCGTGCGCCTCATCCGGTCCGGCCATCTTCAGATGGTGCGTTATGAGCGCATCGAGCGGTCGAGCGAAGTCTTCAAGGCGCGTGTGATCTGAATCTCATCAAATGAGATCGGCTGGGTAACTTAACCACGGTCGGCCGATCTCTCCCTCTTTTATTTTTCGAACCCATCCGAGGCAGCTCCTGTCTCGGCCTGGTTCCCCCATGCCATCGAAAGGAAATAGCATGACCACTTTGAATACCGAGACGTACGGCAATCCTGAAATTGTCACCGGTGACAGTCGCCCCAACTTTACGAGCGGGTTCTTCAGCGCACGCAATCCGTTTGATCGGGTCGAGTTCGACGACTGGGCCGAAGGCCTCGATGAAATGATCGAATTATTCTCCTGATCTTTATCGCAAGTCACATCCACCAAAGCAGCTTTATCAAGCGCAACATTTTTGCGGCTTCATGCCGTGCAATCCATCGAAAGGATATTCCCATGGATCTCTCATTCACCACCGAAAACGCCCGTTATGCCTTCAGCAAAAAGGATCTCGTAACAATCGAAGGCGTCCCTTATCGCCTTCATCAGGAGACGGAAGTAGGATTCGTCTTCATCCGCGATGATGAAACGGAACTCGCCCAGAGCTTCACGCATGAAGATATGCGGCGTCTTGGCAACGAACACCGTATTCGCGTCCAGCGAGGTCACTTCGACCCTCAAGCTGCTGTGAAACGGCAAATGCGTGCTGGTACTGCGTGTAATGCTCTTGTGGGGCGTATCAAAACGCGGATGACCAAAAGAGAGGCCTATCGCCAGGCAGCGTTGAACATGCGCCACGAGGGATTACTGAAGATGACTGGCGAGTCATATAAAGCGAACATGTTCACTGTAATGGGGCGTGCCATGGAGTTGGCGGGCAACTTGAACCCTACCGGGGCAGACAAGCTCTCGAAGAGCGAGGATTTTCGTCACCCCCCTTCATTTCGTACCCTTCGCCGGTGGCTGGCCGCAGCTGATGAGTTTGGCGTATCGGGGCTGATTGACCGGATCGATAGCCGTGGAAACCGCACCTCTCGTATGGGGCCAGAAGCCATCGGCTTGATGATGAAAGAGGTGCGTAAGTATCTGTCGGTCGAGAAGCCAACGATCAAGCATATTTATGAGCAGGTTTATCTGAGCTTTCATGATCGTAATGCAGATCGGGAGGAGCGTGGTTTGGATCACATGCCGATTCCAAGCCGGGAGACTGTCCGCCGGGCGGTGCGCGCTCTGGATCCTTACCAGGTTGAGTTGGCGCGGAATGGTGAGGCTGCTGCCCGGAAAAAGTTTCGCCCCGTGATGAACGGTATTACGGTTACGCGTCCACTGGAGCGTGTCGAGATTGATGAATGGACGGTTGATGTTATGGTGCTGATGCAAAGCAGCGGCATGTACGACCTATTGACCGACGAAGAGAAGCTTTTATTGGGCCTTTACGTCAAAGATGATGACAAGGAGGTCAATAAAAAGCGAAAGAAGAAAGCTCGATGGACTCTTACTGCCGCTATCTGTTGCGCGACCAGATGCATCGTTGGCATGGTTCTCAGCCGTAATCCTGGAGAAGAAGCAGCTGTTCAACTCCTCCAGATGATTACGACAAACAAAGGTGCATGGTCGGACGCAGTTGGCGGTCTTACTCCTTGGGACATGCACGGAACTCCAGAGCTTATTGTCTTTGACGGAGGCTCGGCATTTAAATCACAACGCTTCCGGATGGCAGTTAATGACCTTGGAGTTATGTGGGAAATGGCCATGAATGGCGTTCCTGAAAATCGTGGAACAATTGAACGGGTTTTCGGAACTTTCGCTACTGATTTTGCACCCCGTCTTACCGGCCATACATTCAGCAGCATCGCAGAGAAGGGTGATGTCGATCCGAAGAAGCGCGCCGTCCTCACGCTGGAAGATTTCACTTTTGCTCTCATCCGGTGGGTAACGGACATCTATCACAACACGCCGCACCGCGGCTTGGGTGGTGAGACGCCTGTAAAGGCTTGGCGTCGCTTGAGCCAAGAATATGGTGTGCTTCCACCCCCTGACATGGAGATGATGCGTTTGTGCTTTGGGCAAAGTTGTAAGTACCAGCTCGACAACAACGGGATCTCTGTTCTTGGTGTGCCGTATCAGTCCGAAGCGCTTCAGGCCTATTTGCGCCGCAAGCAACCCAATGAGGTCGACGTTCGCTGGCACCCCAAGGACATTGGTGCGATCTCAGTTTTGATGGGCAAGGAATGGTGCGAAATTCCTGCCAAGGACTCCACTCTGCAAGGTACGTCGGCGCAAACTTGGCTGACTGCGGTCCGTCAGACAAGCTCAGCAAATCCTACAGCAAACCGCCTCGACAATAAGGCTGTTCGAGAAGCTATCAAGGCGATCGAAGCGCGCAATGAGCAGGCCAAGCTGGCGTCGAGTTTGAACCTTGAGGATTGGACTGAAAAGCGGATGGAGTATGCCGAGCAGAATTTGCTGGCTGGGATCGAATTCTATGACCGCAAGGAGCCGACACAGCAGAAGGGTGTCCTCGGGCACGAGATCCCATCGACGCAAGAATTGACCGGCGTCTCTATGGACCACCGCGCGCCGAAAAAGGGCAAGAAGGCCAAAGTGCAAGCTCCTGACCAACCTTCCAAGCCATCCAACTTTACCGTTGAGGACAATTGATCATGAAAAACTTTGTTTCAAAAGACGCCGCAATGGCTGCAGTGCGTAAACTGCATATTGGACTTGATGGTGACGGCGAGGCCGCCCTCCATGTCAAACGTCTGCTTGAGAAAGGAGAGGGTGGCAGCGTCCTGCCAAAGGCTCGGCGCTTTACCAATAACGACGAAACGCGTGGGATGATGTTGATTGGTGCCCCAGGCAGCGGCAAATCACATCTGATGCATCGTACGCTGGCAAAAATCCCTGAGCTGGCGGCACGCGAAGATGGGGTACCACGATATATCTCGGTTTCTGTTCCGAGCCCGGCGACCTTGAAAAGCGTCACACTCGCCCTGTTGAAGAAGACAGGATACAATCACGGTAGTCGGCGTCAGGAGGTTTGGGCGCTGTGGCAAATGCTCCTTCATAGACTCAGCACCCTTGGGATCGAGCTCGTATGGATCGATGAGGCGCAAGACTTGTTCTGTGCGGACCGCAAACAGATCCTCCGCGCGCTGAAGTCCTTGATGCAGGGAGATAATGCTGTCGCTGTTATCGTCTCCGGGACCGGGGACTTGGATGCTGTTATCCGGAGCGATCAGCAGGTCAAGCGGCGCTTCACGTCGATGGTTCTGCCTGAACTGGTTCAGTCAGTGCATGGCGAGATGTTTCAGGAAATCATGGCGGACTATTGTCCCCGTGTAGGATTGGGGGCACCTATTGAAGCTGATCTCGTGGGGCGGGTCTTCCATGGGGCTCGGTATCGCTTCGGACGCGCAATGGAGCTGCTGCTCGATGCGATGGAGTTCGCAATTGAACTGGATGCAGAGCACCTGACCATCGATCATTTTGCATCTGCTTATGCCATGAATGAGGCCTGCACAGCATCCGAGAATGTTTTCTATGCTGATAGTTACCAGTTGTTGAACCCCGATGGCGAAGCCATGCCTGTGCTGCGCCGCAAGCGCCAGAAGCGGGGAGGATGAGTATGATGTCTGCCCTATTCCCGAAACTGTCGTTCAGCCATGACGAGACACCCATGTCGTGGGCTGCGCGCCAAGCAGCTTTTCACACAGGAGGTCGATTGGGGCCGTTCTTAAACGATATGGAAATTCCGATTGCCGATCTCGCAAGAGGTAAATTGGAAGCGGTCGAGCGCCTTTGTTCAGTCGCGGGGCAGGACCCTGCGCCGGTTCTCGAAAATACGATAATGGCTGTTGGAAAACGCCGCTTCAGGCTGCGCGAGGAAGATTTTTCGGCAGAGTTTACGACGGGGCCGGTGACGCGGTTCTGTCCACTCTGCCTTGCTGAGGATGTCGTGGGGCACGGAGATTCTCGCGTTGCGGTGCGTCACCGCCTTCATTGGCGTATCGCTTCTATCCGGACCTGTCCCACACATCGGATTCCGCTCAGTAATGTGCGTATCGGTAAGTGGGACGACACGGCTCATGAGCTGCAAGCTATGTGTGATGCGATTGCGGAGGAGGGCGCCCTTGCAGCTGAAAATGAAACGCGCGAACCCTCACCGCTGCAGAGATATGTCGAACAGCGATTGCAGGGTTCTGCTGGAACTCCATGGCTGGACGCTCAGGCGATCGATCAGGTCGCGCGTATGGCGGAGCAGCTGGGAGGTCTGCTGGCTTTCGGTCGTGCTCAAAAGGCCGCTGATATGACCGAGGATATGTGGGATGTTGCAGGCCGGAGCGCATGGCCGTTGATCGTGGAGGGGGGTGATGCCATCCGCGACATGCTGACTCAGCAGCTCAAGGATTGTCAGCGTCAAAACGGGCATCCAAGCCCACGAAACGCTTTTGGCATGCTTTATGGATGGTTGTTTGCCAGCAAGCTATCAAAGGACCCGGGAGTGATCCGTGAGATTGTGCGCGACGTCATCATCGACAACGTTCCATTGATGCCAGGTCAAATGCTCTTGGGTGCGCCAGTTTTTGAGCCCCGATACGCGAGCATCGCCTCCATCGCGAAGGCTGAACATTTGCACTCAAAAACACTCACAAACGTGTTGCGGGTCGCTGGGGTGATTGATGACGTGCCACCCCTTAAAGGAGCTCGCAATGTGGTCGCAGATTACAGCAGGGCCAAAGCGCTCATCGAGACAGCCAAGCATGCAGTGCCCGCAACACATATTCCCGATCTGCTCAATGCGTCCCGCCCGCTGGTGGCGGCCTTGATAGAACTGAACCAGCTGACGAGAATACACGAGCATGAGGCGGTAAAGAGCAAAGTCGGTAAAGCGATTGATGGGCGATCTGTGCAGCGCGTTACGAGCTTCCTTGAATGCAATTTTGGTGTGGTTGGCAAAGTGCCGAAAGATCAGGTGCCTCTGGCAAAGGCTGCCGAGAAGTGTCGTGTCAGTCTTGGTGTAATCTTGGAGTTGCTGTTCGGTCTTCACCTGAAGAAGGTCAGTCGATTAAAAGGCCAAAATGGGTTCGGCGGACTATTGGTTTTGCCATCCGAGATCATGGCAAAAATCAAAGATCCTCCGCGAGATGTATCTGATGAGATTCGTTACTGGATGGGATGAAGTCTATTTCAGAATGAGTTTTCCCCTCAAAATAAAAAATACCGCCTTCGGGCGGTATTTTTTTAAAACTTTCGATGGCCATTTGATATGGGGGAATGGCCATTTCGGCCGCCTTGTGCCATAATTTATGTAATAATATCAAAGCGCGCAAACGAGATGTGGCCACGTTATGCTATGTCCCCACAGTCTGGAATGACATGTAAGGTGACACTTATTGACGTCGAGTTGCCACTTTTTGACAGCTAACTTGAAACTCTTTTGTGAAATCTTACAGGATGATCGTTTTGCTTCCTTAGTTTTTACCCATACATAAGTATGCTCAGGAAAATTGATTTGAGTTGTGTTGATCAACCAAATGGATGGACCTATGGCTTAACTAGAACGAGCAGCCCCCTCCTAAGGGGCAGGTTGCAGGTTCGAATCCTGCCGGGGTCACCAAAAACACCTGAAAAATATGGCTTATTTACAGGGCTTTGTGCAGGAGCGTGCAGAAACTCCCGTGAGCTTTCGCGCCGAATTCTGCTGAAACGGCGGAATTCTCGTACAAAACCTGTACAAATTTCGCACGTTCTTGCGCACTTGGGGGCCTTCCAATGAGCTGGCGGGTTGCGAATACATGCGCGGAACGGAAGTTCGGAAGCGCAACGCGCAAGCAGATCATCATGTTCTTGGCCGACAAGGCCAGCGACGATGGCTCAGGCATCTGGTGTTCCAAAGGAACGATCCAGCGGCATACCGAGCTGGGGGAGACCACAGTCAAGCGCACGGTCCGCGAGTTCCTGAAGGAAGGCATTCTTGTCGAGACCGGCGCACGGACCTGCAAGAACGGTTTCACCGTCGTTTACCGGATCGATCTGGCCAAGGTCGAAGCGCTCGAACCGACCGCAGAGCCCGAGATTGAGACGGGGTCCACAGTGGCCCCCGTCCAGTCTGGCCCCGGTACGGGGGCCACTGTGGCCGGGGTACCGGGGCCACCACGGCCCCCAAACCATCCTAAAACCATCCATAAACCACCTACGC
>JBARCK010000051.1:0-187624 GCA_049794015.1 Sulfitobacter sp. | reverse complement strand
ACCTTACATAGTAGTGTCTCGTAAGGTGGGCGCACCGCCCACCCACAATCTTAGGCGCTTGGATCTACTTTGCCCCGCATGGCTTTGACCTCACCCCTCACCTTTTTGGCCTTCAAACGACGTTTCTTTGACCCCAAGGTGGGACGTGTCGCGATACGCCGTTTTGGGGGCGTCAGGGCGGCTTTTATCAACTCTGCTAAGCGTTCGCGCGCGATATCGCGATTGCGGGCCTGTGATCGGGTTTCATCACATTGAATGACCAAGGCCCCTTCGTTTGTCCAACGTCGCCCAGCCAATCGGCGCAAACGGGTTTTGACAGGTCCAGCCAAGGATGGCGATGTTGCCGCCTCAAAGCGCAATTCGACGGCCGAAGACACTTTATTCACATTCTGCCCACCCGGCCCAGAAGCGCGCATGAAGCTTTCGGTGAGTTCCCAATCTTGCAGGGCGACGGTGTCGGTGATGCGTAACATGGTGCCAACATCGCATGACAGCCGGACAAGGTGAAGGGCGTGAAACGAAATGGGCCGCCCCGGTGACGGAGCGGCCCAATCGAATGGTTTAAGGAGGTGGGATCGGTTAGACCGACGGCCCACTTCAGTGGTATTATCTACTAAGGATTGCCCTAGCAGATACCCTCCAAAGCTGTTCCGACACCTCGCTCCAGTACCTTTCTTGACACTAGATCACCTCCTTTGCATTTGTTAAAATCACCTGAAACTTTGCACAGCTTTTATCAAACGCAAAGCACTTTTTTGAAAGCTGTTCTAAATGCCGCAGCTGACGTTACGCCGCGCGCATTAATTTCGCGGTAATCATGCGGAATGGCACAAGTGCCGCCAGCGCGATGCATAGTTTTACAGCCCAATCCGCTACGGCGAGTGACACCCAAAGTGGTGCAACGGGGCCAGACCCCAGCAGTGGCAGTGTTTCAGCAGCCCAGGACACGTCTGTTGCGGGGTGGACAAACGACAAACTGCCCGAAAACGCGATACTAAAGAACAGT
Source organism: Sulfitobacter sp. (assembly GCA_049794015.1). Lineage (GTDB taxonomy): Bacteria > Pseudomonadota > Alphaproteobacteria > Rhodobacterales > Rhodobacteraceae > Sulfitobacter. The sequence goes on along the minus strand of JBARCK010000051.1, from coordinate 186,618 downwards.
GCAGTGTCCAATGTGCTGCCAATCAATGTGCTGATCAGTGGCGCATGCCACCATTTGCCATCCCGAAGTGCTGCAAAAATTGATACGTCAACCAACTGTGCAACAAGGAAAGCCACGCCAGAGCCAATGGCGATGCGCAAGGTGACCAATGGGCCAAATTCGCCCATAATCTGCGTTCCAATCAATGAACAAATCAACCCAACGACAAAACCAACCAGCACAACCCGACGTGCGGCAGATGCGCCATACGTACGGTTCATGATGTCGGTGACCAGAAACGCAAAGGGATAGGTAAACGCCCCCCACGTCAGCCACTGGCCATATAGAAATTGAACAAGAATATTGGACGCCACAACGATGGTGGCCATGGCAAGGATGCCGGGAAGGTATGTGCGTGTCATATGTAAACCGTTTTTTGCAAGGGTGCGGCGACTTGGCCTGCGGGAATCGCAGACAAGGGCGCTTTACGGTCTTGAGGCGCTGGGCGCAACCTATTGTGTAACGACAAACTCGATGATCTGCGTGCGCTGGATTGGTAGAAAGTTATCATCTGAGATGAGCGTTAAGATCGTTTGTCCCGCCCCGTCACGCCATACACTGATTGCTTCGAGGTTATCAAACCGGCCCGGCCCCGTGGTCAACAGCGTCACCTCTCCCCATTTTGCGGCGTTTGGATCAAAGCGTCTGATGCGAGATCGAAACCCAAGAGGGGTTGCCGCGCGTTCTAAAAGATACAGCACTCCCGCATCGTCAAAATCGGCTCCAACAGGCAGGAAAGGTCCACGTCGCGGGATATGCGCCGCAATGCGCCACTGATTGTTTGACAGTGTGTAAACAGGAAAGGGTGCTTTGCGTCCGCCAGCCTTTTCAGGAAGGGCATAAAGCGTTCCGTCTGGATGAACCGCCAAGGCCTCCAAACCCGAATTTGGCTCAAACTTGGCAAATTCAGGCGCGCCAGTATATTTTGTTGTGCGCCCGGTTTTGATGTCCAATCGGGTGACGCGGTGATCATGCTCAAAAGAAACAAAGGCCTGTCCATTTTGACCAATGGCAAGCCCTTCGGCGTCCGTGCGTTTACCTTTAAGAGGCGTGCCGCTCGCGTATTTCAGTGCTTTTTGGCTAATCACCTGAATGGTGACCAGCGCCCCGCCTTCGCGGACAATGTTGCCTTCAATCAAGCTGCCCTTGTCTGTGATCAATGTGATCCGCGCGCCATCAGCGCTTACCTCAGCCCCGGAAAAGCCGCCAAACCATGGGTTTGACAGTGACCAGCTTACATTCGACACCAAGCGTGCTTTTGGATCAGCCTGCGCAGGCAATGCCGTGCAGCAGGCCAACCAAATTGTCAGCAGCAATTGGATAAATGCTAGTTGTCGAGAACGGATTTGCATTGTGCGGGCAAGTCAGCAAGCACCAGTTCGCGCCGTGGTTTTGGTTTAGGCGCATTTGGGTCTCTGGGTTTGGCTTTGGGTGGGTTCAGGATGTTGGCCTGCCATTCGCGTGCATCAGCGCAGCCATCGCCGGGGGGAGGTGGTGCCTGATTGGTACAGCCGCGCGCGCCTTTGGGGCAGGCAAGGCGCACATGGAAATGATAGTGGTGGCCATACCATGGGCGAATTTTACGCAGATATGCGCGGTTGCCCTTTTCGTCGGCACACATCTGCACCTTGGCACCTGGAAACACAAAAATGCGTTCCACACGGGGGTCTTCGGCGGCCGCTTTGAGGATTTCGTGGTGTGCACGGGTCCAACTGCTGTTGACATAGGCACCCTTGGCGCGGCGCATCGAAATAGAAGAGATATTTTCGCGTTGCTTGCGCGTCAGGTCCAGTGATTTGGGCGGCAACATCCAAATATCGGCATCAAGGCCAATCTGGTGGCTGCGGTGTCCGGTCAACATCGGACCGCCGCGCGCTTGACTCATGTCGCCGATGTACAATCCTGCCCAACCCGGTTGCTGTGCGGCTTTAACGCTTAACTTTTTGACCATATCAACGGTCTCTGGATGGGCCCAGTTACGGTTGCGCGACAGACGCATGGCTTGCCAGGTGGCACCTGTTTCGGGCAGTTGTACACCCCCGGCAAGACACCCTTTGGCATAGCTGCCATAAGCGGCGTGCGATTGAGAAGACGCAGAGCTTTTGGCGCCAAAAAGCTTTTTGGCCTGCACATTGCTAAGCGCACCACCGGATGACCCGATGGTCGGCAGGATCACAGATTTGCCACTAATATCTTTTTCGGATTTGCCGCCGCCACAAGACCCTAAAGTCAGGGCAAGGGCAGCGCAGCATATAAAGCGTGTAAGGATCATTATTCAAAATCTCCATTCGGTTTGACCCATGCTAGCAGAACCAACCCTAAGATGAACAGACCTACTACTGGCGTAATGCCAAGGCGTTGGCTGCCTGTGATGTCACTGGTCACTGCGATAAGTGCCGGGGCGATGAAAGATGTCGCCTTGCCAGACAGCGCATAAAGACCAAAAGATTCGGTCATCCGGTCTGGGTTGCCTTGGCGTGTCATCATGTTGCGAGATGAGGCTTGCAGCGCACCGCCTGCCGCACCGATCAGCGCACCGGCTACGTAAAACATGATGTCAGGTAGGGCAGAACCGCCTGCGACCTTAATGCCCAGTACCGAGGTGGGCGTGAGCGAAATGATCAAACATGCTGTCAAAATCAACATGATGCAGCTTACCACGATAACAGGCATCGGGCCTTTTGCGCGGTCAATATACCCTGCGATCCAGCAAAAAATAGCACCTGAAATTGCGGCAAGAATACCAAAGATGGCGATATCGAGGATTTCCCAGTTCAGGACCCCTAACGCGTAAATGCCGCCAAAAGTGTACATTCCGTTCAACGCGTCACGATAAAACATTGATGACCCAAGGTAGGCCATCAGCGATGGATGTTTCGGCAACTGCCTTAGCGTGCGGATCAGGTCCGATGTGCCTTTGCCGATCTGATAACTTTGGGCAGTCAGCTTTGGTGTGTCACGGGTATACAGGAAAAATGGGATCATAAAGATCGCATACCAAAGCGCGGTCAGTGGCCCGACGATGCGTGTGTCTGCCTCTGTTGCTTTATCAAGCCCGAAAAGTGGTGAAAGGCCCGCCAGCGTTTTGCCGCTTCCTGTTGCCTGAAAAAGCAAGACCATGATGGCAAGCGCGACGACGCCACCAGCATAACCAAAACCCCAACCTGATCCAGAAATGCGCCCACGTTCGTCCGGGTCTGGGGACAATTCATGCAAATAGGCGTTGGTAAAGATCGTCGCGAATTCCATTCCGATCAAACCAATGCCAAAAAAGAACAAGGCCCATAGCACAGAGAAATCTTGCGGCGCAGTCCACCAAAGCGCACCGGATCCCGCAACGTAGAGCACCGAAAACAGCCATATCCACGGCAGTCGTTTGCCTGACGAATCTGCAACGGCACCCAAGACAGGGGCGAGTATGGCAATGGTGATGCCCGCGACGGCCAATCCATATCCCCAATAGGCCTGCGCCTGTGCCTTGGCAGCAGAAAGGTCCATCCCCCCCTCAACCAATGCAGCGGTTGCGGTTTGGGCAAAGTAAGGGCCAAAGATAAACGTCAACATTAAGGTATTGTAAGGCTGGCTAGCCCAGTCGAAAAAATACCATCCCCAGATACGCTTGCGTGCTGTGATCGTTGCCATGTCAAACCCGTTCTTTGTTATGTGGTGGTAGAGCAGGGCCGCAGGTTTTACGCAAGTTAAGGTTTTACAGCACAGCGTCTTGCATCGGTGGCCAAGGGCGACGCGCATCGGCAGTACACCATGCTGCCACCCAATCTGGCATAGGCGGAGAGGTGGTTGGTTGAACCATCGCACTTAGCACACGTTCGGGTGTGATGATGCCGTTTTTATCGGTCACCGCGGAGCGATACAAAACATGGCTTGCGCATTCCCCGTTCCTTTTCCACATGGATTGTTCAAGATAGATGAACTTGTCATCCCAACACAACGCTCTGCTGCGCATCTCAAAACGCTCAAACCCGCGAATGCGACGCCGGAACCGCGTAGACGTGCCAGCCATGGTCAGCCCCCAACCTTCGCGCTTTAACATCCCGATCATGCCTGCCCGCTGCGCCATCGCTGTGCGGCCCAGATCATAAAGAGATAAGGCGCGGCCATTGTTCAACTCTAACCAGATATCCAGATCATGGGGCCAGCAAATGTGATGGCTGATATGAACCTCGGTAAGTGTCTGAAAGGGTGGTTGACGACTGGCCAGCCACACATCTTTGATCATGCGGACAAATGGGAACATTTGGGTCTCCTTTGTCATTGTCAGGTACATTTGGGCGCATTGGCGTCAACCATGAACCTTGCGGCACTCTTGCGGTTTAGCGTCGCGGCGCTTAATTGACAGGCAACACCGTGAAAGGGTTTGCTATGACATCGATTTTCCAAATTCTGATGCTGCTGCTGAATATCGTTTGGTTCATCATCATTGCGCATGTGATCATGTCGTGGCTGATCAACTTTCAGGTTCTCAATTTGCGCCAGCCCTTGGTCGCGCAAGTTTGGGATGGCCTTAACCGCTTGCTGGAACCTGTTTATAGCAGGGTACGGGCCTTTTTACCGGCGATGGGCGGGCTTGACCTTGCCCCGTTGGTTGTCCTGATCTCAGTCGCGATTTTAAGGATCGTACTGATGAACAACGCGGCAGCATTTTATTAAGCGTAAACTGTATTCGCATATTTTAGGGACAATGACGCACGAGGTCTTGTTCACATATTGTTAGTGTGTGAGTCTGCACAAAAGAGCAGATAATTTACAGGTTCCCACATGAATGCCAGCGCTGCCACGCTGATCCGTGATGTATTCGGCTTTGATGCGTTCCGCCCCGGCCAACAAGAGATTGTTGAGGCGGTGACGGCTGGTGAAAACGTGTTGGCGATCATGCCGACGGGCGGCGGTAAGTCGCTGTGTTTTCAATTGCCTGCCCTCATGCGCGACGGCGTTACGGTCGTGATATCACCCTTGATTGCCCTGATGCGTGACCAAGTGCGGTTTTTGCAAGAAGCAGGCGTGTCAGCGGGCGCATTGACCTCTGGTAACACACCCGAAGAAACTGATGCGGTTTGGGAGGCATTGGAGGCAGGCACACTCAAGCTGTTGTACATGGCACCTGAGCGGTTGGCGGCAGGATCAGCGATGGGGATGCTAAAGCGCGTGAATGTTCGCATGATCGCCGTGGACGAGGCACATTGCGTCAGCCAATGGGGTCATGATTTCCGGCCTGATTATCTGCGCATTGGCGAATTGCGGCGCAATTTGAATGTACCCTTGGCCGCGTTCACCGCCACGGCGGATGCGGAAACGCAGGCAGAGATTGTTCAGAAACTGTTTGATGGTGTACCGCCCCGCGCGTTTCTGCGCGGCTTTGATCGCCCCAACATCCATCTGGCCTTTGCCGCCAAGAACAAACCGCGTGACCAGATATTGAATTTTGCCGCAGCCCGTAAGGGTCAATCTGGCATCGTGTATTGTGGAACCCGCGCCAAGACCGAAGGCCTGGCCAAGGCACTGCGCGATCAGGGGCATGTGACGCTGCATTATCACGGCGGAATGGAGGCCGAAGACCGGCGCATTGCAGAACGGCGGTTTCAGCAAGAAGACGGGTTGATCGTGGTGGCCACTGTTGCGTTCGGAATGGGCATCGATAAGCCAGATATCCGCTGGGTCGCCCATGCCGATTTGCCCAAGTCGATTGAGTCTTACTACCAAGAAATTGGCCGCGCTGGGCGGGACGGTGCACCTGCTGAAACACTGACGTTATTCGGGGCGGACGATATCCGTCTGCGGCGCAGCCAAATCGACGAAGGGCTGGCCCCACCCGAACGGCGCAGCGCAGATCATGCGCGCTTAAATGCACTGTTGGGTCTGGCCGAAGCCCTGGAATGTCGACGCAAAACACTGCTTGGTTATTTCGATGAAACTGGAATCACCTGCGGTCGCTGTGACCTGTGCGATGCCCCTGCGGATGTGTTTGATGGCACAACGGCCGTGCGCAAGGCGCTATCTGCGATTCTGCGCACGGATGAAAGGTTTGGTGCAGGGCATTTGATCGATATCCTGCTCGGTATCGAGACAGATAAGGTGACCCAGCGCGGGCACACAAGTCTGCCAACCTTTGGTGTTGGAACTGAATATGATCGCCGGGAATGGCAGGCTGTTTTCCGTCAAATGATGGGCCATGATTTGATCCGTCCTGACCCTGAGCGCCACGGTGCGCTGCGCATGACAGATGCAGCACTACCGATTTTGCGCGATGAATCCAAGATCAGTCTGCGCCGGGATTCGATCAAAGCGGCATCCGCGACCCGCAGACCAGCGGTCAAAGAAATGGTCAGCGAGGAAGACGCGCCACTGCTATCCGCCCTCAAGGCAAAGCGGCGAGGGCTGGCTGAGGCGGCTAAAGTGCCGGCCTATATTATCTTTAATGATCGGACGTTGATTGAAATGGCCGAAACGCGACCCCGTGACTTGGATGGCATGGCGCGGATTGGTGGCGTGGGCGCGAAAAAGCTGGAAACCTACGGCAAAGCATTTCTTGAGGTGATCAATGGCGAAGTGCAACTCATGCACCCAACACGGCGTAAATTGGCAGGGCGTGAAGCCGGAACAGTCTATGACCAATTGTTGCAGGTTCAGGCCGATCTGGCGCGTGGTGCGGCAGGGGCGGATAAGCCTATGTCATGTTCCGCATCTGTTTTGGCCAAGGTTGCGCAGCTGCGAAACGCTGATGACAGCGCGTTGAAACGGCTGTTGGGTGACAGGCACGCCGAACGATTTGGTCCAGCATTTCTGGACGTTCTGCGGGACGCGGGCTAAATCACTTAATAAGCGTAAAAAGGGGGCCTAAAATGCTGGTTGTTATCTCACCTGCCAAACGTCTGGATTGGGACGCTCGTGATGTAGAGGTCACGCAACCTGACTTTCAGGAAGATGCGGTGCGGTTGGTAAAAACGGCGCGCAACCTGACGTTGGGCAATCTGAAGGATTTGATGAAGCTATCTGATGACCTTGCCCGGTTGAACCGCGATCGATTTGCCGCGTTTGAAGCAGAACCAGACGCGGATATGACCCGTCCCGCAGCATTGGCATTTGCTGGGGACACCTATCAAGGGCTAGAGGCCGCGACCCTAGACGCGGATGAAATGGCATGGGCTCAGAGTCACTTGCGCATTTTGTCTGGGTTATATGGCGTGTTGCGCCCCTTGGATGCGATCCAACCCTATCGTTTGGAAATGGGTAGTCGTTTGAAAACCCGGCGCGGCGGCAACCTCTATGACTATTGGCGCGATGATCTGTCTAAGGCGTTGAATGATCAGGCTGCCGCAGTTGGCAGCGACGTGTTGGTTAATTGTGCCAGTCAGGAATATTTTGGTGCGGTTGCGCTCAAAGCGCTCAAATTGCGGGTGATCACACCACAATTCATGGAAGACAAAGGCGATGGCAAAGGCCCAAAGATCGTCAGCTTTTTTGCCAAGAAAGCCCGCGGTGCTATGGCGCGATTTATTGTGCAACGCCGTTTAACGGATGCGGATGCACTGCGCGATTTTGACCTGGGTGGATATGCCTGGCAAAGCGATGCATCCACGCCCGAACGCCCCGTTTTTGTGCGTCCCTATCCAGCAGCCTGAAGGGCCTCACGTGATAGTGGTGGTGAAACGCCTTCGCCACATGCTGCTTCGATCTGTGCAATAATTTCGGGTTTGCGCAAAGGTTTGGTCAGGTAATGGTCTAACCCTGCCTCCAAAATTCCCTGATCATCACCATCCATTGCATGTGCTGTCACAGCCACAATCGACACGTGCTCACCTGTCATTTTCTCCAGCCCGCGAATGGCTTGTGTGGCTTGTTTCCCGTCCATTTTTGGCATCGAGATATCCATGAAAATAATATCTGGCACAAACCTTTTGAACAAGGTCACGGCTTCTTCTCCGTTGTCTGCAAACGCCAGTTCAATATCCAAGCCTTTGATCATCTTACGAAACACCAATTGATTGGTTTTGTTGTCCTCAGCGACAAGAACGCGCAGTTTACGCAAAGCTACTGGTGTGATTTCTGGCAGTTTTTGGGCTGGGGATAATGTCAAAGATTCCAATTGTTTAAATAACTCTTGGCGCGGCAGAGGTTTTGGCAAAATAGCTTGAACATGGGATTGGGCGGGATCTTTTTCGGCTTGTTTTGGGTTCGAGGTGAGCAAGAATATGGGAATATTATATCTTTTTGCGCGCACGGCTTCAGCCAGTTCCAGACCGTCCATTTCTGACATGTTGTGGTTCGTAATGATCAGGTCGATATCGGTGTCTAGATGTTTCAATGCCTCTGTGCCGCTAGAACAGGATGTCACACCAATGCCCAACTGTTCTAGCTGACGTTCCAGTATGGTGCGGTTGATGGCAACGTCGTCGACAATCATGATGCGACGCAACCCATCTGGCAGCGGGAGGTACTCTGGTTGCATTGCCCCCGAAGGCTCCATCACAATCTTGAAACCAAAGCATGACCCAATGCCTTCTTCGGAGGTCACCCAGATTGTGCCACCCATCATCTCGATCAGGCGCTGCGAAATCGCGAGGCCAAGGCCCGTGCCATCAAATTGACGGTTTCTTTCATTCTCAACTTGATTGAATTCTCCAAAGATATGATCAACCATATTTTCGGGAATGCCGATGCCAGTGTCTTCGATGGTGATGTGCAATGCAACTTTGCCTGTTGGTTCATCAGGTATGCCAGTGACACGGACCAACACATGACCCGTTGTGGTGAATTTGACTGCATTGCCGACTAAATTTGTCAGCACCTGCCGTATCCGCCCGGGATCGCCAATAAGTTCGGTGGGTAAAAACATGTCATAGTCCATCAACAAAGACAGACCTTTACTGCGTGCCGAAGTTTGAAGTAGCATCAGGACTTCTTGAATGGCGCGTTCCAGATCAAAGGGCTGTGGATTCAGATCAAGTTTTTTTGCTTCGATTTTGGAATAATCAAGAACGTCATTGATGATGACCAACAGGGCTTCGCCAGAGTTTTTGATCGTATCCACATAGAGTCGTTGTTCATCGTCCAGCTCTGTATCAATCAAAACGTCAGCCATCCCCACAACGCCATTCATGGGCGTTCTGATTTCATGACTCATATTGGCAAGGAACGCTGATTTCGCGCGATTGGCGCTTTCTGCAACGGTGCGGGCTTCTTGTAACTGCTTTTCGTAGGCGACACTTGCAGTAATATCATGGCCGAGTGACACAATATCGCCGCTGGGCGCACGTTGATCGGTCAGTTTGATATGATTGCCATTCCAAAGCTGAATAACAACGGGTTCGGGCTGTGGGGCTTGCAACCTTTCTGTCATCATCTGGCGCCACGCAGCGGGGGCAAGTGCACCTGTATTAACAATACCTTCGTCCGTTAACGTCTGAAGGATCGTGACATAATTTACACCCGGCTTGATGACTTCAAGCCCGTCAAACACAGCAAGATAGGCGCGATTCGCCATGATCATTTCATTGTCGCCGGTGAAGAAAGCAAACCCATCCGTGATGCTTTCGATTGAATGCCAAAGCCTGCGTTCGACCACCTGAATTTTCTGGTTCGCTGCCGTCAGGTCGGATTTTACGCGCTGGTTTTCACCTCTGATTGTTTCGACTTCGGCGCGGGTTTCGACGATTTCTTCGGTCAATTGCTGCGCGTGTTTGCCAAGCTTGCGATTTGCTGCAAAAAGTTCTGCCTGCTTGAGTTCGAGCATACGTTCCGCTGCAAGGCGACGGCGTCGCTCATCGGTCAGTTTATTGGCTAGGCTCATCCAATCGCTCCGGCGTATTCCAGTGGTACGCTGCAAACTGCGATAACAGGGTGAACATCTGCTTAAGGAATACCACGCCACTTGCCCGATACACGGCCACATGCGACCATGAAGTCATTGATTAGGAGAATACCATGCCCTTTGCCCGCGTGATCCGTTTGCTTTTGTTGATCCCGATTGTGTTTGCGACGCCCCTATGGGCACAGGATGCGGTCCCGGATCATCGATATGTTTATACGCAGGATGTAGATTTTTATGGTGCTGACCTAACAAACCTTTTTGATACAACACAATCTGCATGCGAACGCGCGTGTTCTGCGCAGGCGACTTGTGTGGCGTTTACCTACAACAAACGGTCAAACGCCTGTTTCCCAAAATCGGCCATTACTGATCAACAACCCTATAGCGGCGCGATGTCTGCCCGCAAGTTGGTGACAGATCAACAGGTTCTGAGGGGGTCGATAACGCGCGCAGATGATCTTAATTTTCTGTCCGAAAGTGACTTTGCAAATGCGCGTGCATTGGTTGGTAATAACGCGCGGCGTTTGCCTGTGGGTGATGCCGCCTTGGATGATCTGATTGCAGCCATGGTTGGATCAAGCCAATCAGGTGCAACACGGTCTGCTTTGATTTGGGCGGGCAAGGCTGCTGCGTTATCGGATCGCGCTGACCTTTGGGCGCGCTATGCGCGACTGTCGTTGCGTGAGGCGAACCGTGACGGCAATTCAGAACGCAGCCGCAACCGTCGTGAGGCTGTTTCGTCTGCGATCAATGCGTATTTACGCACCAATGACGTGGGCGTGCGTGTCGATGCGTTGGACGTGTTGGCGCAAGCGCTTGAGGCGAACCGCCGGGGCCGCGATATGATCCCGGCCTTGCGTCTGGCACTGTCATTGTCGCCGCGCGATGACTTGGATGCAGCCTTGGATAACGCCATCGGCAAATACGGATTTCGCATCGTAGAGCACCGCGTTGACAACAACGCCGCTGCCCCGCGCATCTGTGCTGAGTTTTCCGAAAAGCTGGTTCAGGCTGGCGTTGACTACGAACCGTTTGTACGCATCGAAGGCAAGGGATTGGTGGTGCAGGCCGACGAAAGTCAGCTGTGCATTGATGGTGTCGAACATGGTGCACGTTATGATGTGACATTCCGCCAAGGTTTGCCAGCCGGCAGCGGTGAGACATTGCACAAAGATGTACGGCTTAACCTTTATGTAAAAGACCGCAATCCGGTCGTGCGCTTCCCCGGTCGTGCCTATGTTTTGCCGCGCTCTGCACAGGCAGCCTTGCCCGTAGAAACGGTCAATGTGGATACGTTGAACTTGAAATTGCGCCGCGTCAGTGACCGTAATTTGGTACGGTCCATCCGAGAAAGCTATTTTGGGAAACCACTGAGTAAATATGAAGACGATCAGTTTTCCAGCGATCTTGCTGAGGAAATTTGGGTCGGAAAGGGTGACGTTCAGAACACCCTCAACACGGATATGACCACGCGCTTGCCAATGGGTGATGCGCTGGCGGGTCAATCGGCTGGCATATATGCGCTCAGCGCATCCGTTCCCGGCCAAGACCCCTATGACTATCCTGCTGCAACGCAGTGGTTTGTGCTGTCTGATCTGGGTCTGTCCACGTGGTCAGGTGTCGATGGCATGCAGGTTTCTGTGCGCCGTTTGGCGGATGCCACGGCGCGTGAGGGTATCAAGCTTACATTAATATCGCGGGCCAACGCCGTGCTAGGTTCTGTCACTTCGGACGCTGATGGGTTTGCGACATTCCCCGCTGGCCTGACACGTGGCACAGGTGCAGGCAGCCCAGCCTTGTTGATGGCTGAGGATGGCACAACAGATGTCGCATTCCTGCCCTTGACCGACCCCGCATTCGACTTGTCTGACCGAGGTGTCGAAGGACATCCGCCCAGCCCACCCATTGATACGTTCCTCACGACAGATCGTGGTGCGTACCGTGTTGGCGATACGATTTATGCCACCGCGCTGACCCGTGATGCACAGGCCAAGGCGCTCAGCGACCTGTCTGTAACCGCGATCCTAAAACGCCCCGATGGCGTGGAATATAGCCGTCACTTAAGCCAGAATGCCGTCGCGGGTGGCCATGTCTTTGCGATGCCTTTGGGCAATGGTGTGCCGCGCGGTGCATGGCGTTTGGACATCATGTCTGATGTTGATGGCCCGGCCTTGGCCAGCCAAACCGTTCTGGTCGAAGATTTCCTGCCCGAGCGGATTGATTTCGACATCACGTTACCTGACGCGCCTTTGCGGATCACATCGACGCCACCACTCTCAGTTGATGTGCGTTATCTCTTTGGCGCACCGGGGGCTGATCTGGCGGTTCAAGGTGATCTGCGTTTGCGCGCCACCCGTGAAATTGCGGGATGGGATGACTACCAATTTGGCCGTTATGATACCCGCTTTGGCACGCGCACCCGGTCGCTCGGGGATGCCGTTACGGATACCCAAGGCAAGGCGACCTTGCCGTTGCAAATGCCAGAGTTGAATGAAGACCCCGGCCTGCCCTTAGAAGCGCAGGTGATCCTGCGTGTATCAGAAGGATCAGGTCGCCCGGTTGAACGCCGCCTGACCAAACCAATTGCACCAGCAACGCCATTGATCGGTATCAAGGCTAATTTCGACGATGTCCTGCCTGAAGGCAGCGAAGCCTCCTTTGACCTGATCGCGGTTGCCCCAAATGGCGCAGCAACGGAAATGCCAGTGCGCTGGACGCTCAACAAGGTAGAGACACGGTATCAGTGGTATCAACTGTATGGCAATTGGGAATGGGAACCGACCACGCGCCGCATCCGTCAGGGTACGGGTGAGGTGACATTGGGTGCAATGCCCTTAACCTTAACTGCACCAACTGAATGGGGCGAATATGAACTGGTGATAGAGCGTATTGGCGCACCTTTTGCCGCGTCATCCGTTCAGTTTTATTCTGGTTGGTATGGTGGTGACGGTGCAACGGATACACCAGATCGTTTGGATTTGTCCCTGAACGATACTGAATTCACGGTCGGCGATACCGTCCAATTGCGCATCGTACCTAAAACAGACGGTGTGGCGCTGATCAGCGTTCTGTCAAACCAAGTGATTGAGCGCAAAGCGGTGGCCGTGACAGCAGGTGAAAACCTGATCCCGCTTGAAGTGACAGAGGCGTGGGGCAGTGGTGCCTATGTGACCGCATCGGTGCTAAGCGGTATGGACGAAGCAACAGGCCAGAACCCAGCGCGCAGCCTAGGGTTGGCCCATGCCGCTGTACGCCCGGGCGACAAGGAACTATCCGTCAGTTTTGACGCACCAGAGGTCGTTGACGGGCAGGCAGGCACAATGCGCGCGAGTGTTTTGGTGGACGGCATGAACCCGGGTGAGACCGCTTATGTGACCCTTGCCGCTGTGGACGTGGGCATCTTGAACCTCACGGGCTTCACCGCCCCTGACACCACTGATCACTATTTTGGTCAGCGCCGTTTGGGTGTTGAAATGCGTGATGTTTATGGCCGCTTGATTGATGGCATGAATGGCGCGTTGGGCACTGTTCGATCCGGTGGCGACGCGGCTGCCAGCGCGCAGGTACAGTCGCCACCTCCATCAGAAAAGTTAATGGCGTTTTTCAGTGGGCCAATCTCGGTTGGCCCGGATGGCCGCGCCGAGGTTGAGATCATTCGCCCGGCCTTTAATGGCACGATCAAGCTGATGGCTGTCGCGTGGTCGGACACGGCAGTTGGGGATGCGTCCCAAGATGTATTGGCGCGCGATCCGGTTGTTGTGACTGCATCCTTGCCACGGTTCTTGGCCCCCGGCGATCAAAGCCGTCTGTTGCTTGAAATGGTCCATGCCACGGGCGCGTCTGGTGACATGAAACTGCAAGTGCTGGCTGACGCAGGTGTCGGAGTAGCAGAAACGCCAGCCGCTGTGACCTTGACAGATCTGGGTTCTGAACGCCTGAGCATTCCTGTCACGGCCCGTGAAATCGGTGACCATTTGATCACTGTTGTCTTGACCACACCAGATGGCAAAGCTTTGCGCAAAGTATTGACCATGCCGGTGCGTGACAATGATCCAGAGATTGCTGTGACGCGTCAGTTTGCGCTGGGTGTCGGTGAGAGTTTTACCTTTGATAGTAACGTCTTTGCGGGGCTGCGTTTGGGAACGGGCACCGCGACGCTAACCGCTGGACCGCTTGCACGTTTCGACGTGCCGGGGCTTTTGCGACAATTGGACCGCTACCCATATGGGTGCACGGAACAAGTGACATCAGGGGCAATGCCACTGCTGTATCTAAGTTCCATGGCTGAGGCCGCAGGCATTGGTGAACCCGCACAGATCAACGAAAAGATCAGTAAATCGATTGAACGCATCTTAACGCGTCAAGCCAGCAACGGTGCCTTTGGCATGTGGCGTGCGCAATCAGGTGAGTTCTGGCTTGATGCCTATGTGACCGATTTCCTGAGCCGCGCAAAACGTGAAGGTCATGCCGTGCCTGATCTCGCCTTTGCCCAAGCGATGGACAACCTGCGCAACCGGATCAGCTATGCCCCGGACTTTGATGAGGGTGGCGAAGATATCGCTTATGCCTTGCTGGTTCTCGCACGCGAAGGCGCGGCCAGCATGGGTGACCTGCGATACTATGCAGATACCAAGATGAATGATTTTGGCACACCTTTGGCGGCTGCGCAGTTGGGTGCGGCGCTTGCGGCCTACGGTGATCAGATACGCGCCGATACGATGTTCCGCCGGGCTGGTGTGATGTTGCTGCGCGATCGTGATCGTCGGCGCAGTTGGCGGTCTGACTTTGGCACGAACTTACGCGATACAGCTGGCGTTCTAAAGCTGACAGCAGAGGCACGCAGCACCGCGATTGATGCGGCAACGCTGGTGTCATGGGTGGGCAAAGATAAGAAATACCTATCAACCCAAGAGGCGGCTCAAGTGGTTCTTGCGGCCCACGCGCTTGCCGCACCAGATGCGGTGCCGGGTTTGCGGGTTGATGGTGACGCGGTTAATGGTCCTGTCGTCAAACGGCTAAGTGATGCTGATCCGCGTCCCTCTGTTATTGAGAACGTCAGCGCCATCGCGATGGATGTCACAATGACAGCCTATGGCGTGCCAGAGGTGCCGCCCGCCGCAGATGGGTACGGCTATGCAATCACGCGCACCTATTACACGATGGACGGCGTTGTTGCCTCTGGGCCGATCACATCAGGCGACCGGATGGTTGTGGTGCTAGAGGTCAAGCCGTTTGAGGACGTTGGCGCACGGTTGATCCTGGATGATCCGCTGCCCGCTGGGCTTGAGATCGACAACCCCAACTTACTGCGCAGTGGTGAAGTCGGCGCGTTGGATTGGCTCAAAACCAAAGAGGCTGAAAACGCCGAATTCCGCAGTGACCGATTTATTGCGGCTGTAAATCATCGCAGTGCGGATGCGTTTCGATTGGCTTATATCGTGCGCGCCGTAACACCGGGCACCTATCATCATCCGGCGGCCACGGTGACAGATATGTACCGCCCTGAATACCGTGCCAATACAGATACTGGCGGGATCACCGTGAACCCATGATCCGACGCTATGGCCTTTTTGCGCTGGTCGCGGTGCTGGGCATAACGGCGGGTTTGCGCGACGGGTTTGATAGGTGGGTGGACGCAACCGATCTGCCTCCTGTTCTGGTGGAAACATCTACCGAGGTCAGGGACCGCAACGGCATATTGATGCGGGTGTTCCCGGTTGAGGATGGGCGCGTGCGGCTGTCCTTGGCCCTAAGCGATGTCGATCCTGATTATCTGGCCATGCTGATCGCTTATGAGGACAAGCGATTTTATAAACATGGCGGCGTTGATCCCATCGCGGCCTTGCGTGCGATGGGGCAGGCGGCTTGGCAAGGGCAGGTCGTGTCCGGTGGTTCGACCCTGACAATGCAGGTCGCGCGGTTGTTGGAAAATTCCGGTACTGGCAAGTGGCAAGGCAAGCTGCGTCAGGTACGGCTGGCGCTGGCGCTGGAACGCAAGCTCAACAAAGATCAAATTCTTGAACTTTACCTAACCCATGCCCCTTACGGTGGGGCCGTTGAAGGGCTGCGTGCGGGGACATTGGCGTGGTTCGGCAAGGAACCCGCAAGACTGACTATGGCAGAGGCTGCCATGTTGGTCGCGCTGCCGCAATCGCCAGAATTGCGACGCCCAGATCGCCATCCAGAGGCCGCCAAAGCAGCCCGCGCGCGTGTGTTAGAACGGGTGAAGGCACCAAAGCAAACCAGACTGGCAGCGGTGCCAATAAAAATGAAACCCTTTGTCAGATTGGCACCCCACCTTGCAGACCAAATGCGACGCGATGATCCCTTGGCTGGCCGTCATGATGTTACCCTTAACGCGTCTTTGCAGGCCCAAATCGAAGACCTGTCTCGACGCGCTGTAAAAGATCAGGCGCAAGGCGTATCTGCCGCAATTGTTATCGCTGATCACCAAACAGGCGAGGTTTTGGCCTCAACCGGATCACCCGCATATTCCGCACAAAACGGGGCGCTTGGCTTTGTCGATATGACGCGCGCGGTGCGGTCGCCTGGGTCAACCCTCAAACCCTTTATCTATGGGTTGGCTTTTGATCAGGGATTGGCCCATCCTGATACCTTGATAGATGACAGCCCTGTCGCCTTTGGTCGCTATGCGCCGCAGAATTTCGATGGTCAGTTTCGCGGTGAATTGACCGTGCGCGAGGCGTTGCAACTGTCGCTCAACATCCCACCTGTGTTGCTGACCCAAGAGCTTGGTCCAGCCCGATTGATGGCCACCTTACGTGCCGGCGGTGCACATCCAAAAGTGCCCGGCGGCAAGCCCGGTTTGGCTGTGGCGCTGGGCGGTGTAGGTCTGACGCTGAACGAACTAGTCCAGCTTTACGCCGGGCTTGCGAATGCGGGACACACGCAGCCCCTTAACTGGCGGCTGGGTGAAAGGAATACGGCGGCAACGCCACGCATGATGTCGCGCGCCGCAGCGTGGCAGGTTGGGCATGTCCTTGCCAGTATCACACCGCCTGCCGGGACAGGTGCCCGCACCGGACAGATTGCCTATAAAACGGGCACTTCATATGGTCACCGCGATGCATGGGCCATAGGATATGATGGCGCTCATGTGATCGGCGTCTGGTTGGGCCGACCTGATGGTACGCCGGTGCCGGGGGCCTTTGGTGGTGATCTGGCAGCCCCGATATTATTCGAAGCATTTGGCCGTCTGAAACCTGGCCCTGCCCCCATGCCAACACCGCCACCTGAAACACTGATCCTCAGCACTGCGGCACTTCCTACACCGTTGCAACGGTTTCGCAGCCGTGACGCAGTTTTCCAAAGTGCCAATGACGCGCCTGTCGTCAGCTTCCCCCCTGATGGGGCTGTGCTACGCCAAAGCGGTGATATGATTCCGCTAAAACTGCGCGATGGAATATTGCCGATGTCCGTGCTGGTGAACGGCGTTCCGGTACTGACCGGGATCAGAGAACGCAGTATTATGCTGCCCATGGCTGGGCCGGGATTTTCCAAAATCTCAGTGATTGATGCCAAAGGGCGTGGTGCACAGGTACAGATCAGGCTGGACTGAGCCACGCGCCCATGGCACCGCTGGGGATAGATATTGCTGCTGGAATAATACGATTATGAGCCTCGCCCTTTCTGTTCTGCCTTTGGTGCTGATCATCTCTTGCGGGTATCTTTTGGCCAAAACCAACATCCTGCCAAAAGCGGATTGGAAAGGCATCGAAACGCTTAGCTTTCGGGTTCTGATCCCTGCGGTTCTTATTCTGGCCATCACACGCACCGACCTGTCATTTGAACGATTTGGCGGTGTGATGCTGGCATTGATCCTAACATGGGCCGTGCTTGCCTGCGTGGCGCTTGCACTACGCCTTCTGCCAAGGGCACAATTGGGAAACCCTGCATTTACATCGATCTTTCAGATCGGCACCCGATGGAACGCCTTTGTTGCACTTGCAGCGGCAGAGCAATTTATCGGCACCGAAGGTCTCAGCGTGATGGCGGTGGCAATTGCGCTGCTGATCCCGACAATCAATGTCAGTTGCATCGTTGTGCTGTCCGCTTTTGGACCAACGAATACCAGCCTATCTGGCGTGTTGCGCATTGTGGCCAAGAACCCTCTGGTACAGGCGTGCGCGGCTGGTTTGCTGATCTACTTTAGCGGGCTCACATTGCCTGTACCAATCATCGAAACTTTAGACATGATTGGTCGCGGTGCATTGGCGGTGGGTCTGCTCGCCGTCGGCGCTGGTATCAGTTTGCGTCGATTGACGCGTTGGGATTGGAAAGTCGGAATTGGTGTTGCACTGCGTCCGGTTATCGCGCCCTGTCTTTTTGTAGGATTTGCGATGTTTATCGGTTTAAATCCTGCACAAACGTTGGCTGGGGTATTGGTATTCGCCGCACCTGCCGCGTCTAATGGATATATCGTTTCCAAACAAATGGGTGGGGATGCGGACCTGTATGCAGATACGCTGACGTGGCAAACCATTTTGTGTCTGATCATTCTGCCATTTTGGGCATATGTGCTGATCAGCATCTAGTTGCATGATTTTGCCGACGAGCGAGCGCATTGATTGCCGCTGTGCAGACGTTGGGATAGGCATAACATCAATGAAATATATTGTTCCTTTTCTTTTGGCACTTGCCCCCGCGAGCCCCATCGTGGCGCACCCGCATATCTTTATTGATACCGGGTTAGAGATGGTTTTTGACCCACAAGGCCAACTCACCCATGTGCGTGTGACGTGGCAATATGATGAATTCTATTCCTTACTGGTCACCGAAGACATGGGGCTGGATGCTGACTTTGATGGTGTCCTTACCGAAGCTGAAAATACAAAGCTCACTGGTTTTGATATGCAATGGGTCGAAGGGTATAACGGTGATCTTGAGATCATGAGTGGGACGCAAGTACTGGCTTTGTCTGGTCCTACGCAAACCAGTGCAGAATTTGCACAAGGGCGGATCACAACAACGCATTTACGCAGCATCCTGTCGCCTGCCGCGACAAGCGAGCCGATTGTGATCAAACCCTATGACCCAACCTATTACACCGCCTATGATGTGACGCGTCCACTGGTCATTACCGGGTCAGATATTTGCCGCGCACGGGTTAAAATGCCTGACATCAACGCGGGGCTTCAGGCATTGCGTGATCAACTCAACACGCTTGGTGTTGATACGTACCCAGAAGATGTAGGGTTGCCAAATATCGGCGCGCAACTGGCCAGTGATGTGATCGTGACATGCAGCGTATCCTAACATGGGCTGTGTTGGCAGTGATCGCGTGCCTTGCGTTGATCTGGTTCACGGGTGGATTTGCGCAGGTATCGGTATGGGCCGCGGATCAACAACGTGACTTTCAAAATACAATTGCAACCGCCTTGCGCGGCGCACGCGCGGGTGAGGCAGGCGCGGTGCTGGCCTTGGTGTCTGCCTGTTTCGCCTATGGTTTGGCCCATGCAGCAGGGCCGGGGCATGGCAAGGTTCTGATCGGTGGCTACGGATTTGCCCGTAAGATACCTATGCTACGCCTATCGCTGATTGCGTTGGCGGCATCCTTGGGGCAGGCAGTCACTGCGATTGCGCTGGTCTATGCGGGTGTTTTGGTTCTGAATCTAAGCCGTCAGGCGATGATTGGTGTGACAGAGCAAATTTTCGCTCCGGCCAGCTATGCCGCCATCGTGGCTGTTGGTCTGTGGCTGGTGTGGCGCGGCATACGCCGTTTGCGTGAAAAGCCAGCGCACAAACATGTTGGCGCAGATGATGTCTGTGCAAGTTGCGGTCATGCTCATGGCCCAAGCCTAGAACAAGTTGATCAAGCCAACTCCGCGCGTGAAATCGCGGCGTTGATTGTCGGTATTGCCATTAGACCCTGCACAGGTGCCCTCTTTGTATTGATCATCACATGGCAAATGGGGATCGCGATGATTGGTATCCTTGGCACTTTTGCGATGGCGATTGGAACGGCGGCAGTGACCATTGGTGTCGGCCTGACCGCGACGGGGTTGCGTGGTGGTGTACTTGCAGGATTGGCAGATTCTGCGCGTGGTGCACAGATTGCTGCATTGGTCGAAGTGGTCGCCGGATGTGTGGTTGTTTTACTCGCCGGTGGTCTGCTGTGGCGCGCTCTCTAATACGTGTCATGAATGCTTAGCGTCGCCCTTCACGCAACCATGCCGCAGTGATCAACACAGCGCTGAGCAATAGTACCAACCACCCCGGCAAAATTGGCGTCTGGCGTACATCACGTGTCTCATAAGCGCCGCGTGGGGTCAGGCCCAGCCAACCGCGCCCGGCAGCAGGACGGCCCGCGCGCACGTTGCGCAGACGCGGAATACCATCTTCAATCCGCGCAACACCGCCGCGCATCGCCGTGATCGTCGGTGACAGGGCAGTTGCATCCGCGATTGGTTCAACAAATTCACGTGGCGCCGCTGGACCTAGGCCAATCACCGATGATTGGTCACCATTTTCGAGCCGATAGAGACCAATGTCAGGTCCCTGAAATTGACCCTCAAATGATCCAGCCCCGCTTGCGCTCAGTTCGACTGTACGCGTGCTGCCATCTGGCGCTGTGACAGTCACGGGTGGCACTGTTTCGCGCAAAGTACGACGGGTGATACGCATGCTCTGCCCCTCAGCGGTGGCGGTCAGCGCTTCTTCTTCCAACTCAGGTTCTTTCATCATCCAATGGGCCAGACGGCGCAGTAATTCCAGCTGCGGCCCACCGCCTTCATAGCCCCGATTCCAAAGCCATGCATGATCCGAGGCAAGCAGCGCGACGCGGCCCTCTTCGACCCGGTTCAACACCAGTAGTGGTTTGCCTTCGACACCTTCCATCACGACGTTGCCTTGGGGTTCGGCTACCTCAATCTGACGTAACCAACGGCCCCAATCGCCATTCCCGGGCAGACCAGCGGTCACAGGATGGCGCTGCCCCAGATCGGTGACTTTTGGCAGATAGGCATCTTCAAAAACCCGCGCCGTCGGTGCAGCAGGCAAAACAGATCCCAAAGGAGAACGGAACAGGCTGTCAGCGCTGGCGAAATCAGGTCCGGCAGCGACCAAAACGGCGCCACCTTTGCGGACATAATTGGCGACATTTTCAAGGTAAAGACCCGGTAAAATACCGCGACGTTTATAGCGATCAAAGATGATCAGATCGAAGTCATCGATCTTTTCCATAAACAATTCGCGGGTCGGAAAGGCGATCAAGGACAGCTCATTCACGGGCACGCCGTCTTGTTTCTCTGGGGGGCGCAGAATGGTGAAATGTACCAGATCAACGGAACTGTCTGATTTCAGCAGATTGCGCCATGTGCGCCCGCCGGGATGTGGTTCACCGCTGACCAACAGCACAGATAAACGATCCCGTACCCCGTTCATCTGGATGAGGGCCGCGTTGTTACGATCCGTCAACTCACCGTCTGCAAGCGGAAGTGAAAAGCGGATCACATTGCGCCCGCCATGGGGCAGTGTCACAGGCAGTGTGATGTCTTCGCCAATGGGCACGCGAAACGTCTGTGCGGGTTCACCGTCGATTGAGATGTCCAGCGGTGCAAGGGTTTGGCCCGCTGGCACCGCACCCAAATCATCAATGCGCAGGGTTAGTGTGACTTCTTCTCCGATGATGGCAAAGGCGGGCGCGTTGCGCACAGTCAGGCGGCGATCCCAATCGGTTTCTGCGCCAGACAGCAGCAGATGCATGGGGGCTGGCAAATCAATTGGCAGATCCGCGTCATGCACACGCCCATCACTGATTGCGACAATACCCGCGATGCGTCCACGTGGCTCTTCGGCCAGCGCGTTGGTGATTGCTGTCATCATCTCGGTGCCCGCGTCACCCGCGCCATCTGGTACAGAAATACGGCGCAGTTCGGTGTTTGGCCGCGCAGTGATTTGCGCAGCAACAGCAGCGGCGGCCCCTGCGCCTTGCGCAGCGCGATCACCTAATTTTTGGCTGGCGCTGTTGTCTTCAACCAGCAAAACAATATCACTCAGCGGTGCGCGGTCTTCTTGCTGATAAGATGGTCCGGCCAGCGCACCAAGCACGACCAAGGCTGCCAGACCACGCAAGGCCCAGCCCTGTAGTCCGCGTATGAATGCCAAGACGACCCCTGCCAATGCAATAATTGCGACAACAATAAGTAGCGACATCGGGATCAGTGGATCATAGACAAGTGTTGCGGTCATTGGCCCAACCGATCCAACAGCGCAGGCACATGCACCTGATCTGATTTATAATTCCCGGTCAGCACATGCATAACCAGATTGACACCAAAACGATTTGCCAATTCGCGTTGTCTTTCACCAGAATACCCACGCCCGATGGGTAACAAGGGCGCACCATCCCGGCGCACGGCCCATGCCGCTGCCCAATCATTGCCGCCAATGATCACGGGGGTCACACCATCGTTCAGGTTTCTAAACGGCATGCCTTCGATACGTTCAACATCGGGTGGCGATGCCTCAACCCAGACATCGCGACTGTTGTGGCGGCCCGGAAAGTCCTGAAGCAGATAGAAGGTACGTGTGAGCACGTGATCCGCAGGAAGTGGCTCTAGCGGTGGGATGTCCAGCGGCGCGGCAATTTCTTTTAACTTGCGGCCATTCGGGCTGGACGCACCAAAGCGTGCAATATCAGCGTCGCGCGTATCAAACACGATCAATCCACCGGAACGCAGGTATTCATTCAACTTGCTATATGCCTCAGATGAAGGGCGCGGTTGATCTGGGGTCACAGGCCAATAGAGGATCGGAAAGAAAGCCAGTTCATCGACTTCCAGATCAACGCTTGTGGGTGGGGCGGGTTCGATAGAGGTGCGGAAAAACAGCGTGTCAGACAGACCGACAAGGCCCGCTTGTGCAATCTCATCTACTTGCGCGTTTCCGGTAATGACATGTGCCAATGACACCTCGTTTGTGGCTTCAAGCGCAAATATGTCCGCCGCATTTTGTGCCTGACCTTGGGTTGGCTGACCCATCAGTGGCAACGCCAACAACAAGGCCGCCGCTGCATTGCTCCTGCTCAATAACCGCCCTGACAGGGCCAATGAAGCAACGACATCTGCCAGTAGCAACAGAATGGATAGGCTCAACAACCACCCCGCGATGGGTTGTTCGGGTGCTACGGCAAGCCCGCGCACGGGGATGTCTGCGGGCCAAGCGACAGGTGTTAGCGTGTCGTCACGACCAAACACATTGCGCGCCAAACGACGATCACCAGACCCGTAAATACCCGGCTGCATCTGTGGTCCTGCGGCGGCATTGATCAGATCAGGCCCCGCGACACCGGGCAAATTGCCAGCGTCAGACAACACGCCATAGCCATCCATAACGCGCAGTGGTGTCCATGTCGTGCCAGCCAAATCGCCCGCATCAGGCGAAGACGCCGCAGAGGATACGGCAAGCCGTTCCAACATCTCAACGAATAAGCCAGACAGCGGCAGGGTCGACCATTCTGCCGTCGCAGTCACATGGAACAGAACAATTTGCCCCTGTCCCGAAGTCTTGCGCGTGACTAGCGGGGTACCATCGCTAAGGGATGCAATTACGCGGTCCGCCAAGCTTGGATCAGGTTGCGCCACCACTTGGGCCGACACCACGACATCATCCGGGATACTCAGACCAAAGAACGGTGATGTTTCCTTGAACGGCGCAAGCGATTTGGGTGCGCCCCAAGACATCGCACCGCCAACGCTACGGCCCCCCGCGCGCAGACGCACGGGCATCAGCGGGTCCTCATCAACGCGGCTGATATCACTTGCAGCGATGCGTGGACCAGCAAAGCGCACCAGCATTCCGCCTTGGTCGATCCACTCCATCAACGGACCGGATTCAGCGTCGGATAGTGTGGCAACATCGGCCAAAACAATCACGTCAGGGTTCGCAGGCAGGACATCAGAAAGTGATCCGTCAATCAGATCAGCAGTGGGGGCCAGAGCCTGTTCAATGTAGTGTAGCGGCGACAGCAATTGCAGGCTTTCGCGGTCATTGCGCCCACCAATCAATGCGACTTCTCGGCGGCGCAATCCATCATCCACAACCGTAATAGCCCCAGCAGAGCGTTGTCCGGCAATCACAAACCCAGTGATCCGGGCGCGCATTTCTGAAGGCAATGCAAGTTCTGCGGTGGCCGTGACGTCGCCTTGGGCAAAGGTCGCGGGGACCGTCGCCAAGATGCGCGCATTTCCTGCGGGGTCACGGCCCTCTGCTTGAATGGTTACTTCACGTTCCAATCCCGGCGTGGCGCGTGAAACAGCCAACTTAACAACATTGTCCTCATAAAGAGCGGGTGCAATCGCAAGAACATTTGCCGCCGTCTGATAGACCTCAACCGCCCCGCGGTTTTGCAGCGCATCAAGCACAATATCGCGCCCCTCAAACTCTAATCCATCACTGAACCAGAGTGTATCAAAGGCTGGCAAATCCATCATTATCTCTACGGCTTTGTCGATATCAGTTGGGGCCGGTTGCCAAGGTGCCGGCGCAAACCCAGCCAACCGCGTGCGCCAAACATCCGCTGATTGAAACGCAGGCGCATCAGGGCGGGCAAGCACCAGAAAGCCAACGGTTCGCCCCGCGCGACCTGCTCGGGTCAATTGCGCGTCAATCGCCTCAGATTGTTGTGACCAACGTGCCGCCCCGGCCCATGTGCCATCCAAGACGATCAATAACGGCCCAGACCCTTCGGCCTGATCCGTTTCGGGATTTAAAACTGGCCCCGCCAACCCAAGAATGATCGCCGCAACCGCCAACATGCGCAGCAATAACAACCACCATGGCGTGCGATCAGACACTGTTTCATCGTCATTAAGCCCCAGCAGAAGTGCCACACCTGGAAAGCGGCGGCGGATCGGCGCGGGCGGAACAGCCCGCAAGATCAACCAAAGGATCGGAAGCGCCAAAAGAGCGACCAACAACCAAGGCGCTGTGAAACCGATGCCACCCAAAACCGTCATGCCGCCACCCCGGCACGTGCATCCAGTGCGCCATACAACCATAACAACGCTGACTGTGCAGAGGCATCCGTGTGATGCAATCCGTATTGCCAGCCCGTCAGCGCACAAAGGCGCTGCAACTCAGCTTTGCGCGTCGCCAAACGTTCCAGATAGCGCCCTTTCAGATCGTTTGCCTTAAGAGTTTCATGGCTAAGCGTGCCGCCGACGCTTTCAAAAATAGTGCGCCCCGTGAAAGGGAAGGCTTCCTCAGAGGGATCAAGTACGTGATACAGAACGCCGCGTACGCCGCGATCTGCGGCTTTGGTCAGCGCAAGTTGCACACTTGCGAGGTCACCCATGAAATCAGAGACAAAGACAGCCCGCGCATGAGGGATCATCGCGCGGTGTTCTGGCGGGCTATAATCCACTTCGTCATCTTGGCAAAACATCTCGGCCAGACGCAGGATTTGCGGATTGCCACGGCGGGGCGGCAATGCGGTACCGGTCAGGCCAACACGTTCACCGCCGCGCAGCAATAGGATTGATAGGGCAAGGCCCAACAACCGCACACGATCGGCCTTTTGCGGTAGATTTGCATCAGAGGTAAAGCGCATCGATGCGCCCTGATCCACCCAAAGCATCACAGACTGCGCAATCTGCCATTCGCGTTCACGCACAAATTCCTGATCACCCATGGCTGAACGCCGATGATCAATCGCGCGGCGGCTGTCACCGATTTGCGCAGGGCGGTATTGCCAGAAATCATCACCCATCCCGGCACGCCTGCGACCATGCGCGCCCAGCAAAACGGCACCCGCCAGATGTTCTGCACGGGCCAGCAAGTCTGGTAAACGCGCGGCCTCATGTTCAGCCGATGCGCGAAGGGATTTGGGGTTTATCACGCGGCTACCTTTTTCCCGGTCAAGCCTGCGGCGGTGGTGTCGATGAGATCATACAGATTGTCACCGCGCGCACGGGCGGCAAAGTTCAGCGCCATGCGGTGGCTTAGCACGGGCCGCGCCATGTCGATCACGTCCTCAGCAGAGGGCGCCAACCGTCCTTGCAACAGAGCGCGCGCGCGCACAGCCAACATCAGGGCTTGCGACGCGCGTGGACCGGGACCCCAAGCAACCGTATCGCGCACCTGCTGGCTTGCGCCGTCTTCCTCGGGGCGAAACGCGCGGACCAGGTCAAGGATCATTTCCACAACCGAATCGCCAACCGGCATCCGGCGCAACAAGCGCTGTGCCTCAAGCAATTCATCAGCGCTGAAGGTCTGCGCGGCCTGCGCCTCAACTTCGCCTGTTGTGGCGATCAGGATATCACGTTCGGTGTCGCGGTCCGGGTATTCAACGTCAATCTGCACCAAGAAACGATCCAACTGCGCTTCGGGCAGCGGATAGGTGCCTTCTTGTTCAATCGGGTTTTGCGTCGCCAATACGTGAAACGGCACGCCCAAAGCGCGGTCTTGGCCTGCAACGGTCACTGTCTTTTCCTGCATCGCCTGCAACAACGCGGATTGCGTACGTGGTGAGGCGCGGTTGATCTCATCGGCCATCAACAACTGGCAGAAAATCGGACCCTCGACAAAACGAAACGCGCGCGTGCCGTCGGCAGCGGTATCCAGCACCTCAGACCCCAGAATATCCGCTGGCATCAAATCGGGCGTAAATTGCACACGACTGCCATCAAGACCCATAACGGTCGATAATGTCTCAACCAACCGCGTCTTGCCCAGCCCAGGCAAACCAATCAACAACCCATGCCCACCACATAAAAGCGCGGTCAATGTCAGGTCCACGACCCGCTCTTGGCCGATGAAGCGATTGGTGATCGATGCCTTGGCCTCAGCCAGCTTTTCGCCAAGCGCTTCGATCTGCGCTACCATGTCTTCGGCTTTGGTCATGACAATTTGGTTCCTTGGGTTATATCGTTCCTAGTGTAAGTGTATCTCGATCACAGGAAATGGCAAAAGCAATGAGCGGACAAAAAACCGTTACCCCAACCGCAGAAAGCCTGATGGCATCGGCAAAAGCCGCCAAAACACGCGGTTTGCCGCCGTTGGAAAAGTGGAACCCGCCGTTTTGTGGTGATCTGGACATGCAGATTAAACGTGATGGCACGTGGTTTTACCAAGGCACGCCGATTGGGCGGCCCGAGTTGGTCAAACTGTTCGCGACGATTCTATGGCGGGAAGGTGATAAGTATTTCCTAGTGACACCTGTCGAAAAGGTTGGGATCACGGTTGAGGACGCACCGTTTGTGGCCGTTGATTTTGAAGCGACCGGGGACGGGGTTGATCAAGCGCTCACGTTTGAGACCAATCTTGGGGATATGTCGGTTGCTGGACCTGATCTGCCGATCCGTGTCGTGCGGGATGACAAAACTGGTGAACCGTCGCCTTATATCCTGATCCGTCGTAATCTTGAGGCATTGATTGATCGCAAAAGTTTCTACCGTCTGGTGGATTTGGGCGTTCATCATGAGGGTTGGTTTGGTGTGTGGTCGGGTGGTGAGTTCTTTGGAATCATTCCGTCCGATGAGCTGCCTGAAGGCTGATCGTTGGTCAGGGAAAGGACGTCGCAACATTGCCCTCAATCCATTGTGGATACTTTGGCATAATGTCTTCAAACTGATCTGAGGTCAAAAAGCGGTCCAACCAGCCCTGCACATTAGGCCAGGGTTGGGCGTCAAACCAAGCTTTGTCGATGAATGCAAACTGGCGCACGAACGGCAATATCGCAAAGTCCGCGATGGTTGGGTGATCAAATATCCAAGTGGTTATGGTGTGATCCAACTCTGCCAGATACTCCGCGGCAATCGCGCGCTGTTCTTCTGGATCAGAATCAGGATGTCGAACGGCGTATTTGGTGCGGTCTAGCGCGTCTTTGAACGGGCCATCTGCGCGCGTTATCAAGGCCCAACCAGCCGCTGGCATGTCCAACCAATTGTCGGGGTCATTCTGTGCCAACGCCCATTTCATAATATCGAGGCTTTCGTCGATGGCCCCTTCATCGGTGACAAGGCACGGCACTGTGCCGCTCTCTGACGCGTCCAAAAACGCAGCAGGCTTGTCGCGCAGCACCACTTCGCGGAGTTCGACCTCTACGCCAGCAGCCACAATTGCCAGTCGCGCGCGCATTGCATAGGGGCAGCGGCGGAAACTGTAGAGGGTGAGGGTATGGTGCATGTTTAGCGCTTCTCCAACGGAAGGGTGGACGACGCGTCCACCTTACAGGGCGCTCCGTAAGGTGGGCGCAGGGCCCACCTCGGCTGACGCATCAATGCGCCTCTGCCCAGTTCTTGCCCTGACCTGCATCCACAGTGAGCTTCACATCCAATTTCACCACCGGATCGTTGGCGTTCTCCATGACCTCGCGCGCGGCGGTGATCAGCGTGTCCTCAGCCCCTTCATCGACCTCAAATAGAAGTTCATCATGAACCTGCAACAACATCGTGGCTGGCAGGTCCACAATTGCATCCGGCATGCGGATCATCGCGCGGCGGATAACGTCTGCGGCAGTGCCTTGGATTGGGGCATTGATGGCCGCGCGCGCGGCGAAACCGGCGTGTGGGCCTTTGGCACCAATGTTGGGTGTGTGGATTTTACGGCCGAATAACGTCTGCACGTATCCGTGTTCTTTGGCGAACGCCTTGGTGTCGTCCATATAGGTGCGAATGCCGGGGAAGCGTTCAAAATAACGGTCGATGAACCCTTGCGCTTCTGCACGTGGGATACGCAAGTTGCGGGCAAGGCCAAAGCCGCTGATGCCATAAATCACACCAAAGTTGATCGCCTTAGCTTGGCGGCGCACATCCGGTGTCATCTCATCCAGAGGCACGCCAAACATCTCGGAAGCGGTCAGCGCGTGAATGTCTATGCCATCTGCAAACGCTTGTTTGAGCTCAGGAATGTCTGCGATATGCGCCAAAATGCGCAGCTCAATCTGGGAATAATCCAGCGCCACCAATGTCTTGCCCGGTTCCGCGATAAACGCCTCGCGGATGCGGCGGCCTTCTTCGGACCGGATCGGAATATTTTGCAGGTTGGGATCGGTTGATGCCAACCGTCCGGTGGAGGCCCCAGCGATAGAATAGGATGTATGCACTCGACCCGTATCGGCGTTGATGTGGTTCTGAAGCGCATCTGTGTACGTCGATTTGAGCTTGGACAATTGCCGCCAATCCAAGACACGCCGGGGCAGATCGTGTTCGGTGGCGAGGTCCTCAAGCACGTCAACGCCTGTCGCATAGGCCCCGGTCTTGCCCTTTTTCCCACCTTCTAGCGCCATTTCGTCGAACAGAATTTCACCCAATTGCTTTGGAGAGCCGACGTTGAATTTACGCCCTGCAAGTTCGTAAATCTCGTCCTCTAGCCCCGCCATTTTCTGGGCAAAGGCGTTTGACATCCGCGACAGCGTATCGCGGTCAACTTTGATACCAGAACGTTCCATCGCGGCCAATACTGGCACCAAAGGACGCTCAAGCGTTTCGTAGACTTTCGTGACACCTGCCATATGCAGTTGCGGTTTTAGCAACTGCCACAGGCGCAAAGTAATATCTGCGTCTTCAGCTGCGTATTTGACGGCATCTTCAAGTGGCACTTTATCAAAGGTGATCGCGGATTTGCCTGACCCCAGCAGGGGCTTGATCGGGATCGGTGTGTGGCCCAGATAGCGTTCTGATAACGTGTCCATGCCGTGATTGTGCAGCCCGGCGTGCTGCGCGTAAGACATCAGCATTGTGTCATCAAAGGGTGCGACCGTGATGCCGATTTGCGCAAATATCTTGGCGTCATATTTCATGTTCTGGCCGATTTTCAGAATGCTTGGGTCCTGTAACATCGGCGTTAGCATACGCAGTGCTTCTTCGGTCGCCATCTGCCCCTCGGCCAGATCGTCAGAGCCGAACAGGTCGTCACCACGATGCGCCTTGTGGATCAACGGGATGTAGCAGGCATGCCCCGCCTCAACGGCCAGCGAAATGCCAACCAGATCAGCGGTCATTTCGTTTAGGCCAGTGGTTTCGGTATCGACGGCAACATAGCCAAACTCGTAAATCCGGTCGATCCACGTTTGCAGCGCCGTCGCGTCACCAACTTGTTCGTATTTTGATGGATCAAACGGAATGTCCGCAGCAACAGGTGCGTCCGGGCTTGCAGGGGCATCCTCAATCGCAGGTGCCTCGCGACCCAATTGATCGGCCACACGTTTGGACAGCGTGCGGAATTCCATTTCGGCAAGGAAAGTCAGCAGTTTGTCAGGGTCAGGGTCCTTGACCTCAAGATCTTCAATTGTGAAATCAAGCGGTGTATTTTCGTCGAGTAGAACAAGACGACGAGACAGTCGGATTTGTTCTTCGTTGTCGATCAAAGTCTGGCGACGTTTGGGTTGTTTGATCTCACCAGCACGTTCCAACAGCGCATCCAGATCACCATATTCGTTGATCAGCAAGGCGGCGGTTTTCACCCCAATCCCTGGCGCACCGGGAACGTTATCCACGCTGTCCCCTGCCAGCGCCTGCACATCTACAACCCGTTCGGGATAGACGCCGAATTTCTCAAACACACCTTCTCGGTCGATGGTTTTATTCTTCATCGCATCGAGCATTTCGACGCCACCACCAACCAATTGCATCAAGTCCTTGTCAGAACTGATGATCGTACACCGCCCCCCGGCATTGCGGGCCTGAACGGCGAGAGTGGCTATGATATCATCCGCCTCATAGCCCTCTTTTTCCTCACAAGCGATGTTGAACGCAATCGTCGCATCGCGCGTTAACGGTATCTGTGGGCGCAGGTCCTCGGGCATCGCATCGCGGTTGGCTTTGTAAAGGTCATACATGTCATTGCGAAACGTATGGCTGCCCTTGTCAAAAATCACCGCGACATGCGTTGGGGCATCGGGGCCAGTGTTTCCCTCAACATAACGGTGCAGCATGTTGCAAAACCCCGCAACCGCGCCGATGGGCAACCCATCTGATTTGCGCGTCAGAGGGGGCAGCGCGTGGTAGGCGCGAAAGATGAACGCAGACCCGTCAATCAGATGCAGGTGGTGGCCTTTGCCAAATGTCTCGGACATGTTGCGCCTTTTCTTTGCTTGCTGATTTACCGCAAGAAAACAAACGCGGCAGTGGATGCGGGCACACTTTGCCCTTCACCCTTTCTTAAATACCATCCGGCCTATCAACATGGACAGACAACAGCGATATCAGGCTTTGCCTTCAAAATCCGAATGCACAAACTTGCAGTCGCAATATCCACATTCGACCCATCCAGTGTCCTTGGGGATTTGCAGCCAGACGCGCGGATGGCCCAATGCCCCCTCAGAGCCGTCACAGGCGATGCGGTAGGTGTTCACAATGCGGGTTTCGGGCGCTGCAATGGTCATTGGCTGGTCCTTGGGTACAAGCGGATGTTCCACCCGTTATGCCCAATGCCAGCGCGCGGGACAAGCCCTGCTTGATGCAGGCTTAATCCCTGTCGATCCGTGCCAGATAGCAATTGTTTCGCGCAGAACGCACGTGGACATATGCTACATTGTCGTCTGAAAATACCTGCGCTGCGTGGCCTGAGATATCCTGCGAGGGGACAACCGCGCCGGTGCCATAAACGATACGGTCATCAGAGGAATATCCTTTGACCAGATAGTCAGGCGAGGTTGTCAGCACTGGCGGTAGGGCATCACCATCGGCATTGCGCTCACATGGATCGGCGCACAGGAAAATAGGGCCTGTTTCTGCGTAAGGGTGCAAGCCATCAAAAGGCCGAAAGGCAAGGATCAACATGCCTGCCCCTTCGGGAACATTTTTCATGCAATGACGACAGGGTGTACCTGTGCCATCTGAAACAGCGTGTTCAGGGGCATGACCATATGCGTCAGGCGCGCCATTTTGATAGCTTCGCACGATATCGGTTGGGAGGGCGGAAAATTGCATTTGTTGGCTCCTTTAGTTGTTCTCTTTGGTGCAATTTCAGGGCCGACGGCTCAATCCGAATAGTGCGCATATTTGCCGAAGATAATGAAAATGGTTCACGCCAGCCCTTTCACCCGCTAGAAGGCCAAGAAAACAAAGCTAGTTGTCTACAAATGAGCGGAGCAGGCATCATCATGAGCACCCCCAAACCAGTTGTATTGTGTATCCTTGACGGTTGGGGATTGCGCGACGCACGCGAGGGCAACGCGCCTTTGTTGGCCAATACGCCAACCTTTGATCGCATCATGCAGACTTGTCCCAATGCGACATTGATCACCTATGGTCCTGATGTGGGATTGCCCCGTGGGCAGATGGGCAATTCCGAAGTGGGGCATACCAATATCGGTGCGGGTCGTGTGGTGGCGATGGATTTGGGTCAAATTGATTTGGCGATTGAGGACGGTAGCTTTGCCAACAACGCGCGGTTGCGGGCGTTTATTGGGCAGATGCTGGAAACAGGCGGTACAGCGCATTTGATGGGGGTTGTGTCGGATGGTGGGGTGCATGGACATCTCAGCCATATGATTGCAGCGGCCAACGCGCTGCACGATGCCAAGGTGCCTGTGGTGATCCATGCCTTGACCGATGGGCGTGATGTGGCACCACAATCTGCGCTTGGGTTCTTTGAAACACTTGAGGCCGCGCTGCCCAAGGGTGTTCAGGTTGTTACGGTTACAGGCCGTTATTTCGCGATGGATCGGGACAACCGTTGGGACCGCGTCGCCAAGGCGTATGGCGCGATTGCAAAAGGTGATGGACTTGCTGAAAAGACCGCCAAAGCCGCCGTTGAAAGTGCCTATGCGCGCGGTGAAAACGATGAATTTATCGCCGCGACCGTGCTTGGCGACTATGCGGGCATCAAAGACGGCGATGGCCTGTTTTGCCTGAACTTCCGCGCAGATCGCGCGCGTGAAATCATGGCTGCATTTGGTGACCCTAAGTTTGATGCATTCGATACAGGCGCGCGGCCCAAGGTCGCGGCGCTGATGGGCATGGCACCGTATTCTGACGCCCACGAACAATACATGACCACGATGTATCCCAAGCCCGAGATTGTGAATACATTGGGTGCTTGGGTCGCGCAAAAGGGTTTGCGCCAATTCCGCTTGGCGGAAACTGAAAAATATCCGCATGTAACGTTCTTTTTGAATGGTGGTGCGGAAACGCCAGAAACAGGCGAAGACCGCTACATGCCAAATTCGCCCAATGTTGCGACCTATGATTTACAGCCGGAAATGTCGTGCGGTGAAGTGACAGATCATTTTGTGAAGGCGATTGAAGAAGGGTATGATCTGATCGTCGTGAACTATGCCAATCCCGATATGGTTGGTCACACAGGCGATTTGCAGGCAGGTATTGCAGCCTGCGAGGCTGTAGACGGCGGGCTGGCGCGTGTGGTTGAAGCGCTGGAAAAAGCCGGGGGTGCCATGATCCTGACGGCGGATCACGGCAATTGTGAAACGATGATTGACCCAGAAACAGGCGGCGCGCATACGGCGCATACATTGAACCCGGTGCCCGTTGCGGTGATCGGCGGGCCAAAGGGCGCTAAACTTTCTGATGGTCGACTCGCTGATTTGGCACCGACATTGCTGCATCTTATGGGCCTATCGAAACCCGATGAAATGACAGGGCAGTGCCTTCTATCATGATCCGTGCCGCGCTGATCCTTTTGCTGATCTGGCCCATGGCTGGCTTTGCCCAATCTGAGGCGGCAAGCGAGGCGCGTGCGGCGGCGGCGGAACTTGAAATTGCTTCTGGATTGCTGGATCAAGCGGATGGCGCGCGTGACCGGGTAAAGGCTCTGACTGAAACAATACAAGCCTTTGAAAAGGGTTTGGGTGCGATGCGCGCGGGCCTGCGGCAGGTGGCAATCAATGAGGCACAACTGACCCAAAAGCTGAACGCCCGGGATGGCGAAGTTGCCGAACTGCTGGGTGTGCTGCAAAGCATTGGCGGAAACCCGTCACCTGTGTCGTTCCTACACCCGGATGGTCCAACGGGCACTGCACGTGCGGGTATGTTGCTGGCTGAATTGACCCCGGCGTTAAACGCCCGCGCTGATGCCTTGCGTCGTGATCTGGAAGATGTGCAAACGCTGCGCACCCTTCAGGTTGATGCAAAGGAAAGACTGCAAAAAGGGCTGACAGAAGTACAAGTTGCGCGCACAGAGCTTAACCAAGCGATGGCCAACCGCACCGACTTGCCTATGCGCTTTACCGAAGATCCAGTGCGGACTGCGATTTTGATTGCATCGACTGAGACCCTTGATGGCTTTGCCAGCGGGCTGTCGGAAATCATCACTGACGAAGTTGAACCGGCACCCGTGAGTTTAGACGGCCAGGTCGGTGACCTCATATTGCCAGTCCAAGGATTACTGCTGCGTCGCGCAGGTGAAGCCGATGCCGCAGGCGTAAAGCGGCCCGGTATTATCGTCGCAACACGGCCTCGCGCCATCGTTACAACCCCAACGGCGGCAACGATCCGCTATACAGGACCACTGCTTGATTTTGGCAACGTGATCATTTTAGAACCACAAGCGGACACATTGTTTGTGTTGGCGGGGCTGGATGTGGTGTACGGAACCACAGGACAAGTGATCGCTGGCGGCACACCAATTGGGCTGATGGGCGCACAAACAAACGGAAATGACACGACATTATCACCCAATCGTGAAGGCACTGGCACTGACCGCTCAGAAACGCTCTATATAGAAGTCAGGCAAGACAACACTCCACAGGACCCAAGCGACTGGTTCCGCACCGACAAGGATGGATAAAAAATGAAGAAATTTGTGATGGCGGCCATGGGCGGCACTTTGGCAGGTGTTCTTGTGACAACACAGATTGCCGGCCCCTTGTTGGCGCAGGAATCGGCCAAGACGGAAAATGTCTATGAACAGCTTGATCTGTTTGGCGATATCTTTGAACGCATCCGCGCGCAATATGTCGAAGAAGTTGAGACTGACGAGTTGATCGAGGCGGCCATCAACGGCATGCTGACATCGCTTGATCCGCACTCTAGCTATCTGTCCCCCAAGGCCGCCGCCAAAATGCGCGAACAGACGCGCGGCGAATTTGGCGGGCTTGGCATCGAGGTCACGCAAGAAGATGGCTTTGTTAAAGTTGTGTCCCCGATTGACGGCACGCCTGCTGCTGAGGCTGGTATCGAAGCGGGTGATTTCATCACGCAAGTAAACGGTGAAAGCCTGTTGGGCCTGCTGTTGGATGACGCGGTTGAATTGATGCGCGGCCCTGTTGGGTCCGAGATTGTCATCACTGTTGTGCGTGAGGGTGAACCAGAGCCGTTTGATGTTTCGATCATCCGCGACACCATCCAATTGACAGCTGTACGTGCCCGCACCGAAGGGTCAACTGCGGTGCTGCGTCTGACCACGTTCAATGAGCAAACCTATCCCAAGATGAAAGAAGAGCTGGAAAAGCAAATCGAAGCCTTGGGTGGCATCGATAATATGAACGGTATCGTGATCGATCTGCGCAATAACCCCGGCGGTTTGTTGAACCAAGCGATTGCGGTGTCTGATGCTTTCCTTGAAAAAGGCGAAATCGTTAGCACCCGTGGTCGTGAATTGGCCGACGGTGATCGTGTGAACGCAACGCCGGGTGACTTGTCGCAAGGCAAACCGATTGTTGTGCTGATCAATGGCGGTTCTGCATCTGCTTCTGAAATTGTTGCAGGTGCCTTGCAAGATCACCGCCGCGCGATTGTGATTGGCACGAAAAGCTTTGGTAAGGGCTCTGTTCAAACGGTGATGCCGCTGCGTGGTGATGGTGCGATGCGCCTGACCACAGCACGGTATTACACCCCATCAGGCCGATCTATTCAGGCGTTGGGCGTGTCCCCGGACATCATCGTAGCACAGCCCCAGGTGAAGCCTAAGACCGAGGAAGAGGAAGAAGCGGCCACAACACGTCGCACCCGTTCAGAGGCCGACCTGCGCGGTAGCTTGAACAACGACAGCTTGACCGAAGATCAGATCAAGCAGATCGAAGCCGACCGCGACAAGGCCGAAAAAGCCGCTGAACTGCGTGAAGAAGATTACCAACTGGCCTATGCCATTGATATTCTCAAAGGCCTGTCTGCATTGGGTCCAAAAGAGTAATTTCTTTTAAATTCCAAGACAAAAAGGCCCGTGCATCATGCACGGGCCTTTTTTGCTGTTGGAGCAGGGCACCAACAGCCAGAGTGGCATTGTGATCAGAACTGTTCGTAATTCGCCTTCCTTGACGGTCTCGCAAACCCGTCGGCGGACGTGCTGCTTTTCACATCGTTTCGAGGCAATGACGACGGAATGCACGTTTCAGCATGTCCAATTCAGCACGCAGTAAATCCATTTCGGCGCGAATGTCATCGCCAAGGACTTCACCCGCCATCAACGTCACGTGTCCGATCTTCTCATTTGCGGCCTTGTCGCGAATGATTAATGTTTGCACGCCCTCTGCAATCGCATTTGTGGGGATGGGAAAGGACAAAACCCAATGGCCCGCATCCGCATTATGCGTAAGGCTGACCCCTTCTACGGCTTCTTTTTGGTGGGACACTTCGATTTCAGGTTTCGTATCGCCAGCGTCGGTGACAATGCCTTGCCAGATGCCCTGCGAGAGTTTGGTTTTGGTCAGTTGCACAGCGGTCATGCGCGTTGCTCCTTAAAGATGGGCGCGCGGGCGGCGCGAGAATGTCAGATCGCGCAGGATCACTTGGTTCATTTGCGGACCTTCAAAGATCAGATCGATCCACGCCCGTTCCACCCGTTTTTCGTTCAAATTTGAATACGCCAGATCGAATTCAACGCGAATGTTCTCTTCGCTTAGGGGCAGTTCACGCACAATTTGTTCGGTGTTGGGGCCATGGCGAATGTTTAGACGGGCAAAAATCTCAAGCGGTTTTTCCATTTCGACAATCGCATCCATACGCAATAAATGCGTGCGTTTCAGGCCAAGAACACCTGCATCCGGCAGGTCGACAACGAGGGACAGAAACGATCCATCAAACTTGAAAACGTCCAAGCGCAAGCCATAAGGTGCAAGGTCTGCCTCGCGCAGGTTGCGCAGTTGGCGCAGGGTCAATTCGGAATATTCGCAGTCGTGGAACAAGGTGACCTCATCCCCCAACATTGATTTGGTTTGAACCGATGAAAGCCCGGGCGTTGGCAGGGGGCCACGCCACAATTCGGGGCGCCACGACCAATCTGCGTTATGGGGTTTGGGAAAGCTGGTCGAGCCGATCATTGGCAAGGCAAGGCGTTCGTCAGCCGTGTGAATCAATCGATCGAGATGTGTCTTGAGTAGGCGCGCCCGGCTGCGTTGACGCCGCAATGCCGGCAATTCAGTGGTTGCCGCCAAACGCGCAGCGCGTGCCCATCGCATGATGTTGCGTGAATAAATCTTGCCATCCAGAAAGCGGAAACCGAGTTTGGACATGAAAGGGGAGCCTCTGATTTTTCATCACTCTATCTATCACAAAGGTTTCATTCAAATAAATTGGCAACAATCCCAGTCTGAATTGTAGTAGTGTTGCCAATATTGAAACAATTGCGGGTTAAGAGCCACCTTG
Source organism: Sulfitobacter sp. (assembly GCA_049794015.1). Lineage (GTDB taxonomy): Bacteria > Pseudomonadota > Alphaproteobacteria > Rhodobacterales > Rhodobacteraceae > Sulfitobacter. The sequence goes on along the minus strand of JBARCK010000051.1, from coordinate 149,247 downwards.
GCTGCGAGACATGACCGCAGAAACGATGCTGCGCCCCTCACCTGAAACAGCGCGTCCGCCTGCGGGGCCGTATAGGGCGACGCTGATAATCTGTCCCCCGATGCGTGCAGCGCCGCGCCAGTGGTTGGCTGAGACACCATCGATTGGTGCCGGACCTTCACCGCGAAACACCAAATGACCCTTTGAGGTTTTTGGATCTGTCGCGTTGGTCAATCCATTCGCGAATGCCAGATCTTGCATTGCAGGAATTGCGCCGTCTGTTGTGGATGGCAGCACGCTGACAGTGATGAACCCCAATGGCGCATCGCCTGCCGCTTGTGGGGCACCCAAGACATCGCAGCGCGCCATCAGGGCAAATTGTTTTTTGACGCTCTTGCTGTCGATGCAAAATCCACGCGGCGCAACAAGTGTCACCGCGCCGTCGGCCAAATTGGCCTGTGACAGCGGCTTGACCTGTTGACCCTTGATGGACGGCACGGGCAGCCCTTCAAACAGCGCGGCACCCTGACCGCCTTCGCAGGCGGACAGGGTCAACAGCGCGAACGCCGCAATGGAGCCGTTACAGGTCCATGTAGTCATGGGTTTCCGCCTTGGCACCGGGATGCGTGACCGCGCCCAGATAGGTTGGCCCAACCAATTGTGCGTATTTCCACAAGGCACCGCTGGCGTAATTGGTGGGCTTAGCGCCTTTCCATTCAGCTTTGCGTTTGGCCATTTCATCGTCGCTTAGATCAACGCTGATTGATCCCTCAATCGCGTTCAATGTGATCATATCGCCGTTTTGCAGCAATCCGATAGGACCGCCCAATGCGGCCTCTGGGCCAACGTGACCCACACAGAAACCACGTGTCGCACCTGAGAAGCGCCCATCGGTAATCAGCGCAACTTTCTTGCCCATGCCTTGACCTGATAGTGCCGCAGTGGTGGCGAGCATTTCGCGCATACCGGGGCCTCCTGCGGGACCTTCATTGCGGATCACGAACACATCGCCTTCTTTGTAAGTCCGGTTTTGCACCGCTTCAAAGGCGTCTTGCTCACATTCAAAGATCAGCGCGGGACCTGTGAACACGATGTCATCCTCTGACATGCCCGCAATTTTCACGATGGCACCTTCTGGGGCCAGATTGCCCTTAAGACCGACAACACCGCCAGTTTTGCTGATAGGGTTGGCGACGGAATGGATAACTTTACCATCGGCTTCACGCACCACCTGATCCAGAACTTCGCCCATGGAATAACCTGTGGCGGTCATACAATCGAGGTGGATCAACCCTGCTTTGCGCAATTCATTCATCACAACAGGTACACCGCCCGCTTCATACAGGTCTTTGGCCACATATGCGCCGCCTGGCTTCATATCGACAAAATACGGCGTGTCGCGGAAGATTTCACAGACATCTTCAAGGAAGAAATCAATACCACATTCATGCGCCATTGCGGGCAGGTGCAGGCCGGCGTTGGTCGAACCACCTGTACAGGCGACGATACGCGCAGCGTTCTCAAAGGCCTCACGTGAACAGATATCACGTGCACGAATGTTCTTTTCGATCAGGTGCATCACGGCTGCGCCAGACGCACGGCCATATTCGTCGCGATCTTTGTAAGGTGCCGGCATGCCGGATGAGTTAGGTAGCGCAAGACCAATGGCCTCGGATACGCACGCCATTGTGTTGGCTGTGAACTGACCCCCACAGGCACCCGCAGACGGGCAAGCGACACGTTCAAGGATTTCGAGTTCGGCTTCGGTCATGGTGCCAGATTGGTAATTGCCAACCGCCTCAAACATGTCCTGAACGGTCAGATCACGTTCGGCAAATGATTGCGGCACATCGGCATCTTTAGGCGCGCGGCCAGGCAGGATTGACCCGCCATAGAGAAACACAGAAGGCACGTTGAGGCGCAACATGGCCATCATCATACCGGGCAGGGATTTGTCGCAACCCGCCAGACCCACAAGCGCGTCATAGCAGTGGCCGCGCATCGTTAGCTCAACGGTGTCGGCAATTGCCTCACGCGAGGCAAGCGAAGACCGCATGCCCTCGTGGCCCATCGCGATACCATCAGTCACGGTGATCGTGGTGAATTCGCGCGGTGTGCCGTCCTCGGATTTAACGCCTTCTTTCACGGCTTGCGCCTGACGGGACAGTGCGATGTTACAGGGTGCGGCCTCGTTCCAGCAGGTCGCGACGCCAACCAAAGGCTGGTGAATTTCCTCTTCCGTCATGCCCATCGCGTAATAATACGACCGATGCGGCGCGCGCGCGGGGCCCTCAGTGACATGGCGGCTGGGCAATTTGGATTTATCAAAGCGTTGGTTCGTAGACATCGACAGGCACTCCGTTAAGCATTTCCACTGGAATAGTCGGCTGTGCCGCATGCTGCAAGGCCATGAGGACATTCGCGACCCGTTGATGTTGTATTGGTCCGTTGCAACGCTTACCTTTGATGGATTGTTTTCCGGTGCCTGCCCGCGGCCCCTCCCACAGAAAGAGTGGCCCATGGAGCCTAATATTTTTTCCTTTATCTGGAAGTATTCCCGACGTGATCAAATCGCGTTGTTGGTGTTTACGATTGTCACTTTTCCATTTTTGTACGTGACGCTGGAACTGCCCAAACGCATCATTAACGATGCAATTGGTGCAGAAACTAAAATTGTGACGGTCCTTGGTGTTGAGCTTTCGCAAATACAGTTCCTGTTGGTGCTGTGTTTTGCCTATCTTGCTTCCGTGCTTGTGCATGGTTTGATGAAAATGCGCCTGAACACGATGAAGGGTGTTGTCGCAGAGCGTCTTTTGCGGCGGTTTCGCTATCGGTTGATCGAGCGGATGATGCGGTTTCCGCGCAGTTATTTTCAGACCACCAGTCAGGGTGAATTGGTGAGTATGGTCACCTCAGAGGCCGAGCCGATGGGCGGGTTGATGGGGGACGCGGTTGCGCAACCCGCATTCCAAGCCGGGCAAATGCTGATCATCCTCCTGTTCCTGTTCATTCAGTCGCCGTGGTTTGGGCTGGCTGGTGTGGCGCTGATCCCGCTTCAGGCGTGGCTTATTCCACTGCTGCAACGTCAGATTAATCTGCTGAACAAAGAACGTATCGTCGAGGTGCGCCGCCTCTCTGCTGAGATTGGTGAAACTGCCGCAGGCATCACCGACTTACGCACCAATGGTGGTTGGCGTTTCCGGCTTGCGGGGTTCACAGGCACGTTGGGGCGGCTTTTTGATATTCGGTTTCGAATCTATCAAAAGAAGTTCTTTATGAAGTTCCTCAACAACTTCATTACGCAGCTTACGCCGTTCTTTTTCTATGCTGTTGGCGGCTATTTGGCGATCAAGGGTCAGATCACCGTTGGTGCACTGGTGGCTGCTTTGGCCGCTTACAAGGATCTGAGCAGCCCGTGGAAAGAGCTGCTAACCTATTATAATCAAACCCAAGATATGGCCCTGCGTTGGGAAGTTGTGACAGAACGTTTCGCGCCCAAGGGTATGATCGAAGAAGAACTGTTTGTCGGTGCCCCGGATCGTATCCCGCATTTGCGCGGCGATATTGATTTGCAAAAAGTTTGGGTGCGTAACAGTGACGGAAACATATTGCTTGAGGATTTAACACTGCACATCCCCGCAGGCAGTCGCGTGGCCATCGAGGTACCCTCACAATCCGAACGCACTGCATTGGCCGAGGTTCTCACGCGTGAGATCATGCCGACCCGTGGTACAATCGCAATCGCGGATTATGACCTTTCGGGCCTACACCAATCGGTGGTGGCTGCCCGTATCGGCTATGCCAGTGCTGCACCCTATCTGTTTCAAGGGACGGTTGGTGACAACATGCTGATGTCGATGCGCACAAGCCCAAAGACCGTCCTGTGGGATCCTGAACATAGCGACCGCGAAACAATCGAAGCTTTGCGGGCGGGCAACAGCCAAGACAGCTTGCGCGCAGATTGGCTTGATCCGGGCATTGCTGACCTCGATTCAGATGACGACATTTTAAAGTGGTGGTTCAAGATCACACAGGCGCTTGGGACAGCAAATCTGTTGTTTGAGCGTATGTTGAATTCGCGCATGGATCAGGCAAAGCATCCGGAGCTGGCCAAAAGCATCGTTTCCTTGCGCGAGGAGGTCGGCAAACGGCTAAAGGCGAAAGGGTTGGATAAGGTTGTGAACCAATTTCACCCTGACAAATTTAACCCTTCAGTGCCGCTGGGGGGGAACCTGATGTACGCCAGCCCTGCGCGCAATATTAGCCCACAAAGTTTGGTTGCTGAACGCACATTCCTAGCGATGATCATTGATCAGGGTCTCGCAGAGCAGGCAATTGCGATTTCCCAAACGCTTGTTGAGGCATTGCACCAGACCTTTGGCATGGACGGCACCGGACACCCACTGTTTACAGCATTGGGTATCGAAGACACGCTATACGAAGAATTGGTCGATATCGCCGTGCGGCGCCGCGAAAAAGGTGACGAGGCATTGTCGCCAGATGAATTCGCCCTGTTGTTGACCGTGCCGTTCGCCTTTACGGCTGAACAGATTGGGCCCGCCTTTCCCGAAAGCTTTAAGCAAGAGATTTTGCAAATCCGCAAAGTTTGCGGTCAACAATTGCGAGATGAAGCCCGTGATCTGTTCATTCCGGTCACCCCTGAAACCTATCTGCCGCGCCTGACCATTCTTGAAAATGCGCTGTACGGGCGTATTTCCGGTGTCGCCGGATTGCAGGCTGATTTGGTTCAAGACCTCGTTACGGAAGTCATTGAAGAACATGGATTGCAGCAAATGGTCTCGTCGATCCTGTTTGACGTGAACACGACAATTGGTGGGGCAAACCTACCCGCCATTTTCCAAGAACGGGTTGCATTTGGGCGTGCTGCAATCAAACGGCCTGATGTGTTGGTGTTTAACCAACTGCTGGCGGGCCAAGACGCAAAATCGCAGGCCGATATCCGTGATCAGTTAAGTAATCTTTTGCCCGAAAGCACACAGATTTACCTGAACGATAAATTCACTGCCCCAGAAGATTTTGACATGCATTTGGTCATTCGAAATGGCCGCCTTGATGGTGTTATTGAGGCAGAGAACCAAGACGACGAGGATGTGAGTTCTGATGACCTACGCAGCAAGCTGCGCATCATCTCTCAGAATTCACTTTTTGGTAGTCTTGATGCCCGCAGCCAGCGGTTACTGGCCTTTGCGGCACAATGGTACGAAGTCGAAAAGGGCGAGCGCATATTCTCAATGGATGAACGTCCTGATGCGGTTTATCTTTGCTTGTCGGGGCGTGCCGAATTGGCGTGGTTTGATCCAAATGGTGTCTCGCACCACGTATCAGAGGTCGAACCAGGGCGTTTAATCGGTGACCTTGCAGTGATCTTAGATGAACCGCGCCAGTTGGACCTGACAGCGATGGAAAAAACCAAGTTTTTGCGCATCGGCGCAGAGCAATTTATGGCAGTTGTGGAAAATGACAAAACGGTTCTTTTGCGTCTGCTGCACACCGTTGCGGGCCATTTGACAGGCGCTGCGGAACTGTTGCGCGCTTCAAAAATTGAGATACCGCGCGAATTTGGCCCAACGATCCCGCCATCTATTAAATCTGAGGACATCACGTGATCTGGCGATTGAACTACGAAGCGCACGAGCATTTTATCGCGCCTGCGCGTCAAAGCGCTGCACTGTGGCGGTTTGTTCTGGGCTTTAGTCTGGCGGCCATCGGTTACATTGCCTTGAACCAAATGTTCTTTCAGATGGTATATTCGGCCATCGGAACGCGCAGCGCGGACCTTTACAATCAGCTTCTAACTGGCAGCACACCACTGGCGATGTTTCTGTTGCTGTTCAGTTTTGTATTTATGACCACAGCAATTGGCGTAGCGGTGCGCGTTGTGCACCGCAGACCGTTTTTTAGTCTGTTGGGTGATCTGCGTCTAGGTGTTCGCCAATTTGTGGCTGTCTCTGCCATGATGCTGGGGCTTATGTTGATTGTTTTTGTCCTGCCGCCTTGGGACATGGGCGGCGAATTTGTGCCAAACTTAGATATGTCACGCTGGTTGATGTTGTTGCCTTTGTCGCTTTTCGCGGTGTTTATCCAGGTCAGCGCCGAAGAAGTCGTGTTTCGCGGATACGTCCAACAACAACTTGCTGCGCGGTTTCGATCCCCTTTGGTTTGGATGGTCTTGCCATCCGTGGTGTTTGCTGTGGGGCATTACCTGCCTGATACTGCTGGTGAAAATGCACTGATCATCGCTGCCTGGGCGGGCATATTTGGTATTTTGATGGCCGACCTTACCGCGCGTGCAGGGTCGCTTGGCCCGGCAATCGCGGTGCATCTGTGGAACAATGTATCAGCGATATTGATTGTATCGATGCCCGAAAACTTGTCGGGGCTGGCACTGTACCTTGCGCCATTTAGCATGGGCGACAATGATGCAATGCGGGCCTGGCTGCCTGTGGACTTTGCTTTGATGTTTGTTTCGTGGTTGGCGGCACGGCTCGCGATACGGCGCTGATTGCAATTCGAGTGCGGGCAGCTTATTTCAGTGATGACACTGTCAACAGGGACTGCACATGAACTGGATCACCAATTACGTCCGGCCACACATCAACTCGATTTTTTCGCGTCGTGAAACGCCTGACAACTTGTGGACCAAATGCGATGACTGCGGCACTATGCTGTTTCACCGCGAGGTTTCCGAAAATCTAAATGTCTGCACAAACTGTGGCCATCACATGCCGATCTCGCCACGTGAGCGGTTTAAGACGTTGTTTGACGGTGGTGTTTTCACCGAAGTATCGGTTCCCGCCCCAACAGCTGATCCGTTGCATTTTCGCGATCAAAAGAAATATCCTGATCGTTTAAAAGCGGCGCAGAAACAAACCAACGAAACCGAAGCAATGCTGGTGGCCACGGGTGAAATGGGCCGCACGCCGATCGTTGCTGCGGGTCAAGATTTTTCGTTCATGGCGGGGTCTATGGGGATGTATGTCGGCAACGCCATCATCGCCGCCGCCCAAGAGGCGGTAAAGCTCAAACGCCCGCTGATCTTGTTTTCCGCTGCCGGTGGCGCGCGGATGCAAGAAGGTATTTTGTCCTTGATGCAGATGCCCCGCACGACCGTAGCCGTCCAAATGTTAAAAGAAGCCGGGTTGCCCTATATCGTTGTGCTGACACATCCAACAACCGGTGGTGTGACGGCCAGTTATGCCATGTTGGGTGATGTTCATATCGCTGAACCAAACGCCTTGATCTGCTTTGCCGGACCACGTGTGATTGAACAGACCATTCGTGAAAAATTACCGGATGGGTTTCAACGGGCGGAATATTTGTTGGATCATGGCATGCTTGACCGTGTGACGCCGCGCACTGAATTGCGCGAAGAACTCATTAATATCACCCGTATGTTGCTTGGCCTTAGGCCGGCTGTGCGTGGCGATTTGCCACCGCCAAGTGATGACACCGTTAAACTTGCAAAAAGTGACACCAATGCCAAAGCTGTAGATGCAAAGGCAGACGTCAAGAAATGACGGCTCAGACATCGGACGCCATCCTTGCACGGATGTTGGCGCTGCATCCCAAGATCATCGATCTGACCTTGGATCGGATGTGGCGTTTGCTGGATGCGCTTGGCAATCCGCAAAACGACCTGCCACCTGTGATCCATATCGCCGGAACCAATGGCAAAGGATCAACCCAAGCGATGATCCGCGCCGGGTTAGAGGCGATGGGCAAGTCTGTTCACGCCTATACTTCACCGCATCTGGCGCGATTTCATGAACGTATCCGTGTTTCCGGGTCATTGATTAGCGAAGATGATCTGACCGCGATCCTAGATGAATGTTATGCAGCCAATGGTGGCGAGAGCATCACTTACTTTGAGATCACCACATGTGCCGCCCTGTTGGCGTTTGCGCGCACGCCTGCGGATTATACGCTGCTTGAAGTAGGGCTAGGTGGGCGATTGGATGCGACCAATGTGGTGAATACACCCGCGCTCACTATCATCACGCCTGTGTCGGTCGACCATCAGCAATATTTAGGTGAAACATTGCCTGAAATCGCTGGTGAAAAGGCCGGTATCATCAAGCGCCTTGTGCCCTGTGTGGTTGGCCCACAGGAAGACGCGGGATTAGATGTGATCGAGGCTGTTGCGACTCGAAATGGTGCACCGTTGTTGGCATATGGCCAGCACTGGCATGTGTCACCCGAAGCGGGGCGCATGACCTATCAAGATGAACGCGGCTTGCTGGATTTGCCGCGCCCCAACCTTCCCGGTGATCACCAGATCATGAACGCAGGTGCTGCACTGGCTGCGCTGCGCCATCTCGGTGCCGATGATGCGGCGTGCGAAGCAGCCGTGACCAAAGCCTATTGGCCTGCGCGTATGCAGCGCCTTAATGCCGGGCCTTTGATTGATATCGCAGGCGCGGCAGAGTTGTGGCTTGATGGGGGGCACAACCCTGCGGCGGCTGATGCATTGGCTGCCGTGTTGGCCGCTGGCCCCAAACGTTCAACCCATTTGATCTGTGGCATGTTGAACACTAAGGACATCGCTGGATACATGCAACCGCTTGCGGCCCATGCTGACACGCTGCACGCGGTCTCTATTCCGGGTGAGGCGGCAACCCTTTCTGCTGCTGAGACCGCCACAGCAGCGCGCAAAGTCGGTTTGACAGCATTTGAGGCAGAGGATGTGACGCACGCCCTACGCGCGATTGTTGCGGATGACCCAACCGCGCGCGTGCTGATTTGCGGATCATTATACCTCGCGGGTAACGTGTTGCGCGAAAACAGCTAATTCACAGTATTTTGCATAGTGTAGTGCGCCAACACCCATATTTAGTCTAAACCCATTCCCAATTCAGGCGCGATATTTCCGCGCAAAAACTGAAAATAATTGGGTGAGCGACATGAATGAACGGGTAAAGACTGCCAAATTGCCGTCAACGAGAACGGATGAAACAAACAAATCACAGACGGTTTTTATCGCTGTTGGACTGGCAATTGTGTTGGGTGGTTTGTGGCTGTTGTACGACACAGATGGTCCGTATCATCCAGACATTCCCGTGACCGATACATTGGTCCATGAGACTGTAGATTCGTAATCAAACTGGCTTAGCTGCCCCAACCGTCGGCTTGCATTTCGCGCAGACGTGATGCCGTGCGCTCAAATTCAAACGTACCTTCACCTTCAAGATACAGCATTTCAGGCTTGGCTGCTGCGGAACAGATGAGCCGCACACGTGCTTCATACAACGCATCAATCAAGGTGACAAAGCGCTTTGCCTCATTGAAATTGGTACGTCCAAGCGTTGGAATATCATCCAGCAACAATACGCGTACGGCCTCTGCCAAGGCCAAATAATCAGCCGCCCCCAGTGCCGTGCCACACAAAGCATGAAACTGCGCCCGCGCCATGCCATTGTGAAATGCTGGAATAACCACATCACGCCCTTTGACCCGCAAAGTCAGGGGCGTACCGGGGCCACCGGCCAGATCATCCCAAACCGCATTCATTGCCTTGCGGCTGTCTGCATTGACTGGGCTGAAGTAAACTTGGGTGCCCGAAAGTCGATCCTGGCGGTAATCCGTGGGGCTGGCTAACTCATGCACAACCATCTTGTCTTTGATCAACTCAATGAAAGGCACAAACAGGTTTCGGTTTAACCCGTGTTTGTACAATTCATCCGGCAGTCGGTTTGAGGTTGTCACAACAACCACACCCGCCGCGAATAATGCCTGAAACAGACGTCCAACGATCATTGCATCGGTGATGTCGCTGATCTGCATTTCATCAAAGGCCAGCAGGCGAACCGATGCCGCAACATCGGCGGCAACCGGGGCAATCGCATCATCAACGCCGGTTTTGCGCACTTCGTGCATGGCGCTGTGGATTTCTTGCATGAAGGCATGAAAATGCACCCGCCGCGACGGAATATCAGTCAGGTGTGCAACAAACATATCCATCAACATGGATTTTCCGCGCCCAACGCCGCCCCACAGATACAACCCTTTGGGTGGTTCTGGAACCTTGCGAAACAGACCTTTCTTGACCGGCTGCAACAGTGCATCCCGAATGCGATCAAATTCTGCCAAGACCGCTTCTTGAGCGGGATCAGATTGAAGGTCACCCGCAGAAATCAGGGTGTTGTATGTTTCGCGTAGGCTGCTCATCCTCATGGCTTAGCGCGCGAATGTTCGATTGGGAAGATCACGGATAAACTAACGTATCAATTCTTCTGCGTTGTGGCGCACAGATGTTGATTTGACCAATCTGGATATTGTCAGCAAAGTCGCGCTAACGCTTCTGACTGGACACGCCTTGGAAAAATCACACACGCCGCTTTTTACCCCGGTTCTGATGGTGGGGTGTATCATCATTATGGTCAGTTTTGCCGTGCGGGCATCTTTTGGGGTCTTTCAAATTCCAATTGCAGAAGAATTCGGATGGCTGCGCACCGAATTTTCGCTGGCGATTGCAATTCAAAACCTCGCTTGGGGCATTGGGCAGCCGATCTTTGGCGCGCTTGCGGAAAAAATAGGTGACAGACGTGCGATTGTCATTGGCGCGGTCATTTATGCGTTGGGCCTGATGATGTCGGCCAATTCTGGCACCCCGATTGAACATCAAACTTACGCTTGGCTCGTGGGCTTTGGGATCGCAGGCACTGGCTTTGGTGTGATCTTGGCGGTGGTGGGGCGTGCATCATCTGAGGAAAATCGGTCAATGTCACTGGCCATTGCCACAGCGGCGGGCAGTGCGGGTCAAGTCTTTGGCGCGCCCCTTGCCGAATGGATGCTGGGGTTCTTGACCTGGCAATCCACCTTTATGGTGTTCGCTGCGGTGATCTTGTTGATGATCCTAACGCTGCCCCTCATGCGCGCGCCTGTCACAGCCAGCAAGGCCGAGCTTGAGGAAAGCATGGGCCAAATCTTGGTCAAAGCATTCAAAGATCCATCCTATACGCTGATCTTTTTGGGGTTCTTTTCGTGTGGTTATCAACTGGCCTTTATCACAGCACATTTCCCGGCATTTGTGACTGAAATGTGTGGACCGATTTTAGCAGGGGGTGTGCTGCATAATATCGGCATCACGACGACCTCTGCATTGGGCGCTGTTTCAATTTCACTTATTGGACTGGCCAATATTGCCGGGACTTTGGCTGCGGGTTGGGCTGGCAAGAGATATTCCAAAAAGTACCTTTTGGCGGGTATCTATGTGGGCCGCACCATTGTTGCAGCCACGTTCATCATGTTCCCGATCACACCCATTTCAGTCGTCCTGTTTTCAGTCGCGATGGGGTCGCTTTGGTTGGCAACTGTTCCGCTGACTTCTGGATTGGTCGCGCATATTTACGGCCTGCGTTATATGGGCACCCTCTATGGGATTGTGTTTTTCAGCCATCAATTGGGTAGTTTCATGGGGGTTTGGCTGGGTGGGCGGATGTATGACGCCTATGGCAGTTATACAGCTGTGTGGTGGATCGGCGTCGCAGTCGGGGCGTTTAGCGCGATAGTGCATTTGCCGATACGTGAGCGTCGTTTGGAAGGGCTGGTCACAGCTTAATCCCGGATCAGAGCCTCTTGGAATATCGCAATGATCTGGTCCGTATGGGTATAGGGAAGACCATGGCCTGCGCCATCAATAACTTCTTGGTGCGCATCGCGGCTTACTTGTGCCAGCGCGCCGATAGCGGTTTGTGGGATTACTTTGTCGTTCTCACCCCAGATCGCCAAGACCGGAATGCCGTGGCGATGTAACGCCTTATGTTCGTCCGTTAGAACCCGCGACAAGAACCCCCGAATACTGGCCAAGACAGAAGGTACAAAGCGTTTGAAATCAAGTTCACCGGCTTGCAGCACGCCGATGTCTGGCACGCTGGTGGAAATGTTGCGTTCGCTACGTAATCCTTTGCGATAGGCATGTGGGTAAAGCGCCAGCATCAACCAATCCCCAATGAACCGCGTCTTGGCGATGAAATTACCCATTCTGCCCGAAACAACACCCAACCCCGCCGGGGCAAGTAAGACCAGTTGGCGAATTCTGTTATGGTTTGCCGCTGCATAGCAGGTGCAAATCGCGCCACCCATGGAATACCCAATCAGGGTGATGTCGCCATCAACCTCCTCATGCGCCAGCAACTCATTCAACTGGGTAAGGAAAAAGTCAGTGTCCTGTGTGCCCTTAGGCCGGTCAGAATAACCGCGCCCATAAAGGTCATAGGTCAGCACGCGAAATCCCATCAAGGCTAAACTGCGCGTCATGCCGCGCCATACAAAACTTGGGGTTGTCAGGCCGTGAACGCAAACCGCGATCTTGCCACGGACGGGCCCGTGCCATTCATAATGGGTCACGCCCTTTGACAGCACCGCAAATTGCCCCGGCGCAGACCCACGCGCGGTGTCGTCCATCACACGGCGGTTGTATTCATTCACCAGTGGAATTGCAAAAATCGCAGTTAGAATGAGCAGGGCCCAAATCATCCGCGCGCGCGCCACCGATCAAGGATGTAGCGGCTGGTCATTAGATCAAGGTGGGCACCGCCACCATTCTTGAACAACGTGATCTCGTTGTCTGCTTGGCGTTTAAATTTACCCAAATCATAGTAGTCGGCAACGATGGTGTCTGTGGTGATCACGCCTGCCTCAAGTGGGATATTAATTTCACCAATGTGACCAATAGTCGTGTCCAAACTGTCGACAAACACACGCGCGCGCAGCAGTGCCTCATCATCCACTTCACGCATGTCCGGGCGATACGCCCCGATCAAATCAACGTGCTGACCGGGACGTAGCCAGGCCCCCTTGATCAGTGGATCAGTGGACATCGTCGCACTGGTGATGATGTCAGCGCCGCGCACAGCAGTTTTCAAATCATCGGCCACGTGTAGCCCCGAAATATCTGTCACCATCGCCTCAGCGTTGCCACGTGAACGATTCCACACGCTAAAGGACGCATCAGGGAACAGCGCAGTATAGGCGGCATGCAGCGCACGCCCTTGGTTACCTGCACCCACAATCAGGATGTTTTTACTATCCGGTCGGGCAAGCCGGCGCGCAGCAAGCAAGCTGTCTCCGGCGGTTTTCCACTTGGTCACAAGATGAAAATCAATGATCGCCTCTAAGGTGCCCTGCGTGTCTGAGTACAGGTTCAACCCGCCGTTCACCATCGGCGTGCCTTGCGCTGGATTATCTGGAAAAATAGTCGCTGACTTGACCGCAATCCCCAAACCATCAATCCATGCAGCACGGTTTAGCAACGTATCTTTGCCCCGGTACAGAAATGTGTCTGCGATTTCGGCGCGAGGCAGGGCATGTCCGGCGGCCAAAGCATCGGTAAGGCCAATCCAATCCAACACAGCGTCGCCTTCATCAAAGGGGATGAATGGAATGTCCGTCATGCTGCTTGTTCCTTGCTCAATAAACCCGCGATGACCAACGTGTCTGCCCAGCCCTCTGGTCCATCAAAAATATGGGTTTGCCAGCCCCGCTTGGCTGCCGCCTCAATATTCTCAGCTCGATCATCTGTGAACAATAACGCCTCGGGTGCGACGCCGCTGGCCTTTTCTAGCGCTTCATAAATGCGTGGGTTTGGCTTGATCATGCCCATATGTCCCGAGATGAAATCCTGATCAAATTCGCGCAGAAACGGATAATGCGTTGCCGCAAGATCATAAGATTGAATGCCAAAGTTGGTCAGCGAAAAAACCGGCACACCGGCGGAAAGCAGCGCATTCTTCAACCGCAATGAATGATCGATAATCGGGGCTGCCATCTCGATCCAGTTGTCATGCCACATCCGAATTTCGGCGTGCCAATCTGGATATTCCTCGGCTGTGGCATAGATGGTTTCGCGAAAATCCTCGCCCATATCAACACGATCATTCATCGCGTGTAGGTCAACAGCGGCAAACATTGCTTTGCGTTTTTCGATGCCGATTTTAGCGTCATAAAACCGCTCTGGTTGCCATTCAATCAGGACGTTTCCAATGTCGAATACAACAGCTTCGGGTTTCATGTTTTATCCTCGTGCCGCTGCGCGCAATTCACGTTCCAGTGCCTCTAGAAAACGGGAGCGATCCGCCTTTGTAAAGCCTTTGCCACCGCCCTGACGAAACGGGTCAGCCGCGCGTAAATCCGTCATCAAATCGCGGGTGGCCAAGACATTGCCGATATTTGCGGATGTCAGTGCCTCACCGTTGTGTTTCAAAACCCGTGCACCGGCTTCGACGCATCGCGCAGCCAAGGGAATATCACCCGTCACAACAACATCCCCTCCACCGCAGCGTTCTGCAATCCAGATGTCAGCGACATCCGGCCCATCATCCACAATCACCATTTCAACAAACGGGTTTTGCGAGGGCCGCAAGCCGCCATTGGACACCACGAACATCTTGATCTTGTGACGCGTCGCAACACGCTCTGCCTCTGCCTTTACGGGACAGGCATCTGCATCAATATAAAGCGCTGTCATTTCTTTTTCTTCTGAGCTGCGGTTTTCCCGACCTTGAATTCTTCGGGGATCGGCATGCGGTTAAAGGCGTCCAATCCAGCAATTTTATAGGCTTCAGCCAAGGTTGGGTAGTTAAAGGTATTCTGCACAAAATAATCCACGGTGCCTTTGAGGTTCAGAACCGCCTGCGCAATGTGGATCAGTTCTGTCGCACCCTCACCAACGATCTGGACGCCCAGCACGCGCCGGGTTTTTAGGCTGACCAACATCTTTAAAAGCCCGTGTTCCAGCCCCATGATATGCCCGCGTGATGTTTCACGAAACCGCGCCACACCGACTTCGTAGGGTATTTCACGTTCCTGCATTTCCTGTTCAGACATGCCGCAGGTCGAAATTTCTGGTACCGAATAGATGCCATATGGGAACCACGGGCTTTCTGGCAGCGTGTGTACTTCTAGGGCGTGACAGGCTGCAATGCGCCCCTGCTGCAAAGACGTGGATGCCAATGAGGGATGCCCAATCACATCACCCGCCGCATAGATATGGGGCACCGAAGTTTGATAGGTCTTGCGATCCACTTCAATCCGCCCACGATGATCGGTTTTCAAACCTGCGGCCTCTGGATTCAGTTTGTCGGTTGCACCCATGCGCCCAGCAGCGAACAGCAACATTTCAGAGCGCACATGCCGCCCGTTTTCCAAAGTTGTCTCAATATGACCGTCTTGATCTTCGATTTTTTCAATCGCTGACCCCAACCGCAGATCGACACCATTTTCGCGTATTTGATGGGTAAAGTCCTGAATGGTCGCGTGATCAATGAAATCAAGGAAACTGTCACGTGGTTCAATCAGCGTCACACGCACATCAAGCGCTGAAAACATCGATGCGTATTCAACGCCAATCACGCCTGCGCCCACAACCACAAGAGAGCGAGGGATCTCTGCCATTTCCAGAAATTCATCACTGTCGAGCACGGTTTTCCCATTGAACGGCACCCAATCCGGGCGAAAGGTTTTTGTACCTGTTGAGATCAGAAAACGATCCGCCGTTAGCGTTGTGGTCTCGCCCGCCTCGGTTGCGACTTCAACTGTGTTCGGGTCCGTAAACTGGGCCAGTCCGTTTAACGTATCGACATGGTTGCGGTTGAACTGGTGCTCCAACACATCAACTTCGTGATCCAGAGTTTGGTGCAAACGACCCTTTAGATCCTCTGCGCCAATCTCTTGTTTCACGCGGTAGGACCGCCCGTAAAAACTGCGTTCGCGCCAGCCGGTCAGGTTCAAAACAGTTTCGCGCAACGTTTTGGACGGGATCGTGCCGGTGTGGACCGAAACACCGCCCAACCGGTCCTTGCGGTCAATCACGAGAACGCGGCGTTTCAACTTGCCCGCCTGAATGGCGGCGGCGCGACCGGCAGGGCCGGAGCCGATGATGATCAAATCATAATGGTTCATGACTTAACCCGCATAGAGCGCATCGGCGTGGAACGCGATGTGGTCTTCCATAAAGGTTGAAACAAAGAAATAGCTGTGGTCGTAGCCGGGCTGCATTCGGAAAATTGCCTGCTGTCTGCGTGTGGCGATGGCAGATGCCAATGCTTCGGGCTTGAGCAGATCAAGGAATTGATCCTCTGCGCCCTGATCAATCAAGATAGGGCCATCAAACCCTTTGTCGGCCATCAACAATGTCGCATCATGCTCGGCCCAATCGGCTTCATTATTGCCCAAATATGTACCCAACTGCTTGCGTCCCCAATCGCTGTTGGTGGGGTTGGCAATGGGTGCAAATGCAGACACTGACAGGAATTGTCCGGGCAAGTTCATCGCCAGCGTCAAGGCACCATGCCCGCCCATAGAGTGGCCCGTTATCCCCTGACGTGTCATGTCGATGGCAAAGTTTGCGGCCAGCACCGCGGGCAATTCTTTTGCGATATAATCCCACATCTGGAAATTTTGCTTCCAAGGGGCTTGGGTTGCGTTCACGTAAAACCCGGCACCTTTGCCCAGATCATATGCCTCATCGTCTGCAACATCATCACCACGCGGGGAGGTGTCTGGAAACACCAATGCAATCCCGTGTTCCGCCGCCCATGCCTGCGCCCCGGCTTTGGTCATTGCATTTTCATGCGTGCAGGTCAGGCCAGACAGATACCACAGAACAGGAACAGGCCCGTCTTTGGCTTCTTCGGGCAAAAACACAGCAAATGTCATCTCACAATTGCAGGCGGCCGAGGAATGAGAATAGACACCTTGGGTGCCGCCAAAACAGGCATTTTCAGAGAGTGTTTTCATGTGCTGGTCCTTTATGCGGTCGGTTGCCCCGTTTGGCAGATGGCAGACGGTATTTTAAAAAGGGTGAAGATCAGGTTCCTGTGACCCAAGCAACAATTAAGCTGACTGTAACGATGCTGAGGGTGGTTGAAACCAGAATTGCGGCAGACACGCGTTGGGGCGCGACACCATAGTGTTGGGCCAGCATATAGACGTTGCCAGCAACGGGTAAGGCCGCCGCGGAAATGATGACACCCGCCTTGAATGGATCAACGCCAAACAAGAACAACGCAGCGAATGCGACAAACAGTGGATGCAGCACAAGTTTGCAAAAACTAAGCCACCCGGCGATCTGCACACGTTCTGCTGATTTTGTGGCAAGCGACGCACCAATGGCAAACAGCGCACCGGGCGTTGCGGCACCACCAAGAATGGCAAGAAATTCGTTCATTGGGGTTGGGATTGGGATGGAGAACCCAGACCATGCAAACCCCAAAACGATTGCCACGATCATGGGGTTGCGCAGTAATCCAAGGCCGATGGTTCGAAACATGCGCAGGCTTATCTGTCCGTCCCGTGATCCCGTGATCAGGATCACAATCAGACTTGAGAAAACCACCAAGTCCACAGCCAAGGCCAGTAAGATTGGGCCAATTGCTTCGGGTCCAAAGAGCAGGGTCAACATCGGCACACCCAGAAATCCGGTATTGCCGATGGCGGCGCATTGCGCCTCAATTGCCGTGGTAGAGACATCCAATCGCCGCGCGAACCCGACGATGGTGGCAATGCCATAGACAAATGCCGTTCCCCAAAGATAGGCGACGACAAGGCGTGTATCCCAGACCTCAGCCAGTGATAGGTTCGCCGAAAACCTGAACAACATGGCCGACAGGGCAAAATAGAACACGAATTTTGTGAGGTACGCTGTCGCCTCTGAGCTAAAGAATTTTGTCCGCCCAGCCCAATAGCCCAGCCCAATAAGCGCAAAGAAGGGGAGGGTTTTTAGAAAGATTGCGAGCATGAACAAAGCAGTACCTCAGCAAACGCACGGCGCGCAAGGTTCTGGTGGTGATGTTTCAAAGCCGCTAGCGTGACAGGATGTTAGATACCACGCTTATCCACCGTCGCAACGACACCAACATTGGTGACTTGGCCTGCACGCCGGGGCATTATTTTGATTTCGGCCAACAAACTATGATTTCCTTTGGTCAAGATGCGCCGCCCTGCACGCGCGCGATTCTGGGTGGAGGTCAAGTTTATGATGATTGTGTTGACGCCGCTATTTACCGCACCAGCCATGCCCAACATCGCATTGTCTGGGGTGTTGGGATTTCACCCAAGAACGTCGCGGACTTTAGTTTTGATATCCTTGAGGGCAGCTGCGCGTTGATATCGTCACGCAATTGGAACGTGCCCAAATGTGACTACGTTCCTTGCGCCAGTGCCATGTCACCGCTTTTTGATGATGTACCGCCACCTGTGCATGACGTTGTATTGTTTTCACATGCGAAAAAATCACAATTAATCGCGCGGTACGATGGCATGCCCGAAATGACCAACCATGATGGTGATATGGCGGACGCAATTGCTTTCCTTGCAAGTGGCGACACAGTTGTGACCAATTCATTCCACGGCACCTATTGGGCAATGTGTCTGGGCCGCAAAGTTTTGTGCCTACCGTTCAGCCACAAGTTTCGCCAGTTTAAAGACAATCCCGTTTTTGCGGACCCACAAGATTGGCAGCACGCATTACCCAAAGCTGAAAGGCGGCCAAATACGCTGCACGATGCCCGTGCACGCAATAAGGCATTTTACGAAAAGGTGATGAACCTATCCTGAGCCAATCAACACACCCGCAGCAAAGACCAGCGCGCCGCCCACGACCACTTGCAAGGCCGCACGCAGAAATGGCGTGTCCATATATTTATTCTGTATCCACGCAATCGCCCATAATTCGATAAACACCACAATGAATGCGATTGTGGTCGCCGTCCAAAAATCAGTGATCAAATAGGGCAGGGCATGACCCAAGCCGCCCAGCGTTGTCATGATACCAGAGGCGAAACCGCGTTTTACCGGCGATCCGCGCCCGGACAATTCGCCGTCATCTGATGCGGCTTCGGTAAAGCCCATCGAAATGCCCGCGCCAACAGATGCCGCCAAACCAACCAGAAAGGTTGTCCATGTATCTTGCGTTGCAAAGGCAACTGCAAAGATTGGCGCAAGTGTTGAGACCGATCCATCCATCAAACCGGCAAGGCCGGGCTGTACCCATGTCAGAATAAACTGGCGATGGGCACGATTATCTTCGGCCTCAATGCTATCTTCATCCAGATGTTTGGCTGTCAGATCATCTGCTTTGGCCTGATGGCCTGCTTCGGCGGCGGCCAAATCACCCAATAATTTTCGCGTATCCGCGTCAGTGGTGCGCGCGGCAGCAGCCAGGTAAAAACGTTCGGCGTCTTGTTCCATTGCCGCGGCTTCGGCGCGGATCCGTTCCAGTCCAAGGTTTTCGACCAACCACACCGGGCGGCGGGCATAATACCCAGATACATGTTCACGGCGGATCAGCGGTATCATATCGCCAAAGCGTTTTTGGTGTAGATCGATCAGCCGTTGACGGTGACCATCTTCTTCGGCTGCCATGCCATCAAAAATAGCAGCACTGCTGGGAAACTCTGCGCGCAAGCTTTCGGCATAGCCACGATAAATGCGCGCATCGTCTTCTTCAGACGAAATCGCCAGAGCAAGCACTTCTTGCTCGGACAGATCTTTGAAACGTTTACGGTTGAGAGAAAAACGCATGAGGTGCCTTTCGCTTGTTTAGAATGATTCTAAACAATGTAGGGCAAAACAACAACAGTGGTTGCTCTACGTAAGGATAAATAACCCTTGGAACTGAACGATTCGGTTTATACTCTGTCCACTCAACACCCGGAGCCCCAATGACCGCCATAGATCCACTTGTCCGCAAGGGCCGCAAATTCGATCAGGTTCTGGCGGGTGCGCGTGCTGTTTTCATGGCAGATGGTTTTGAGGGGGCCAGCGTGGATGAAATCGCGCGTGTCGCGGCCGTGTCAAAGGCAACGCTGTACAGCTACTTCCCTGATAAACGGCTGTTATTTATGGAAGTCGCCAATGCTGAATGCCAGCGCCAATCGCGTGAGGCATTGGACAGTATCGATATGGATGCCCCCCCGCGTGAGGTGTTGACCCAAACTGGGCTGCATTTTCTTGGGTTCATTACATCAACATTTGGGCAACAGGTTTTCCGCATTTGCGTTGCTGAATCGGACCGGTTTCCCGAACTTGGGCAGCGGTTTTACAACTCTGGCCCTGCCGTTATGCGCGCAGAGATGGCGCAGTATTTCGAATTGGCAGAGGCGCGCGGTGAGCTGAAGATCGAAGATCGTAGTCTGGCAGCGGATCAATTTGGCGAATTGTGCAAAGCAGACATCTGGCCGCGTCTGATTTTCGGGGTCAGCAGGTCTGTGACCGACGCAGAAATGGAGCGGGTGGTAAATGGGGCCGTTGACACGTTTTTGGCGCGATACAGTACGTGATGCGCACCCTTTTGGTTATCAGTGGTGCGCTGGCCTTGGCAGCTTGCAATGAAGCGCAGTCGTTTGACACAACATGCAACGCTGCGAATTGGCAGGATTTGGTAGGTCAGCCAGAAGCGGCAGTACATTCTGTTCTAGGAAACGTGCGGATCATCCATGCCGGTGATGCTGTCAGCACAGATATAAACAGGAACCGTTTGAACGCTGAAATTGGTAAAGATGGCCGCGTAAAACGCTTTGCCTGCTATTGATTTTAGAAATGAAACATAGGGAATTGAACATGAGATATGTAATTTTGAGCCTGCTCTTTGTTGCCGGATGTGGTGATGTGTCGACAAACAACGCTGGACGCTCAACGGGGTCTTCCGGGGCAGATACCTGTAACGCTGCGGCCTATGCGGGCATGATCGGGCAGGATGCGGTTGTGTCCCTGTCGATACCGGACCCAAAGCGCGAATACCGTATCGGAGAGCCGGTGACCTCGGACTTCAATGCGCAACGGGTGAATATCAAACTGGATGATACCGATGTCATTATTGGCATCGATTGTGGCTAAGATTTGGAATGAATGTCTGGCGTTTCCTTGGGGGCTGAATTTTTCACGTTGCTGTTAAGCCATAGCGCTTGCAGCATTTTTGACCCCTTGATTTGCCTGCAAAACGAGGCAAGTATTATGTCATGACGCTGCACATTCCCCCGACGACAACCCCGTTTGAGCGCCCCCCAGAACAGGTGGCATTTCACCGAACGGAGTTATCAGTGATCTTGTCGCTGTATGGCCGTATGGTAGCCGCAGGCGAATGGCGCGATTATGGCATTTCGTGTTTGCGTGAATTCGCTGTGTTTTCCGTGTTTCGGCGTACTGCCGAAGTGCCGCTGTACCGCATTGAAAAGCGGCCTAAATTACGTGCTAAGCAGGGCATGTATTCTGTCGTTGGTCCAGCCGGGCAGATATTGCGCCGGGGCCATGACCTGAAATCAGTTTTGCGAGTGCTAGAACGCAAGTTGATCCGCGCCGTCGATTAGTGATGGGCGCTTAAAGCCGTCGATGCGCGGTCACAGGTCCGTCGCCATTGTCCTGAATACGTTTGATCGCCGCGTGGATCGGTTCATAGGTGACAGACATTGAATGTGCGTTGGCGTGGATCAGGGTGTCCGCGTCCGTCACAAGGGCCACATGACCTTTCCAAAACAACAGGTCATTGCGGTGGTAAGCGCCGTTTGCAGGTTCCCCAAGGCGTTGCTGCTGATCACTGTCACCCGGGCATGGGATGTGACAGGCCAGCAACGCCGCCTGCACCAAACCTGAACAATCGATTCCCCATCTACTGTTCCCGCCCCAGAGATATGGCGTGCCCAAAAACAAAGCAGCTACCTTAGCTGGGTCGGACTCATACGCCGTCATTTCAGCAAGATGAGGTAAGGGCACAAACCCCAGGTTCGTTTCCGCAAATTTTTTGGTTTGCGCGGTAACGCGGATTTGGCTGCCAAAGCTGAGGCTGTTCAGGTCCGATGATTTGAAATCTGCACGTTGGTACACATGCGTTGCTGGGGCGGTGATCTTGTGGGTTGCGACATGCTGCACATCCAATTGATCGGATCTAACAAACCCACAATACTTGTCCTTGTCTGACTGCACATAACTCCAGCCAGCGTCATCGTTGAGGACCACAACTGTATCACCAAAAATCAACTGCCTGTCGCGCGGGCCACTTGGGGCGCGGCATAGATCAGCAATAGGTGTGACAATCTGCGCTTCATCGCTTTTGGTCATGAACGTTGGGTCGGGTGTGATGCGTCTATCACTCATAGCTTGAGCAGTTTTTCCAGTGCGCCGTAAACTGCGCGCGTCGCCTGACCAACGCCACCTTTCGGGCGGGCAGGCGCGTCATTGGGTTGCCATCCGTAGATGTCAAAATGGGCATAGGGGCTGTCGGTCGCAAAGCGGCGCAGGAACAACGCAGCGGTAATACAGCCCGCAAATCCACCCTTTGGGGCGTTATCCAAATCGGCAATACCGGGTTCAATCATGGTCTCATAAGGCGTGTGAAACGGCATGCGCCAAACGGGGTCTGCATGTTTTGCTGCGGCCTGTTCCAGGGATTGCACAAATACGGGGTCATCACTGAAATACGGCGCGAGGTCTGGCCCCACCGCCACACGTGCGGCACCTGTCAGGGTTGCCATAGAGATAATTTGATCCGGCTTTTCTTCATCCGCCAACGCCAATGCATCTGCCAATACCAATCGCCCTTCGGCGTCAGTGTTGTTGATCTCAACCGTTAGCCCCTTGCGGGAGGTCAGAATGTCTTGGGGGCGGAATGCATTGCCAGATATCGAATTCTCAACGGCTGGGATAAGGACGCGCAATTGCAGCTTTAGACCCGTGGCCATGATCATATGCGCCAGCCCCAATACTGCCGCCGCGCCCCCCATGTCCTTTTTCATCAAGCCCATTGAGGAACCGGGTTTTATATTCAACCCACCAGTATCAAAACACACACCTTTGCCGACCAAGGTCAGTGTTGGCCCCGTATTCCCCCAGCGCATATCGATCAACCGAGGTGCGCGATTCGCCGCACGGCCAACCGTGTGGATCATTGGAAAGTTCTGCGATAACAGATCATCCCCAATTGTTACTGTGATTTTGGCACCGTGTTCGCCGGCCAAATCACGCGCTGCCTGTTCCAGATCAGGCGGTCCCATGTCAGACGCGGGTGTGTTGATCAAATCACGGGTCAACATTTCACCGCCAACCAATGCTTCAACCAATGTCGCATCGACGCCATTTGGGCACACCAGACCAGCGACCATTGCGGGTTGCTTGCGGTAACGGTCAAACCGATAGCCCGACAACAGCCATCCGAGGGCTTCGTTTGCAGCCTGATCAGCGGGCAAGCCGCTGACAATTCGATAGTCCCCTTTGGGTAATTTCACCGCGGCCTGAGCAAGCGCAAAACGACCGCGTTGCCTGCTGGCGGCAGATCCATAACCGACCAAAGCAAACGCAGGTTTCCCGGCATTGTCAGCGATGGTCAAAGCTTGACCTAACCCACCTGTGAAACTGTTTGCCTCAACCCACGTCGATGTGGATGCAGATTGATCCGTCAACCATTTCTCAAGATCGCCCTCAGCAATGACATGCAAAGGAATAGTGACATCAGATGGCGTGGCAAATTTAGCGGACATATCAGGCCTTTCATGCAGCTGTGGTGTTGCACACAGCCTAGCCGTTCTGCTGCCACCCGCAAGCGATCAGATTGTGATATCCTGCATATCCCAAATCGCGGTGAGGGACCGTTCGCCAATGCGCAGCAACCGCGATAATGTGGCGGCAAGGGCATTGCTGTCGTGTGTATCAATGCATTGGGTCACATCCCGCGCGACTTGTGATAATTTTTGCATCCCAATCTGATCCGCAATCGCAATCAAAGATCGTGTATTTTTGCGCAACTCTGGCCAAGATTGCTTGCGGTATAACCGATCGCAATGCGACATTCTTAACGCCAATTCTTCTAATGCGCGACACACCACGTCTTCGGCACCTGATTCACCCAATTGCGAATACAGTGCGCCCAGACGCTCTTGATCAACGCATACCTGTTCCAATGGTCTAATTTGCAGCACTTGCATTGTCTTTCACCCTTTGATCAGCCCCCACGGCAGGCCATCACATTAGCCCGCAACAAGTATTCAAATGATTGAGGCGCAAACGTATTTTCCCTCGAATTCGTATGGAATTTGAGGTATCTCCCCTCCAACAGATCAGAGGGACGGGCCTAGATGAACAACGCAAAACCACTGCCATCCTATTTGCTGCAACGCTATCACGGTTGGAAAGCAACGGGATACGCGGACAATCAGTCGTGGTATCGCCGCCTTGCCGCCGAGGGACAACGCCCGCGCGCGATGGTGATTTCATGCTGTGACAGCCGTGTGCATGTGACATCAATCTTTGGCGCGGATCAGGGTGAATTTTTCATCCACCGCAATATTGCCAACCTCGTACCGCCCTATCAGCCGGACGGTGATCATCATGGTACGTCTGCGGCTGTTGAATACGCCGTTCGCGTTTTGAAGGTATCGCATCTGATCGTGTTGGGTCATTCCAATTGCGGGGGTGTGCAGGGCTGTATCGACATGTGCCAAGGCAAAGCGCCCGAGCTGGACGCAAAGGACAGTTTTGTCGGGCGTTGGATGGATATTTTGCGGCCTAAATACGATGTCGTTGCCGACATCCAAGACCCTGCTGAGCAATCGCACCAGCTTGAAAAACATGCCGTCATGATTTCGCTTGAAAACCTGATGACCTTTCCATGGATCGAAGATTTGGTCAAAGCAGGTGATCTTAGCTTGCATGGCCTGTGGACTGATATCGGTGAGGGTAGTTTAGAACATTATCTGCCAGAAACTGAGCGTTTCGTTCCTATTTGACTTGTAAAACCCTTGCTGCGGATTAAATGAACGTAAGTTCAATTAAGGAACGACCATGGATCAAATTCTGTCGCTTGCAGCAACCAACTTGCTATCGCCCATCATCCTCAGCTTTGTGCTTGGTGTGATTGCAGCTTTGGCGCGATCTGACTTGAGTATTCCTGAAGCCGTTGCCAAAGGCATGTCGATCTATCTGTTGTTTGCCATCGGATTTAAGGGCGGCGTGAGTGTCGCAAGCCATGGCGTTGATCTCACCCTTGCGCTTTCGTTGATCGCCGGGATGGCATTGTCGGCATTACTGCCGCTGATTGCTTTTTCATTACTACAGGTCATGACCGGGTTAAGCCGTCTGGATGCGGCTGCGGTTGCGGCGCATTATGGGTCGATTTCGATTGTGACATTTGTTGCGGCGACATCTGTGCTGCAATCCAGCGGTATCGCGTCCGAGGGATACATGGTCGCCGTTGCCGCCGCGATGGAAGCACCTGCGATCCTATCGGCCTTGTGGCTCATTTCGCGTGGTGGCAGTGGCGCGCGGCGGATGGACGGTGATCTGATGCGTGAGATCATGCTCAATGGGTCCATTGTCTTGCTGGTCGGTGCATTCTTTATCGGTGGAATCACGGGCACCGATGGATTGGCTAAGATCGAGAGCTTTATCGTTTCACCATTTCAGGGTGTCTTGTGTCTGTTTCTGCTCGATATGGGGTTGGTCGCGGGCCGCGGCCTGCGCGGTGGTGGCCAAGTGATGAAACCCGGCGTGATTGCCTTTGGTGTCCTCATGCCGCTGATCGGCAGTGTTTTCGGTCTTGGTGCGGGTCTCTTGCTGGGGCTAAGCACGGGCGGCGTTGCCCTGTTCATGGTACTCAGCGCATCTGCATCCTACATCGCTGTGCCCGCTGCCATGCGTGTCGCCCTGCCAGAGGCAAATCCGTCCATCTATCTAACACTGTCGCTGGGCGTGACATTCCCGTTTAACCTGACGCTGGGTATTCCGCTGTATGTCGCGGTCGCCTCGGCATTGACCGGAGGCTGATCCATGCAAACCCACAAAGCCAAACGCGTAGAGATCACGATTGAATTGGTGATGCAGTCGCGCCTGACAGATGCGCTCAAGAAATCCGGTGTGACCGGATACACTGTGCTGCCCGTCTTGGGCGGATCAGGGCGTTCAGGTGAATGGAGCCGCGCAGGTCAAGTCAGCCGCGCACAAGGCATGGTGCAGGTCATCTGCATCATTCACCCTGATCGGTTGGACGACTTGCTTGAGGGTGCCTTTGCCGTGGTGGAACGCCACATCGGTGTGGTGACAGTGACCGATTGTGACGTATTGCGCGCCGAACGGTTCTAGCTCAGTTATCTCAGGACCTTGTCGGTTGGCCACTGCAAATCATGGTCCACTTTGATTGATGTCGTCATGCCAGCGGGTGCAGTGACATTCCATTGAAGCACACCGCGTTTATCATCCACATCAATCACGTCTGGCTCTGGCGATGCGGTCCAAGTGATCTCTAGATATTCGTCAATAGTGTAGGGAATGTTATCAATAACTTCGACTTGCCAATCGACCGCTCCGATGTTCTCGACGTTCAATCGCGCCTGTTCTGTTTGCGCGTTTGTACGGCTGATAAATCCACGGTCGCCATTGTTTTCATCCAAAATGGTACGCGACAAACGCAACGCCTCAATCGGGCCAAAGGGCAGATCGGCCTCTGCCCCGGCAGGGACCTGCGCAAACCCGGTTACGCCGACAAAAGTGTTGTCGATATAAAGCGATGCCGTTTCAGCGGCCAGTAAGGGTTCTTTGGTCGTGTTGGTAAACCGCGCCATCAAAAATGCGGTTTGATCATAACGAGGTACGGCAACAGCAACACGTTCTGCGTCAAAGGTCAAAGTGCCAAGCGGGACGCGCGTGGCCTCTGCCCCGGTGGCGACGGAAACGGCATCGGTTGCGTTATATGTCACTCCCGGCCCATCAAAGGATACGATGATGGGGGCTTCAAGTATCATATCGGCCTCCATCATCGGCTCTGGAGAGGCGGCGATACTGCCACTCAGACGTGAGGTCACTTGCGGGCGCGGCGGTTCTTTATCCACGATCCTGCGTAACATTGGATAAATCTCTCGCGGGGAAACATCAGATGAAGGTTGAAGTGTTGAAAGTGTCATGGCGACGTCGTTCCAGTTTTCATCAGAATACTGAGTGACCAAGGCCCCGCGACGCAGTTCGATTTCAGGACTGTCAGTGCCAGACAGATAGGCATCATAGACAGGGTGCCACGACGCAGAGTGAACCAAATAGGTCAGCGTTACTGTGACATCGCTGGCATCTTGTGTCGCGATAGAAAGCGTGAGCAAAGAGGTTTCCAGAGGCGGAGGCGTAAGTGCTGCCAATGTATCGCGCGCATCCTGAAGCTGTTTTTCCAAATCTTCACGGGCGTCGTTTTGATCCCGGGCTGCGTTAACGGCTGCAAGCAGGTTTTGTTGCGCAATCAGCGTTTCGTCCTCAATCATTTGCGCCAAACCGCGCAGGGATTCTGGATCAGTTGGCAAGGCTTCGTTCTGCCCAAGCGCGGCCAAGAACTGCACCTTTGCTTGGGCGGCATTACCTGCCAATCCTGTCAAAGCGACACCATCATCATGCTGCCGTAGCGCCATTTCAGCGGCTTTAATCGCATCTTTTGCGGCTGTGACCTCTGCACTATCTACGTCACCCTGCGGGGGAAGAGCAGATGTACGAAACTGTGTTTGGCCCAGGATGGCACCCTTGAGCGATACACGTAAATATTGTGGGTCTATCCCTTGTGGTAAACCGGGGAGGATCAATTCGTGCGATCCCGAAGGCACCTTTACCGATACTTCACGGGTCACCACAGCACCATCGCCGTAAACGGTCACCGCGTTGGGTGCTGTGCTCAAGCTAAAGCTTTCTGCGGAAGCAAATGACGGTAAGGCGATCAGACCAACAAGGAGGAGGCGCATGTTTTTTCCTTTGGATGAGATACCCAAAGTCTGGCAGATGTGCAGCCAAAGAAAAAGGGGACCTATTGGCCCCCTTTCCCACAAAATCAGTTTGAAAAGGTTTTAACCCTTCTTCAGAACTTCGCGGCCAAGCAATTCTGCAATCTGTACCGCGTTCAATGCCGCACCTTTGCGTAGGTTGTCGCTGACGCACCACATGTTCAGGCCGTTATCAATCGTGCTGTCCTGACGAATGCGGCTGATGAAGGTCGCATAGTCGCCTGCTGCTTCAATCGGCGTGACATAGCCACCGTCTTCACGTTTATCGATCACCATGACGCCCGGTGCTTCACGCAGGATATCGCGGGCCTCGTCTTCGTCGAGATGATCTTCGGTCTCAATGTTGATCGATTCGCAGTGGCCCACAAACACAGGCACCCGCACACAGGTTGCCGTGACTTTGATCTTCGGATCGACGATCTTTTTCGTCTCGACCACCATTTTCCACTCTTCCTTGGTGGAGCCATCTTCCATGAACACGTCGATATGCGGGATCACGTTGAACGCGATCTGTTTGGTGAACTTGCTTGGTGGCACGTCGGATGTTGGATTATAGATCGACTTTGTCTGATCCCACAATTCATCCGCACCTTCTTTGCCCGCACCAGAAACCGCCTGATAGGTGCTGACCACAACGCGTTTGATGGTCGCGCGGTCATGCAAAGGCTTGAGGGCCACAACCATCTGCGCGGTAGAACAGTTCGGGTTGGCGATGATGTTTTTCTTTGAATAGTCGTGCACCGCTTGCGGGTTCACCTCAGGTACGATCAACGGAACATCGGGATCGTAGCGATAAAGCGACGAGTTATCGATCACGACACAACCAGCTTTGGCAGCAGCAGGCGCATACTTTTTAGTCGCGTCTGACCCCACGGCAAACAGCGCCATATCCCAGCCTTTGAAATCGAATGTATCAAGATCCTTCGTCTTGAGTGTCTTATCGCCAAAGCTCACTTCCGTGCCGATGGAACGACGGCTGGCCAAGGCCACGATCTCTTCCACAGGGAACTGGCGTTCGGCCAGAATGTTCAGCATTTCGCGGCCCACATTGCCAGTGGCACCAACAACGGCGATACGATAACCCATCTGAATTCTCCAATTTTGATGTGTGATGGTCGCTGCCCTTTAGCGCGCCTGTAGGCCAAGGGAAAGGGGGTAGGGTGCGATCAATCCGGGCTGTTGCGGCTGAACAGGTAGATCACCAGGCCAATTGCCAGACTGCCTGCAAAAAGAGCAAAGACAGCGACATAAGGTGTGGCGGCCTGTTCAGTAGATAACATGTTACTGTAAACACGACCGGACAGGAATTGTGCCAAACCCACGCCGCCAATGCTGAACAAGTTTAGCATGGTCACGCCACGCCCGATCAGGTGTGAGGGCAGGAAGCTGCGACCATGTGCCATGATCACAGGATAGGTCGCCCCAAAAAAGCCGACGGCACACATCATCGCGACAGATAGGGTCAGCGATTGTGACGGTTGTGCAATCAAGATTGCAGCAGCGATCAATGTGGCAACGCTCCCCCCCACGATCATCCACTTGCGCGACCCCAAGATGCGATCAAGGGGACCATAGGCCAAGGTCCCCAAAATCATCGCAATGCCCATCAAAAGTGTCGCGACCCCAATCACGTCAGTGTTGGCGTTAAAAACATCTGCCAGATACGGCCCGATCCATAGCCCGCGTACAGCCCCAGAGATGGCATAGCTGACGCCCATAATCGGAAAGATGAACCAAAGTGCGCGTATCTTGAACAGCTCTAACATTGAGCCTTTGCTTTCGCCGTCGACTTTGCGCGGATCACTAACCAAAGCCAAAGTTCCCATCGCGACAAGTGCAGATACAACAGCCAGACCCCACATCGCATTGCGCCAACCCATCGTTTCGGCCGCAAAGGCCATCGGGTAAGATGCCACCAGATTGCCGACGCTGCCCAAACCCACCATCAAAGACGCCAAAACGGCGAATTGCGCCGGGGGATATTCACGGGCAAAGATGTAATAGGACGCCATTAATACGGGCGCACAGCCAATGCCGATTAAGGCCATTGCGATATCGATGTGGAATGCGGAACCCGCCAGCGCAAAAACCATCGACCCACCACCGCCACCAATCAACAATAACCATGCCGCGGTCCGGCGTGGTCCAATTGTATCAAGCGCCCAACCTACAGGAATTTGCATAGCGGCAAAGGCAATGAACCAAAGGCCAGATGACCATGCCAGATCATCTGGTGTTGTGCCGATGTCGCGGGCCAACACAGGTGAGAGCACGGCCAAGAACGCACGAAAAAATTGGCTGAGCACATAGGCTAGCCCCAAGAGCAATATGCCGCCGTTCATTTTGCTGAACCAACCCATTTTGAGGCCAGCGCTTGGGCTGCATGGCTGAGCAGTAATATGTCGGCACCCACAGCAACAAAGCGCGCACCTGCGTCCAGCGCGTCTTGGGTCATCTTATCATGGGTCGACAGAATGCCGGGCGCTTTGCCAGATGCTGCGATCCGGCGCAGCGCCTCCATGATAGCAGTTTGAACATCGGGGTGCAGCGCATCGCCCATATGCCCCATGTCAGCGGCCAAATCAGCAGGACCGATGAACACCCCATCAATGCCGTCGATTGTCAGGATCTCATCCAAAGCGGCCAGACCTTTGATGCTTTCTACCTGTACCAAAAGGCAAATCTGTGCGTCAGCCGTTTTTCCGTAATCAGCGATTTTTGAAAATTGTGAAGCGCGTGCCAGAGCATATCCAACACCACGATCACCCTGCGGAGGATATGTCGTATCACGCACCAATTGACGGGCTTGATCAGCACTATCGACCATCGGCACTAACACCGTTTGCGCGCCAGCATCCAATATTTGTTTCATCATGTAGGTTTCGCCAATCGGCAGACGCACAACAGCGTGACTGTTGCTGGCCTCAAGCACTTGTAGCTGGGCAAGGATTGAGCGCAAATCGTTGGGGGCATGTTCGCCATCGATGACCAACCAATCAAACCCTGCGGTCCCCATCAATTCAGCGCTATAGTTATCAGCGAGGCCCAGCCAGCAGCCAAAAACGGTTTTACCCTCGTTGAGGGCTTTCTTGAACGGATTGATCGGTGCTGGCATCTGTCTGGTCCTCTGTCTGCGGGGTTTCGCACCCTAGACATGGTTCTGCGTCTTTTGCCAGAGGGGCATCCGTCCTTTGTGCCTGTACGGGATCATCACTTTGAGTGCCGTCAACATAGTCTTTCAGACGGGTGCGCATCCGTTTGGCCAAGCTGTGCTCAACTCCCGTTGCATTTATCGGTTGCGCGGCTTTGGCCACCCCTGCAATGCCCGGTGCCTTTAGAACGCCATCACTCACCATTGTATTGAACAAGTGCTGCGCAACTTCAGGGCTAAGGTGAAGTTGCCGCGCAAGCATCGCAGGGCTGCATTTGGTTTGGGCCCGGGCGATTAAATGTGCCCAAGCATAGGTCCCGGCAGGCATGTTTGGGGCAGTTGCTGCAACGGCAGGAACGGCAATGGGCAGCGCGGGTAGAAAACCAAGTGCGGCCAATGAAGCGGTAAATTCACGTCTGTTCATGGTTGTCATATGGGGACTTGCTGATGAAATTGCGATATATTCCTAGGTTAGTGCCTTTGCCTTGGATCAATTTAGCGCATTCAGATGACCTTGATCACATCCTTATCGATGGCCAGCATATAGCCGCGACGCGCAATATTTTTGACCAGCAGTTCCGCAACAATTTGATTGCCCAGCGTATCGCGCAAACGTTTGATTCGTGTCGCCCCTGCGGCCTCATCGCAATCAGCAGCGTTGCGGCCAGAAATAACGCCCTCAATCTCAGACCCTGACATGACATCATCATCCATGCGCGCCTCTGCCAGTACAGACATGGTTTCCATCGCGGCGGAGGTCAGTTTGAAACCCAGATTATTTAGATAAACGGTGTTTTCCTCGCGGCTGATCAACAGGGAGTTGACCTGAATACCCGTGCGCTCGATCTGGGCCATGCGGCGGTTAAAGCCGATTAGCATGACCAGAAACACCATCGCGGCGATCAGCATGGCGCTGGCGAAAATCAACAGCACCAGAATCACCAAACGATAGCTGCTCAACGTATCGGAAAACGCAGTCCCGGACTGTGCCAATATCTCAAGCAGCTTGATTTCGGCACCACTGGTCAGATCATCATTTTCGATAAATATCCGCTCAACCTGTGCATTGAACACATTGGCATCGGGCAATGCCCAGAACAGCACCACAACGCCGATCAACAGAACGGCGACGATGGCGGCAATGCCACCACCCACAAAACGTCCGCCAACGCGGCGCATATCAGAAGCGGAGGTAGTTTGGTCCTGCACTGTCTCTCCTTTGTGCCAAGCCTTCGTCACCAAAGACTGACAGAACATTCAATAGCGTCCAACCTTGTGCGGCTAAACGTGCAGACAATTCAGCCCGCGCAGAACCCGCATTACATGCGCCGGACACTTGCGCCACACCGTAATGCAGGCGCAAGGGATTGTCCTGCTTGGCCTTATAATCGGCATAACAATTGGCCGCAGCGGCGGGGGCTGCGATGCTGATCGACCCGGCGATCAAAAGGGAAAGTAATGCGTTTTTCATGAAGGTATTACTGCGCCTTTGCGCGTTGATATTCAATATCTAACCGGCACCTTGCCCCCTGCTATTGGATAACAAAGCGCTGTTATTGCCTGTCTGACCCACCCCGCCCCAGATTGATCCCACCAAGACATCGTCACGATTTGCGCAACATCTACTGCGCCCCACAACAAGAAGGATCACCGCCATGTACCGCAGATTTATCACAACCATCGCCGCCGCCTCGATTGCAATCACCGCATTGGGTGCAGCACCAGCACGCGCCGACGACAAGGATGCCGCAAGGGCGCTGGCCGCTATCTTGGGCATCGCTGTGATTGGCAAGATCATCCATGACAATAAGAAAGACAAAGAGCGCGCCGTGACGCGTCGCCATAGCGAACCTCGGGTTCAACCGCGCCGTCGCAGCGAACCGCATGTGCAGCCGCGCCGCCGTCATAGTGAGCCGCAGGTACAACCTCGTCCATTGCCACGGCAAGTGCGGAACAACAAATTACTGCCCAGTCAGTGCTTCCGCAGCTTTGACACCCGTCGCGGCACCGTTCGGATGTTTGGCAATCGCTGTCTTCAAAACAATTACCGCCACGCGAACCGTTTGCCGCAGCACTGCAAAGTGCGTGTGAATACATATAACGGCAAACGCACAGGGTATCAGGCCCGTTGCTTACGTGATGCGGGATACCGATTGGCGCGCGGCTAACCCCGCCGTCGATCTGGGCAGCAAGTCCCTGTTGCCCGGACCGGAAGGGAAAGATGTTCGGGCGTCTTTCCCTTCCAAAAGAATTAACGAGTGCGATGTTGCAGACAGTCCAAGCCTTGCGGTTTGGACTGTCTTGCGTTTTGAGGATCGCATGAAACCTGATTTTGAATTTGAACGCAGTGCGCATGCGCAGGGATATGTCCGCGTGGCCGGTGTTGATGAAGTAGGGCGCGGGCCACTGGCGGGGCCTGTTACGGCGGCGGCTGTGGTGTTGGACCCAGATCGCATTCCCGAAGGATTAAACGATTCTAAGAAATTGACCAAGAAAGCCCGCGAGCGACTGTATGAAGAGATCATGCAAGTCGCGGATGTAAGTATCGCCCATGCCTCAGTCGAAGAAATTGAAGAGCTGAACATTCTACGCGCCAGTCATCTTGCAATGACGCGTGCATTGGATGGATTGAAACATGGGGCTGACTACGCGCTGATCGACGGGAACATGATCCCGCGCGAGCTGACCCTTCCTGCTGAGACAATTATCAAAGGCGACACCCGTTCGCAGTCGATTTCGGCGGCCTCAATTATGGCCAAAATATGTCGGGATTGTGTCATGTTGTCCTTGGCGCAACAGCATCCTGGTTATGGGTGGGAAACCAACATGGGATACGGGTCAAAAAGACACATGGAGGCGCTGCAAAATCTGGGCGTAACCCCACACCATAGACGTTTGTTCAAACCGGTACACAATATCTTGTATCAAGATAAAAACTTAACTGATTGATTCAAAAAAGAAATTGACCGCGAATCGCCTTTGACTCATCCTGATCCTCAACAAACGAGCACAAAATGTGCCGGGGACAGAGGCAGAATATATGACCACGATGACAAAGGGTGCCGCGGCACTTCCCTTGAATACCATCCTTTCGGGTGACTGCATTGAAGCAATGAATGCCCTCCCCGCAGAGAGCATTGATCTGATCTTTGCGGACCCGCCTTATAACCTGCAATTGCGCGGCGATCTGCACCGTCCTGACAACTCAAAAGTTGATGCTGTCGACGACGAATGGGACCAGTTCGCCAGCTTTCAGGTTTATGACAAATTCACCAAAGCGTGGCTAAAGGCAGCACGTCGTTTGCTCAAGCCGAATGGCGCGATTTGGGTCATTGGCAGCTATCATAATATTTTCCGTGTTGGTGCTGCGTTGCAGGATCAAGGCTATTGGATTTTGAATGACGTCGTATGGCGCAAGTCGAACCCCATGCCGAACTTTCGTGGTAAGCGTTTTACCAATGCCCATGAAACCATGATCTGGGCTGGCAAAGATGAGAACGCGAAATACACGTTCAACTACGAAGCACTCAAGGCGCTGAACGAAGGCATCCAGATGCGCAGCGATTGGGTTTTGCCGATCTGCACAGGCCATGAGCGGTTGAAAAATGATGAGGGCGAAAAAGCCCATCCAACGCAGAAACCAGAGAGTTTGCTGCATCGTGTGCTGGTGGGTTCAACAAACCCCGGCGATGTCGTGCTTGATCCGTTCTTTGGCACGGGCACAACGGGTGCGGTTGCCAAAATGCTGGGTCGTGATTTCATCGGCATCGAGCGCGAAGAAGCTTATCGCAAGGTCGCCACCAAACGTATCAGCAAGGTGCGTAAGTTTGACAAAGAGGCCCTGCAAACGACCACATCCAAACGCGCCGAACCGCGTGTGCCCTTTGGACAATTGGTTGAACGCGGTATGCTGCGTCCGGGCGAAGAACTGTTCTCATTGAATGGACGCCACAAGGCCAAGGTCCGTGCAGATGGCACCTTGATTGGTGCGGATGTAAAAGGATCCATTCACCAAGTCGGTGCGGCCTATGAAAAGGCACCCAGTTGCAATGGCTGGACCTATTGGTGCTACAAAAAGGAAGGCAAGCGGGTGCCAATCGACATCCTGCGCCAGCAGATCAGGGCCGAAATGGCCAACTGAGTTAATGTTCGTTTCCTATAAAAATGTCCCAAAACACCCTGCTTCTGCCGTAGGTCGAACAGGCATTTTGAAACCCTCATTCAAAGGGTAACCGGAAACGACCCCGAACACCGCCGGTGCCTGCGGCCTTCCACATGAAGGTACGCCTATAATGGCACTTAACTATGCCCCGCCTTATGGCGGGGCCTTTTTTGTTTCATAGCATTTAAGATCAATTCATTTTGGCCCGACGTTCGCGGCCCAGCTTGAGGGCGGCATGAACATATCGTGCATCAAACTCACCTTTGTTGAGCACGTAAAACACCCCCGCTGAAGCTGCTTTTTCCCACATAAATGGCGAGGGCCAGTCGCTAACGATGATCACGGGTATCCCAGCCAACCGTGCATCGCGCGACAGTTCCACCGCAAAATTTGCGCCCAACCCATCGGGCAGGTTGTTGTCGAGCAGGATCAACGACATTTCACCACGCGCCAAAGCTTCACGTGCGGAGCTAAGTGTTTTTGCCACCTCAACCCGCATCTTGTTTTGTGATTTGTTGATCACCCGCGTCAGTTTTTCGCTGTCAAAATCGCTGTCTTCCACAATAAGACAGGTTGCCTGCTGCGCTATGCCGCCTGATATCGCTTGTTGTTGCATCTGTTCCCCTTCTCACCACAGCCCTACACTGACGTGCCAGAGAAAGTTTAAGATACCGTTCATCGGATTAACGAGGAAGCGGCGTCGTGCCCTTGTTATAGGCCTTCCAATCGGTGATTTCAGGATAATACATGTCCCGCCATTTGCGCACACGCGGGTTCATAATACGCCGCCACAAAGGTGGGCACATCGCTGCCATGGTCATCACCGGGTAACCAAACGGCAATTGCGGTGCTTGATCCGGTCCATAGGTTTGCAGCACGGGGAACCGGCGATCCGGCTTGTAATGATGGTCGGAATGACGCTGTAGATTGATCAACAACCAGTTTGACGCCTTGTGCGAGGCATTCCATGAATGATGGGGTTGGACGTGTTCATATTTACCACCACCCAAATGTTTACGGGTGAGGCCATAGTGTTCGATATAATTGACCAGTTCCAACTGCCAGATCGCCACGCTTGCTTGAAAAAGAAACAGCAAAACACCAGTCCACCCGCCAAGGATCAGTGCCAATATCAGGCATCCCCCTTGCATGGCCCAATATTTAAAGAACGGATTGCTGAGGTCAGTCCAAGGCAGGTCCTTGCGGGCCAGCATCTGCTTTTCCGCGTTAAACGCAGATTTCCCAGACTGGATCAACACACGCGGATAAAAGCGATGAAACCCCTCGTTATAATGGGCTGTTACGGGATCACGCGGCGTCGCGACATAGCGGTGATGCACCAGTAAATGTTCAGATCGGAAATGCGAATAAAGCACCATCGCCAGCAACGCATCACCTAAAAATCGTTCCATCTTGTTCTTTTGGTGCATGAGTTCGTGGCTGTAATTGATGCCAATGGTCCCGGTGAAAACACCAACGCCAAAGAACACAAAAATCCGCTCGGCTGTACCCAAATGTTCGGCGCGCGGTACGTAATACAGCAGCCCAAACAGGGTGATAAACTGTAGTGGCACCCAGATTAGCGTGACCAGTCGATACCAGAACAGATCATCATCGGTTGCCTCTAAATCAGCGTTTTCAAGGTTCAGGCCCACGACCTGATCCAGCAGCGAAAACATGAACCACGTGACCAGCGGCAACAGCGCAATTGTCCATCCCCCTTGCATGGCACAAAACCACGCCAAAGGGATCAATCCAAGAGATAGCCAAAACGGAGCGGCACGCGACAGGCGCGCGAGGTCAGCAGGTGCGATGATACGGTTTTGCGTGGCCATAATGTCAAACCTCATTGGCGTGTTTTGGGGCGTGCTTTGGATTCTATATCTCAAAATAGATGCCGTACAAAGCGGTGACGCAGCGCTAGTCCTGCGACAAATCAAACGCTTTGCGCATCACAGTAGGCAAGTCAGAAGGGCGAAACTGATCTTGCGGGATGAACTGACCAAAGTCTGGCTCTATTCCTTCACGGGTCAGGGCGACTTTAATCTTAAGAATGAGGTGGAAATGCGTGAAAGTATGGCGCACCTCACCGGGTAAGTTCAGCCATTTCGCATCAATCGGCGGGCTGCCAAGCGGACGTTCTTCGCTCACATCAACCCAATCGGATCCCGGCCACCCCAACATGCCGCCTAACAATCCCTTGTCAGGTCGGGTTTCTAGCAACCACGCGCCATCCTCGCGCTGGGCGAGATAAACAGTGCCATGTCGCACAGGCTTGGCTTTCTTCGGTGTCTTTTTAGGCAGTTCCGCCGCCGTCCCCGCAACCCGCGCCGCACACGGATCACGCCATGGGCAAATCCCACATGCTGGGGATTTTGGGCTGCAAATTGTTGCCCCCAAATCCATCACGGCCTGCGCGTAATCACCGGGGCGATCCTTTGGCGTCAAAGCTTCGGCCTTGATCATCAGTTCGGGTTTGGCCGCTGGCAGGGGGGTGTGAATATCATAGAGTCGCGCCATCACCCGCTCAACATTGCCGTCCAGCACTGTGAACGGCAGATCAAATGCAATCGATGAAACCGCGGCAGCGGTATAGGGGCCGATGCCGGGCAATTTCAACAATGCAGCATGATCCACAGGAAACACGCCCCCATGTTCATCAACAACAGTACGGGCGCATTTTAGCAAATTACGCGCACGGGCATAATAGCCAAGCCCGGCCCATTCCCCCATAACATCAGCATCTTGCGCCGCAGCCAGATCACCAACCGTCGGCCAACGCGTCACAAAGCGTCGAAAATAGTCACGCACCGTTGCAACGGTCGTCTGTTGCAACATGATCTCGCTCATCCAGATACGGTAGGGATCAGGCAAGACACCGGATTTGCGCGCAGTTGGCCCCACGCGCCACGGCATTTCGCGGGCATGTACATCATACCAATCCAGCAAAATGCACGGCAGGTCGCTTGTGGGGGCAGTGTCACGCAATCTTTATGTCTCCGGGTTGTGTCTTGGGTTGGTGGCGGCGGTCGAACAGGGTATGTAGAACCCGATGACTTGGGGACCATAGCCATGCCGCCACGGCGCACCAGCACAAAAGGATTTAAACGCACCGACAGCCTGCTGTCAGGGCAAATCCGCCGTGCGTCCGAAACCCGAGGTTTTGCGCAATCGCGTATCCTGACCCAATGGGCAGAGATTGCAGGCACGGCAACGGCGGCCATCGCCCAACCGGTTGAGATTGGCTATGGCCGGGGTGGTATGGGCGCGACGCTGACCTTGCTGACCACAGGGGCAAACGCCCCGATGTTGGAAATGCAAAAAGAACAACTGCGCACCAAAGTGAACGCGGTTTACGGCTATAACGCCATTGCACGCATCCGTATCACGCAGACTGCTGCAACTGGATTCTCAGAGGGAAAAGTTGCCTTTGGCCACCAGAAACCAACACTGAAACCTTCACAACCAGACCCGGCCTTACGTCAAAAAGCGGCAGAGGCAACACAGCCCGTAACAGATGATGGTCTGCGCGATGCCCTTGCGCGTCTGGGCGAAAATATATTGAACAAAACCAAACGCTGAAAAGCTGACAAAGGAAGTCGACATGATGAACCGCAGAAATATGATCCTCACAGCATTTGCAGCCCTTGGTGTGGGCGGCTGGGCGTTGACCAGCACGATGGGCAACAAGAACTCAACGCCTGTGAATCCATTGGCCAGTGCTGCAAACGCGCAGACCACCGATGTGGACACGTCCAGCATCTCCGACATGATGATCGGCAACCCTGACGCGCCGGTGACGATCATCGAATACGCATCCTATACCTGCCCGCATTGCGCAGCGTTCCACGCCGGGCCGTTCAAACAGCTCAAAGCGGAATACATCGATACGGGAAAAATCAACTTTATCTACCGTGAAGTCTATTTTGACCGCTTTGGCCTGTGGGCATCCATGGTGGCGCGCTGTGGTGGTCAGGACAAATTCTTTGGTATTTCCGACCTGATCTACAAAGGCCAGCCTGAATGGACCCGCGCAGGTGAACCCGCAGCGATCGCCGCAGAATTGAGCAAGATTGGGCGTTTGGCTGGCTTGGATAGCGACACATTGGATGCGTGCCTGAAAGACGGTGCAAATGCTGAAACGCTGATCGCGTGGGAAAAGCAGAACCGCGAAGGGGACAACATCACCTCAACGCCCAGCTTTGTGATCAACGGCAAATTGCATTCAAACATGTCCTACACGGACATGAAGGAAATCATCGACGCGGCGCTCTAACGCATATGACCGCACCCCTCAAAGGTCTGAAAGTCATCGAAATGGCACGCGTGCTGGCTGGCCCCTGGGCTGGCCAGACGCTTTCTGACCTTGGGTGCGAGGTGATCAAAGTCGAAAGCCCGGCGGGCGATGACACCCGGCAATGGGGCCCGCCCTTTGTGACCCGTGATGATGATGTGTCAGCGTCGTATTTCCATTCGACCAATCGCGGCAAAGCGTCAGTCACGATTGATTTTCGCACTCCCGAAGGGCAGGCACGCCTCAAGGATATGCTGCGTGATGCGGATATTTTGATTGAGAATTTCAAGACGGGTGGCTTGGCAAAATACGGGCTGGATTACGCCAGTCTTTCAGCAGAATTCCCCAAACTGATCTATTGTTCGATCACCGGGTTCGGTCACACAGGCCCTTATGCGCATCGCGCGGGATACGACTTTATCATCCAAGGGATGTCCGGTCTGATGTCCATCACAGGTGAACCTGACGGCCCACCGCAAAAGTCCGGCATCGCGATCACGGATGTTTTCACTGGCATCTACGCAACGACCGCTATTTTAGCGGCAGTGCATCAACGCAATGAGACCGGTCGCGGACAACACATCGACATGTCCCTGCTTGATTGCGCGGTGGCGATCACTGGCAATCAGGCGATGAACTATTTGACCACTGGCAAAGCACCAACGCGCATGGGCAACGCGCATCCCAATCTCACTCCCTATGAGGTGTTTGAAAGCTGCGATGGCCACCTGATCATAGCGACGGGTAACGATGGGCAGTACCAAAGATTGTGCAAGCTGTTGGGGCTGGATGATATGGTGCATGCGCCTGCATATGCCAAGAACGCAAACCGCGTTGCCAATCGTATTGAAATGATCCG
Organism: Sulfitobacter sp.; assembly: GCA_049794015.1. Taxonomy (GTDB): domain Bacteria; phylum Pseudomonadota; class Alphaproteobacteria; order Rhodobacterales; family Rhodobacteraceae; genus Sulfitobacter. Next base: position 109,050 of record JBARCK010000051.1, on the reverse strand, counting down.
TCGACTGAATGGTGCCACCAGTCTGCGCACACGTGATGATCTGCTGGCTGCATGTGAGGCCCATAACGTGCCCGCCGGGCCAATCAACGACATGGCGGATGTGATGGCAGACCCGCAGGTGATTGCACGCGGGATGCAGATTGAACTCGACGGTGTGCCGGGGCTGCGCTCGCCGTTTCGGTTTTCAGACGCGGAATTGTCCTTGCACCGCCCGTCGCCAAAACTGGGCGAGGACAACTGAGGTACACACGTTTTCTTTGAAAGAAAACGGTCCGGAATTTTTCAAAAATTCCGTTTGCTCAAGCCGGCTTGGGTAGCGCTTTCAACGCATCAAACAGCGCATTTTCCTTGGGCAACTCAAGGCGCACTGGCAATGTAATCACCTTCATCCGAAACGCAGAAGGAAGGCGCACCGCGTCTTTCTCAGTTGTGACCAATTGAGCCCCGCGCGCCGCTGCATCTGATTCTAAGCGCCCCATAAGCGCAGGTGTGAGTGGTTGATGATCATCCAATGCTTCGCAATGCACAAGCGTCGCGCCAAGGCCGCGCAATGTGGCAAAGAATTTTTCAGGGTGCCCAATGCCAGCAAATGCCAAGGCTTGGGTGTCAGACCAGTCCATGCCGGTTTGCAAAGGTTTTAGCGCTGCTTTGACATGGGGCAGGGCTGCGGGCACAACTGCCGTATCGAAATTGCTTTGTGCCACCTCATCCCCGATAGACAGCAACAGATCGGCACGCGCCAATCCAACCTCAACAGGTTCCCGCAATGGCCCGGCTGGCATACACAACCCGTTGCCAAAGCCTTTTGCGGCATCGACCACCACAATGCTGAGGTCATAACGCACCGCTGGGTTTTGAAAGCCATCGTCAAAAACAACCACACTTGCGCCTGCATCTTGGGCGGCCTGCGCGCCGGCTGCGCGATCACGTGCCACCCAGACTTCGGCAAAGGCCGCCAACAACAGTGGTTCGTCCCCGACATCCGCCGCCTTGTGGCGCGCTGGATCAACGCGCACAGGTCCTTCAAGCGTTCCGCCATATCCGCGCGAGACAATGTGCGGCTCATGAAAAAGCCCGCGCAAATGCTCGACAACGGACATGACAGTTGGCGTCTTTCCGGTTCCACCTGCATTAATGTTGCCGATGCAGATCGTTGGGATATTCAATGAAATTGGTGTGCCTTTGGCCAATCTGCGTGCACTGGCCATCGCATAAAGCGCCCCCAAAGGCTGCAACAGGCGCGCGCGCCACTCCGGTTTGGGCAGATGCCAGAAATCGGGGGCGCGGCTCATGACCGACCCACCCGGCTGTCTAAGGCGTCTTGCACCAGATCAATCACCCGGTCGGTCAGTTCGGCACCTTGACTGATGACGTCCCAACCTGCATGCGCCATTGCGGCCGCTTGATCCGGCGCAATCAGCCGGGAAACCGCTGTGCCCAACGCATCTGCATCATTGACGATACGTGCAGCCCCAGCAGCAGCTAACCGCGTATAGGATGGCATAAAGCGACGTACCTTTGGCCCATACAAGACCGCCGATCCAAGGGCTGCGGCCTCAAACGGGTCAAACCCGCCTTGATCAGATATGAGGGATGAACCAAGGAATGACACAGGGGCCACCCGATAAAACAAACCCAGATCAGCGGTGTCCTCTGCGATCATAACTTGGGTTGCATCGTCTGGATGGGTGACACCGTTCCATTGGCTCAAGTTAAAGTCGCGTGATGTCGCCTGATCTATGGTGGCTTCAACATCGCCCGGATCAGCGGGGTGAAGAATGAGCAACAAACGATGCGACAACCTTAATGCCTGCCTGTGAGCCGTTAGAACAATAGGCACTTCGGCAAGTGATACCTGTGCTGCAAACCAGACAGGCCTGCCACCAAGGGCCGCAGAAAGCTCTGTCAAATCAGAATCGGCGCATTGCAAGGCTTGCCCACCCGCCAAGAGCGGTGAGGTCACCTCGATCTCTGGGCGGGGCAGGCCCAATTGCACCAAACGGCGCAAACCAGCATCTGAACGGGTCAGAACAGCGCTAAAGTGCGTTAACAAATCACGGGTTAAATCTGGCAACCAACGGTCGCGCCGCCCGTCAAATCCTTTGGTGTCTGCATCGATTAAGAACAAAGGGCACCCTTGATCTACTGCCGCTAAAATCAAATTGGGCCGAAGCGCGCCCCAAGTCCAAATACACGTGTCTGGTTTCCAATGGTCCAAGAAAGCAGCGACACTCTTGGGGTGTTCTGTGGGGATACGTTCGACAATGAGCAGCCCTTCTAGGGCCGCAGATTGTGGTGGTGCTACAAACGCATCCTCAGCAACAGTGATGAGGACGTTCAGGCCGATACGGTTCGCACATAACCGCGTTGCCAAATCCTGAACCGCGATCATATTGCCAGCCTCGGCGGCGTGTATCCACACCAACTCCCCCGACGGGCGTTGCGTCATTGGCACCTCTTCATGTGCCTCGCCCCTGCGGACCAATGCCCTATACGCCGTCAGCCCCAGCGACCGCGCCATGAGGGATTACCCTAATTCTTCGGTTGAAGACGCGGCGGTTTTTTCGTCCCGCAGACGATGCAAGTGCGCAATGAAATACCGCATATGCGCGTTGTCCACTGTACGCTGTGCTTCGTTCTTCCACGCGTCATACGCCGAGGCATAATCCGGAAAGATACCCACGACATGGATGTCATCGACATTTTTAAAGGCCGTTTCGGTGGGTGTTACAAGTTCACCACCAAATACCAAATGCAGGCGTTGGGTCATGGATTTAGTCCTTTGATCAAACATCGATAATCTGTGCGTAACAGATGGTGCCTTTCACGCAAGGGCGTCTGTCAGTTCGGCATGTATGGTGCCGCCCCCTGCAAGGACACCGTTTAATCGCGGATCAGGGTTGTTAAACTGTAGGTCACGACCGTTTTGATCCGTGATTGTCCCACCTGCTTCTGACACAATCAAAGCCCCCGCGGCGATGTCCCATTCCCAACTCGGGTGCAGGGTGATCATGCTGTCAAACCTCCCTTCAGCCACCAAGGCCAAACGATAGGCCAAAGACGGACGATAATGTCGCTTGAATTCGGGGGCAGCATTGGCCTTCCAACGCTGCGCCAAAAGCGCGGGTTTTGCGGCCAAGACGGTTGCATTTGTGAGGCGAGATTCTGTTGAAGCGCTAATGACTTTGCCGTTTTGTGTGGCACCCATGCCTAAACCTGCTGCGTATAATTTATCACGCAAAGGCAAATACACAACGGCGGCGGTGATACGGCCATGTGCTGCAACAGCAATGGAATGGGCCCAAGTGCTAGACCCTTCAACAAAGCTGCGCGTTCCATCAATTGGATCGATGATAAACACCCGATCTTTGGACAGCCGATCCGCAGTGTCTTCGGTTTCTTCTGACAACCAGCCATAGTCAGGCCGGGCCAGTCGCAAGACGGAGTGCAGCAGATTATTTACCGCCAGATCAGCCTCTGTCACCGGGCCGGCACCATCGGGTTTGTCCCAGCGTTTCGCAGCATCGCCTGCAAAGCTGGTCGCAACACGGCCCGCCATGCGCGCGGCATCAATCAGCAGAGGTAAATCATGCGCCGGCAAGGGTCATTCCCGGCACCAACAGCGATGGAACCACACGCGACAGATGGGTGCGCGCGTCATTGGCGGGAACAATTTGGCGCAGCATGTCGCGCAAATTACCCGCAATTGTACATTCATTGATCGCATGGGTCACTTCACCATTCTCAACCCATAGGCCAGATGCGCCACGTGAATAGTCACCTGTATTGGGGTTGATCGTGCTGCCAATCATCGACGTTACCAACAGGCCAGTTCCCATATCACGGATCAGGTCATCGCGGCTTTGGCTGCCTTGGCTCAATTCAATGTTCCAATTGGATGGGCTGGGTCCAGATGAGGTGCCCCGGGCGGCATTACCAGTGGGGGACAAACCCAATTTACGTGCTGTCGCCAGATCAAGGGTCCAGCCCTGCAAGACACCATCTTCAACAATCATGCGTCGTGCGGTGGGCAATCCTTCTCCATCAAAGGGGCGCGATCCGCCCGTGCGTGGGCGGTGGGGATCTTCGATCACGGACATCCCATCCGGCAACACGGCCTGTCCCATCGCATCGCGCAACCATGAAGCGCCACGTGCAATGGACATGCCATTTACAGCAGCCAAAAGGTGCCCGATCAATGAGGATGAAATGCGTTCGTCAAACAATACAGGGTAAGCACCTGTTGGCGGCTTGCGTGCATCAAGGCGTGCCAAGGCACGTTCCCCTGCACAGGTCCCGATATCATTGGCATCGCGCATGTCGCTTTGAAAAATACGACTGTCACCGTCATAATCGCGCTCCATACTCGCACCGCTTCCTGCGATGGCGACACAAGACAGCCCGCGATCCGTACGCGCATAACCCCCTGCAAAACCATTGCTGGTCGCGAAATGAATTTCATGGGTGCTAAACCCTGCGCTTGCAGATTGTACCTGCGTAACGCCTTTGACGGCCTGTGCTGCGGCCTCTGCACGGGCTGCGTCGCCTTGTAGATCAGCGGGCGAGGGTTCTGGCGTTTCATCAAACAACTCTAGCGCGTCAATATCCCAATGCGTCGCCAATTGAGTGGCATCAGCAAGACCAGCATGGGGGTCTTCTGGCGCTTCTTTGGCCATCGCAACCGCGCGCTCGGCCATTTCTTCGATTGTGCGCGACGAGGTGTCAGAGGCGGAAACACTGGCTGATCGATGTCCAACAAACACCCGCAAACCAATGTCTACCCCTTCAGCACGTTCCGCCTGTTCCAGCGCGCCGCCACGCACGTCCACAGAAACAGAGGTTGCTTGAACGGCCTTGGCATCAGCATCGCTAGCCCCGGCTTTTTGCGCAGCGTGCAATAAGGATTTCGTCAGCGCGTCAAGGGGCTGGGACATGGTGCAGGCTCCGTCTTAGGTTGAAGAGCAGAGGTAATGCTCATGAGGACATAGGGCAAGGGGGCAGGCGGCCAACAAAAAAGGCGCACCAACAGGCGCGCCCTTTTACGTTCAGAAAGATGAGGCTTATTTGATCCGCTGACCGTTAGCCAACACTTGACCGTCTTCGGTGAATTCAACTTTCGAATTCAGCGTATCAGGTTCTGTACCTGGAACTGCAAACAGACCCATCATCATGCGTGCGCCCATCGCTTGATCGTCGGGTATGATGCCCATCGCGACCAATTTATCCAACAACCCGTTGCCGCCCGCCAGGGACAGTTCAACGGCACCGATTGGTTTTGGCATGCCGGGGAATGTTGTCTGATCGGTGTTGTCAAAGGTGAAATCACCCGTACCGTCCAGTTTTGCACCCGCCGCGTCCAGTTGCAGCTTGTTGACTGTCAACGCCTGGACTTCGCCCGGGGTAGCATAGGCCAGTTGTGCCGCTGCATCAGGGTCAAGGAAATCAACCAGCAGCTTGGCTTTGCCAGTCAGGTCCAGCACAACAGTGGCAGGATCACGTGGCAATTGGCTGGTCGGGTCAAAGATGCCCCAAATCAAGTCTGACATCACAAAATCGCCAAGTGTGATGCCAAATGCAAAGTCTTGGGGATCATCTGATTTGCTAACAGGCATGCTAAAATTAAAGCCTGCGGTTGCCATGCTTAGATCGATAGGAAAGGGCAGGCCAGCAACGTTCACCGTAATCGCGGAATTATTCTGTGACGCGGTATAGGCAATGCCATCTGCGCCCATCTCAACACCCAGATTGCCACCTTCGGACGAAGAGACCATTGCAAAATTGCCATTTTCCGGATCAGCCACATCAATGTTTGTGTTGCCTGCGCCAAAGCTAAATTCGCCGGTCACATCAAAACCAGCCTTAAGCATGGCGGCCATGTCTGCGGCATCTTCGATCACCAAGGGAATCATACCGCCGCCCTGAATGGCCATATCCGTTAAGTTGCCGTTCATACTGACCTTGGCAGGCTCTGCGGGGTTATTGATGGCAACATCATATTGCAGGCTGTCGATCTTGCCAGTCTGCTCATAACCGCGCATCTCTGCAATGGTCATGGTGGTGGTGCTGTTCACACCTGTGCCGATCACATTCATTTTCGCGTTTTCCGCACCAAATGTATCGGCACCGATTTGCAACTGTTCTAACGCCAATTCAATGGTGCCCGCAGCATAGTCATAGGTCATTTTGTCGGGTGAACCGCTGACCAACATGCTGTGGCCGCTCTGAGTATAGTTCAGACTGGCGATCACAGGCTCTGCTTGCGCGCCTTCTGGCGTAATATTCAGGGCCATGGGCATCACGCCGGGCATGACCACCGAAACAGTACCGTCACTGTTTTGCTCAAACTCAATTGTGCCAAGCGTCATCGTCATGGCACCAGCATCGTCTGGCATCACCATGCTCATGGCAATGTCACCAACCGTCAGGTTTGACCCATTTGGGGTTTCAGTGGCAGCTATTTGATAGCCCATACCCTGCATGTATTGCTTCCAATCTCCCCAGACATCATTTGGTGTCAGGTCCGCAAGCGCGGCTTGAGATAGGAACGTAATCGGTAGTGCGAGGCTAAGGGCAATGGGAGTAATGCGCGACATTTGGAATTCCTTGTTGGCAACTTCTGGCCTAAAGGTCTGACAAACGCAGGCTATCGTCAAGGCGTGAAGGGCTGGACCATGACTGGTCGGCAGATTACCACTTGCATGCATAAGATCCAGATTTCTCTGCTTGGTTGAAAGGATGACCCCCATGGATATGACAGGCAAAACAGTGATGATCACTGGGGCCAGCCGTGGCATTGGTGCTGAAGCGGCGCGGGTGTTTGTGGCCGCTGGCGCGAATGTGGCTTTGCTCGCCCGTTCCCAAGACGCCATTGCCGATCTGGCTGGTGAACTTGGTGAAAAAGCCATCGCAATCCCCTGCAATGTGGCGCGCTTTGGCGAAATGTCTGCTGCTGTAGAAACCACAGTGCGCGCCTTTGGTGGGTTGGATGTATTGATCAACAATGCGGGTGTGATTGAACCGATTGCGCGCCTTGCAGACGCGGACCCTGATGAGTGGGGCCAAGTGATCGACATCAACCTAAAGGGTGTTTTCAATGGCGTCCGCGCGGCATTGCCCGTGATGAAGGCGGCGGGGGGTGGATCAATCTTGACCATTTCATCCGGTGCCGCACACGGCCCGGTCGAAGCATGGAGCCATTATTGCGCGTCCAAAGCTGCTGCAAACATGCTCAACCGATGCATTGACAAAGAAGAAGCAGAACATGGCATCCGTGCTATCGGCTTGTCACCGGGCACTGTCGCCACCCAAATGCAGCGCAAAATTAAGGCCAGCGGCATCAACCCGGTCAGTCAATTGGATTGGGAGGTGCACATCCCGGCGGATTGGCCCGCCCGCACATTGCTCTGGATGTGTAGCCCCGATGCAGATCGGTATTTGGGGGATGAAATATCGCTGCGCGACGATGACGTCCGTCGTGCGGTGGGTCTAATATGATCGATCTTGATCGTGACGGGGATGTCTGGACGGTCACACTCAACCGCCCAGACAAGGCCAATTCCCTCACTCATGTGATGCTCAGTCAGTTGGCTGATATTATGGAAGACGCCCAAGCCGCGCGTGCGGTCATTCTAACAGGGCAAGGCAAGGTTTTCAGTGCAGGTGCTGATCTGGATGAAGCGCGGGCAGGTTTGGCAACCTCTGACGTTTGGGAGCGTTTGTCGGGGGCCATAGCGGCCCTTCCAGGGCTTAGCATTGCTGCATTGAACGGTACATTGGCGGGCGGTGCGATGGGCATGGCTTTGGCCTGTGACCTTCGGATATCGGTCGCGAACGCCAAATTTTTCTACCCCGTGATGAAGCTTGGCTTTTTGCCCCAGCCTTCTGATCCTGCGCGCATGGCTGCACTGATCGGCCCGGCGCGCACAAAACTGATCCTGATGGGCGGGCAAAAGATCACCGCAGATCAAGCGTTGGCCTTTGGTCTGATTGACATGATCGTACCGGACGCGGACCTATTGGATCAGGCCAAGGGTTTGGCTGCTGATACCGTCGCCGCACCTGCTGATATTGCGAAAGGTATAAAGGCGATGTGTGCAGGCGGCCTTTTGGATATGACCAGCGCTGCCTAATTCGGCATCATCGCTTGCGCATTCCACCCGGAACTTTGGACGCAAAACCCGGTGGACGTTTTGCAACCCAAGCTGCGAATTTTGCCAACCGTGGATGCGCGCGCAATGCGTCGGGGGTGTTATAGTCACGCGCCAAATCCGCCTCTGTCAAAGAGGCATGAATTTCTCGGTGACAGATATGATGCATCAACACGGTCGGCCCCCCTTTGCCGCCTTTCAATTTTGGGATCAGGTGATGCTGGCTTTGCTTAACATCTGGTGGGATGTCACGACCGCATAAGGGGCAGATGGGATGAGGCATCGGAGTCCTAGCAAGCAATTCGGCTTTGATCCGCAAACAACATAACGCGATAAATCTATTTGTCGAAGACCGTAAGATCAGACGATGCCTGAAAATCCTTGAACATAACGCTGTCGCGGGGCAAGAGGATGCACATTCTGACGCACCAATGCAAAGGTCTCCCATGGAGTTCGATCTCTCCTCTCAGCCTGAAATTGTCCAGCAAGCATATGGATACGCCCTTCAGGGGTGGGAACTGGCATTAAGCTGGCTGTTAAGCCCAGCGGCATGGTCGCAATTTGGGTTGTTGGTTCTGTCTTACCTTTTGGCTGTCTTAGCGGCACGGCGTTTGCGTCCGGCGCTCGCAACACGGGTTAGCCCGCCTGAAGGTAGCAAAGGCGTGCTGGCCGATGCACGTCGGTTTGCCGTTCTGTTCTTACCGCTATTGCTGCCGCTCTTGGCCTACGCGTTTACCGCCATTGGTGAAACGCTGGTCCGGTCCCTGTTTGACAGCGGTGCGGTGATCGCCTTTGGCAAACGGGTTTTCCTGTTCCTCGCGGTACGCCGTCTGGTGCGCGACATTATCCACGATCCGTTCCTCAAAATGCTGGGCCGCTATGTGCTGTTGCCGATTGCGGCACTGTATATGTTCGACGTTTTGGACGACGTGTTGGCGGCCCTGACAGCGCTAAAAGTGTCCTTTGGCAATATTTCAATTTCGGTCATGGCGCTGATCCGTGGTGCAATTGCGGGCAGTATTTTGTTCTGGCTAGGCGGCTGGTCGACCCGTCAAACATCGCAGTTCATCGACGCCCAAGAACAGATGCGCCCATCGGTGCGCCAGTTGGTCGGCAAGACAATCGAATTTGCGATCTTTGCCACGGCGTTCTTGTTGTTGCTCAATATCATGGGCATCAACCTTGGTGCACTGGCCGTTCTTGGTGGTGCCATTGGTGTGGGTCTTGGTTTTGGCCTGCAAAAGATCGCGTCGAATTTCATCTCTGGTGTGATTCTTTTGGTCGAAGGCCAAGCAACAGTCGGTGATTTTGTTGAACTGGACGGCGGCGAAAAGGGCACAATCGTCAAGATGATGGCCCGCGCGGCGATCCTTGAGACATTTGATGGCCGCTGGATTGTGGTTCCCAATGAGGATTTTATTGTCACCCGTGTCACCAATTATTCTGATTCTGGGTCTGCCAACCGTTTTGAGGCCCCGTTTTCAGTCAGCTATGACACGGACATCAACAAAGTTCCTGCTTTGATTGAGGCCGCAGTGGCCAAACACCCAGAAGTATTGAATGAACCCTATCCACCAGATTGTGAATTGCGCGGGTTTGGGGACAGTGGCATCGATTTTGCCGTTGAATTCTGGGTCAACGGGTTGGACGACGGGCCGAACAAATACACCTCTGATGTGCTGTTTCTGGTCTGGAACGCACTAAAGGACGCAGGGATCGAAATTCCCTATCCTCAGCGTGTTGTTGAAATTAAGGGTGGGTTTCCACAGGCGGAGACATGAAAACAGCGGTCGTCATTGGGGCTGGGCCTGCCGGGTTAATGGCTGCTGAACAGCTTGTTACAGCGGGCCTACAGGTCACGGTTTGTGATGGAAAACCATCTGTGGGGCGCAAGTTCCTTATGGCCGGTAAATCGGGTCTGAACCTCACAAAGTCCGAAGCCTTTGAACCTTTCATGGATGCATACGCCGAGGCAAAGAAGCCCTTGTTGCCGATCATCAGCGCCTTTGATGCGGATGCGGTACAGGTCTGGGCCAATGATTTAGGGCAAGAGGTGTTCACAGGCAGTACCGGGCGCGTTTTCCCCAAAGTGATGAAAGCATCGCCGTTGCTACGCGCATGGCTGGTGCGGTTACGGCAAGCTGGTGTGCAGTTTAATACCAGATGGCTTTGGACAGGGTGGAACGATGCGGCACTCACCTTTGATACGCCAGAAGGCCAACAACATCTAATACCCGATGTCACCGTATTGGCGCTTGGCGGGGCCAGTTGGGCACGTTTGGGGTCAACGGGTGATTGGGCCGCGCATCTCAAGGTCAAAGGTGTTGCCACGGCTGATTTTGCAGCGGCAAACGCAGGCGTTTCTGTTGATTGGTCTGATCATATGGTTCGCCATTTTGGCGCGGCCATTAAGGGGATCACATTGTCATCTGGCCCTTATGTGTCACGTGGCGAGGCGACTATTTCAAAGCGCGGCCTTGAAGGTGGTGGTATTTATTCGGTTTCACGCGGCGTGCGCGAAGGCCATTCGCTGTTTATTGATCTGCTCCCCGACCTATCCGTTCCAGAGGTGACCGCGCGATTAACCAAGACACGCGGTAAGATCAGTTTGAAAGAACATTTGCGCAAGACGCTGAAACTGCCGCCAGCACAGATCGCATTGATGCAAGAAATGGCGCGCCCTTTACCGGATGGTTTGCGCGCGTTGGCGCGGGTGATCAAGGCGGTGCCGATCAGTCATGCAGGACTGCGGCCGATGGACGAAGCCATCTCAACCGCTGGCGGCGTACCGTTCAAAGCGTTGGATGATGGCCTGATGCTAAAGCACATGCCCGGCGTTTTCGTATCTGGTGAGATGCTGGATTGGGAAGCCCCAACAGGGGGTTACCTCATTTCGGCCTGCCTTGCGACAGGCCGATGGGCAGGTGATCATGCTGCAAAATGGGCGTTGCGCGATTAAGACGCTTCTTTGGTTTGCGCGGCTTTAAACGCTGGTCGGTCGCGCATTTCCTTGGCCCATGTGCCAAGCTTTTTGTCGACGCTTGGAAAACCCGCACCGATGGACCAATTGATGCAATGCACCGCTAAGATATCGGCAATTGTCATCTGATCCCCCATGAGGAATGGCCCATCCAACCGTTCAGACAGTACCGCGGCGGAGCGGACAAATTCTGCTTTCAACGACTCCTTAACGGCGGGCATCCGTTCTTCTTCGGGCAGAACAAAAGTGTGTTTGGCGGCAGACCACAGAATTGCATCAAATTCATCAATCAACCAAAACGTCAGCGCATCTTGCCGCGCGCGGGCGGGTGTTCCGGCAGGTGCGGTTAATTGCCCATGTTTGTCGCCAAGATAGGTCATGATGGCAGTACTGTCAGTCAGGACCTCATCACCGTCCACCAGTGCTGGGATTTTACCCAATGGATTGTACTTTTTGGCCTCATCTGAACGCGGGGCGGCAGCTTTTTGATCATAGGCGATGCCCATTTCTTCGAGCATCCACATCACGCGAAACCCGCGCGATTTGGTGGCACCAACAACTGTGTACATTTGGAGTCCTCTCAAGAGTTTAATTTAGATTTCAGCGTTGTGCGCCCAGCATGGCCAGACGAATAAAGGCCCGTTCCACCAAAGCCAGCGCAGGCGCGTGTTGCCCTGCTGAACGCAAAGTGAGGTCAGTATCTGTGAGAACACCCAAAGCAGTTTCCAGCTTGGCCGCACCCCAGTTTTTGGCCTGTCGCGTGGCGCGGTCCCGGTCGCGCACCCCGTAAATCGGCGCGCCGGGATTGGCGGCAATGCGGTACAGCGTGCGAAAATGTCGGATGGCCATAATGGTCAGGGTCACCGGGTTAACGCCTTGGCCTTGCAGCTTGTTCATCACCGGGCCGATGTCACCCGCGCGTGCTTCGGCAACGACATGCAGGATGTCATCCACTTCGGCTTCTGTAGACGTGGGCGCACAGGCCGCGACATCATCAGCAGTAAGGGGGCTGGTGTCGTTTAATTTATACAGGGTGATTTTTTCGACGGTCTGGCGAAAATCACCGGGATCAATGGCGCGGGCCAGTTCGCTCAACGCAGCCATCGCATCGGGTTCGGGTGTCAGGCGGGCTTCGTTCAGTATGCGCTCAATCTCGGTACGGTCAGGCGGGTTGTCATAGATCGCGGCGGCAAAGGCGTTTTTATGGGTCTCAAATGCTTTGAGAACTTTCGAGGTCTTTTTTAGATCACCGCCACTGACAACGATCTGCGCATCACCGGGCTGCCAATCGGCCAGCGCATCAATCAGGATTTTGGCAATATTGTCGTTTGCATCCTCAACAAAGGCTGCACGTGGGCCGGGGAAGAAGCCAACTGCTTTCACTGCGTCTAGCAACATGGCAGGCTCACGGCGCAATTCAGCCGCTTGCATCCGGGTCAGGCGCATTTCTTCTTCTGCGTCTTTGCCGAGCAGCGATTTCAGAAACTCTTGGCGTTTAAGCGCCACGCGCATCGCGTCACTGCCATAAATCAGCAGCCCGGTTTTAGTGGCATCGGGCCGCGCGAAATAGGCATTGGCGTCGCGTGGGGTTAGTTTCATCCCAGATTGGCAGCGTACAGTCGGGTGACAATCTGGTCCGACAGGATGGTCATCAAACGCACCTGCGCGTCTTGTTCGCCCGCAAGCGTTGCAACTGTGGTGCCTGTAGCCGAATATCCGGTAAAGTTGTTGACCTTGCCAGATGTCACAATCTGACCCGTCGCAAGATCGCGCAGCGCATAATCCACCGTGCCAATCAGGTTAAAGCGGCGTGTGTTGCCTTCCAAGTCAGTGGCAAGGCCTTCTTCTTGCGTGCTGATGTTTAGCGCCAGGCCGTAAGCGGGGGTTGCAGAGCGGCCCAAACGTTCTTCGATCTCACGCACCAGAATGTAGCCTTCGCGCGTATCTTGTTCATCCACCAGCACACGATTTTTCAAAGCAGTGCCGTTACCGTCGGGGCCATAGACAGGTTGAAACCCGCAGGCGGCCAGCGCCAGCGGGGCCAATAGTATTGATCGGCGGCTAAGCCCAGATTTAGGCAACAACATTCACAATCCGTCCCGGCACAACAATCACCTTTTTCGGCGTGGCACCATCCAGCGTCCGAATGACAGCTTCGTGGTTCAGGGCGATCTTTTCAACCTCTTCCTTGGACATATCCGCAGGCACCTGAATTTCGGCGCGGCGTTTGCCATTGATCTGGATCGGCATGGTCACGGTTTCATCCACCAGCATAGCTTCGTCCGCGGTGGGCCAAGAGGCAGTGGCGATCAGACCCTCACCACCCTGATGTGCCCAAATATCCTCGGCCAAGTGCGGCGTCATCGGGGACATCAGTTGCGCCAGCGTTATAATCGCGGTGCGTTGGGCCGCGTAGCTGGCCTTGGATTTTTGCAAAACAGCAGTAAAAGCATAGAGCTTTGCAATTGCGGCGTTAAATCCGAAAGATTCGATGCCCAAGGTCACGTCGTTGATTGCTTTGTGCATGGCGCGCAACAGATCGTCGTCGCCTGTACCGGCTGCATCTTTATCCATTTCACCAATGCGATCACACATGTTCCAAACGCGGCCAAGGTGTTTAAAGGCGGCTTCAGCACCCGAGGCCGTCCATTCAACATCCCGTTCGGGGGGCGAATCGGACAATACGAACCAACGGGCGGTGTCTGCGCCGTAGGACGATATGATGTTCAGGGGATCGACCACATTATTCTTAGACTTGGACATCTTGGCCGACGGGATGATTTCAACCTCCGCGCCACCTTCTTTCAAAAACGCTTTACCCTCACGTAAATCGACAGCCTCTGGATAGTGATAAGTCGGGCGACCATCCTGTTTTGGCGTCTGATAAATCGCGTGCGTCACCATGCCTTGCGTGAACAATGCATCAAATGGTTCAATCGCTTTGTCCGGCAAATGCCCGGTGATCTGCATCGCGCGGGCAAAGAACCGGGAATACAGCAGATGCAGAATCGCGTGTTCAATGCCGCCAATGTATTGATCGACGTTCATCCAATACGCAGCGTCCTCCATATTGGTGGGCGCTTCGGCGTCCGGTGCGGTGAAGCGTGCAAAATACCATGACGAATCAACAAAGGTGTCCATGGTGTCGGTTTCACGTTTGGCAGGCTCGCCACAAGTCGGGCAAGAACAATCGCGCCACGTAGGGTGACGGTCCAGCGGATTGCCCGGAATGTCGAAGGTGACATCATACGGCAGCTCAATCGGCAGATTTTCTTTCTTTTCCGGCACCACGCCGCAGGCATCACAATGGACAACAGGAATTGGGCAACCCCAATAGCGTTGCCGCGACAGGCCCCAATCACGCAGCCGGAATTTAGTGACACCTTGGCCAATGCCGTTTGATTCGCAAAAGGTAATTGCCGCATCAATGGCTTCATTGCCTGTTTGATGCGGCTCACCCGCGAACCCACGATTATAGAATACGGTGTCAGTCTTGGCAGGTACGTAAGCCTCAGACAGCTCATCCGATGCATCTTCGCTTGGCAAATATGTTGCGATGATTGGTAGATCGTATTTGGTGGCAAATTCGAAATCGCGCTCATCATGTGCTGGGCAGCCAAAGATCGCGCCCGTGCCGTAATCCATCAGGATAAAGTTCGCGATATAGACGGGCAGCTCATGTGCCGTATCAAACGGATGACGTACGCGGATGCCTGTGTCATAACCCAGTTTTTCGGCGGTTTCGATGGCTTCTTCTGTTGTGCCACCCTTGCGGCACTCAGTACAGAATGCGGCAACAGCCTTGTCATCGCGCTCCAAAGTCTTGGCCAGTGGATGATCTGGTGAAATACCAACAAAGGATGCGCCCAAAAGGGTATCGGGGCGGGTTGTGTAAACTTCGATTCTGTCATGCCCGTCTGGCGCATCAATTGTACTAAATGCAAACTGCAAACCTCGCGATTTGCCGATCCAGTTAGCCTGCATCAACTTTACTTTGGCGGGCCAGTTATCGAGAGAATCGAGCGCACCGAGCAGTTCTTCGGAATAATCTGAGATTTTAAAGAACCACTGCGTCAACTCGCGCCTCTCCACCAGCGCACCGGAACGCCAACCGCGCCCGCCCTCTACCTGTTCATTGGCCAGCACGGTCATATCAACCGGATCCCAGTTCACGACAGCATTCTTGCGATACACAAGACCTTCGGCGAGAAAATCAAGGAACAGTGCCTGTTGCTGGCCGTAATATCCGGGATGGCAGGTGGCAATTTCACGTGACCAATCGATAGACAAGCCCAGCGGCTTCATCTGTTTTTTCATCTCTTTGATGTTGGCATAGGTCCAATCAGCCGGGTGCCCCCCAATCGCCATGGCGGCGTTTTCCGCAGGCATCCCAAAGGCATCCCAACCCATCGGGTGCAATACGTTATGCCCCGTCGCAAGTTTGTAACGCGCGATCACGTCACCCATTGTATAGTTGCGCACGTGGCCCATGTGGATGCGACCCGATGGATAGGGAAACATCTCAAGTACATAATATTTGGGTTTGTCAGCTGAACGCACTGCCTTGAAAACAGTGTCCTTTTCCCAGGCTTGCTGCCAGCGGGCTTCGATTTCGGAGGGGGTATAGCTGGGCATCGATCAAGGACCTTATAACATGAAAACGCCGGGCTGCTTTATTCACAGGGCCCGGCGTTGAAATTGGGAATCTAGGGGAGCGGGCTTAGAACTTGCTGTCAGCGATGCGCAATTCGCGGGCGCGTGATAGAATCGCGTCTTCTACAGCGCGACTTGTTGCTTTGCTGACTGCGCCGCCGCCACGTGATTGCAGTGCAACGTTCAATGAACGTGCATCAAGAGCCGGATCATCAACCAAGACTGTTGCGCGATATGAACGACCGCCACCGGGCGGTGTACCGTAGCCTGTCACGATAACACCGGTGAACGGATCAACTGATTGAATGGGCAAGAAATTCAACACTTCCAAAGAGGCAGCCCAAATATAGCGGTTCACTTGCACTTTGTTTTCAGCGGTCTTTTTGCGGAAAATGGACCAGATTGTATTGTCTGGATTGGTCTCCAAATCAGTTGCTTCAGGGATATTTCCTGTACCCTGCGATGCGCCGCCACTCCCGCCTACGATATTACCTAAGCTACCACACGAACTGAGTGTGCCTACCATGAGAGCGGTAAATATGATTCTGCCAACGGTCTCGTGCGCCATTTTCAGCTTTCCTTTGCCTGTTTGGCATTTGTCTACCCAAGCAAGCGCGCATGGGCAAGGTATATGTAGTAGGCGATTTTGCAGGTATATAGTCCTTTAGCAGCCTTACTATACGAATGCGGGCAAAGCTGTGGGGAAAAACTGTGGCAAAGCTGCATCATAACTTGGGGCATTGTGTCTGTGGTGTGCAGCGTTCTTGCCAAGACAGGGGCAATGGATGCAAACACCCTTCATACCCTTTCCGGATGATCCAGTCAGGGCATATGAATTCAAACTCGAGGGAAAACCCATGAAAAAAGTTCTCTTCGCTACAACAGCTTTGGTTGCGACAGCCGGCGTTGCAGCAGCAGACGTTACATTCGGTGGATACGGTCGTTTTGGCCTGCAGCACTTGGAAAATCGCGCTAACGACAATTTCGGTAATGCTCAAGATGATACACTCATCGAAAGCCGTTTCCGCTTGAACATCGACGCGTCAACAGAATCTGATGCAGGCGTTACATTCGGTGCACGTATCCGTATTGAAGCCAACGAAAATGCTGACGGTTCAGCAAACGTAGGTACTTTCAACGGTGCACGCTTCCACGCTGAAACAGGTGGCTTCCGTCTTGAAGTTGGTAACGTTGCTCACGCAATCGACAACATGGCTACACTTTATGATTACGACTTGGGCCTAACGGGTTCTATCGGTCTTAGCCATAACTATGGTGGTCCTAACACTGGTTACTCCGGTAACGGTGCTGGCGTTAACGGCGTAAGCGCTATCTATTCTGTAGGTGACTTCCGCGCACAGTTGACTTATAGCGGCGACAACGACGGTAATTTTGCTGCTGCAACCGGACAAGGTACAGCTGCATTTGTTGCTGCATCAGGTACTGGTCGTAAAACAGTTTCTGCAAGTGTTGCGTACACTTTCAGCGGTTGGACTGTTGCTTTGGCACACGAAGATACCAAAGATGACAATGGTCTTGTAGCTCAGCAGTCTGACGGTACAGTACTGACTGTCGGTGGTAACTTGGGTGTTGCTAATGTTGGCTTCTTCCTTGCTGATGACAGCTCTGAAGGCACTTCATATGGTATCGGTGCGACATTTGATGTTGGCGCAGCTACATCTGTATCGGCATTGATTACTGCTGGTGGTGACGATACTACAGTAACCAAAGACACCGCATTTGGTGTTGGCTTTAACCATGATCTCGGTGGTGGTGTTGCTCTGAAGGGTATGATCGCTCGCAACAACGCAGATAATACTGCTGCTGACTTGGGTGTTATCTTCAACTTCTAAGTTGATCTAAACATTCTATAGAATTGAGGCAGATCTTCGGATCTGCCTCTTTTTTTGTTTAACGCCCCCTTTTCTTTCTGTTCCGCGTGATGTTTGTAACCGATCAACACACAAGGACACGGGCATGGCACTCAACGAAATCTCTGATCGCATTGCAAAAGCTGAACAGGTTGCTGGCCGTGATGTGGGGTCGGTAAAACTGATTGCCGTCAGTAAAGTACAGCCAAACGCGCGGGTCGACGCGGTTCTTGAGCAAGGCCACCGCTGTTTTGGCGAAAACAAAGTGCAGGAAGCGGCCGGAAAATGGCCTGATTTCCGCAATACTTACACAGATGTTGATCTGCATCTGATTGGTCCTTTGCAAACCAACAAAACCCGACAAGCGATGGAGCTGTTTGACGCTATCCACACCTTAGATCGCCCAAAACTCGCCAATTCAATCGCAAGGTTGGCCCAAGAAATAGGGCGCTGCCCTGATTTGTTCATTCAAGTAAACACCGGGGAAGAGGCGCAAAAGTCTGGTGTCTTGCCCGCAGACGCAGATTCCTTTGTGAGGGAATGTCGCGAGCTTGATCTGAACATTCTTGGGCTGATGTGTATCCCGCCCGCGGATGAAGAACCTTCATTGCATTTTGCTTTGCTGGCGAAAATTGCGGCGCGCAACGGGCTGGATGGTCTTTCGATGGGCATGAGCAGTGATTTTGAACGCGCAATTGCGTTGGGTGCGACCCATGTGCGCGTTGGTTCCGCGATTTTTGGGGAACGGGTACCGGGCTAAGCGTTACGAGATGATCAGACGAGTGTGATGCCGGATGCGCGGCGCTATGTGGTGCAGGGCGCTGCGGTTCAGCGCGATACAGCCTTCGGTCGGATAGCCAGTTCTGCGCCATTGGTGGATAAAAATGGCTGATCCGCGATCCGCAACAGCATAAGGCCAATTCCAATTGGTCAGAATGATCAGATCATAAAGCGGGTCTGCCCGGCGCAAGACCTCGTGACTGTGGGGATAGGGCGCGCGCACCATGGTGTTGTAATCCTCAGCACTTGGATCATCTGACCATAGATCGCCGGGTCCGATCGGCATCGCCCATTTTGTTGGCCGCGCAATGCGATCAGGACGGTAGAGCATGCCGACAATGGTATGTGTCCCTCTTGGTGTGCAGCCATCGCCTTCGATTTTTCGATGGCTCAAGCCACCTTTGCCGATTGTGCAAGGATAGCTTTGCCCCTGAAACCGGAGCCCGCGTGACGTTAGCACCAGATCATCTGGTGTCACAACAAATGCCCTGACTTGGCTGCTTTGGTTGCCAAATATGCATGATTATGATGATTCTCACCGACGACCAAAGGCACGCGTTCAACAACTTTGATGCCGCTGGCCTCCATCATATCGACTTTGCGTGGATTGTTGGTGAGCAGTCTAATCAACGAAAATCCCATCGATTTAAGGATATCCGCGCCCAGTCGAAAATCGCGTTCATCATCTTCAAATCCTAACCGATGGTTCGCCTCAACCGTATCAAAGCCCTGATCTTGCAGGGAATAAGCGCGCATTTTATTGGCAAGGCCAATGCCGCGTCCTTCTTGATTAAGGTAGAGCAACACGCCGCTGCCTTCACTTCCCATCTGCGCTAATGCCGCGCGCAACTGTGGGCCGCAGTCACATTTTAAGCTGCCCATCAGATCACCCGTGAAACATGCGGAATGCAGACGCGTCAAAACAGGTTTGCTGCGGTCGGGGCGACCAATCTCAATTGCATAATGTTCTTCACCGCCGTCTTTGGGACGAAAAACATGCAAGCGCCCAGCCTCTGACACTTCCATCGGTAGCTGCGCGCTGACCACGGGATGTAGGGTGCTTCGATCACTCAGCGCCGGGATTGCAGCGTCTAGGTCTATCGAAATCAGATTGTGTTCGGACGCAAAAGCATCACCCGTTTCCAGTTCAACGACCAGCATTGCAGGCAGCAAGCGCGCCGTTTTGGCCAGCTGGACAGCTGCACGATGCGGCGTGGCATCGCCGCCGCGTTCACAGCTAAACGGCCCTTTCATAGGGCTGCGCAAATCATCACTTGGGTTTGCGACGCTCTGGATCCACGCTGGGCTCACGTCATCGGGCAGAGTTATTCGAGCAAGATCACCATCATAGACACGCGCCTTTAATGTCTCTGCGCGTCGCCCGGTGATTGCCAGAACGGTTGGTCGCCCCAACACCAATACATCGCTCAAGCGCTGAGGGCTCAATGTTTCGGCGGCCAGCACAAGTACGGGGCGCGCGCCTGTAAAAACCACTGGCACCCCCATGCGCAGGTCCGCCCGGGCGCGGGCAAGTTGTTCTATGATATCGGGGGCAAAGCTCATTTTTGTGTTACAACTCCGCTGCGTGTTACGCGATATCTAAGGCACAGCGTCCCAAATTGAAACATTTGGAGGGGCTGATAACACGAGGCTGTGAAAAAAATGCAGCAAAGCTTGTCGAATGGCACCACAAGGCGCATTTCTATTCCAAGCGAAACGGAGAACCCCATGGCCCAGCTTAAGAAAATTCTGCTTGTTGATGATGACGATGACCTGCGCGAAGCGCTGAGCGAACAGTTGATCATGACTGAAGATTTTGATGTCTTTGAGGCGGCCAATGGCAGTGATGCAATGGTGCGGGCCAAAGAGGCGCTGTATGATTTGGTTATCTTGGACGTCGGCTTGCCCGATACCGATGGTCGCGAATTGTGCCGTTTGATGCGCAAACAAGGCGTCAAAAGCCCGATCATGATGCTGACAGGCCATGACGGGGATGCGGATACCATTCTGGGTCTGGATGCAGGGGCCAATGATTATGTCAGCAAGCCGTTTAAATTTCCTGTCCTGTTGGCCCGTATCCGCGCACAATTGCGCCAGCATGAACAATCAGAGGACGCAGTGTTCCAGCTTGGGCCGTATACATTCAAGCCGTCGATGAAGATGTTGATCACGGAAGACGATAAAAAGGTGCGTCTGACCGAGAAAGAAACCAACATCCTCAAGTTTCTGTACCGCTCAAATGAGGGTGTTGTTCCACGCGATGTGCTGCTGCATGAAGTATGGGGATACAATGCAGGAGTAACGACACACACGCTAGAGACACACATTTATCGGCTGCGTCAAAAAATTGAACCAGATCCGTCAAATGCGCGCCTTCTTGTGACCGAATCTGGTGGTTATAGGTTGATGGCGTAACGCAGGCTTTTCCCTGCTGAACGAAATATTAAGTCCTACGCGGCAAGGTTGTAATACTTGCCGTTAGGTGAAAATCCCGACTTTTGTGTCCGGGTTATGACACATACCTCCCTGTTGGACTTGGCCGAGCCTTAGTGCTCGGCCCTTTTTTTATCTGGATAACGTTGCGACGTGGGGGTGGCGCTGCGAGCCTTGGAACACCATGTTCGGTGCACCCCAAGGAGACATGGCATGAAAAAAGTAATCTACGAGGCGTTTGGCAATCCGGCAGAGGTGCTAAAGGTGATTGAAATGCCGTCAGACCCTTTGGCCCAAGGTCAGGTGCGCGTCGACGTTTTACGCGCGCCAATCAACCCCTCTGATCTGATCCAAATCTCAGGGAATTACGGGGTGAAACCACCGTTGCCCGCCGTTGCCGGGAATGAAGGGTTGGGACGGATCAGTGAGGGCGAAGGCAGAGGCCAATTGGTGCTTTTGCCAGCGGGGCAGGGGACATGGGTAAGTGAATTAACCTGCGACCCAAAGCATCTTATCCCCTTGCCAGATGGAGATCTGGATCAACTATCCATGCTGATGGTGAACCCTGCCACCGCGCATCTGTTGTTAACGGATTTTGTTGATTTGAAGCCCGGCGATTGGGTTATTCAATCGGCAGCGAATTCTGCCGTCGGTGGTTATCTGATCCAACTGGCCAAGGAACGCGGTATCAATGTTGTGAATGTCGTGCGCCGTGAAAGTGCGATTGAAGGGCTGAAAGAACTGGGTGCGGAAATCGTGTTGGTCGATGGTCCTGATCTTGCACATGACGTAAAAGCCGCTGCTGGGGCCAAGATGAAACTGGCTGTTGATGCCGTTGCAGGTGACACATTTGGCCGTCTTGGGGCGTGTCTAGAAACAGGTGGCACGCTTGTGAATTATGGCGGGATGTCCAACCAGCCTTGCCGCATGGACGCCAGCGCATTGATTTTCCGTGATATTCATGTGCGCGGGTTCTGGTTGGTGAATTGGTTTGAACGCAGCGACAGTGCGACGCGTAAAGAGGTTTATGGATCACTAATCAAATCAATCGCCGCGGGAACGCTGTATGCGCCAATCGACAGACATTTCACTTTGGATGAGATCGCAGAGGCTGCCAAATATTCTTGGGCAGGGGAACGCAAAGGGAAAGTCATGCTTGCGCCGAATGGCATCTGATTTCGCCATGGCGGTACGTTGCAGCAAGGGGTAGGGTGCCCAGCGTATACCTTGCCCCCGGAGCCTGCACATGCCTTTCACCCTTGCCACATGGAATATCAACTCTGTCCGTCTGCGCGAACCTTTGGTACTGCGTCTGTTGGCGGAACATGGGCCAGATGTTCTGTGCCTGCAGGAATGCAAAAGCCCGGTCGATAAAATCCCGACAGAGGCGTTTCATGCGGCGGGATACACCCACATGGTCGCACGCGGGCAAAAAGGCTATAATGGCGTTGCGATCTTGTCGAAACTGCCGCTTGAGGAAACAGGTGGTCGTGATCTGGTTGACCTTGGCCATGCGCGGCATGTGTCGGCCAAACTGGAAAACGGCACAGAAATTCATAACTTTTATGTTCCAGCAGGCGGCGACAAACCAAACCGCGAGATCAATGAAAAGTTTGGTCAAAAGCTCGATTACTTGTCTGAGATGCGCGATTGGTTTCACACCGAGAAACCTAAAAAGTCCATTCTTGTCGGTGACTTAAACATCGCCCCACGTGAGGATGACGTCTGGGATCATAAGAAATTGCTCAAGGTTGTCAGCCACACACCGATTGAGGTTGAAGCGCTGGGTGAAACCCAAGACGCAGGCAATTGGGTCGATGTCACGCGCCAAGACATACCAGATGGGAACCTATACAGCTGGTGGTCATATCGTTCCCCGGACTGGGACAATGCCGATAAGGGCCGTCGCCTTGATCACATCTGGGCCACATCCGATATTTCAAACGCTGGTCATTCCAGTCACATTCAACGCGGCGTGCGCGGATGGGATCAACCCAGCGACCACGCACCGGTTTTTGCGACCTTTGACCTTTGATTAACCAACGTTGGCCCACATATAGGGTCAAACACGAATACCATAGGAATTTGACATGATGGAACTGAACCTAGGCGGCGCGCCCGCTGCTGACTTGATCAAAGACAGCGACGAAGCCAGCTTTATGACGGACGTTGTCGAAGCGTCACAAACGACCCCGATCATTGTGGATTTTTGGGCACCGTGGTGTGGCCCGTGCAAAACGTTGGGCCCGCAGCTAGAGGCCGCCGTAACAGCCGCCAAGGGGGCGGTGAAAATGGTTAAGGTCAATGTGGACGAGGCCCAGATGATTGCGGGCCAGTTGCAAATCCAATCCATCCCAACCGTCTATGCATTCCACAAGGGCCAACCGATTGACGGCTTTCAAGGTGCGCAGCCTGAATCAGAGATAAAAGCCTTTATCGATCGTGTTGTGAAAGCAGCAGGTGGCGAAGCGCCGGGCGATGGCTTGGCCGAAGCGGTTGAAGCCGCCGAAGATATGTTGAGCGCTGGCGAGGCCGTGGATGCGGCACAAACTTTTGCGGCAATCCTTGGCGAAGACCCCAATCACGCAGCCGCTTACGGTGGCATGGTACGGGCGCATATCGCGATGGGTGAACTTGATCAGGCCGAAGCATTGCTAAACGGTGCACCAATTGAAATCTCCAAAGCACCAGAACTGGAGGCGGCCCATGCACAGCTTCAATTGGCGCGCCAAGCCGCAGATGCGGGCCCGGTTGCGGAACTAAGTGCTGCTGTTGAGGCTGACGAAAACGATCTTCAGGCACGCTTTGATCTGGCCCAAGCGCTGTATGCCAATGGTGATGCAGAAGGTGCCGTAAACCATCTGCTTGATCTTTTCCGTCGGGATCGGGAATGGAACGAAGGGGCGGCCAAGACCCAATTGTTCACGATATTTGACGCGCTCAAGGCTAATGACCCTGTGGTGTTGAACGGGCGGCGCAAGCTCAGCTCTATGATATTTGCCTGATCGGATGGACGCGCTAGGTCACATTGCATGATAAAGCAAAACGAACTGCCAGACACAATTGCGATCTTCCCATTGGGCGGGGCGCTGCTTTTGCCTCGCTCGCGTTTGCCGCTGCATATCTTTGAGCCGCGCTATCTTCAGATGATCGAGGATGCGTTGAAAACGGACACACGGCTAATTGGGATGGTTCAACCCAACCCGGTGCCAGGGCGTGAAGGGCCGGGGTTGCACACAATTGGCTGCGCCGGGCGGATCACGCAGTTTTCCGAGACCGAAGATGGCCGTTATATGATCACCCTTGGTGGTGTGTCACGTTTCCGGGTTGTGCGCGAAGTCGAAGGGTTTTGTCCCTACCGTCGATGCGATGTGAACTGGGACGGCTTTGACCGGGATCTGGGCAAAGATGAGGCCGACGATGGCTTCCATCGCAAGGTGTTCCTTGCCCTGCTTGAACGCTACTTTGACGCGCGCGGGTTGTCTGCTGATTGGGATACCTTGAAAGAAGCAGACGATGAACTGCTGATCAATTCCCTGTCAATGATGCTGGATTTTGAAGCTGAAGATAAACAGGCGTTGCTTGAGGCACCCTCGCTTCAAACACGCCGCGAAACACTTGTGACATTGATCGAATACACGCTGCGTGGCGGTCAGGAAGAAGGAATGATGCAATGAGCGACGTTCATGTCGAATTCGACCGCCGTATGCTGGACGGGCTAATCTGCCCGCGCACGCAAACAACCCTCAGATATGATGCTGAAAAACAGGAATTGGTGTCAAAAGCTGCAAATTTGGCTTATCCGATACGCAACGGGATTCCGGTGATGTTGGTAGATGAGGCACGTGTGCTGGACTAGTGATTACAGCGGTTTACCCTGCATCAAACGGGGCAGATCACCGGTCAATCCAGCTGCTTCACGGATAAAACCACGCCGCAAGCCCGGCAATGCATTCACCGCAGCCATGCCAATGTCACGGGCCATGCGCACCAGCGCGTTATCGTTGGAAAACAATCTGTTAAAGCTATCTGTTGCCAGTGCCAATGTGGTGTTATCAAAACGCCGCCATTCTTGATAGCGCGCCAAAGCCGCGTCTGATCCGATGTCTTCACCCCGGCGCAGCGTGTCGGCAATCACTTCAGCCAAGGCCGCAACATCGCGCAAACCAGCGTTGAGACCTTGGCCCGCAATGGGATGCACTCCATGGGCGGAATCGCCTACCAATGCCACGCGTTGGGCGACCATGTTATGTGCCAGTGATAAGCTAAGCGGGTAGGTAAATCGCTGACCAACCAGCGATAATTCCCCCAAAAAGCTGCCAAAGCGGGGGCGCAACACGTCAAGATAGTCATCATCTGACAATGCGTTGATCGCGGCGGCATTCTGCGCGGTCTCACTCCAAACGATTGACGATCGATTGCCCGTCAAAGGCAAAATCGCCAGAGGGCCGGGGGGCATAAAGAACTGATGCGCGATGCCATTGTGCGGTAATTCATGCTTTAATGCGCAGACCAACGCGGTTTGCCCGTATTCCCAGCCAATGCGCTTGATCCCGGCACGTTCACCCGTCCCCGTCGCACGACCATCTGCCCCAACGATCATGCGCGCGCGCAAGGTTTTGCCGGATGCCAATGTCACTGTGACGCCAGTTGCATCCACCTGTTGACTGACCACGGTTTGCCCATTCATTTGAGTAATTTCGGACGTTGCTGCGACCGCATCCAACAAGGCGCGGCGCAAATGCCTGTCTTCAAGCATAAAACCCATCGGGCCTTCTTCGATCTCGGCGTGATCAAAATGCATGAACATGGGCGACGGTCCGTCACCTGCGCGCCCATCTGTGACTTTGATTTCCAGCATCGGCTGTGCGTTGTCACTGACTGCATCCCAGACGCCAAGCCCCTGCAACAGGCGCGTCGACGTTAAGGCCAGAGCATACGACCTCCCATCAAATGCTGCATTTTTGCGGGTCCTGACGTCTAGCGCGTCAATCACAGTGATATGCAGCCCAGTTTGCGCCAGTGCCAAAGCCAGTGTGGGGCCGTTCAAACCACCGCCGATGATGGCAATATCTGTATCAAATTCCATGACCCTAGATATGACCGCTGGACGGGGATTGTCCATGTGCCGAACGGTCGCTACCGTCATTCCCAACACAAGTTGAGGGGACGGACATGCGTGAATGGCTAAATATGACCGCTGCGGATTTGGGGCGCGGAATTGGCGCGGGTAAAATTGACCCGGTTGCACTATGCCAAACCTATCTCGATGCGATTGACGCACATCCTTTATGCGACCGGATTTACGCCCGTGTGACCCATGAACGCGCCTTGGCCGAAGCGCAAGCCGCGGCAGAACGTGCAAAGGCGGGGCATCGTTTGTCACCATTAGACGGCGTGCCTATTTCATGGAAAGACCTCTTTGACACGGCAGGGGTTGCGACCGAAGCAGGGTCAAAGCTGCTTGAAGGTCGGGTGCCAGATACAGATGCGACCGTCCTTGCCAATGCAACAGCAGCGGGCCTTGTATGTCTTGGTAAAACCCACATGAGCGAATTGGCGTTTTCCGGCCTTGGGCACAATCCCAGCACGGCCACGCCGCCTTGTGTGAATGATGCAGATGCAGTGGCTGGAGGGTCATCATCTGGTGCCGCAACATCGGTGGCATTTGGTCTGGCGGCGGCTGGTATAGGTTCTGATACGGGTGGATCAGTTCGTATCCCGGCAGCCTGGAATGATTTGGTGGGCCTTAAAACCACCTCTGGCCGCCTGACGTTGGAAGGTGTTGTGCCGTTAGCATTGAAGTTCGACACGATTGGCCCGCTGTGTCGTTCGGTTGAGGATGCTGGATTGCTGCTTGCAGCCCTTGAAGGGAGCAAACCTGCGGATTTGCAAAGCGCTACGTTAGAGGGGCGGCGCTTTGCTGTGTTAAAGACGGTTGCGATGGACGGCGTTTCGGATCAACCCGCCGCCGCTTTCGAAAGTGCGCTGGAACGGTTGCAAAATGCTGGTGCCACAATCGAACATATCGACATTCCAGAGGTCGAAGACGCAATGCCCTTAAGTGGGTGTCTTTATACATCAGAGGCGTATGGCCTGTGGCGCGATGTGATTGAAGCAAACCCAGAGGCGATGTTCAGCGAAATTCTGGAACGCTTCCGTATCGGTAAAGGCTTTTCCGGCCCCGATTATGTGGCGGCTTGGGCCAAACTTGAAACGGCGCGCATGGGCTATGATCAGGCGGTTGCGGGTTTTGATGCTGTGTTGCTGCCCGCATCACCCATATTGCCACCAAACCTTGAACAGCTCACCACAGATCACGATTATTTTGTTGAACAAAACCTACTGGCCTTGCGCAACACACGGATCGGAAATTTGATGGGGGTTTGTGCGTTAACCCTGCCCACGGGCGTCCCGTCTTGTGGTTTGATGATGATGTGCCCACCAGATATGGAAGAACACCTGCTGCGCCTTGGTATCGCTGCCGAAGAGGCGCTCAGTTAAAGCGCCCTAAGATCAGAGGGTTCACAACCCAAAAGCCACAAATCCCTGATCATGTTCGGGTTTTTCTGGACGAATGGGCGAGGCTTGGCTAATTTAGGGCAAACGGGACGCTAATGATCCCGACCCTGAGGCAGTTTTGATGAATTTTCCCGAGCGGTTTTCGAACCTTCCGGCTCACGCGTGGCCGCGTCTTCGTGCATTGCTAGATGTACACGAGGGTGGTGGCACGCCGATCCACATGACAATCGGTGAGCCCAAGCACGCTTTTCCGGGGTGGGTGACCGATATCATCACGCAAAACGCCATCGGCTTTAACAGCTATCCGCCGAACGATGGCTCACCCGAATTGCGTGGTGCCATCGCAGATTGGATCAAACGGCGCTACGATGTTGAGATGGACGCCGCCACCGAAGTTATGGCGCTGAACGGGACACGTGAGGGGCTATACAACGCGGTTGTTGCCCTTAGCCCGGAAACCAAGAATGGCCAAAAACCTGCGGTCTTGATGCCGAACCCGTTTTATCAGGTCTATATGATTGCTGCGATTTCAGGCGGCGCTGATCCGATCATGGTCGCGGCGACGGCTGAAACCGGACACTTGCCTGATTTTTCCAGCGTTCCCGAGGATGTGCTAAAACGCACTACCGCCGCATATATCTGTTCGCCTGCCAACCCACAGGGCGCTGTGGCGGATCATGACTATTGGGCCAATTTGATTGGTTTGGCTGAAAAGTACGATTTCAAGATTTTCGCGGATGAATGTTACTCAGAGATTTACCTCGACACGCCGCCGACTGGCGCGTTGCAGGTGGCACAAGCCCTAGGGACCGACCGTAACCGAGTTGCGATTTTCCATTCGCTGTCGAAACGATCAAACCTACCGGGATTGCGCTCTGGTTTTGTCGCCAGCGGGCCGGATACGATCCGTGAAGTCAAACAGTTGCGCAACTATGCAGGCGCGCCGCTGCCGTTGCCGTTGCAACACGCGGCTGCTGCGGCATGGGCAGATGAGGAACACGTCAAAGAAAACCGTGCGCTTTATGTTGAAAAATACCACATCGCGGATCGCATTCTTGGAAACGTGCCAGGTTATGTCAGACCCGAAGCCGGGTTTTTCCTCTGGTTGCCCGTTGAAGATGACGAAATCGCAACTCTGAAATTATGGCGCGAGACTGGCGTGCGGGTTTTGCCCGGCAGCTATCTTGCCCAAGACGTGAACGGGGAAAACCCCGGCAAAAAATATATCCGGGTCGCACTGGTGGCCCCAAAAGACGAGACAGCGCGTGGATTAGAGCTAATCCGCGATTGCCTGTACTCCGACGTATAACGAGGGATTTGAGCAATGGCATATCAGACACGCGGGCGCGACCCACTGCTGGACAGCAACATGGCCGAGGCGATTGAAAAACGCGGCAAGGAATTGTTGGGTCTGGCACTGATTGCCGTTGGTATTGTCGCCGCGATGATAATCGCGAGTTATACACCAGAAGATCCCAATTGGTTGGTGTCCACAGACGCGCCTGCGAAGAATATGATGGGCCGCATGGGCGCATTTATTGCGGCACCTTTGATGATGGTGATCGGATGGGGCGCGTGGGCGATTGCGGCTGTGTTGTTGGTCTGGGGCGTTCGTTTTGCCCTGCACCGTGGCCAAGACCGTGCTGTTGGGCGTTTAATCTTTGCCCCAATCTGGGTTGCCCTGCTATCGATCTATGCCGAAACACTGCAACCCGGCACCGACTGGTTGCAAACCCACAGCTTTGGCTTGGGCGGGATGCTGGGCTATACGGTCAGCGGATTTTTACTGACGATCCTACCGATTGGATCAGTTTTCGCCGTTAAGCTGCTGACCTTTGTGATGGGCATCGGGGTGATTTGGATGGGGACATTCATCCTTGGTTTTACCCGCGCTGAACTTATGCGCGCAGGTCGTTTCCTATTGGTCGGCGTGATCATGGCTTACGCTGGTCTCATGACTGTTCTGGGCCGAGGTGCCAGCGGTGCCGTGCAAGCCGCACAAGGTCTACAAGCGCGTCAATCCGAACGCCGCGAGCGTCAGCGTGTGGAGGCCGAAGAAGCCGCCGCCTTTGTTGCAAGTCAGCCAACCTTTAGCACCCAAGTGCCAGAGGCTCCGCAAGAACCGATACTGGCTGAACCAACTGAGCCAAAGACAGGTCTGTTGGCGCGTATGCCCGCGTTAATCAAACGCCCTGAAACGATGCCAGAACCAGAGTTGGTTGAAACCTATAGCGACGCTGTTGTTGATGAAGGACCGGGGGAGGATCGCATCAAAAGCAAAATCGCAGATGTGATCAAAAGCCGCGTTCGTACAGGCACGGCGGTGCATACACCGTCTACGGCACCTCTGACCAAAGGTCGCGGGCGTGGGCCTGATCCGCTTGTGCTGGGTGCGGCACCTGCTGCTGCATTGCGTCCAGAACCTCCATTGACCGCGCCGTCCCGCGTGGAGCCACCTCTAAGTACACCACGCGTTTCCCTCAATTCAATCGCGTCGTCACCTGCTGCGTCATCTGCTGCCGTGATTGAGGAGCCGACCCCATTGCCGCTTGAGCCCGCGCCGGCACCTGAAATCGCGCCAATTCCCGTGCCCGAGCCGCGCAAAGTTGTTCAACAACCCATCCGCAAAGCCGTGCAGCCCAGCAAGCAAGCACAAGCGGAAGCGCAGCCAACACTGACCTTTGATGACACACATCCGGGGTTTGAATTGCCGCCGTTGAACCTACTCGAAAGTCCCGATGTTGTGGAACGTCTGCACCTGTCAGATGAAGCATTGGAAGAAAACGCGCGGATGCTGGAATCGGTATTGGATGATTATGGTGTGAAAGGCGAAATCGTCGCCGTGCGCCCCGGCCCTGTTGTCACGATGTACGAACTTGAACCTGCGCCGGGCCTCAAAGCGTCACGCGTCATTGGTTTGGCCGATGACATCGCCCGCTCTATGGCCGCACTTTCTGCACGTGTTTCGACTGTGCCGGGCCGCAGCGTGATCGGCATCGAACTGCCAAATGAAACCCGCGAAAAAGTGGTGCTGCGCGAGATCCTCGCCGCACGTGATTTTGGTGACAGCACCATGCGCCTACCGCTGGCGTTGGGCAAAGACATTGGCGGCGATCCGGTTGTGGCGAACCTTGCCAAGATGCCTCACCTGTTGATCGCGGGGACAACGGGTTCTGGTAAATCCGTGGCGATCAACACGATGATCTTGTCGTTACTCTACAAGCTGACACCCGAAGAATGCCGTCTGATCATGATCGACCCCAAGATGTTGGAACTTTCTGTCTATGACGGCATTCCGCATCTATTGTCCCCCGTTGTGACCGACCCGAAAAAGGCCGTTGTCGCGTTGAAATGGACCGTGGGCGAGATGGAAGAACGCTATCGCAAAATGTCCAAAATGGGCGTGCGTAATATTGAGGGCTACAATGGTCGGGTGCGTGAAGCATTGGCCAAGGGCGAGCTGTTCAGCCGCACGGTTCAAACTGGATTTGATGAGGATACTGGCGAGCCGATTTTCGAGACCGAAGAAGATACACCCGTCGCACTGCCCTATATCGTCGTGATCGTTGACGAAATGGCCGACCTGATGATGGTTGCGGGCAAAGAGATTGAAGCCTGTATTCAACGTCTGGCACAGATGGCGCGTGCATCGGGTATCCACCTGATCATGGCGACACAGCGGCCATCGGTTGACGTTATTACAGGCACGATCAAGGCGAACTTCCCCACACGGATTTCGTTCCAAGTGACTTCAAAAATCGACAGCCGCACCATTTTGGGTGAAATGGGTGCCGAACAACTGCTCGGCATGGGCGACATGTTGTATATGGCGGGTGGTGCGAAAATCACCCGTTGCCATGGGCCGTTTGTCAGCGACGAAGAGGTTGAGGAAATCGTTAATCACCTCAAGGCCTACGGTGAACCTGATTACATAACGGGTGTTGTCGAAGGACCGTCCGATGAAGCAGAAAGCAGTATTGATGCGGTGCTTGGCCTTGGTGGGAATACCGATGGTGAAGATGCGCTGTATGACACCGCTGTTCAGATCGTGATCAAAGATCGCAAATGTTCGACCAGCTATATCCAGCGCAAGTTGGCGATTGGCTACAACAAGGCCGCACGGTTGGTCGAGCAGATGGAAGATCAAGGACTTGTCTCACCCGCAAACCATGTGGGCAAACGTGAAATTTTGGTGCCAGAACAGGGCTAAGGCTTACCTCCTACGTTTCTGTTAAAGCGCATTCCAACCACCGCCGAACATCGTTTCGGCGGTGTTTTTTATGGGTGCATGAGCAAACACAGGCAAAAACCCGCGCTCTGATATCGCATATCAATGCCAAACAACCTATGTTCGAGTTGAGGCATAACCACAGGAATAAACGTATGCGATTTATCACTTCTGCCGCGCTGACATTGGGTTTGGCCGTGCTGACACCCCTTGCTGCTGCCGCACAGAAACTACCCTTGAACGAGATTTCAGGGTACTTGAACAAGATGCAAACAGCGCAAGGCGAATTCACCCAGATCAATGACGATGGGTCGATCAGCACGGGCACCATTTTGATCAAGCGCCCGGGCAAGGTACGGTTTGAATATAATGAACCTGACACGGCTTTGGTTGTCGCGGGAAGCAATACGGTTGTGATCTACGATAAGAAATCGAACCAGCCGCCAGAAACCTATCCGTTGGCACGTACACCTTTGTCGATCATTCTGGCAAAACGTGTTGATTTGGGGCGGGCCAAGATGGTCACAGGTCACCAATACGACGGCACGTCCACCACTGTCACAGCCCAAGATCCTGAGCATCCTGAGTATGGCAATATCCAGCTGAAGTTCACTTCAGCACCCGTTGAGTTGCGCCAATGGATCATAAATGATGGCAATGGCAGCCAAACAACGGTGATTTTGGGGAACCTCAAACAAGGCGGCAATATCCCGAACAACAAGTTCGATATCAGCCGCGCAACGGTTGACCGCTAATCATAATATGCCCCGGCATGTGTTGCCGGGGCAATAAAATCAACCGCGCAAACGGCATCCAGCGATCTGGCCCTGATACATTTGCGCACGGGCGTCGACCTTGCCCGCAACACCAACCAGCCAT
Source organism: Sulfitobacter sp. (assembly GCA_049794015.1). Classification (GTDB taxonomy): domain Bacteria; phylum Pseudomonadota; class Alphaproteobacteria; order Rhodobacterales; family Rhodobacteraceae; genus Sulfitobacter. Next base: position 76,557 of record JBARCK010000051.1, on the reverse strand, counting down.
GCCTTGCTGTTATAGCTTTGCCGCGCAAAACCGGTGTGGCCCTCATGATAGGCCAGATATTGATTGCGTGCGTCGGTCAACGCGATGCCGTTGCGATCCCGGCTTTGGTTCATATACCAACCCATGAAATCGGTGGCATCCTTGATTTTGTCACGCTTGGCCGAACGCCGACCTTGGGCATTGCGGTATTCATCCCACGTCGCATCCAAGGCTTGGCTATACCCAAATGCACTTGATAGACGTCCCATTGGGATCACGCCAATCACGTATTTGAACGGCGTGCGCGCGTCGGCCACAAATTTGCTTTCCTGATGGATGGTGGCCATCTGCACATGCACAGGCACACCCCAACGGCGTTCAGTTGCACGGAATGCTTTGTAATAATCGGGGCGCTGTTGAAGAATGGAACATGCATCATCCAACCCACGGGGCGCGGACGTCTGTCCACCACCGCAGGATGCAACCAATAGCACCATTATCAATGCGCGAAGAGTTTTGCTCATCTGCCTCTCGCTTTTTGTCGTTTTTTATTTTGTAGAAGCTTACCCGATTTTACGGCGGCGTCACATCACTTTTTCTAAAGAAGCGCAGCTAAAATCAGCGGTAATGCGCCCACAGACATCAAAGTTGAGACAACCACCAATCCCGCAACGGCCTGTGCGTCGGCCCCGTACTTTTCTGCAAGTAAATAAGACGTAACTGCGACGGGGGTTGCGATTTGCAGCACCAAGACGCCAAATGCTACATCGTCCAGTTCAAAGTAACGGGCCGCAGCCCATGCAATGCCGACACAGAGTATGATTTTGAGTGCGGATAGCACCACGGCCCGGCCAATCCCGCCCGGTGACAGGCGTGCAACAGCCACACCCAAGGTGATCAGCATCATCGGGATCGCCATTTGTCCCAACAAAGTCAGCGTGTTGGTCAGGAATTTTGGCGTTTGCCAGTCTTGCCATAAAAATAACGCGCCCAGGAGTGTCGCCCAAACCAAGGGCTCGCGCAGTACTTTGCCAAACGATCCGGCACCTGCGACCAACCAGATGCCAAAGGTAAAGGACCAGATCGCCATGATCGCAAAAACCACCACTGCATAGCTGAGGCCGACCTCCCCAAACGCGAACAGCGCCAGTGGAAGCCCAAGGTTTCCCGTATTGCCAAAAATTAGGGGTGCCAAATAAGTACGTCGGTTTAGCTTTAGCGCCCAAACCAGCAAAGCCGTCACAGCGGTAACTCCGCCATAAGCGGCAATCCCTGCAAACAAAAGTGTGGTCAAAGCCGCCGGTTCTATTTTCGTATTCATCAAAGACACGAAAATCAGGCACGGCACCGATAGTGTCATCGCCAGTTGCGTGACAAATTGTATCCGATATTCGAAACCCAGCTTGACCCACGTAAATCCAATGCCCGCCAGTAAAAACACGGGCGCAACGATTTCCAACACTGTCAGGGCGAGGTTCAACAGACTGTTTCCTTAAATTGCCGTCACGTGATTGGACAAAAGGCCCTTGTACCGATTACTAACGAAAGGTAGGGGCTGCAATGTTATGCTAAGAACGCGCGCAAAATATCATCTGGGCCAAGTGGTCCGGCATAAAAAACATCCCTTTCGCGGGGTGGTTTTTGACGTGGACCCAGAATTTGCCAATACCGATGAATGGTACGAAGCGATTCCCGAGGACACGCGCCCCATAAAAGATCAGCCGTTTTATCATCTACTGGCCGAAAACGACCAAAGCTATTATGTGGCTTATGTGTCTGAGCAGAACTTGGTCGCGGATTATTCAGGCGAACCTGTGGATCACCCGGATATCCCCGATCTGTTTGGGCCATTCACCGATGGTGCCTATCCGCTGCATTTCCAGCTGAATTAAGTTAATACCCCAACGCGCAACCATCTTTGCGCGGGTCACTTGCCCCCTCTAGGACACCGCTCTTGCGTATCTTAATCGCTTGCGCGCCACCGATTGCCACATCTGCAACCTGTACTTTGTGTCCCAAGTTACTTAACTCTGCCCGAACGTCATCACTGTATCCACGTTCAATCTTGAGAACGCCCGCATCTGCAAATGCCCGAGGTGCGTCGATCGCTGTCTGCACATCCATGCCGAAATCAACAAGGTTGGATGCAAAACGCGCATGGCCGCAACATTGATACGCACCACCCATCACGCCAAAAGGCATGATGATTTTGCCATCTTGCTTGATCATTCCTGGAATAATGGTGTGCATCGGGCGCTTGCCGCCCTGCAACTCGTTTGGGTGGCCTTGCTCAAGCGTGAAACCGGCACCTCGGTTTTGAAGCAAAATACCAAATTTATCAGAGGCGATCCCGGATCCAAAGCCGTGGAAAATAGAATAGATCAGCGAAACGGTCATGCCATCGCGATCCACAACGGTGATATAGATTGTGTCTTTGTGCACTGCCTCGCTCAAGGGGGCCGCTGCTTGCATTGCTTTTTTAGGATTAATTAACGCTGCCAGTTTGCCTGCAGTTTCAGGGGCCAACATATGATCCAATCGCGAGGTCGAATCTGGATCAGCCAGAAACCGATTGCGTGCATCATAGGCCAGCTTTGTCGCCTCAGCCTCTATGTGGACCCGCTCTGCGCCAATTGGGTCCATCCCAGCCACATCGAATTTCTTTAGGATATTTAGCATCAAAAGGGCGGTTGCCCCCTGACCATTCGGTGGGTGTTCGACCACTTCAATGTCTTTGTACGAACCAGCCACAGGAATCGTCGCATCACAGGACGCGTTCGCAAAATCATCCAGCGTATGCGTGCCGCCAGCAGCATTCAACGCGGCTACCATGTCTTCGGCAATTTCTCCTTGGTAAAATGCATCGCGCCCGTTCTTTGCAATGCGGCGCAACACCTCTGCTTGCTGTGGTGCTTGAAAAACGTCACCGACATTGGGGGGATTGCCACCCCACAGATAAAAATCACGCGCCTTTCCCTGTAAGGTGCCAGCATCTTTTGCCCAGTCAAATGCAACGCGCGGTGCGACCGGAACGCCGTGTTCTGCATAATGGATTGCGGGCGACAATACTTTATCAAGCCCCAGTTTCCCCACTGTGTCTGACAGGTGGCAAATGGCATCAATCGCTGTTGGAATTGTCACTGAATGGGCGGACTGCAATGGCACATTGGCCTTGCCTTGATCACGCAACATCGCAGCGTCGAGACCGGCAGGCGCGCGGCCTGACCCATTTAACGCCTTCACCTCATGACTGCCAGGCAGCGAATATAGAACAAAACAATCCCCGCCAATTCCGGTCATTTGAGGTTCGCAAATGCCCAACAGAACTGCGCCAGCGATGGCCGCATCCATCGCATTGCCACCACGTTCTAGAATATCAATTGCAGCCTTTGCACCCAGCGGATGCGAGGTTGCGCACATACCATTTGTTGCCAATACGGGCGAACGCCCCGGAAGATGAAAATCACGCATGTCTGCCCCTGCCAAATCAGTCAAAGTGAACCTAGCGCGGGTTTCAAAGACTGCCAATGATGTAGGGAAAGAAGATCCTCGACGCCGTGCACTGGGTGGGGGCTATAAAACGCGGCGTCGAGGGAAGCCATATGCAGCTACAAAACCATGTATGCCCTTTGACCATGGCGCGAATGTGATCGTATCGCGGCAATTTCGGGAAATTTCTGGGCATCATTAAGGCACAGCTGCGCATTTTGGGGATAGGGTAGATGGGTTGGACGACATAACGGAGTTTGTCAGAAATTTTCTAACAATCTGAAATAAAATGAAAATACCGGCTTGATCGGGAAATCGCTCGCAGCGACCTACGGAATCGCCACAGCAATGCGCAAGGAAAGCTGATTTTCGTTTTCGATCCGTCGATATAGCACGTCTTTTGCCAAATCTTTGATCAAGAACCAGCCAAACCCACCCTCGGGCATATCAAGGGGATCAACGTCAACATTTTGGGACAGTCCAAGCGGTGTTTTCCCATCAGGCATTGCATGGCCTTGATCCGTGATCGCAAAATGCAGACCCGTCGCCTTTTGTGAACATTGAATGTGAATTGGATTGCCGGGTTCTGATTTGGGATAAGCGTGTTCAACAACGTTATTTAGCGCTTCGGCAAGGACAAGCTCGACTGTTGCAAGCTCTTCAACATCCAAAGAAAGCACTTCGAGGTTTGATAAAACAAGCGTCAATGCATCTCGAACGGCTAATTCGCCGCTGTCGACGTCAACTTCAAAAGCGATCATATGCGACTACCTTTGTGTGATGTTCATTGCTTTTTGTATTAGGCACTCTGTTTGGCCAGTGCTTGATCTAAGGTCCCAAAAACACTGAAAACCGTATCCATGCGCGTAAGTTTGAACACTTTATCAACGGCAGGGGTCAATCCGGCGAGGATCAATTTACGATCTGGTGCCAGAAATTTCATGGTCGCCACGATTGCCCCTAATCCACTTGAATCAATGAACGTCACTTGACCCAAATCCAACACAACGTCTGCGTCACCACCGTCAGTGGATCGTCGCATCGCGTCCTTAAAAGCGAGCGCGACTGCCGCATCAATACGTGCTTCAAGCACGCTCACCACGCACATATTACCTTCATTATTCGTGGAAACTTCCATAAACACACCTTTAAGTCCCGTGATGGATCAAGGTGATAGCAGCGATTGCTTACCAATTTATGAGCGTGATCAGACCAAGGAGAATTCTATGCGAAATGTGGTGATTACAGGGGCGTCCCGGACGCCAATGGGCGGTTTTCAAGGCGTATTTCAAGGGCTTACTGCTGCGCAACTGGGTGGAATGGCGATAAAGGCCGCATTGGATGGCGCAGGGCCCGCAGTCGTTCAAGAAATCTTGATGGGCTGCGTGTTACCAGCAGGCCAAGGACAAGCGCCTGCGCGACAAGCTGGTTTTGCGGCTGGTCTGGGCGACGATGTGCCTGCAACCACGCTTAATAAAATGTGTGGTTCCGGCATGAAGGCCGCGATGATTGCCTTTGATCAGATCGCGCTTGGGCAGACGGATGTTATGGTCGCTGGCGGCATGGAAAGCATGACCAATGCACCTTATGTGCTGCCAAAAATGCGCGGCGGCGCGCGTCTTGGGCATGGGGAAGTGGTCGATCACATGTTCCTGGATGGTCTCGAAGACGCCTATGATAAGGGCCGTTTGATGGGCACCTTTGCAGAAGATTGCGCCGAGACCTTTCAATTCACCCGCGCGGTTCAGGATGACTATGCGTTGGCGTCACTCTCGCGTGCGCTACAGGCCCAAGAATCAGGCGCTTTCAATGATGAAATCACACCTGTTGAGGTCACATCCCGCAAGGGCAGCACCATGACAACCGCTGACGAACAGCCTGCACATGCGCGACCTGAAAAAATACCACAACTCAAACCCGCCTTCCGCGAAGGTGGCACTGTAACAGCGGCCAATTCGTCATCCATTTCTGATGGTGCGGCAGCGCTTGTGCTTGCATCTGAAGAGGCTGCAAAGGCGCAAGGGTTGAACATCCGCGCCCGCATTGTTGGCCATGCAAGCCACGCGCAAGCGCCGGGGTTGTTCACAACAGCACCTGTGCCCGCAGCACAAAAGCTGCTGCATCGCATCGGTTGGTCCAAAGATGACGTCGATTTGTGGGAAGTGAATGAAGCGTTTGCCGTCGTCCCACTGGCTTTCATGCATGAAATGGGGCTTAGCCACGACATTGTGAACGTTAACGGGGGGGCGTGCGCGCTGGGCCATCCTATCGGCGCATCAGGTGCGCGGATCATGGTAACGTTGTTAAATGCTCTTGAAAAACGCAACCTCAAACGGGGTATTGCCGCAATCTGTATTGGTGGTGGCGAAGGTACAGCCATTGCCATCGAACGTGTCTAACATTCATCTAGCCAGATAAACTCACGGGGGTCCGGGGGCAGTCAGCCCCCGGGTGCCTACGAAAGGAACCAACATGCGCGTTGATTACTCCAGCCTCACAAAATCAATAGATGCGTTAACAGCGGGCGAAGATGATTGTGTTGCGCTGATGGCCACCGTCGCCTGTGAAGTACATCATTCCGATGATCGCTTTGATTGGACAGGTTTCTACCGCGTCACTTCGCCAGACCTTCTCAAGATTGGTCCTTACCAAGGCGGACATGGCTGTTTGGTTATCCCTTTTTCGCGTGGTGTCTGTGGTGCAGCGGCGCGAACCGGGCAGGTGCAATTGGTGGCGGATGTTGATGCGTTTGAAGGTCATATCGCGTGTGCCAGTTCCACGCGCTCTGAACTTGTTTTGCCAGTGTTCAACGGTTCGGGTGACCTGTTGGGTGTCTTTGACATCGACAGCAATTTGCCAAACGCCTTTACGCAATTAGACGCTGACTCAATCGCTGAAATCCTAAAGAATGTTTTTGCTGTCGTGAAATAATACTGGATTTTTTCATGCGACTCGGGCAACGTGAAATTCTGATCTATTTTTTCACGAGGTATCATGCGCCACGATCTGCCCAATATGCCACACTCACTTGGTGCTGATCTGCGTGCCCTTCGAAAAGCACGCGGGCTGACGCTATCTGATATGGCTGACACTTTGGGGCGTTCTGTGGGATGGTTAAGCCAGGTTGAACGCGACAAGTCAGAGCCCTCAATTACTGATTTACGCCACATCGCTGCCTGCTTGGATGTGTCTGTCTCAATGCTGTTTCGTCACGCGGCAGCCCCGGCAATCGAAGCAGGCTTTGTCGTGCGAAAAGATGCGCGCCGCCCCATCGGCTCATCAATCGCAGGGTTGGTTGAGGAATTGTTGTCACCTGATTTGACCGATGATTTCGAAATGGTACATTCCACGTTCTTACCCCACAGCAAAATCAAAGATGCGGTTATGCGCCCAACCCAAGAGGTTGGTTATCTCATCTCTGGCACCTTGCAAGTTGAGATCGATGGGACCACGCATAACCTCAATCCCGGTGATAGTTTCCGCGTGCGCGGTGAACCCTTCCGCTGGTCCAACCCATCTGACCAACCCGCCGTGGCCATTTGGGTCATTGCGCCACCGATTTATTGACATGACATTTGACGCTTGGATCATATTTGCGCTGTTCTGGGTGGTGTTTGTAACCACACCGGGGCCGAACGCAGTGAATTGCATCTCCAACGGCATGAATATCGGATTTCGGCGCGCAATGGTTGGGGTGTTGGCGATTTTGACCCAAGCGACATTGTTTCTGCTCTTATCTGCGGCTGGTATTACCGCATTGATCACAGCATCACCCACTGCATTTACAGTCGCCAAACTTATTGGCGCGGGGTTTCTTATCTATCTTGGGATCCGTGGTTGGATCATGGCCAAGACACCAGTTAAAATCGATGCGCGCCCTGCGTCATCAATATATCTGCGTGCGCTGGCCATCGCGACCATCAACCCCAAAAGCGTTGCAGGATACCTCGCGGCCTTTTCGCAGTTCGTTCAACCTGATGTCCCAATTTGGGACCAAATGCTGGTGATCTTCCCTACGGCGCTAACCCTAACCGCGCTCAGTTACACAGGCTTCACCGCCCTTGGTGCAGGCATTGGGCGTGCAGCATTGGGGGCTGTGTTTAACGTCTGGGTCCGACGCGTCATGGCAGTGTGTTTTGTCATCTACGGTGTCTTGCTTGGCGCACCCTCAACACCAGGAAGGATTTGACTATGCTAAACGGAAGTTGCCTATGCGGCGCAATCACATTTAACGCCAAAGGTGCAGCACGTGATCCGGCGGCCTGCCATTGCAGCCAGTGTCGCAAGCAATCAGGCCATCATTGGGCATCGGTGCAAGTCATGGATGATGATTTGACCATAACGGGCACCCCAAAATGGTTCGCCTCTAGTACATCCGCAAAGCGCGGTTTTTGCCCAACCTGTGGCAGTTTTCTATTCTGGAAAGGTTCGGCTGATCCAGACACTGGCATCTCGCTGGGTGCGTTGGATGGCCCTACAGGCATGCACTTAGAGCGACACATATTTACCGCCGACAAAGGCGACTATTACAACATCACCGACAACGTTCGGCAGGAGGAAAAAGAAGATGAGTGATTTCCCAACAACGGCCCGTGTGGTCATCATTGGTGGCGGTGTCGTGGGTACATCCACGCTCTATCACCTTGCCAAAGCGGGCTACAAAGATTGCGTTCTGCTGGAAAAGAACGAATTGACCGCCGGGTCCACGTGGCACGCTGCGGGCAACTGCCCGAACTTTGCCGGGTCTTGGGCTGTGATGAACATGCAGCGCTATTCGCTGGAAATGTACCGCACGCTGGCCAAAGACGTCGATTATCCAATGAACTATCACGTCACAGGAGCGCTGCGGTTGGCGCATACCAAAGAGCGGATGCAAGAATTTGAACGCGTTGCGGGCATGGGGCGCTATCAGGGCTTGCAGATGGATATTTGCACGCCAGACGAGTTAAAGAAATTCAACCCGTTCATGGAAACACATGATCTGGCTGGTGGCCTTTGGGACCCTCTGGATGGGGATATCGACCCGGCGCAATTGACCCAAGCGCTTGCCAAAGGTGCACGCGAAGCGGGTGGTCGGATTGAACGTTTCTGCCCCGTTACGGGCATCGAACGTGATGGCGACGAATGGATCGTAAAAACCGCAAAGGGCGATATTCGCTGTGAAAAGGTCGCTAACTGTGCAGGCTATTATGCGCAGCGCGTCGGCGAAATGTTTAAACCGTTTGGCGGGCGCACCGTGCCGATGGTGGTGATGTCGCACCAGTATTTCCTAAGCGAGGAAATCCCTGAACTCGCCGCCTGGACCAAAGAGCAGGGCCATAAAATGCCGATGATCCGCGACGTGGATATCAGTTATTATCTGCGTCAGGATAAAAACGGTCTTAACCTTGGCCCCTACGAGCGCAACTGCAAGGCGCATTGGGTGACCCCAGAAGATCCGATGCCAGAAGATTTCAGCTTCCAACTGTATCCCGATGATCTGGACCGCCTTGAATTCTACATCGAGGACGCGATGGAACGTGTGCCAGTGTTGGGCACCGCAGGTATTGGCCGCAACATCAACGGTCCGATCCCTTACGCGCCTGATGGCCTGCCGATGATTGGCCCAATGCCCGGCGTGCCAAACGCGTTTGAAGCACATTCATTCACTTTTGGCATCGCCCAAGGTGGCGGCGCGGGCAAGTGCCTATCGGAATGGATCATGCATGGCGAAACCGAGTTGGACATGTGGGCGGTTGACCCACGCCGTTACACCGATTTTGCCGATCACGACTATTGCCTCAACAAAGCGCTGGAAACTTACGGCCACGAATATGCCATGCATTTCCCACACCACGAATGGCCAGCGGGACGTGACAAAAAACTGTCACCTAATCACGCGACATTGCTGGCATCTGGCGCACAGATGGGCGCTTACAACGGTTGGGAACGTGCCAATTGGTTTGCCAAAGACGGCGATGATACATCCGAGGAAGCAACCCAAACTTGGGGCCGTGAAGGGCCATGGAAGGCACGCGTCGCTGAGGAAGTTGAGGCCTGTACGAATGGCACTGGCGTTCTCGATATGCCGGGCTTCTCTCGTTATACATTGACCGGGACAGGTGCTGCCGAATGGCTGCGCGGCCAGATCGCAGGCGCATTGCCCAAAGCGGGTCGCATGAACCTTGGTTACTTCACCGACAGCCGCGGGCGCATCGTCACCGAGGTCACAATCATCCGTTGGGATGAAGATGATTTCTGGATCATGACCGCTGCCGTGGCGCAATGGCATGACCTTGAGTTCCTCAAGGGCCGTTTGCCCAAAGATGGTTCGTTGACGATGACCGATATCACCCGCGATTGGTCAACCGCATTGGTCACAGGCGCGCAGTCGCGCGAATTGTTGTCCGGCATTGTTGAGGGCGCAGACCTGAGCACAGGTTGGCTAACCCTCCAAGATGCAAAAATCGCAGGCAAACCTTGCAAGCTGATGCGGATTTCGTTCTGTGGTGAATTGGGCTGGGAAGTGCACACCTCGTTCGAGGACAGCAAGGTCGCTTATGAAGCCATCCGCAATGCTGGGGCCACGCCGTTTGGGATGTATGCGCTGAACTCCATGCGGGTCGAAAAAGGGTATCGGACTTGGAAGGGTGATCTGTCTACGGATTACACATTGCTAGAAGGTGGCATGGAACGCTTTATCCGCTTTGACAAACCGCAGGATTTCATCGGCAAAGCGGCGTTGTTGTCAGAAAAACAGCAAGGTTCGAAAAAGATGTTCGTGACCATGACGGTGGACGCGCCATTCGCAGACGCGCCTTACATGTCGACAGTCTGGAACGGCGACGAAGTGGTCGGCGAAACCACGTCTGGCGACTGGGGTTTCCGCGTGAAAAAATCCATCGCGCTGGGCGTGATCAAGTCAGAACTGGCTAAGCCGGGCACCGAGCTTGAGATCGAAATCTTTGGCGCGCGGTGCAAGGCTGTGGTGCAAGAGGACCAGCCATTGTGGGATCCAGAAAACGAACGTATCCGGGCCTGATCGGCTGCTGTAGAACACGCACAGGATGCCATTTTGGTTTCCTGTGCCAAAGGAATGAAAATGACAGATATCACACTTCTTGATGGCGGCTTGGGCCAAGAGCTGGTCCACCGTGCCGGGGATAAACCGACGCCACTATGGTCTACACAGGTGATGATTGACCATCCCGGTTTGGTGGCCGAGGTGCATCGTGATTTTGCCGCCGCCGGGGCCAGCATTATCACAACCAATACCTATGCCATTCACCATGACCGATTGGTCGATACCCCTATGGTTGGTAAGTTTGATGCGCTTTATGCCCTCGCATTGAAAGAAGCCAAAGACAGTGGCGCTGTGCGTGTTGCAGGCGCAATTGGACCACTGCGGGCGTCCTATCGCCCTGACCTGCACCCCGAACCTGAGATTGGCGCGCCGTTTTACGCAGAGATCGCCAAGCTGTTGGCGCCGGCTTGTGATCTGTTGATCTGTGAAACCGTCGCATCGTACGATCACGCGATCAGTATTTTGAATGGTGCGTCAGAGGGTGGCAAACCGATCTGGTTGTCCCTGACGGTGAATGACAGGGACGGCACAAAACTCCGCTCAGGCGAACCACTCGCTGCCGTTCTTGAGGTTGCGAATGAAAAAGCCGCCGCAATTTTGATCAATTGCTCTGCGCCCGAAGCGATCCCCGCAGCACTCAAGGTTCTAGTCCAAGGCGATCTGCCATTTGGTGCCTACGCCAATGCCTTTGAGAAGATCACGGATGATTTCCTTAAGGATAAGCCAACCGTTGATGCGCTGGCCATGCGCCGTGATTTGACGCCTGAAAATTATGCTGATCACGTGATGGGATGGATCGATCAAGGCGCGACCATTGTTGGCGGTTGCTGCGAAGTCAGCCCGGAACATATCGCTGAAATTGCCAGTCGTCTGCGCGCGGCTGGTCACACCATTGTCTAGCGGCCTTGGCCGCGACATTATTTAAAGGAGCCTGATCATGGCTGACGTTCCTTCCCACGCGCGCGTGGTCATCATTGGCGGCGGTGTTATCGGCTGCTCTGTTGCGTATCACCTGACCAAACTGGGGTGGAAAGACGTGGTACTGCTGGAGCGCAAGCAACTCACGTCTGGCACCACTTGGCACGCCGCCGGGTTGATCGCACAACTGCGGGCAACAGCAAACATGACCAAGCTGGCAAAGTATTCGCAGGAACTTTACGGCAACCTTGAAGAAGAAACAGGCGTTGCGACTGGGTTTAAACGCTGCGGGTCGATCACGGTGGCGCTGACCGAAGAACGCAAGGAAGAGATCTACCGCCAGGCGGCGATGGCGCGTGCCTTTGGCGTTGCGGTTGAGGAAATTAGCCCTGCGGAAGTGAAGGCGAAATACGAACATCTGAACATCGATGGCGTGACCGGCGCGGTGTATCTTGAGAAAGACGGGCAGGGCGATCCGGCGAACATCGCGCTGGCTTTGGCCAAAGGTGCGCGTCAACGCGGTGCCAAGATCATCGAACGTACCCGTGCGTCTGGCGTGACACGTGAAGGCCGCAAAATCACCGGGGTAAACTGGGAACAGGGTGAGGAAAGCGGCCACATCACTTGCGACATGGTGGTGAACTGCGGCGGTATGTGGGGCCACGAGGTTGGCCGCATGCTGGGCGTTAACGTCCCGCTACACGCTTGCGAACACTTTTACATCGTAACCGAAGCGATCCCGGGTCTGACCCAATTGCCCGTGCTGCGCGTGCCAGATGAATGTGCGTATTATAAAGAAGACGCAGGTAAAATGCTGCTGGGTGCCTTTGAACCACTGTCAAAACCATGGGCAATGGATGGCATCCCCGCAGATTTTGAATTTGACCAACTGCCCGAGGATTTCGACCACTTTGAGCCGATCCTAGAGGCCGCTGTCGAACGCCTGCCAATGTTGGCCGAAGCTGGGATTCATACGTTTTTTAACGGGCCTGAATCATTCACCCCCGATGACGCTTACCACCTTGGCCAAGCGCCCGAGATGGACAACGTCTGGGTCGCCGCCGGGTTTAATTCTATCGGCATCCAATCTGCGGGTGGCGCTGGCATGGCGCTGGCGCAGTGGATGGATGACGGCGACAAGCCCTTTGATCTGGGTGATGTCGATATCGCACGTATGCAGCCGTTCCAAGGCAACAAAACCTATCTGTTTGAACGCTCCAAAGAAACGCTTGGCTTGCTTTATGCGGATCACTTTCCTTTCCGCCAAAAAGCCACAGCACGGGGCATCCGCCGCACGCCGTTTCATCAACACTTGCTGGATCAAGGCGGCGTCATGGGTGAACTCGCCGGATGGGAGCGTGCCAACTGGTTCGCGCGTGATGGTCAAAAGGCAGAATACGAATACACATGGAAGCGTCAGAATTTCTTTGACAACGTCGCTGAGGAAGTCGCGGCCATCCGCACCAATGTCGGCATGTATGACATGTCGTCTTTTGGCAAAATCCGTGTTGAAGGCCGCGATGCCTGCGCATTCATGAACCATGTGGGCGGTGGTCAATATGATGTGCCAGTGGGCAAAATCGTTTATACCCAATTCCTCAACAAACGCGGTGGAATTGAGGCGGATGTGACCGTCACGCGCCTGTCCGAAACAGCCTACCTTGTTGTGACCCCGGCTGCGACGCGTCTTGCGGATGAAACATGGATGCGCCGTCATGTGGGCGATTTCAACGTGGTGATCACGGATGTCACCGCTGGCGAAGGCGTGCTGGCCGTCATGGGCCCGAACGCGCGCAAACTTTTGCAGGCCGTATCACCAAATGATTTTACAAACGACGTGAACCCCTTTGGGACAGCCCAAGAGATCGAACTGGGTATGGGCCTCGCCCGTGTGCATCGCGTGACGTACGTGGGTGAATTGGGTTGGGAAATCTATGTAGGTGCCGACATGGCCGCACACGCCTTTGAAACGCTGCACGCGGCAGGTCAGGACATGGGGCTAAAACTCTGCGGCATTCACATGATGGATTGTGCGCGTATCGAAAAAGGTTTCCGTCACTTTGGCCATGACATCACTGCCGAGGATCATGTGCTTGAGGCCGGCTTGGGTTTTGCCGTGAAAACCGACAAGCCCGACTTTATTGGCCGTGACGCGGTGCTGCGCAAAAAGGACGAAGGGCTGAACGCCCGTCTGTTGCAGTTCCGTCTGAATGACCCTGAACCGCTGTTATACCACAACGAAGCAGTGATACGTGATGGCGAAGTCGTGGGGTTTCTGTCGTCCGGATCATATGGTCACCATTTGGGTGCTGCGATGGGATTGGGGTATGTTCCGTGTAAGGGCGAAACGGCCGCAGAAGTTCTTGCCTCAAGCTATGAGATTGATGTGGCGGGAACACGCGTTCAAGCCGAAGTATCCTTGAAACCTATGTACGATCCAAAGTCGGATCGCGTGAAGGTTTAACGCTGGCAGCGGGTTGCGTATCACGATACCCACCAAAGGTGGAGGACATCCGATGCGCAACCCTGACAGTCTGAATAAGAAACCCAACGAAGACACGTCGCAAGGTTTGGCCTTTGCGGTGACGGCTTATGTGATGTGGGGTTTCCTGCCGCTCTATATGAAAATGGTTGCCCATATTCCAGCCGCTGAGGTTGTCGCACATCGTATCATCTGGTCGCTCCCGATTGCGGCGGTTGTGCTGATCTTGTTGCGCCGTACATCCGACCTGCGTGAGGCATTGAAGTCGCCTCGCACCATGGCGATGGCCTGTGTGACGGCTGCGCTGATTTCGATCAATTGGGGCATCTATGTCTGGTCTATCTCATCCGGTCATGCATTGGACGCGGCACTCGGGTATTACATTAACCCATTGTTCAGCATCTTTTTGGGTGCGGTTCTGTTGGGTGAACGCCTGTCGCGGGCGCAACTGGTCGCGATCACATTGGCCGCGGGCGCGGTTTTGGTTCTGACGTTTGATGCAGGGCGTATCCCTTGGGCGGCTTTGGGTCTGATGTTGTCATGGGGTTTCTATGCGCTCGCGAAAAAGAGCCTGCCGGTTGGTCCGAACCAGGGTTTCCTGCTTGAGGTGCTGATCCTTATTCTGCCCGCGCTTGGCTATGCTGGATATCTTGCGGGTACTGGTCAATCGCACTTTGGCGTTGGGATCGGGGCTGACACTTGGCTTCTGGTTGGGTGCGGCGTTGTGACGGCGGTGCCCCTGATGATCTATGCAAACGGTGCAAAGCTTTTGCGCCTATCTACAATTGGCATCCTGCAATACATCGCGCCCACGATGATCTTTTTGATCGCGGTTTTTGTCTTTGACGAGCCTTTTGGGCGCGCGCGGATGATTGCATTTCCGATGATCTGGCTGGCCTTGGTGATCTATTCCACTTCGATGCTGCGCCAGATGCGGCACAAGGCTGTTTGAAGTGGGGCACATGGACACTGAATATACGCCGCCCAATGATCCTTTGGTGGTCCTGCATGAAGACGCGGAAGTGCTGTTGGTTGATAAACCTGCTGGCTTGCTCAGCGTGCCGGGCAAAGGGCCACATCTGGCGGATTGCCTGATGAGCCGTATTCAGGATGTTTTCCCCGAGGCATTGCTGGTTCACAGGCTGGACCGCGACACATCTGGCGTGATGATTTTTGCGCTCACACCCTATGCGCAGCGCCACCTTGGGCTTCAGTTTGAAAAGCGCATGACCCGCAAAACCTATGTCGCGCGGGTTTGGGGCGTGCCGGCGGAAAAATCTGGATTGATTGATTTGCCATTGATTGTGGATTGGCCAAACCGTCCCTTGCAGATGGTGTGTCATGAAGCAGGCCGTTCGGCGCAAACCGATTACCGCGTGTTAAAGGATCAAGGTGACACCGCACGCGTGCGTTTGATGCCCAAAACGGGGCGCAGTCACCAATTGCGGGTACATATGTTAGCGTTGGGCCATCCGATATTGGGGGACCCATTTTATGCAACAGGGCCCGCTAGGGATTTTCCACGCATGATGCTGCATTCAGAGGAATTGCGGTTTAACCATCCTCAAGGCGGACATTCGACCAAGATACGTGCGAAAGCCCCGTTTTAAGGGGCGATGGCGATCCACTCTTTTGGTAAAATATCTGGGTTATGTTGATGCGTGTTGGCAAACCAACGGGCGGGGGCGGCAACCCGTTTGTTGGGGTTGTTGTTTAACCACGCCGACCACCAAGAAAACGTTGAGTTGGCAATAATGTTGTTCTGGCACAGCGACATCAAGCGCATGTCCTCGTACGCTGTTTCACGGCCATTTAGATCAACAACTACCTTTTCAAAAGGCACATCCAGATTATCGCGTGCCCATTCAGGATTATCAGAAAAAACAAAGACTCTGGGTGTTTCGGGCAATCCATCTGTGACTGCGTGCAATGCTGCTGTGTAGTAAGCCTGATCACAGACTGCGGTTTCACCTAACGCCACATAATCACCACGCCGCACATGCAGGGCAAGTGATGGACCTGATTTGATCTGCTCTGCCATTGCGGCGTTTTCTGGTGACATTTTTGGGGTCATCACAAACACCTCGCGCAGATGATCTACGATGGATGCAAAGTATTGGTCGCTTTGCCAATAACCATGAAGATAGCTTTCATCCGCCCAAGTCTTAATTGCTGGATCATATCCAAGTGATTTCTCTCGATGCAGCTTTGGTTGACCACCTAAGTATCGCCACACGGCATAGGCAAAGGGGCGTTGTTTGCTATCAGGTGGTAAATTTGCAGGCTCCACAACGGGCAGATCAAAGACATTCAAAAGCGTTCCCTGGCCCTTTGCTGCTGCACGGCGGGGGTCGATGGCGACAGGCACGCCCAAGCGTGCCGCCAGATCAGCCGCTGCTGCATACTGGAACATTTGGTTTCCAAGAAAACCATGGAGTTGGGCGTAGATCATGGGCGCGGTGCCTTTTTAGAAGTGTCCTGCAACAGTGTAAGATAGCCACTGGTGTATTCGCCAGCCCAAACCAAAGCGGCTTTAATTTAGTGCGACGTTTTGAGGCTCTGTCAGGTTGGGGGTTTCACACCCCCAAACCCCCGTGGAGGTTTATTTTGCTAGATGAAGGGGCAAGATTTTACCCTATGTTAAGGTTAACGCCGCAGTTTGATATCTGTATGGCAGGCTGGAGAGCTGAGCCATATGCTAGGTGAAGCCCTGCTTTGATCATGCGAGATCAAGGCGGGGTGGCCCTTTGTGAATTTCATCTAGCAAAATAAACTCAAGCACATTCTTGGCTCAGAGCGCTCGCATAAAAAAGGGCCACCCAATAAGGGCAGCCCAAGATCTTTTATGTTGTTCTTATTATTCAGCAGCCCAGCCTGAAACGGCTTTGACTTCGAGGAATTCCTCAAGCCCATATACGCCGCCTTCACGACCATTCCCGGATTGTTTGTATCCGCCAAAAGGTGACCCTTGCGCAAAGCCTGACCCGTTGGTCTCAACCATGCCAGAGCGGACGCGACGCGCCACGCGGCGGCGTTTATCCGTGTCTTCGGTCTGGATGTAATTGGTCAAACCATAAGGTGTATCATTCGCAATCGCGATGGCTTCTTCTTCTGTATCGAACGGAATGATCGACAGGACCGGGCCAAAAACTTCTTCGCGCGCGATGGTCATTTGGTTGTTCACATCTGCAAACACAGTTGGTTTGACGTAATAGCCACGGTTCAACCCATCTGGACGACCCAAGCCACCTGCAACAAGGCGTGCTTCTGACATGCCAACTTCGATCAAACCTTGGATCTTATTATATTGCGCTTCCGAAACCACCGGGCCGATGTGCTGGCCTTCTTCGGACGCTGGACCCACATGGGTGTTCTTGGCAACATCTGCCGCCATTTCGACCGCTTCGGCGTAGCGCGATGTGTGAACCAGCATACGGGTTGGTGCGTTACAGGATTGGCCAGAGTTGCGGAAGCAACGGACCGCACCCGACTTTGCAGCCTTTGGATGTGCGTCTTCAAAAATGATATTTGCACCTTTGCCGCCCAGTTCCAGGGAAACACGCTTGAGCGTATCAGCGGCAGCCTTGGAAATCGCGATGCCTGCGCGGGTTGAGCCAGTAAAGCTGACCATGTCGACTTCGGGGTGTACAGAAAGCTGGCTACCAACACCGGGGCCGTCGCCATTTACAAGGTTGAACACACCGGCGGGAAAACCTGCCTCATGTACGAACTCAGCAAAGAGCAAGCCAGACAGAGGCGCGATTTCAGATGGTTTCAACACAACGGTACAACCCGTGGCAATTGCAGGGATCGCCTTGAGGATGATCTGGTTCATTGGCCAGTTCCATGGCGTGATCAGCGCGCATACACCAATTGGTTCCAGCAGCGTTTTTTCGGTCGCCGTGAAATCACGGTCAAAGGAAAAGTCCTCGAACGCTTTGAGGAAACCACCGATGTGCCAACTGCCTGCACCAACCTGTTGGTTGCGGCTTAATTCAATCGGGGCACCCATTTCCATAGACATGGCTTGCGCCATTTCTTCTTGGCGTGCGTCATAAATTTCGGCCAGCTTTTCGATCAGCTTTGTGCGTTCTTCTTTGGATGTCTGCGACCAGCTGTCAAATGCCGCGCGCGCGGCACCCACAGCGGCGTCTGTATCTGCCTGACCTCCCAATGAGATGACAGCGCATTGCTCTTCGGTAGAAGGATCAATAACAGCAAAATCATTGGCTGCGGCGGGGGCAACCCATTTGCCGTTGATGTAAAAATCGCGTTTCTCAAGCATGTAATAGCTCCTTCATTCAGAGGGTCGGCCACAGGATTTGGGCCGTAAATTTGGCGTCACATTGTCACTGCGTAGATGTGGCCGCAAGAGAGGGGATGCAAGTGCGCGCAATAAATACTACATGATAAAGACAACACCCTGACTTCTATCCCGGAGGATATCATGAGCTTGCGCATTAACGACACTATTCCAGACCTCACTGTCGAAACAGATCATGGCACACTTTCGCTGCATGATTTTGTTGGTGACAGTTGGGCGATCCTGTTTTCGCATCCCAAAGATTTCACGCCCGTCTGCACAACCGAATTTGGTGCGGTTGCGCAGTTGGCGGATGAATGGGCCAAACGTGGCACCAAAGTGATTGGCGTGTCAGTGGACGGCGTTGAGGATCATAAAAAGTGGAAAGGCGATATTGAAAAAGTTGCCGGAGCGACCGCTGGATTCCCAATCATCGCGGACACTGGCCTAGAAGTGTCAAAGGCATTCGACATGCTGCCAGCAGAAGCCTATTTGCCGGATGGTCGCACCCCTGCGGACAGCGCCACAGTACGTTCCGTGTTCATCATTGGGCCGGACAAACAGCTGAAACTCAGCATGACCTATCCAATGACTGTGGGTCGCAATTTTGCCGAAGTACTGCGTGCGTTGGACGGGTTGCAGATGTCGACAGGAAATGGTGTTGCAACGCCCGCCAACTGGAATGTTGGTGACGATGTGATCATTCCACCATCCGTGTCAAATGAAGACGCTAAGGCCAAATTTGGTGATTTCAAAACAGTGCTGCCCTACCTGCGCACCACTGCGGCACCTAAGTAATCTGGCCGTCTTGGGGTCGCATCCAAACCTGAGTACGATACCAAGCCCGCCTTAATTCCCGCATCAGCTTGCCGCTGGTGCGGGTTTTCTTTTGGATGGTTGAGCCGCCTGTTTCCGCGGTCAGTTCGCGGACGCCATTTGGCAAGATGCTTAGCATGGTTTGACCGGTCGCCCAGTGCATTTGCAAAAACGTATCAACCGGACGGTCCAGCGTTTCGGTCGCTGCCAACAAGCGCTGCGCGGCGTTTCGTCCAACCACCTGACACACAGTTTGCAGCCCGGTCACGCGCGGCACGAAAAGGGTGGCAACGCCGAATGTTTCGATTTCAGTGATTGGGGCTTCGCGCTTTTTCGCAGGGATGCGGATAAAACTATCAGCTGTTGCATGTCTCTCTATTAATTTCAGGACATCAGGCCAAATCACCGGATTAATGGCCAGGTCATCCTCAACGATCATCGCATAAGGTGCATCACCATCAACGATGGCCTGCCAGCATTTGCGATGGCTGAGAAAACACCCAATTTCGCCCGGGCCAATGGGAAATGGATAGCGCGGCGTGAGATGGGTGCCGGGCATAATCTGCACACCTTTAACTTGCGCAGGATCACGGCCATCTATGGCTTCAATCAACCGGGCATTGGGCAATACATCCAGCAACCGCTCCGCATTGGGGCGGCGCGCAGTGCTGGAAGACATGTGAATGATGAATGAGTGCATGGCCTTTGATAGCGGTTAACGTGTTGCGATCAAAGGCGTCATATTCACCCATTCAAGGGTTAGATCATTGCGGGTTCTTCGGCTTGCTTTGTTCAGTGCAGCACAACCCGCGCGCCGTTTGGCACCCGCTGGGCTAGGTCAATCACATGCGCGTTGATCATGCGCACGCACCCATTTGATACGGCCAACCCAACATTCTGTGGCCGAGGGGTGCCATGAATGCGCAGATAGGTGTCGCGGCTGCCCGAATAAAGATAGAGCGCACGTGCACCCAATGGATTGTTCCCGCCACCCTTCATACCGCCCGCGTGTTTTGCATATAGATGTGGCTCGCGTCGGATCATGTTTTTGGTGGGTGTCCAGCTGGGCCATTCGGCCTGACGCCCCACGCGGAACGTGCCAGAGGCATAGCGCCCTGCTTTGCCGATACCCACGGGATAGCGAACGGCCTTGCCGCCTTCTAATGTCCAATAGAGCGAAAATTGGCCCGGATCGACGTGTATTTCGCCGGGGCGAAACCCGTCCCTAATTTTCACGATCTTGGCCTGATGATGCTTGGGGATTTTATATGGTTCAGTTGCCGAAAATGCAGGGCCCGCGAACAATGTGGCAGCACCTGTGGTGAGTAACGTGCGGCGGTTGATGAGTGACATTAAAAATCCCCTACAAAACAATGTTGGGTACAGCCTAGCCTTTCATAAAATATGGTGCAAACCGGAAAGGTGACGCAGGTCGCGTGAGCCTAGCAACGAAAAAGGCCCCGATGGTTCCATCAGGGCCTTCTTTTTATAACTCAAAAGGATGACTGAGGGGCTTATTCCTCGCCACCTTCCTCTTTCTTCACTTCTTCGCCAGTTTCCTGATCGACAACTTTCATCGACAGACGCACCTTGCCGCGATCGTCAAAGCCCAAAAGCTTTACTTTCACTTCCTGACCTTCCTTCAGAACGTCTGAAGGGTGGTTCAGGCGGCGGTTTTCAATCTGGGATACGTGGACCAGGCCGTCGCGCTTGCCAAAGAAGTTCACAAAGGCACCGAAATCGACGATTTTCACGACCGTCCCTGTGTAGACCATGCCCTCTTCCGGCTCGGCTACGATGGAATGGATCATGTCGTAGGCTTTCTTGATCGCTTCGCCGTTCGGGCTGGCGATCTTGATGATGCCTTCGTCGTTGATGTCGACTTTTGCGCCGGACACTTCGACGATTTCGCGGATCACTTTACCGCCAGAACCGATCACTTCGCGGATTTTATCCGTTGGGATCTGCATGGTCTCGATGCGTGGTGCGTGCTCAGAGAATTCAGCAGCACCAGAAATCGCTTTGTTCATCTCACCAAGGATATGGATGCGGCCTGCTTTGGCTTGTGCCAAGGCTTTTTCCATAATCTCTGGCGTGATGCCTGCGATTTTGATGTCCATCTGCAAGGATGTGATCCCGGCTTCTGTACCCGCAACTTTGAAATCCATGTCGCCAAGGTGGTCTTCGTCACCCAAGATATCGGACAGAATTGCGTATTCGCCGTTCTCTTCGAGGATCAGACCCATCGCAACGCCAGCAACGGCAGATTTCAACGGTACGCCCGCGTCCATCATGGACAAGGAACCACCGCAAACAGACGCCATAGACGACGACCCGTTAGATTCAGTGATCTCAGACACAACGCGGATCGTGTATGGGAAATCAGTCGCCGCAGGCAAAACCGCCTGAAGGGCGCGCCATGCAAGTTTACCGTGACCGATTTCACGACGACCGGGAGGGCCCACGCGACCAACTTCACCAACCGAATACGGAGGGAAGTTATAATGCAGCAAGAAGTTCGATTTGAAGTTGCCGTGCAGCGCGTCGATGAATTGCTCATCATCACCGGTGCCCAGCGTGGTCACAACCAAACCTTGGGTTTCGCCGCGTGTGAACAAGGCAGAACCGTGGGTCCGTGGCAAGATGCCCGTTTGTGACACGATATCGCGAATTTCGTCAGTCTTACGACCGTCGATACGCTTGCCGGTTTTCACAACGTCACCGCGCAGGATGGACGCCTCAAGACCCTTCATCGCGGAACCCAGATTGGCATCTGCCAATTGTTCTTCGCTCAAAGCGGCTTTGATGGTGTCACGTGCGGCTGAAACAGCTGCGGTGCGCTCTTGCTTGTCGCCAATGGCGAATGCTGCGCGCATTTCTGTTTCACCAGCGGCCTTAACGGCGGCAGAGAGTTCAGAGTAATCAACCGGCTGGAAATCAAACGGTTCTTTCGCGGCGTCTTCGGCCAGATCAACGATCAGGTCGATAACCGGCTGGATCGCGTCGTGGGCAAATTTAACCGCACCCAGCATCTCTTCCTCAGAAAGCTCATAGGCTTCTGATTCAACCATCATCACGGCGTCTTTGGTGCCTGCAACAACAAGGTCCAAACGCTGATCAGGGTTCAGACGCAGGTTTGTCATGTCGTCGATTTCAGGGTTCAGGATGTATTCACCACCCTCATAACCAACGCGACAGGCACCGATTGGGCCCATGAACGGTGCACCAGAAATGGTCAGCGCGGCAGAGGCGGCGATCATCGCAACCATGTCCGGGTCGTTAACCAAGTCGTGTGACAACACAGTACACATCACCAACACTTCGTTTTTGAAGCCGGGGACGAACAGCGGGCGGATCGGACGGTCAATAAGACGGCTGGTCAGCGTCTCTTTTTCCGACGGGCGCGCCTCGCGCTTAAAGAAACCACCGGGGATTTTACCAGCGGCATAATATTTCTCGTTGTAGTGAACGGTCAGCGGGAAAAAGTCCTGTCCGGGCTTTTGCTGACGTGCGAACGTGACGTTCGCCATGACGCTGGTTTCGCCCAGCGTGGCAATCACAGAACCGTCCGCTTGACGGGCCACTTTGCCGGTTTCCAGTGTCAGCGTCTCTTCGCCCCACTGCATTGATTTTGTCGTTACATTAAACATCTACGTTTCCTGTTTCGGCCCGCGTTGGGCCATTTGCATAGGGGCCGTATTGCCCCTGACTCCGGGTATCTTGTGTGCAGCGCTGGAGTCCGGGCGCTGGCTTTCAGATTGCCGGGGCATACAGTGTTTTATGGGGGATGGGAAGGGTGCGTGGTGTGGTAGGCGTTTGGGGCATTGGGGCCGAGAACGACGCTGTCTCAAAATGGGTGCGATACCATGTAAAGTGTTCGAAACTTCCTATTGGTTGTAATCTGTATTAATCTTCTCCTATTTAAAGGAGCCGATAAATGAAACGCTTTTTCCTTACTTTTTGCACTAGCATCCTATTGCTTACCGACCATGCATTCGCAGAACGGGTATTACCCGCAGATAAACAGGTTTGCCGCAGTAAATTTGCACTGTGTACTTCAGCGCCCTGTGTACCCGACCCTTCAGCACCGGGCGATCAGGCGATTTGCACCTGTGAGGTCACTGAAGGTCCCAACTTTGCAGACAAAACACGATGCAAGGATCGAGGTCCAAAGGCCATCGCCACAATCAAGGGCATGGCTGCAACACAGATCATCTCAACCTATGCTTTCGTTCAGGCCACAACAAAGCCTGTGATGACCTGTGCCAACGATACACCATGGACTGACTGCTTAAATGCCAAGTGCATTGTCGATCCCAAAGACCCTCTCAAGGCGATTTGCACCTGTCCCTATTATGATGCGGAGAAATCCGGCAAAGTCGCAACTTTCGTGACGTATGGCGGGAGCTGTAACACAAGCACATGTGAAACGGCTGTCTGGTCTGCCGCAACGGTTGAGGCATTTAAAGATGGCAGCAAGGCGTTAATGGAGTTCATGAATATTGCAAAAAGTGATGAACCTTGGGCGATGTGCGCAGGCCACAGCTTAGATCGACCCTGATCAAGCAACTGTTTTGATCGTTTGGTGCAGCCCTAATTGAAATGATTTGAGCGGAAATAGATGTTCGGTGTGTAGAAAGAAACGCTGTTTTATCTGAGGTCAAACCAGACATCACCTATACGTAATCAATCAGCCTCGAGAACCTGATGCGCTTGCTTAAGCGCATCAACCAGCCCGGCGAGAAATCCGTCAGTTGTTACATCAATCAACGCTTTCCCGTCTTCATCCTGCAACGTAAACGGCTGATCGTGCAGGCTCGAGAGTTCCCGATAACTTTTCCCACCCCCATGCTTCAGAACGTTGGCCGCCAGATAGTAGTGATACACACCCTGCGCGAGGGCCGCATGACCCTCATCGCGCAGGCGGTTGCGGAGTTTCACAAAGAACGGGCCGCGTGCAAAATGATGTTGCATCCGTGCTTCAAAGGCAGAGATCGTTTCAATCACAACCGCTCGAATCTCGTCGGCATCCGCATCTGGCTTGTTTACAATTGCCTCCGCTGTGGTCAGCAGGGTGGCGACATCTATCGGAGCGCTCATGATGCACTCAAACTCGGAAAATAATCCTCACAAACGCCCTCACGGTATACATCCGCCGTGCAGCAATGCAGCCCGCCGCCAAATGCATAGGCGTCACGCAGCTCAACCTCGACGACCTCCATACCCAGCTTATCCATCTGTTCGGCCTGATAGACCTCGGATTTTTCAACGCAAACAGTCTTCGGGTTCAGCACCAGCACGTTCATCGATAGCCATGTGGACGAATAGCACAGCGGCGGCGGCGTATTGTGTGCGGGCGTGGCGGCGTCAACGATCTCCCAACCGTTGTCATTGTACATCTTGCGCTGCTCTTCGGGCAGGCGGCGGTGCGGGTTGTTCAGGATCAAACCGGGGCGCAGCGGTGTGAATGTTGCATCGATGTGGATCGGGTAGGGGTCACCCGGAAAATTGACCGTATGTACGCGGTGATCAGGGAAGTGGCGACGCAGCCACTCGATACCTTTGAGGTTGGTCGTAAAGCCATGCTGCACAACGAGGTCCTTGCCAAACCGCAAAACGTCAGCGGCGTCAAACAGCGGTTCCTCCTCAGTCGTCACAAAGAATTTCTTGGCGGCCCACTCTAGACGTTTTGCATCGCCAATTTTTTCGGACAGATAATCGGGATGATAATCCGCATCCGTTAAACGCGGCTTGGGCGCAGATTCGTGGCGGAAATTTGGGTCTTCGTCGAAATATTTTTGCATCAACGGACGGTAGTTCAGATACTCAAACCAGCGGCAGCGATACGACATTGTCGCCTCCAGCATCTCGGACCCAACCGTCAGCAACACATCGCGGGGCGGCATACAGCCAAACTGGCTTTCTGTATGAAAGTCAGGCGTTGTTGCAGGCAGGGAATGATCAATGCAGGTCGGCCGATCCACGCGCACACCGCGCTTTTCCAGCATGCCAGCGAAATTATCCAACAACTCGTTCGCCCGATCGATGGTATCTTGTGGTCGACGGCCCCACTGACCACGCATGTCACTGTCTTCGGGTACCTTTGCATCCAACGCGGGTTCTTCGGGTGGGATGTGACAATCATCAGCGCGGCCCACGATCACGTGTTTCAACGGATCCCATTCATTCCAGCTGTTGACGATTGTATTGGCCATGATGCACCCGCTATTGTTTTGAACTTCGGTTTTCGTAGAGGCAAACCAAAGTGGGTACAAGCGTGAGGTTGCCAAACAGGCGCGGCTGCAAAGTCACGGCATCAGTTCAGTTCCTCAAGGAGCCAACAGTACCTTTTCCATGCCGCGCGGCGATTGCGCTTTGCCATGCAGCAACTGAGGCCACCCGGTCCGGCACAACCTCGAATGTTTCTGTGTGATTGAAGAACAATGACATCTGGTCCATCGCCACCTGCGTCAATTGCCCATGTAGGCCGCTGCGGGCAAAGGTCTGCATCTGTTCTTTGCTTTGCCAAATTGAGATGGCAAAAAAGACATTTCCTGCCTTGAAAGTATCGGCGCTGACACACCCGTCTGTGCGCTTTGCCTCTTTTAGGACTTTCAAAGTGGGAAGGATGATTTTGAAATACCCTGACCAACGTTTCAATTGCATTCCACCAATTGCGGCGTAGACCATGTATGTCTCCTGTGAAACTTGGATAGGGAAGTCGGTTGAACAAATTATCAGTGCAATACTGTCAAATGGCAATGTCGGCCCGAGAGTTCAGGGGCACTCCCCGCTAGGGTGTCGTAGATAAAAGTACCCCTCGGCATCCCCATCCTCCCGCGAAAGAAAAAACCGCGCCTTGTTGCCAAGACGCGGTTTTCTAAATCTTCTCAGGCGTGGATCGCTTAGCGGCGCAGACCCAAACGTTTGATCAGGTCCTGATAACGGGCCACGTCTTTACCTTTGACATAGTCCAACAGCTTGCGGCGTGTCGCGACCATTTTCAACAGGCCACGGCGGCCGTGGTTATCTTTTTTGTGCGTCTTGAAGTGTTCTGTCAGTGTCGCGATGCGCGAGGACAGGATGGCGACCTGCACTTCTGGCGAACCTGTGTCGCCTTCTTTGGCGCCAAAGTCCTTCATGACTTTTGCTTTTTCTTCAGGTGTAATCGACATCGGGGTCTCCTTTATGGAATGAATTAGAATGAATGGCGCAGGCCGGGATGTCGTCCAGCACAGGCCCATGGAGCATCACATGCCAATCGGAATCAGCAAGCGATGGGCGCGTATAGGAAAATTAACAGAGAATGGCAAAGATTATTGTGATCGCGGCCGATTATGCTGCCAACAAACCCGTGGAATAGGCAGAGCTGAGAGGAATCAGTGAAATATCCGCAATATCCAGCGGTGTATCGCCAGTGACATGTGCCACAACCATGTCACCCATCATTATTTGTAGATCGCCTGGATTTTCAGGGTCAGTGACAATCGAAACTTCTGGTGGTTCGGCATCTGGGGCGCTGTCATCCCAGATGAACACAAGCGAATCGTCATTTGGCGTGAAATCCATGATTTGCGCTGCATGACCTTGTGTGAACCAGTCCCCCAAAACGATTTGATCCGCCCCTTCACCTGAAGTTACGATATCATCTTGGCCGGTCAGAATAACATCATCGCCACCGCCCCCATTTAGATAGTCGCGCGTATCAATATCTTGGATGCCTGCGATGTGATCGTCGTCAACGATGCCATTGATCGTATCCGACCCCCAGCCGCCAAATAGAGTATCCTCACCAACACCACCATCAAGCGTATCATTGCCCAGGCCACCTTGAAGCGCATCATCGCCTTCGTCGCCGAAAAGCTGATCATCCCCATCCGAACCTTGCAATGAATCATTGCCCTCACCACCACGCAGAACATCGTCGTCGTTGTGACCCATCAAACTATCATCGCCAATGCCGCCGTTGATATCGTCATTGCCATCATCGCCGTGAACGCTGTCGTTGCCCGCACCGCCCCTCAATGTATCATCGCCATCAGCACCATGCGCATCATCATCACCGTCGCCAGCGTCGATGATGTCGTCGCCGTCATAGCCACCAATCTGATCGCCATTATCACTGCCGGTCAGGACATCGTCGTCGTCAGACCCGGAAATGATATTTCCCTGACCTTCGACCAAATCATCCGATGGGCTGATCACCTCATCATTGTCGTCGCCTTCGCCAACATCGACATAAACAGCAGCGCTGACCGCCACCAAGCCCATCAATCCCGCCAACCACAACATGTAACAATCCCACTCTACATTGGTCTTACGCAGCACGCATCGACCCAACAATGACAGGGCCACATTTCCCTCAAAACATCAAAACCATTAGTGTAAATTGGTTAACGCATTATTAAGGACTATCAGGCTTAATTAAGGGATGTCAGGCTTAGGAGTGCGCTAAATCCCAAGAGATCGGCTGTTGGACATATGGTAAATACAGCGGATGCTTTGGGTGACCTGCCTTTGATAAACCAAGATGAAACAAGGGCTTGGATGCTTGCGATAACATGGTTGAAACCGCTTTGCCGCGATCCAAATGCGCGCCGTGCACACCCCATGCCGCAATGATCTGATCGGCCCAACTTGCCCCGTCTAACAGCACCGCATCGTTCTCTGGACCAATAGGGTCACAAGCGGCGCGCATGTCGCGGGGATCAGTGGCGCGCCATGCGAAAATGTTGGTCACGCGAAACCCGCCAAATCCCAGTGTGCGTGCCCGACGTTCGCACCGCTCAACCGTTGGGTCATTGTGCACTTCGGTCGCGGTAGAGGGGTTGAGCATCACAAACATCACCATCTTGCCTGTCTGGTCCCAAACCCGGCTTAGGCTATAGCGATAGTTTTCGCAGTCGGAATAGACGGCTGTGGAGGGCGCGTCGTCTTTGGTATGGGTGCGTGTGATCATGGTGTGGTTGTGCCAACCTTGATGCGCCAGATCAAACGAAAAACCGCTGTCCCTTGTTTCCAAGCGACAGCGGTTTTGGGTTCATCAGGCCTAGGCTGTTGCCGTGATGCGGCGTGCTTTGATGTCAAAGGCAAGGCCGTGTGCTTCGATCACCCATGCAGCGACAAGGGCGAACAGGATATGTCCCCACAAAGCAACCCAAGTGATGCCTGTGAAACCAAGGAACGCAGGCATGCCTGCAACAAGATGCGCCATAATATAAAGGGCAAATATCCAAAGCGCGACGCCATATGCAGTTGCCGTCAAGGTCCAATGCAGCGCCGGCACAACCGCGCGCTGAACCGGGCGCGCAATCAGGAAATAGCCAAGCACATAGAACACAACACCAGTGAGGGTGTGCAACAGATGCGCGGCACCTGAGGGGCTGCTGCCAAAGACTTGTTTTAGGGTTGAACTGGCAAGGCCAACTGGTGCCAGCTTGGCGTAGCCAAGTTGTGGGCTAAGGCCCTGACCAAATGCATCAAATGCGATTGTGGCCAATGCGCCAGCGCTAATCAGGGTAAAGAGGGTGCGTTTCATGTTCATATCTCCGGGTTAAATGCGGGTTGTTGGAGATAAGATGGCCACAATAAATGTATCGCGATAGACCGCTCACGCAGGGCTGATCAAAGCGCTCTTTGATGAAACAATTGCTGAAACAAACCCCATAATACGCTGACATCCACGTGAGGATGGTGACACTCTGTAATAATTGGAACTATTTGGTTCCAATTATTCCCTCAGAATCGTCTAAACCGATTACGAACCCGTGTTAAATACCCGCGCAGGATGCAGTTCCCCGGCTTTGAAACGACCAACCGCAACCGCCTGACCCTCAAATGAGGCCCAGCATTCGTCACCGTATTCGACGTCATGGGCGATCACCATGCCGGGATTGCCGTTGCGCAAACGTGTGGCCCCTTCAGCTGTTGCTTTGACCTCGGGCAGTTCATGCAAGCCCTGTTCCAAAGGCAGCAGGTGATCATCCAATTCCGGGGTGCGTGCCAATGCCTCAACCTGTTCAAGCGTCAAGCCTTGGGTGGCATCAAACGGACCTGACCAGACGCGGCGCAATTCACGCACATGGCCGAAACATCCCAAGGCTTGACCCAAGTCGCGGGCGATTGAACGTACATAACCGCCTTTGCCACACACCATTTCAAGAGTGACATGATCGGCATCAGGGCGGTCTGTTAGCAAAAGGCTTTCTACCCAAAGTGGGCGTGCAGCCAATTCCATCTCTTCGCCTGCGCGCGCGAGTTTATAGGCACGTTGTCCGTCTATCTTTACAGCAGAAAATTGCGGGGGCACTTGTTCAATATCCCCAATAAATGCGGCAAGCGCATCCTTGATGGCGTCATCGTCGGGGCGCAAATCGGATGTCTTTAACACTTCGCCTTCTGCGTCATCGGTATTTGTTGAAACGCCCAGACGCACAGTGAATTCATAGGCTTTCAGCGCATCCGTAATGTAAGGCACGGTTTTTGTGGCCTCGCCCAGCGCCACAGCCAAAACACCGGTTGCATCAGGATCAAGCGTTCCAGCGTGTCCCGCTTTCTTCGCATCCAACGCCCAGCGCACTTTGTTGACAACCGCCGTAGACGTCGGCCCGGCGGGTTTATCCACCACCAGCCATCCTGAAATATCCCGACCCTTGCGTTTGCGCGCCATGTTCACTCACTTGCTTTTGTCCGAATGGCCCCATAGCGCGCTCTTGTGCGTCTGCCTAGACCCCAAGTTCGTCTGATGGCGTGATCTGGTATCTATTCGGCCTGTTCAACCACGCCGATGATCGGCCCAAGTGCGGAAAATCCCACATCATCGCGGCCCAAGTCAGGCGCGCGCAACCGAGAAACATTGCCATCAAAATAAAGCGCATTTGGCACTTTCAGATGATCACGAAACAGGGTGCCGAAGTCGTAAAAGGTAACGGTATTGTCCGAAATCACAAACACCGCCCGCGTGCCATCGGCGCTGGTGCCGACCCCGTTGCGGATATAGCGTGACGTGCTGTTGCGCAGGAATTTTGGGTGCAATGCGCCGTCAATCACCAACATTGGCCCGGATTGAGTCGCGGAGTGACAGTCGGGCTGTTGCTCCAGAAATGCCAATGTCTCAAACACATCGGCACGGCCATCACGCAGACACAGCACACCGTTGGGCAGCAGGCCAAAGTTTCCCGGCCCATCACTGCTGATCACGCGCTGGGTTTCCCGCCCATTTTCAACATAGTGACCAACGGGCGCGCGATCTTCGTGGTACATGCCCGCATTTGTGGCAAAGCCAAGCTGCAACCCAATTGTGCCCAGATCTGAGTCGACATTGCCAAAATGGCCGTACACCTGACCATCGGAATTTTTTAGAAACAATTGCAGGTTTTCCTGCGTCAGATCGACTTCGCAGATTGAATATTTGTTATCTGCATAGGTCTCTGACCGACATGTTGCCGCCTCTGCTGTGCCGGCAAAACACGCCAGAGCCAAGAGGGCGAGGCGTTTCATTCGTCCGGCGCTGCGTCTGGTGCATCTGCATCCTGACGTACGATGTCTTGGGACAACATCCGGCGGGTTTCGTCCATCTGATCAAACGTCCGGTCCAGTTGAAACCGCAGGTCGGGTGCAAACTTTAGCGTCAATTGCTTGGACACCATGCGCCGCAATTCACCTTTATTGCGGGCCAAAATCTTGAGGACCTCGTCCTGCCCCTGACCACCCAACGGCAACACATAGGCCGTCGCGATTTTCAGGTCGGGTGATGTGCGTACTTCCCCGACCGTGATCGACATACGGTTAAGGTCTGGGTCATGGACATCGCCACGTGCCAAAACGTCAGACAACGCGCGTCGGATCGTTTCACCCACACGAAGTTGCCGCTGCGACGGGCCGGGCCCGTCATGAAATTTGTTCTTTGCCATGCTTTTCATCTAAGGCGTCGCGAAGGCTTTGCCAAGGCAGGCGATGCAAGCTAAACCCAAGGAAATTTAAGCAGGAGCACCAGAGCATGACCCAGACCCCCGGTATCGCAATCACAGGTGCCTCTGGCCGTATGGGGCAAATGTTGATTGCGCAGGTTTCCGCCAGTGATCGGATGCATTTGGTCGGCGCTATTGAGCGGCCTGGCCATGCGTGGATTGGCCAAGATATCGGCGTGGCAATGGGCGGCGCACCTTTGGGCGTGGTTGTAACGGATGATCCGGCGCAGGCAATTGCCCCGGCTCAGGCGATCATTGATTTCACAGCCCCCAAAGCGACCTTGGAATTTGCGGCTTTGGCGGCACAAGCGCGCGCTGTGCACGTCATCGGCACCACCGGAATGTCCGAGGTTGAGATCGCGGGCCTGGCACCTTACGCCGACCGCGCCACAATTATCCGTGCTGGCAACATGAGTCTTGGGGTTAATTTACTCACACAACTGACAAAACGTGTCGCGGCAGCTTTGGATGCTGACTACGATATCGAAATCATCGAATCGCACCATAATCAAAAAGTTGATGCGCCCTCTGGAACGGCGCTGATGTTGGGCGAGGCCGCTGCGGAAGGTCGCGGCGTGGATTTGGCCGATGTGTCAGACCGAGGCCGCGATGGCATAACGGGCGCGCGCAAACGCGGTGATATTGGCTTCACAGCGATTCGCGGTGGCGATATTGTCGGTGAACATGATGTAATGTTTGCTGCGGCAGGTGAGCGCATCACCCTGCGCCATGTTGCTTCTGATCGATCCGTATTTGCCCGTGGCGCACTAAAAGCAGCGCTTTGGGGGCAGGGCCGTGCACCGGGCCAGTACGACATGTTGGATGTCTTGGGTCTGTCCGATTAACGCAGGCCGCAGATTTTTTGCACTTAATTGAAACCAATTGAGCCCAACAAACGTATCTCTTTTATCAACTCAGATGAAGGAGTGTCGCTCATGAAATACTTGTTTGCCCCCCTCTGTGCAGGCGCTATCGCGCTGGCCACCCCCATTTTGGCGGATTATGAGAGAGTCACAACCAAAGACAACTTCATGGCGCTGATGGCTGGCAAATCGCTGACACGCCCCTTGGTGAATTTGCAGGTGACACCAGATGGGCGCATTGCTGGCATGGGCGCCGCGTGGGCGGTCAGTGGTGAATGGCAGTGGAAAAGCGGCTTTTTGTGCCGCAGCCTCGAATGGGGTGGCGATGATCTGGGCTATAATTGCCAGTCTGTCGAAGCAGACGGTGAAAAAGTGCGTATCACGTCCGACAAAGGCACAGGCGATTCAGCGGTATTCAGGCTGCGTTAAGGGCCTACCTCGCAGTTGAGTGGCCCAATGTTTATCAAAACGCGAGTCTCTCAAAAATCGACAGCCAGCCCTTTTTTCTCCCAATCCCCGTATCTGACAGGCTCCGGCCCCTCACGACCGCCCAACTCATTTGGTAAATCCAACGCCTTCGCTTTTTGACGCCGTTCCTCTGCCTCAGCCAAGGCGCGCTTTGCCGCTTCTGGTAAATCCGGTGTAGGGTTCGGGGTAGGCGGCTTTGGGGTGTCCGGGATGGGGTCGCCACCGGGCTTGGGGTGTGGCGGCAAATCAGGTGCGGGTGTGGGTGGTGGTTTAACCATGTTGTCCTCTTGAGCCATCTCGCACCTTGATATACGTCCCGGTTTGCCGCAGACAACCCATGCTCCCGGATTTGGGACCTCAATAAGAAAGCGATCCAATGGCAGATACAGGCGTTCAAGCCCGCAAAAGCGCTGTTTATCTGTTGGATCAGATATTGGGTGAAGAACCACCGTTGATGTCCGAGCTATTGGCAAGTGGCGTTTTGGACAAGCTGCCCCCGGATGATCGCGCGCGCGCGCAACGTCTGGCGTTGGAAACTCTGCGCGGGATCGAACGCGCAGACCGTCTATTGCAAAAGTATCTAAAAACCTACCCGCCGCTCACCATTCGTAATGTATTACGGGTTGGGACAATCGAACTGTGCCAAGGTGGCGCTGCGCATGGTGTGGTGAATGCGATGGTGAACCTTGTTTCGGGTCACCGGACCTTGAGTCACCTCAAAGGATTGACCAACGCTGTCCTTCGCAAAATCGCAACCGACGGCCCCGAGGCATGGGACGCCTTGCGCGCGCCACGTTTGCCCAAATGGCTGCGTGGCCCTTTGACCGAAGCATGGGGCGCGGATGCGATGGCCGCAATGGAGACTGCACATTTTGCAGGTGCGCCATTGGACCTCACGGCGCGGCGTGATCCAACGGCATTGGCCGAAGCCGTGGGTGGCGTTGTGTTGGCCAACGGGTCCGTACGGATCAAGGATGCAGGCCAAGTATCAACCATGCCCGGTTTTGCCGAAGGCGACTGGTGGGTTCAAGACGCCGCCGCAGCCTTCCCGGTGCAGGTGCTTGCGCCACAAAAGGGCGAAGTGGTCTTGGATCTTTGTGCTGCGCCTGGCGGCAAAACCATGCAATTGGCATCGCTTGGCGCACAAGTCACCGCTGTTGATAGTTCTGCCTCTCGTATGGCGCGGGTGAAAGAAAACCTTGCCCGTGTACATCTGCCTGCCAAAACCCGCGTACAAGACGCGCGTGATGTGGAAGGTGAATATGATGCCATTCTACTAGATGCGCCCTGTTCAGCCACCGGTACAATTCGACGCCACCCTGATCTGCCCTATGCCAAAGATGGATCGGAATTTGGTGATTTGATCGAGTTGCAAGCTGAGCTGATTGATCATGCTTGGTCTATCCTGAAACCCGGCGGGCGTTTGGTCTTTTGCACCTGTTCGTTGCTGCCTGACGAAGGCGAAGTGCAAGTTGATGAAGCATTGGAACGCCACGCGGATATGTCGACAGACGTTGATGCGTTGAATGTGCCGGGGGTCAATCCCAGCTGGCACACCACAGAAGGTGGTTTGCGATTACGCCCAGATTATTGGGCGGAACACGGTGGTATGGATGGATTTTATATCGCCTGCCTGCGCAAAGCAGTCTGATCCGCAAATCAATCTTTGGCGGGTTATTGATGCCAGTTTGGACCTGCAAGTCCATCATTCGGCGAGTGACCATATTTCATTCCAACTGGATAGATTGCGGCGTCACGTTAAGCTGCGCGGCAGCTTAACGCCGCCCAATTTGTGACCAAACCCGCCGATTGACGTAAAATTGATCAAAATGCGGTGACTTGGTCCATTACTCAGGCTATGCTTCCCCCAAACGCCATCAGAGCGTCAAGGGCAGCACATATGTTCAACACCACCAGCCTGAAGGCGCGCAAGTCGCGGTTTCTCAACCTGTGGCACGCAAAGGCCGCGACACGCACCCGTGCGCAGGTCAAAGGATTTGTGTCCTCACCAGAGCCCCGTACCATCGGATCTTTTGCGCGCGGACGGCAATTGGTGGCAGGCAATTACCTTTTTGCTGGCACTCTGCTGAACGAACCGGGCACGTCACTTTGGGGCGTCGCGCCACCTGATGCTGCTTACGCCGAAGAACTACACGGTTTTGCATGGATGGATGATCTGGCCGCTGTGGGCGATGCGGCGGCACGTGCTGCGGCGCAAAACTGGTTGTGGGAATGGATCGACACCTTTGGCAAGGGCCGTGGACCGGGCTGGACACCAGACCTCACAGGGCGGCGATTGATCCGCTGGATCAACCATGCGCTTTTTGTGCTGCGCGGACAGGAATCTGATCAAAGCAAAGCGTTCTATCGCTCGCTTGAGCAGCAAACGCAGTTCCTGTCACGACGTTGGCGCGGGGCAGCCCCGGGTTTGCCACGTTTCGAAGCGTTGACAGGGCTGATCTATGCAGGGTTATCGCTGGAAGGCCAAGAAGAACTGGCTGACCCTGCCATCAAGGCGCTTGCACGCGAATGTACCATACAGATTGACGCACAAGGCGGCTTGCCAACCCGCAATCCCGAAGAATTGCTTGCTGTTTTTACGTTGCTGACATGGGCGGCAGCAGCTCTCAGCGATGCGGGTCGCAGCACGCCCAAAGAACATTTAGCCGCGATTGAGCGCATCGCACCAACCTTGCGCAGTTTGCGTCATTCTGATGGTGCACTTGCGCGCTTCCACGGCGGTGGCCGCGGTGCCGAAGGCTGGCTTGATCATGCCTTGGCCGCGTCTAATGTAAGGGTAGCCCAACCTGACGGATTGGCGATGGGCTATGCCCGGCTGTCTGCGGGGCGCACTAGCGTCATTATTGATGCGGATACGCCGCCCAAGGATGCTGCCTCTGATAATGCTCATGCTTCTACGCTGGCGTTTGAACTGACGTCTGGGCGCAGGCCACTGGTGGTGAATTGTGGGTCTGGTGCATCCTTTGGCATTGAATGGCGTCGGGCAGGGCGCGCGACGCCGTCCCATTCCGCCCTGTCGCTTGGCGGGTATTCCAGCGCACGTTTGGCGGAACCGGACGGCCACAGTGGCCACGAGGCGTTGATTGATGCGCCGACCCATGTTCCCGTTGAGATCAGCCAAGCCAACGATGGCATTCGCTTTCAAGGTGGGCATAATGGCTATGCCCTGACCCATGGCTTGACCCATGCACGTACGCTTGAATTGACGCTGGACGGTCGCGGGTTGGCGGGCGAAGACATGCTGCTGGCCATGGAAGAAGGCGAAAAGAAACGCTTTGACCGGGCCTTGGATGCTGGCAAATTGAAAGGCATTCAATTTGATATTCGTTTCCACCTGCATCCAGATGTCGATGCGACCCTTGATCTGGGGGGCGCTGCGGTTTCAATGGCGCTTAAAAGTGGTGAAATTTGGGTGTTTCGCCATGATGGTACACATAATCTAAAGCTTGAACCGGGTGTTTATCTGGAAACCACGCGCCTCAAACCACGCGCCGCACAGCAGATTGTTTTGACGGGAATGGCCTTTACTTATGCAACGAGGGTCAGGTGGTCCTTGTCCAAGGCGCAGGAAACTGCGATTGGCGTGCGGGATCTGTCACGTGACGACCCTTATACTGACGAAGAATGACCAAAGGACCTACTCTATGCCCGACCTGCACCCTGTAAAACGCGCCCTGCTTTCTGTTTCCGATAAAACCGGATTGGTTGATCTGGGCAAAGCGCTTGCAGCACATGGCGTTGAGTTACTCAGCACTGGCGGCACCGCAAAGGCGCTTCGCGAAGCGGGGCTGGACGTGCGCGATGTGGCGGATGTCACGGGATATCCTGAAATGATGGACGGTCGTGTAAAAACGCTGCACCCTGTCGTGCATGGCGGTTTGCTGGCGCTGCGCGATAATGACGATCATGTTGCCGCGATGGATGCCCACGACATTGGTGCAATCGATCTGGTTGTCGTGAACCTTTACCCGTTTGAGGCAACCGTCGCCAAAGGCGCAGCTTATGCCGAAGTCATCGAAAACATCGATATTGGTGGCCCCGCGATGATCCGCTCGGCGGCGAAAAATCACGGGTTTGTCAATGTTGTGGTGGATACCGAAGATTATACAGCAGTGATTGCCGAACTTGAGGCCAACGCAGGCCAAACCACATATGCTTTGCGTCAACGGCTGGCCCAAACGGCCTATGCCCGCACAGCGGCTTATGACACTGCTGTTAGCACGTGGATGGCTGAACACGTCGCAGATACGCCCCGCCGCCGCACTTTTGGCGGTACTTTGAAACAAACAATGCGGTACGGCGAAAACCCGCACCAGAATGCAGCGTTCTACACCGATGGCAGCGACCGTCCCGGTGTGGCGACCGCGACCCAGCATCAAGGCAAAGAACTGTCGTATAACAACATCAATGACACCGATGCGGCGTTTGAACTGGTCAGCGAATTTGCGCCCGAAAATGGCCCTGCCTGTGCGATCATCAAGCATGCCAACCCTTGCGGTGTTGCGACGGGTGCCACGATGGTTGAGGCCTACACGCGGGCGTTCGACTGTGACCGCACATCAGCCTTTGGCGGTATCATCGCGTTGAACCAAGTGCTGGACGGCGAAACCGCTGAGGCAATCAGCGGTATCTTTACCGAAGTTGTGATCGCGCCCGGCGCGGACGTTGATGCGGTCGAGATATTTAGCAAGAAAAAGAACCTACGCCTGCTGACCACAAATGGTCTGGGCGACCCAACTGCTGCCAAATTGGCCATGCGTCAGGTCTCTGGTGGATTTTTGGTGCAAGACAAAGACGTAGGTCGGATCAGCCGTGATGATCTAAAAGTTGTGACCAAACGTGCACCCTCTGAACAAGAGTTGAGCGATCTTCTGTTTGCTTGGACCGTCGCCAAACACGTCAAATCCAATGCGATCATCTATGTCAAAGACGGCGCTACGGTTGGCGTTGGCGCAGGCCAGATGAGCCGCGTGGACAGCACCCGTATTGCGGCGCGTAAAGCGATTGATATGGCCGAGGCGATGGGCCTGCCTGCGCCCCTCACGACAGGGTCAGTTGTTGCGTCTGACGCGTTCTTTCCGTTTGCGGATGGGTTGATAACAGCAGCCGAAGCAGGCGCAACAGCGCTTATTCAACCCGGTGGATCGATGCGGGATGATGAAGTGATTGCGGCGGCCGATGAGGCCGGTTTGGCGATGGTGTTTACCGGCATGCGCCACTTTCGGCATTGATAGGGGCAAATGATGCGCAATTTTGTCTGGGCGGGGTTTGCGGCCTTTTTGTTGGATCAGGTCAGTAAATACGTCGTGATCCACATGATGGAACTGTCGCGCATCCGCTCAATAGATGTGCTACCGCCCCTGCTTAATTTCCGCTATGGCGAAAATCGGGGCATCAACTTTGGCATGTTTGGCGATGGGTCCGACCTGATGCGTTGGGTCTTGATCGGTCTGGCAATTGTTATCTGTTTGGCAGTTACACTGTGGCTTCAACGATCAAAACAGGGGTTTTGGGCGATGATCAGCGGTGGCCTGCTGGTGGGGGGCGCACTGGCAAATGTGGTGGATCGCCTGATTTATGGCTATGTGCTGGATTTCCTCAATATGTCCTGCTGTGGCATCAATAATCCGTTTGTTTTCAACGTCGCAGACATCTTTATCTTTGCCGGTGCGATAGGCCTTATCCTGTTCACCAGTGACAAAAATCCACCCGTCAAACGCGCTGTGAAAAAACGGCAGTGACATTGACCACCTGCCTGCGATATTGAAGGGCAGACCCAAAGGAGACGACCCATGCGCCGTACGCTCATATTAGTCCTGATTCCACTTACTCTTGCTGCTTGTGCAAACAAGGGTTTGAGAGAACTGGACAGCACTGCAAATGGCCCAGATGAGTTTCTAATTGCGCCGTCAAAGCCGCTTGAGGCACCAACCGATTACGCCAGTTTGCCGACGCCAACTCCGGGGCAAGCCAATCTGACAGACCGTTCTGCAATAAACGAAGGCATCACCGCGTTTGGCGGACGGCCTGAGGCATCAGGTGGCGGTATCCCGTCACGTGATGGTGCGTTGGTTCAACATGCCAGTCGCTTGGGCGTGACGCCCGGTGTGCGCCAGGATTTGGCAGAAACGGATGCAAAGTTTCGCAAGCGCAAGGCGCGGTTTACACAGTTTCGCATCGTACCAGTGGACCGGTACAGCCAAGCATACAGCCGCCAAACGCTGAATGCTGAGGCCGAAGCAAGTCGTTGGCGTCGCGCAGGTGCACGCACGCCCTCTTCACCACCATCAATTCGCTAACGAGGCGTGAGCGCTGCGTCGCTCACTTTTTCGCGCATTGG
The DNA here is from genome assembly GCA_049794015.1 of Sulfitobacter sp. GTDB lineage: Bacteria > Pseudomonadota > Alphaproteobacteria > Rhodobacterales > Rhodobacteraceae > Sulfitobacter. The sequence continues at coordinate 37,846 of JBARCK010000051.1, read as the reverse complement.
CTTGAATGTGCGCCCCAAGGGCGTACCTAAAGCACAATGAGACATACCAAAGGACTGACCATGTTCCGATCGCCGATTTTCGCGGCCCTGTTAACGATTGCCTTCATGCCTGCCTCTGCGATGGCCAGTGACAATGAGGCAGTGACCTATTTCACCCTAGATAACGGCATGGAAGTCGTGGTGGTCGAGGATCATCGCGCGCCTGTTGTACAGCAAATGGTCTGGTATCGTGCAGGATCAGCCGATGAACCAAAAGGTTCATCAGGCGTTGCGCATTTTCTGGAACATCTTTTGTTCAAAGCAACAGACAAAATGGAATCGGGTGAATTTTCCGCCACGGTTGCCGCAAACGGTGGGCGCGATAATGCGTTCACCAGTTATGATTACACTGCCTATCACCAACGTGTCGCCGCTGACCGGCTTGAGTTGATGATGAGCATGGAAAGCGACCGGATGAAGAACATCCGTTTGACCCCTGAAAACATCGAAACCGAACGTGACGTGATTTTGGAAGAGCGTAATCAGCGCACCGAAAACAGCCCAGGCGCATTGTTCAACGAGCAACTAAGCGCAGCGCAATATCTGAACCACCGCTATGGCACGCCTGTCATTGGCTGGAAGCACGAGATGGAGCAGTTGGACCTGCAAGACGCATTGGCGTTTTACGAACTCTATTATTCGCCAAACAATGCCATTTTGGTCGTGTCTGGTGATGTGCTGCCCGAGGATGTCAAAGCTTTGGCCGAGAAATATTACGGCGCGATACCAGCCAATCCAAATCTGCCAGAACGCTTGCGGACCCAAGAGCCGCCGCAGACCGCCGAACGTCGATTGACGTTTCGCGACCGACGCGTGGCGCAGCCGTATGTAAGTCGTTCATATCTTGCCCCCGAGCGTGATCCAGGCGCGCAGGAAAAAGCCGCAGCCCTGACAATGCTAAGTGAGATTCTGGGCGGTGGCACCACATCTTATCTGACTGAAAAATTGCAATTCGACACGCAAATCGCCACCTACACGGGTGCGTTCTATCGTGGTGGTTCGTTGGACGATACAACCTTTGATCTGGTTGTGGTTCCGGCAGCAGGTGTCAGCCTGCAAGAAGCCGAGGATGCGATGGACGCAGCATTGGCAGAGTTTATGAAAGATGGCGTGGACCCCGTGCAACTGGACCGGATCAAATTGCAAATCCGCGCAGAACAAATTTACGGTCGCGATAATGCAGAAGGTGTTGCAAACCGATATGGCCGCGCGCTGGCCATTGGCTTGACCGTGCAAGACGTACAGGAATGGCCGGATGTATTGGAAGCCGTGACCGAGGAAGATATCATGCAGGCCGCAGCGCAGGTCTTTGACCGTCGTGCATCTGTTACGGGATGGTTGATGAAGGAAGAGGCTGCACAATGAGACTGATTTATGCTTTGATCCTGTCGCTTGCCGCGGCATTGCCCGCCCGCGCCGAAGTGAACATTCAATCTGTGACCAGCCCCGGCGGATTGACCGCATGGCTGGTTGAGGAACATTCGATCCCTTTTGCAGCCCTCGAAGTTCGGTTTCGTGGTGGTGCATCGCTTGATGCGCCGGGTAAGCGTGGTGCGATTAACCTGATGGCCGGGCTGCTGGAAGAGGGTGCTGGTGATATGGATGCGCGCGCTTTCAGCCGTGCATCCGAGGAATTGGCCACCAGCTTTGGATTTGATGTATCGAGTGATTCACTGTCGATCTCTGCGCGCTTTCTGACTGAAAACCGTGATGCGTCCATCGCTTTGTTACGCGCCGCTTTGCAAGAACCGCGCTTTGATGCAGAAGCCGTTGAACGGGTGCGCGGGCAGGTGATTTCGATTATCAAATCCGATCAGAAAGATCCGGACGATATCGCGAACGAAACCTTTGGCAAGATCGCGTTTGGGGACCATCCTTATGGATCCTCTTTGAATGGCACGTTGGAAAGCGTTGCTGCACTGACACGCGATGATCTGATTGCGGCGCATAAGTCTGTTCTGGCCCGTGATCGTATTTATATCGGCGCTGTTGGTGACATTACCCCCGCAGAATTGGGGGCATTGGTTGACGCATTATTGGGCGACTTGCCCGAAACCGGCGCGCCGATGCCGCCTGTCGCAGAGGTGACAATCCCCGCTGGTGTGACGGTTGTGGATTATGCAACGCCGCAGTCTGTCGCCCTATTTGGCCAGCACGGGATCAAGCAAAGCGACCCGGATTTCTTTGCCGCCACGATCATGAACCACATATTGGGCGGTGGATCGTTCGAAAGTCGTTTAATGAACGAAGTGCGTGAAAAGCGTGGCCTGACCTATGGGGTGTATTCCTATCTGGTGCCCCGCGATTTGGCAGAAACTTACATGGGGTCGGTGAGTTCAGCCAATGACCGGATTGCCCAGGCGATTGAAGTGATCCGTGACGAATGGACCAAGATGGCGCGTGATGGTGTGAGCGAAGCTGAGTTGAGTGCCGCAAAGACCTATATCACCGGATCATACCCACTGCGCTTTGATGGCAACGCGCCGATTGCCAGTATTTTGGTTGGGATGCAGATGTTGGGCTTGCCCATTGATTACATCGCGACCCGCAATGACAAGGTGGATGCGGTGACATTGGCAGATGTGAAACGTGTGGCGGGCGAATTGCTGGACCCCGAAGGGCTGCATTTTGTTGTTGTGGGCCAACCTGTAGGGCTGGAAACATCCGTGGCTAATTAAGAATTGAGGCGCTGGCGCGCCATTCGATTCGTTGTCTTGGCCTGAAAATGGCCAAGACGTTTGTTGAGTTTTTTTTGGCTAGATGAAATTGGAACCTAGGGGCTATTCGCCGTAAGGTACCCAGATATTCTTGACCTCTGTGGCGGCCTGAAGGAACGCTTTGCCTTCTCCAGCTTGGCCCATCCAGTCGCGCGCCATGCCATTGTTGACCCATGTGCGTTTGATATTGCCTGCCGCGCCAAGTTCGATGACCTTGCTCAAGTCGCCCGCACCAAATGACCAAACTGCATCAATATCCATGTGGCGCGCCATGGGTTCAGCAACGTCCGCTTGTGGACCCGTCAGAATATTGACCACACCTGCGGGAACATCCGATGTTTCGAGGACCTGTGTAAAGTCTGTAGCCGACAACGGGAAGGGTTCAGAGGCGGTAAGGATCACGCGGTTGCCCATCGCGATGGCCGGGGCCATGCAGGAGATGAGACCAAGCAGAGGGGCCTCTGCCGGGCATAGCGCTGCGATGACTCCGACAGGTTCTTTCATCGCCATGGCCACGCCACGGATTGGGACGCCGTGCACTTGCCCGTCGTATTTGTCGGCCCAAGCGGCATAGGTGAACAGACGTTTGATGCTGGCCTCAACTTCTTTTGCACCACTGCGCCCGCCTTGCATGGCGTCCAAACGACCCGCGAATTCGTCACTGCGCGCGGCGAGGTTTTCAGCGATGTAATACAGGATTTGCGCGCGCGTGTGGCCGGTGGTTTTGGACCAACCTTTCGCAGCATGCGCCGCCTCAACGGCATTACGCACATCCTTGCGATTGGCGAGGGATGCGTGGCCCAGCAATGCACCGGATTTCCCCCAAACCGGCGTGGAGTACCCGCCATCAGGACGCGTGTGTTTGCCGCCGATATACAGCTTTGCAGTACGGTCAATTGTATCCGCAGGTGCGCCATCGCCTGTCATTGGCTCGATGATCTTCAAGGGTTTTACCGCTCCTTTGGGTTTGGTGTAGCCCGCCAGCCCTTCCCAACCACCTTCGCGGCCAAAGCCACTTTCGCGCACGCCACCAAAGCCAGCGGCGGCATCCATCATGTTGGTGCCGTTGATCCAGACGATTCCAGCAACCAGTTTTGGCGCAATATCCAATGCGAGATTGATGTTCTCGGACCAAACTGTCGCCGCCAAACCGTAGCGCGTGTTGTTGGCCAGTTGCACGGCCTCAGCAGGGGTGCGGAATGTGGTCGAGACCAGCACCGGGCCAAATATTTCTTCTTGCATCAGCGTGTCAGCAGGATTCAATCCGGTGATCAGCGTGGGGGGATAATAACAGCCATTATCTGGAATTTTCGTGTCCGCGACAAAGCATTCGCCAGCGGTGTTCGCACGGACCATATCGCTCACCGACTTCAACTGAACCGGATCAACCAGCGCGCCCACGTCGATTGATTTATCCAGCGGATCGCCAACGCGTAACTTGTTCATCCGCGCGCGTAGTTTCGCATAAAAGGCGTCAGCCACAGGCTCATGCACCAACAGGCGAGATCCGGCACAACAGACCTGGCCCTGATTGAACCAGATCGCGTCAACCAGCCCTTCGACGGCTGAATCCAGATCAGCGTCATCAAACACGATGTAGGGGGATTTGCCGCCCAGCTCCAACGTCAGCGCCTTGCCTGTGCCAGCCGTTGCCTCGCGGATGTGACGGCCCACGGCGGTGGACCCTGTGAAGGCGATTTTGTCTACATCGGCGTTGACGATCATTTCGCCAACCGCGCCGTCACCTGTGACGATGTTCACGACGCCTTTGGGCAGGCCAGCTTGACGGCAGATGTCAGCGAACAATAGCGCCGTCAGGGAGGTATATTCCGCAGGTTTCAGCACCACAGTGTTACCCATCGCCAATGCGGGCGCGATTTTCCAAGCGAGCATCAGCAGAGGGAAATTCCATGGGATGATTTGCCCGCAGACGCCCAAGGCCTCTGTGTCCGGCAGTTCGCTTTCCATCAATTGCGCCATGCCTGCGTGGTAATAGAAATGACGCTGCGCCAGTGGCACGTCAATATCGCGCGTTTCGCGGATCGGTTTGCCGTTGTCGAGGACTTCTAGGACAGCAAACAGGCGAGCATGTTTTTGCAACAAACGGGCGAGGGCATAGAGATACCGCGCACGACCATGGCCGCCAATCTTTTCCCACTTGGGATGTGCCTTGCGCGCCGCTTTGACTGCTGCGTCTACATCCGCTTGTGTCGCTTGCGTCAGTGTTGCCAGCACTTCGCCTGTGGCAGGGTTTTTGCTGTCAAAGCCATCACTGGGATCCGTAAATGCACCATCAATGAAATGACCAAAGCGGCTGCCTTGATCGACCAACCACGCCAGCGCATCAGCGGCAGATTCGGGGGCTTTGCCGTATTCCATGGTCTCAAAAATCTCAGAAACGTTCATGTTGTGACCCTCAGCTTGTCGCGTGGCGGTAGCCGGCGGAATAGTTGCCGGTGATGTGATGTTCTAACTGGCGTTCAATGTCGTTCAACAGTGATGACGCACCAAAGCGAAACAGATCAGGCTGTAGCCAGCGGTCGCCTAATTCTTCTTTCATCAAGGCCAAATAGGTGATGGCGTCCTTGGCTTTTGAAATGCCGCCCGCAGGTTTGTAGCCGACGCGCACGCCAGTACGGTCATAATAATCGCGAATGGCGCGGATCATCACAAGGCTGACAGGCAGGGTGGCGTTCACGCTTTCTTTGCCGGTGGAGGTCTTGATGAAATCTGCGCCCGCCATCATGCAGACCAGCGAGGCGCGTGCGACATTGCGCAGGCTGCCAAGTTCGCCCGTTGCAAGGATTGCTTTGACGTGGGCATCGCCGCAAGCCGCGCGAAATGCCTGCATTTCGTCATAAAGCGCCTGCCAGTCACCTGACAGAACGTGACGACGCGAGATCACGATATCAATCTCGGACGCACCTGCGGCAACGCTCATTTCGATCTCTTTGATGCGCAGTTCCAACGGCGATAGGCCCGCCGGAAACCCCGTCGAAACCGCAGCAATTGGAATATTGGTGCCTTCCAATGCCGCCTTCGCCGCGGGGATCATCTCGTGATAGACACAGACCGCCCCGGTGGTGATCGGCCCCATGCCCAGCGCGTCAAGCAACGGTTGCGCCACGGGTTGGCGCGCTTTGGCACACAGGCGCGCCACACGGCGGTCGGTATCATCACCGGACAGTGTCGTCAGATCAATGCAAGTAATTGCCCGCAACAGCCACGCTGCTTGATGCTGTTTCTTCACTGATCGGCGGGCGGGCAAGGATGCAGCACGCCGTTCAATGGCTGCTGTATTCGCTTGAACAGTGCGCACCCAATTCATGTCCAAAGGCATGCCGGGATTACGCGGTTCCGTTACCTGCGGCAGGTGCGTGTCCGTCGTGGTCGCAGCGGCAGATTGCGCAGGGGTGAGTTGGGTGGCCATAGGGCATCTCCGGGTCTGTCAGACTGACAAGGTGACATGTCCACGCCCCCTTTGGCAATGGCCCCACCTGACCTGTGCCGCGATGTCATTTGCGCAAAAACTGCACAAATGCACCCCGGCACCTGCACCCGCGCTTGGCAAAAGCACAGACAGAGAATCGAACATGAGGGACACGGGCAGATGAAAACTTTTCTAATACGAGGCGTGCCGCTGGCAATGCAGCAAGATGGCTGGTGGATGAACGGCGATACAGGTGGTGACAAAACCACACGCGAGGGTAAGGCAAAGACCCCGGAACTAGGCCGATTGGCCTTGCTGATCCCGCTTATCGCGCTGGGCGATGTGTTGGTGTGGCAAGTGTTGCCGGGGCTGTCACTGGCCGTGTTTGGTGTCGCGATTGTTCTGGCGGCACTTTGGGGCGCGGGTCAACAAATCAGTGGACAGCGGTTGATACTCGTGGGGGGCGGCAGCCTGTTGGCGCTGCTGCCGTTGGTCGAATTGGTGCAGCCTTTGTCGTTGCTGATCGCAGTGTGTGGGGTGTCAACAATGCTCGCGTTGTTGGCAGGTTTGAAGACATCTGAACTGGCCCGTGGTGCACTACGGCTTTGGCCAATGGGTGTGCGGCAAACATTTTATGATGGGGCCAAGGGTATCGGGCTTTTGCAACAAAAGGATCGAAGCGGGTTCCCAGCAATATTGCAGCGAATATTTATGGGCTGGGTGATGCCTGTAACGTTGGGTTTGGTTTTTGTATTACTGTTGCTAGAGGCAAACCCAATTGCCCAAGGGTGGGCAGATGCCTTGTGGCGTCTTGAATTAAACCTGCCTAACGTAGATCGCACCTTATTCTGGTTATTTTTGGTACCGTTCGTCTGGACCGCGCTTTGCGTCAGAAAAATGCGCGAACGGTTGCGCGGTTCGGTGCGTTTGCAAAAGATGGGCCCGGCACGAGAAGGGTTGATCAATCCAGCATCTGTGACGCGCGCATTGATCATGTTCAACGCTGTCTTTGCTCTGCAAACAGCCATGGACGTGATCTATCTATATGGTGGCGTCGGCCTGCCAGATGGTATCACTTATGCAGAATACGCACATCGCGGTGCCTATCCTTTGGTGATCACTGCGTTGCTTGCTGGGGGCTTTGCCCTGCTGACGCGACGTTGGACTGACGGCAATCAGATGTTGCGCGGCTTGCTGATGCTCTGGGTGGCGCAGAACGTGGCATTGGTTGTGAGCTCGCTGGTGCGGCTTGAGTTGTATGTCGAGGTTTATGGGCTGACCCACCTGCGTGTTTCGGCAGCTATCTGGATGGCGCTGGTGGCTGGTGGGCTGGCGTTGATCCTGTGGCAGGTTTGGAAAGGGCATCACAACGGTTGGCTGATGCTGCGGGGTGGTGCGATGGCCGCGACTGTTTTGTATGTTTGCGCATGGGTCAGCTTCGATGCCGTAATTGCCAATTATAACCTGAATAATCCGGTAAAGCGTGACGCCTATTACCTGTGCTGGCTTGGCGATGCAGCGCAGCCAATCATCACCAAAGCAGAAATGCAGCGCGATCAGACTATTTGCCATGGCCGTCACCAGATCAGCACCCCGCAGGACTGGCGCGAATGGGGCTTTCGCAATTGGCGCGCCCGCAATAGTTTGGCTGCGATGCAAACCGAGGTCACCCGATGAAGCACAATGTTCTGGTCATTGACGATGATCCACAAATCCGCAGCGTGTTGTGCATTGCGCTGCGCCAAGCCGGGATGGATCCATCCGAGGCGGGTGATGGGGCTGAGGGGCTGGTAAAGGCCCGGTCGGGTCGATTTGACCTGATCGTGCTGGACATCGGACTGCCCGAAATGGACGGACTTGAGGTTTGCCGAAGCTTGCGGATGTCTGACAACACGCCTGTCCTTTTTTTGACCGCGCGGGATGACGAGATTGACCGTGTGCTGGGGTTTGAATTGGGCGGTGACGACTATGTGACCAAACCGTTTTCGCCGCGTGAATTGGTGGCCCGGATCAAGGCGATTCTGAAACGGAGTGGCGGTGGGAAGATGTCAGAAACTACAGTCGCAACTTTTCAAACCGGCAATCTGGAAATTGATCCAACGCGACATCTGTGTCTGGTCGATGGCGCATCTGTTGCCCTGACGGCCCGCGAAATGGGTATCTTGGCGCATCTTATGGCGCGGCCTGATCAGGTCACACCCAGACCTGCGCTAACGGATGCCGTTTATGGTGCACATATTCATGTGTCTGACAGAACAGTCGACAGCCATCTGCGTAATCTGCGTGCAAAACTTGCTGATGCAGGCTGCGCAGATGCCATAGAAACCGTGCATGGTGTCGGGATCAGGATGGGCGCATGCCGCAGCACGTAAGGCGCAAATGGCGCCCACCACTGGCATTGGTGGTGGGGGGCACCTTGGCCGGAGTGCTGGGTGTGCCGCTGGTCGGCATCGGGTATTTTAAGGTTGCAGGCGACATCTTAGGCTGGGCTGAAACTGCATGGTTGATTGCGTGGATGGCGATTATCTCGACCACCATCCTTGGGTTTTTGTTGTGGCGTCTGGTGCTGCGTCCTGTTTATGCCCTCACGGCCCATGCCCGCGCGATGAAAGCCGGGCGCGTGGATACACCTTTGCCCGCGTATTTTGGTACGCCAGAGTTCAGTGATCTGGGGCAAAGCGTTATTGATATGGGTGAAACGCTCAATTCCCGCGCGTCTGGTCTGCGGGCTTATGCGGATCACGTGACTCACGAGTTGAAATCACCTTTGACCGCGATCACGGGCGCGGCGGAGCTGTTGCAAGGTGACATGGATAAGGCGGACCGCGCGGCCTTGGCTGTCACGATCCAAGACGCTGCATCACGGATGGAGCATTTGCTGAGTGACATGCGCGCCCATGCGGCAGCAGGACTTGAGCGTGCAGGTGGGCAGGCCGATCTGAATGATGTGGCAGAAACACTTGAAGGTATTGAGGTCGTCGTGTCCCAAGGCGGCACATTGCCAATTTCGCCCGATGATTTACGGGCTGTCCTGACCCAGCTTGCACAGAACGCTGCGGCACATGGGGCGACATGCCTTACGCTGCGGTGGGCGGAAGACATTTTATCGGTCACTGACAATGGCGCGGGCGTGGCGCAGGGAAATCAATCCCGTCTGTTTGATCCGTTTTTCACCACGACACGCAAGGAAGGTGGCACTGGCATGGGGCTGGCAATTGCACGCGCGCTGTTAGGGGCCCATGGGGGCAAAATTGAATTTGTCCCAACCGTGCAAGGCGCAAGGTTTGATATCACATTCTAAGACCGGGTTAGGATGCGAATAATTCGCAACTGGATTGACTTAGTTGCGAATCGATCTCATATAAAGATCATGGAAACGACATCAAAAGCTTGGACCCTCACACGTCGCGCAACTCTTTTGGGTGGTTTGGCACTGCTTGGCACGGCCCCACTTGCCCGCGCTGCTGATACATTGAACATTGTTGCGACCACTGGAATGATTGCCGACGCCGCCCGACGGATTGGTGGTGAATTGGTTGCTGTCCACGCTCTGATGGGGCCGGGCGTTGACCCACATGGCTATCGCCAGACCCGCAGTGACATCGTGGCAATGACCCGCGCCGATTTGGTGCTTTGGCATGGGTTGTATCTTGAAGCACAGATGGAGCGGTTCTTTGAGGACTTGGGTGGCAAGCGTGCTGTGATTGCTGTTGCTGAAAACCTGCCCAAGGACAAGCTGCTAAGCCACGCCGAATACGATGGCCGCTATGACCCGCACGTCTGGATGGACCCAACCACGTGGCGTGGCGTTGTGGCAGAAATCACTGCCGCCTTGACGGCCGCGCGCCCTGATCATGCAGATACGTTTGCACAAAACGCCAAAGCCTATGACGTCGAACTCACCGCGTTGGCCAGCTATGCCGATCAGGCGCTGTCAAAAGTGCCGCAAGATCAGCGCGTTCTGATCACTGCCCACGATGCCTTTGGCTATTTCGGGCGTGCCTTTGGATTTGAGGTGATCGGCATTCAAGGCATTTCCACCGCCAGCGAGGCCGGGTTGAACCGGATCAGCGAATTGGTGGACGAACTGGTGACACGCAAAATTGGCGCTGTGTTTGTTGAAACCTCAGTTTCTGATCGCAATATGCGTGCCTTGATTGAAGGGGCAGATGCGCAAGGTCATGAGGTCCGCATTGGTGGATCGCTTTATAGTGACGCCATGGGGTCTGAAGGCACCTATGAGGGCACATATATCGGGATGATTGACCATAACGTCACAACCATCGCCATGGCCCTCGGCGCTGATATTCCATCTGGCGGAATGCAGGGCAAATTGGGTCAAGGCAGTTAGAACATGACAGTTGAACTGGCCACAGTTGCAGGGCAACGCACCACTGAAACGACACGCGAACAAAGCCCCTTGGCGATCCGGGGCATGACGGTTTCTTATGGTCAAAAACCTGCGGTGTTCTCTGTCGATATGACGGTAGAGCCGGGCAAGATGACAGCGATCATCGGGCCAAATGGGGCTGGTAAATCGACGCTGCTTAAGGCGGCGCTGGGCATCCTAAAGCCATTGGCGGGGACGACCACGATTTACGGCAAATCCGTGAATGACCAACGCCACCGCATCGCTTATGTGCCGCAACGTGCATCGGTGGATTGGGATTTTCCGACACGGGTAATCGATGTCGTGTTAATGGGTCTTTATCCACAATTGGGCCTGCTTGGCCGGGTGCGTCCGATGCACCGCGCCAAGGCAAATGATTGCCTGACGCGGGTTGGCATGCAGGATTTTGCGACACGCCAGATTGGCCAACTTTCTGGGGGTCAGCAACAACGCGTTTTTCTGGCGCGGGCCTTGGCGCAGGATGCAGATTTGTATCTGCTTGATGAACCCTTTGCCGGCGTTGATGCGGCGACGGAAAAGGCAATCATTGGTGTGCTTAAATCCTTGCGCGATGCGGGCAAAACCGTTGTGGCGGTGCATCACGATCTGAGCACAGTTGCCGAATATTTCGACAATGTGTTCCTGATCAACACAGGCCGCGTTGCCGAAGGTCCGGTGGCGACAACATTTGTCACACAAACTCTGCAAGATGCGTACGGTGGCCGTCTGGCAGGCACACAAATGGAGGCGCTACGCCTTATGGCAGCGGACGCAGCTACCCCATGATCTGGCCCATGATCTGGGACGCCCTTACACTGCAATTGGGGTACAACGCGACGTTGGTCACCATCGGTGCGGCACTGCTGGGCATGGCGGCGGGCGTAGGTGGTACGTTCTTGTTCTTGCGCAAACGCGCTTTGGTCAGCGATGCGATCAGCCACGCGACCCTACCCGGCGTTGCGTTGGCCTTTATGGTGATGGTTGCGCTGGGCGGGGATGGACGCAATTTGATTGGCCTGCTGGGCGGCGCTGCACTTTCGGCGGCGGCTGGCCTATTGCTGGTTTCATGGCTGAGCACCCGCACGCGATTGGCAGAAGACGCCGCGATTGGTTCTGTCCTATCCGTGTTTTTCGGTTTTGGCATAGTCTTGTTGACCGTGATCCAAACGATGAGCGCGGGACAGCAGGCCGGATTGGAAGGTTTCTTGCTGGGATCAACTGCTGGCATGTTGCGCGACGATGCACTTGTGATTGCTGGATCTGCTGCTGTCACACTGGCCTTGGTGCTGCTGATGCGTCGCCCCCTAACGCTTGCGTCTTTTGATCCTGACTATGCGGTGTCGACGGGGCAGAACGTAACGCGCACGGACCTTGCGATGATGGGTCTGGTATTGGCCGTGACGGTTGTAGGTTTGAAAATTGTCGGCCTGATTTTGATTGTGGCTTTGTTGATCATCCCACCTGTAACCGCGCGGTTTTGGACCGAACGCACCGACAATGTTGTGTTGATTGCTGGACTGTTGGGTGGCCTATCCGCCTACATCGGTGCGGCCCTGTCTGCGGCGCTGCCTGATATGCCAACTGGCCCAATTATTGTCTTGGTTGGCTTTGGCTTTTTTGCACTTTCACTGCTGTTGGCCCCCGGTCGCGGCGTGGTTTCAGCACTGCTGCGCCACAGCGCCTATCAGCGTCGCGTGCACCTGCGCCAGGGATTGCTGGCACTGGCGCATGGGCAACCGATTTACGAACGACTGACCCTGCGACTGTTGCAGTCTCAAGGCTGGGCCCGTCCCGATGGTGTGGCCACCAGCGACGGGCGCATGCGTGCAACCAAGGCGTTGCGCGACGAAACCCGCTGGCACATTATCCGCAGTGATCCTGCTTATGAGGCGGCAGCCTCGCTTTATGACGGATTGACTGAGATTGAGACCGTTCTGACCCGCGACCAAATCATCGAAATCGACAGCCGCATTGACCTGCGCGGGGCGGTGCCCGCATGAATGGATCAGAGTTCGTTCCATTGTCGTTGGTGCCGATGCTGACAGGAATCTGTGTTGCTGTGGCCTGCGCCTTGCCGGGTAATTTTTTGGTGCTGCGTCGACAGGCGCTGATTGGTGATGCGATCAGCCACGTTGTCCTGCCGGGTATCGTGGTGGCGTTTTTGTTGACAGGGGTGGTGTCAACATGGCCGATGCTGCTGGGCGCCGCTGGGGCTGCGATTGTCGCCGTTGTCGCGATCGAAGCGGTACGCCGCTTGGGCAAGATCGAAGCAGGGGCCGCCATGGGCGTGATCTTTACCGCGATGTTTGCCGCTGGGGTGCTGTTGCTTGAACAATCGGACACCAGCAGCGTGCATTTAGATGTCGAACACGCGCTCTATGGGAATTTGGAAAGCCTGATTTGGCTGGATGCAACGGGATGGTCTTCCTTGTGGGATCTTGAGGCATTGGCGGGCTTGCCTGTCGAATTACCACGTATGGCAATCACATTGGTCGTTGTTGCACTGTTTATCATTCTGTTCTGGCGACCGCTGAAAATCAGCACCTTTGATGAAGGGTTTGCGCGCACGATTGGTATGCGGACCAGCCCATTGGGCTTGGCACTGGTGATCATCGCGGCAATCGCTGCGGTTGCGGCTTTTGACGCTGTGGGCAGCATCATTGTGATTGCGATGTTCATCTGCCCACCGGCAGCGGCGCGGTTGATGACCAATAGGTTGGAACATCAGGTGGCATGGTCTGTTGGTTTTGCCGCCTTGGCTGCGATCATCGGTTATGTTTTGGCTGGGTACGGGCCGCTATGGATCGGCTTTAATGACAGCGTATCAGCGGCAGGTATGATCGCGACTGTATCGGGCCTTATCTTGGGCATTACAGCGCTTATTGGCCCGCATCGGTTGCGTGGCGCTGCTGCTCCGATAGGATAGATACCCGTATTGCGGGAATGTTGCCTATGAATTCGGCTCATATTCCAACTGATTCGCTATTTTTGACTCAGTGATTCGTTTTTGCTTTGACCTCCGAATCATCCTTTGCCTATATGTAGCCCATTATCCAATAGATGCGCGGCTTGTCTGCTTGTGCACCTAAATATGGTAGCGCGTCTGGGGGGACGGAAAAAATGTCAAGATTGACAGCAGCGCTTGTGGCAGCTTCTTGCCTGCTTGCGGGCACAGGATACGCTCAGGAATATCTGAGCGAGGCTAAGGCGTCATTCATCTTTAACGGGGAACGGATAAAGATCGCCCGTGATAATCCCGAGGTCGTCCGTTTCGCCACGCGCTTTGCATCAAGTGGTGATGCTTGCGGTGCACCATGTATCGCGCCGATGCAGGTTGCGGATGGTGTGGCGACCTTTGGCGAAAATGACGTTTTGGAATTTTTGGTCAATGAGGTCGCAGGCAATCGCGGCTTGATGGTCGATGCGCGGATGCCAGAGGTGCGCGCGCGGGGTTACATCCCCGGTACCGTCAGCCTGCCTTTCGCGACGCTTGAGCCGGACAATAACTTCAAAGACAATATTCTAAAGGCCCTGGGCGCACGTGAGTTTGATGGCACATTCAACTTCACTGATGCGCGTGAATTGCTGGTCTATGACAATGGCCCAAGCACGGATGATGCTGGCAAATTGGTCAAAAACCTACTGAGCGCAGGCTACCCAGTCGAAAAAATCCACTATTACAGGGGCGGCATGCAGGTTTGGTCCGTCTTGGGCTTTAGCATTGAAGAGGGCACCTCATGAGCAATGACAATTACGCCGATCCAGTATCGCCGCGACTAACATTTGATAGCTACGTTATCCCCGAGACAGTGCAGGAATTTGCGGCCCCCCGCCCGCCTGCCTCGCGGATCAACGGCACCATCGTGGCGGTCAGCGTTATCGCTGTGCTGACATTCCTTTTGGGCATCATGACCACATTGCAATTTATGGGTCCACGTCAGCCTGCTGTCGCTACTGTTGCCCCGGTCGCACCCACCCCTGAAAGCCTTGATCAGTTTGTTGCCGCCAGTCTTGAGCAAGACGTGACACGCCAGCAATCCCCTGACTTGCTGACGACAGCCGTATCAGCCGCGCGGGCAGAGCCTGAGCCAGTACCGACCCTTGAGTCAGCCGTTTTGCAGGGTCTGTTGCCGTCACGTACTGTAGGCAATTTGACAGAGGCAGAGCGTAAAAAAAGCGCGCAAGAGGCCTTGTCCATTGTCAGCCGCAACAAGCTGCGCATGCTGCGTGAAGGTGTTTTGGCGGGCGTTTACACAGTCAAAACAAAAACAGAAAATGGTCAGAAACGCATCGTGTTGAAAACGATCAACGCGGATCTGACAAGCAAGACGATGGCCGACCTGTTGCGCAAAGCAGCAGATGAAGGGCGTATCGAAATCCCGGCATCACTTAATACTGCTGACGGCCAGGTGGATATGGAAACATTGTTGTTCAACCTTGTTCAAACTTCATTGGCCGAAGACGGTACACCCGAAGGCGCAGAAGCGGCACGCGAACTCAGCCGTCGCGCCTTTGCCGCCTCAAGTGCAAAGACCCGCGACGTCAAAGGTGAACGGGTCTATGTGGTCGAATCAGGCGACAGCCTTGCCTATATTTCGTTGCAGTTTTACGGACGGCCCAGCGAATACGACCGTATTTTCGAAGCAAACCGCGCCGTCTTGAAATCCCCTGATCGTATTCAGATTGGCCAGCGCCTGATAATTCCAGGATAATAAAAAACACAGCGCGCAAAGCAGCCTTTCTGGCAACGGGCCGACCCGAATAGGGTGCGGCCCGTTGGCTTGTCGATAGGTCGGATAGCTCTTGAAATAGACGGGGATAACTCTGCGTCGCGGGTAGAAATGCCGCTGACAAGCGTGCTAGGTCTAGCGCCATGGCTCGCCCCAACCCCAATATACGCGAAACGCAACCTGTCATCCGCCAGTTGGATGAGGCTGCGGTCAATCGTATCGCCGCTGGTGAAGTGGTCGAGCGACCCGCATCTGCCGTCAAGGAACTGGTTGAAAACGCGATTGATGCCGGGGCCCAACGGATCACTGTTGAATACAGCGATGGTGGCAAAACGCTGATCCGGGTCACCGATGATGGCTGCGGTATGACGCCTGATGATCTGGTGCTGGCCTTGTCGCGCCATGCGACCTCCAAAATTGATGGCAGCGACCTGTTGGATATCCACACCTTTGGGTTTCGCGGTGAAGCGCTGCCGTCCCTTGGTGCCGTGGGGCGTTTGACAATCAGCAGCCGCGCTGCGGGACATGAGGGCGCGGAAATCACCGTGAATGGCGGGCACATGGCCCCGGTGCGACCTGCTGCGCTTAACGGGGGCACTGTCGTTACGTTGCGCGATTTGTTCTTTGCCACACCCGCGCGCCTCAAGTTCTTGCGGACAGATCGAGCAGAGGCGCAGGCGATTGGTGATGTGATCAAGCGGCTCGCGATGGCGGAGCCGTTTGTGCAGTTTGTCCTGCGCGATGTGTCAGGGGATGGCGCTGGCCGCGAGGTGTTTCGTGCAACAGCCGAACAGGGCGAGATGTTTGACGCCTTGCATGGTCGCTTGGCCCAAGTACTGGGCCGCGAATTTGCGGATAATGCGCTGCCGATTGATGCCAACCGCGAGGGGTTGCATCTAACCGGATTTGCGGCACTGCCCACCTTTTCACGGGGGTCTGCTGTGATGCAGTATCTGTTTGTGAATGGCCGCCCGGTGCGTGACAAACTGTTGGTTGGTGCGCTGCGCGGGGCTTATTTTGATTTCCTGAGCCGGGATCGCCACCCGGCAGCGGCATTGTTCCTTGATTGCGACCCAACACTTGTCGATGTGAACGTGCATCCCGCCAAATCCGAAGTGCGTTTTCGTGATCCAGGTGTGGCGCGCGGGTTGATTGTGTCGGCATTGCGCCATGCCCTGGCTGAGGCGGGGCATCGCGCATCGACAACTGTTGCGGGCGCTACATTGGGCGCAATGCGACCAGAACAGACAGGCGCACGCGTGTATCAAATGGACCGCCCAAGTTCAGGTGCGCGCATGGCGCCCTTTGACGCGCAGTCACCGGGTTTTGCAGAAACAGCAGGCATGTGGGGGCGTGTTGAAGCCCCAGCCGAGGACGTTGTCCAAACGGATGAACAGCCTGATTATCCCTTGGGTACCGCACGTGGCCAAGTGCATGAAAACTACATCATCGCGCAGACTGCGACGGGGATGGTGATCGTTGATCAGCACGCAGCACATGAACGGCTGGTGTATGAGAAACTCAAAAATCAGATGGCGGAAAATGGTGTGGCTGCGCAGGCCCTGTTGATCCCCGAGATTGTCGAACTCTCTGCAAATGATTGTGCACGACTGCTTGAACTCGCGGATGATCTGGCGCGGCTTGGTTTGGGCATCGAAGCTTTTGGCGGCAACGCAATCGCCGTGCGCGAAACACCCGCGATCCTTGGCACGGTCAACGCACGCGCGATGATCCTTGATATTCTGGACGAGTTGGCAGACCACAATGACAGCAATATCGTCCAAGCCAAAATCGAAGCGATCCTCAGCCGTATCGCCTGTCACGGTTCGATCCGGTCGGGCCGTTGGATGCGCGGCGAGGAAATGAATGCGCTGCTGCGCGAAATGGAAGCAACCCCCCATTCCGGGCAATGCAACCACGGTCGCCCCACCTATGTTGAACTCAAACTGGCCGATATTGAACGGCTGTTCGGAAGGACTTAAAATGGCGATAAAACGTCGAGATGGCAAATACGCGGGCGAACATGCTGAATTGCACTCGTACGCTGATAATACTTCAAGAATTATGATTTCGCTAGATAAGCATGATGCTGAAATCTTAGCTAACAATGCCATCGCGTCTGGTGGATCTGTCGAAGTTACAATTAGCGTCAACGGAAATACCTTTAAGGGCAATGCAGTTGAAGCAAGGATAGACACTGTCACAGCAAGTGGTGAGAAAATCGCAGGTCCGGGCGTTATCGGATTTGAAAACCTCCATATCCAATGATTGAGATTGCTGGACAGACCTATGCATGGGGCGACCCGATTGTGATTGCAGCGCTCATTGGGGCGGGGATCGTGCTATTGATCGTGATCTTGCTGATCATGGCGGTCCGCGCCGCTGGACGTTCTGCACGTATGGCGGCCCCCTTGAGCCAGCAAATGCAAATCATGGGTGGCCATGTCCAGCAACTTGGTGCCGGCCAAGAACAATTGCGCGGTGGGTTGCAGACCGTGTCTGACACCCAAGCCAATGCCCAAGCGCAGATGATCCAAAGCATGGAGGCACGGTTGGCGTCGGTGCAGCAAAATATGCAAGATCGTTTGGCGGATAATGCAGCTAAATCCGCGCGTTCCCTTGCAGAAATGCAAGAACGGATGAGCCAGACATTACATGGATCGTCCAAGCAAACCACAACCAGCCTGACGCAGTTACAAGAACGCCTTGCAGCCATCGACAAGGCGCAGGACAATATCACTAAGTTAAGCGGTGATGTCCTCAGCCTTCAGGATATCCTAAGCAACAAACAAACGCGCGGCGCTTTTGGTGAAATCCAACTGACTGATATTGTATCCAAGGCGCTGCCCACGGACAGTTATACTTTGCAAGCGACCCTAACCAACGGCAAGAGGGCTGATTGCTTGATCCACCTGCCGAACCCGCCCGGGCCAATTGTCATAGATAGTAAATTCCCGCTGGAGGCCTACGAGGCGCTGCGTCGGGCTAAAACTGAGGTGGAACTTAAGGCCGCTGCCGCACAAATGAAAGTTGCCGTGCGTGCGCACATCAACGCGATTTCGGAAAAGTACATCCTTGAGGGGGAAACCGCGGACGGTGCTCTGATGTTTTTGCCCTCAGAAGCGGTTTATGCCGAACTGCACGCCAATTTTCCCGAATTGGTGCGCTATGGCTTTGAGTGTCGCGTTTGGATCGTATCGCCCACCACCTGCATGGCGACACTGAATACCATGCGCGCCATTCTGAAAGACGCGCGCATGCGTGAACAAGCAGGCGCAATTCGCAAGACGCTTAAGCAATTACACCGCGATGTCGAATTGGTGGTGACACGTGTGGACAAATTGAACACCCACTTTGGACAGGCTCGCGCCGATCTGGACGGGATCAGCACAGCAGCCGAACGTGCGGGCAAGCGTGCCGCACGTTTGGACAATTTTGATTTCGAAGAACTGACACCTGAACAAGCAGCAAATGTAGTGCCCTTGACCAAGCCCGACGTTTAAAGAGCGACCTCAGATATCGACAAACTTTTGAACGATACGAGGTACCCATCCTTTGAATTCAAGAGGTGCGTCCGTCACGGCCAAGCAAATGCAATCTTCACCGATGTCTGCGATGGGTGTGTGGGTCACATCGTCGTTGGCAATTTCAATATCACCACGCGCGAACCTATCATCAGCGTCAAAGAATGCGCCTTGCAAGACCAGTGTGAATTCAGACCCAGCGTGGCTGTGATCGGGCATCGCAACCCCGGCAGGAATGAACAACAATCGGGCTGTTGCCTCTGATGACGTTGGCAGTATCGCTTGTTTGACGCCCAAACCAATCGGCTTCCATTTGACGCTTTCTAGATCGCCGCCAACATAGTCTTGAACAGGTCCGGGCAACGCACCTGGTTTGCGCACAACGGTTTTTTCAGTCACAGGCAAATCAAGACGTGCAAGCACTTGGGCAAGGCTTTCGTCGCTCATCGCAACATGATGGCTTTGATCCATCAGAATACCGCCAACGGCATCGTAGCCTTCAACAGAGGCGCGGCATTCGTCGCACAGGGATACGTGCGCTGCCACCACAAGGTTCACCGCTTCGGGAAGGGTGCCAGCAGCATACGCCATCAGCGTGTTATCGTCTAAATGGTGTCGAATTGTCATAACGCGTTCACTTCATCTCATGGCGCAGCAGATCAAGCGCCAGACGGATACGGGATTTGATCGTACCAAGGGGCAGACCGGTGATTTTTGCAATTTCAGATTGGCTGAGATCGCCAAAATAGGCTTTCTCAATCAGATCACGCTGCGCTTCGGGCAATTTTTCCAAAGCAGCGCTTAGATTATCTGTGTCTTCTTGTAAGGCAATCACGTCTTCTTGGTCAGGCTCGGGTTCAGGACCCCAGCCAAGGTCTTCTGGTTCTGGCCTGCGTTGTTTTCGCAGCATGTCGATGCGTCGATTACGCGCAATCGTGAATATCCAAGTCGCGACAGAGGCGCGAGTTGGGTCAAATTGCGCTGCTTTTTGCCACAGCGTTGTCATGACATCCTGTGCACATTCTTCAGCCATTGCCGCGTCAGCGCCTGAGTTTATCAAGAAACCTTTGATACGGGGGGCAAAATGCGTGAATAGCGCGGCAAATGCTGTGCGGTCACTGTGCTCGCGCACCCGCATCATCAACGCAACCCAATCGGTTTCTACACTGTCTTGTTGCCCCGTCAAACGCTCATGCTCCGAACCACTCACTGCATGCGTTCCGCAGCAATCCACACCCCTTAAAATGACGGGCTGTGGCGCGGATTGCAATGATGACGTGTTTGCTAACATAAACCAGATACGCAACAACCCGCGTATTGGATCAAAATAATTGCAACTCTTTTACATCCAGTGGCGTGGCTGATGCGTAAAGACTTTGTAACACATAAAGATAACGGAAATAAAATCGCTGATGCCATTTGAAGAAGTGAACCTTAATCCGGTTCAGAATCCGCCTTCCCGTCGCAAAATTGCTATTATTGGTGCAGGAATTTCAGGCATGGGGGCCGCGCACATGTTGGGCGCGGATCATCATGTGACATTGTTTGAAGCCGGTGCAAAGCTGGGCGGTCACGCGCGCACAGTAGTGGCAGGAAAAAATGGCGATCAACCGGTCGATACCGGGTTTATCGTGTTCAATTACGCTAACTATCCACACCTTGCGCGACTTTTCGCAGAGCTTGATGTGCCAGTTGTGAAATCCAACATGAGCTTTGGGGCGTCTATCGATGGGGGGCGTTTCGAATATGCGCTCACCAGCATCAATGCTATCTTTGCCCAACGCAGGAACCTGTTGAACCCCGCATTCATCGGCATGTTGCGCGACATCTTTAAGTTCAACAAACACGCATTAGAAATTGCTAAGGACAAAAGCCTGACGATTGGTGAATTCCTAGAGGTTTTGGGCACAGGACAATATTTTCGGGACTATTATCTATTGCCTTTGTCCGGAGCGATTTGGTCGACCCCCATAGAAAAGATCATGGATTTTCCCGCTCATGCGATGATCAGCTTTTTCGACAACCACGCATTGATGAATTATTCAGGTCAGCATCAATGGTACACGGTTGACGGTGGATCACAGCAATACGTTTCGCGTTTGGAAACTGCGCTGCGCCGCAAAGGCGTCGATATTCAACTCAATTCTGTAGTACAGGCGGTGCGCCGGACACCAACTGGGGTTGAAGTTAAGGCATGGGGTGATGATTGGGCCGCCTTTGACGATGTAATTTTTGCCACGCATTCGGATGATACATTGTCGATGCTGACAGATGCGTCACCCCAAGAACAACAGGCATTGGGCGCGATCAAATATCAGCCAAATGATATCACCTTACATGCAGACACCTCAATAATGCCAAAGCGGCGCGCGACGTGGGCGTCTTGGGTCTATACAGAGGATCGTGATGCAAAGTCAGACCAGATTGATCTGACGTATTGGATGAATTCGTTACAACCGATCCCGCAGGATGATCCGCATTTTGTGACATTGAATACAAAACGCACAATCCGGCAGGAACTGATCTATGATCAGGTCACACTGCGCCATCCTGTCTATGATTTGGGTGCACTTGCGGCCCAAAAGGAAGTTACGATGTTCAATGGCCAGCAAAATACATGGTTCTGTGGGGCGTGGATGCGCAACGGGTTCCACGAGGACGGATTGGCCAGCGCAGTCGACGTCGTGCATGGCATCCAAAACGCTGCTGCGCTGCCATTGGCTGCTGAATGACAAACACCGTCGATCATATTGCCGGACATACGTTTCATGGCCGAAAGGGCGCGGTTGAAAATGCGTTTCGCTATTCGATCGACTATGTGTTGTGCGATGCAGAAAGCGATGTGGCGACCCCGATGTTGTTTAATCGAAACAAGCCGGGCCTGACCTCACTACAAGACAAGGATCACGGCGGCGCACCAAAACAGAGGCGTGGGGCCGTATGGGTACGCGAGGTGTTGGCCAAACATAACATCACTAACGTGGATCAGATTGATCTGTTGGCACAGCCGCGTGTATTGGGCCATGTCTTTAATCCCGTAAGTTTTTGGTTGTGCTATCAAGACGGCGCGTTGATCACCGTCATTGCTGAGGTGTCAAACACCTATGGGGACCGTCATTGTTATCTGTGTCACCATGATGATCTGCGTCCGATACAGGCGTCTGATCACCTACACGCCACTAAGATATTTTATGTTTCGCCGTTCCAGCCCGTCGAGGGGTCTTACACGTTTCGTTTTGATATACGCTCTGATCGCATTGGTATTTGGATCGACTATACCGCTGGCAATGGCGGCCTGATTGCGACCCTAACAGGCGCGCGCAAGCCTTTGACAAATGTCGGCATTTTGGGCGCGATGCTGCGCCGCCCATTTGGTACGCGTCGGGTATTGGCGTTGATCCACTGGCAGGCGTTCAAACTTTGGTGGAAAGGCGCGATATTCCGCACACGCCCCACGCCACCTGACAAGGAAATCACGCGCGGATGAGGATGCTCAAGCAGCGCTTGCCCTCTTACGCCTTGTTTGCGGCTTTATTGTCTGCCGCAGGCCTGCCGATTTATATACATGCGCCGAAATTTTACGTTGATGAATACGGTGTGTCCTTAGCCGCCTTGGGCGCGGTTCTGTTTGGCCTGCGCCTGCTGGATGTGGTCCAAGACCCGCTGCTGGGTCGTTTATCTGAAACCCTGCGCAATCATCGCGGACTGGCTGTCGGCTTGGCTTGCACGATCATGGCGATAGGTATGTTTGGCCTCTTTGCCGTAACGCCCATTGGTACGCCGCTGATCTGGTTCGGTGCCATGCTGACGCTGGTATTTTCTAGCTTTAGCTTTCTGACGATCTGCTTTTATGCCCAAGGGGTCGCAAAGGCCGACACCTTGCTGGGCAGTGGCCATTTGGCACTTGCTCGCTGGCGTGAAACCGGGGCTTTGCTGGGGGTATGTGTGGCGTCGGTGGCCCCTGTGGTGTTCGGGCTGTGGATCGACACACCCTTTACCGGCTTCGCAGTCGGGTTCGTTGTATTGGCGATTGCTGCCGCACTGGCGATGCGCGGAGAATGGCAAAGCACGGGATTGGCGGCATCAACGGGTTTTGGCACCATCCTGCGTGATCAAGTCGCGCGCAGATTGTTGTTGATCGCCCTGGTCAATGCGGCACCTGTTGCCGTCAGTTCTACGCTGTTCCTGTTCTACGTCGAAATCGTGCTTGAGGCACCGGGCTTTGAAGGGCCGTTGCTGTTGTTGTTCTTCCTCAGCGCCGCAATCGCATCACCATTTTGGGGGCTGTTGGCAGAACGCTTTGGGGGGCGGCAGGTTCTGTTGGCGGCGATGGGACTGGGCATAGTCGCATTTGGTGGCGCGCTGTTTCTGGGCCCCGGCGATGCGTGGCTATTTGCCATTGTCTGTTTTGCATCGGGCGCGGTACTGGGCGCGGATTTGACATTATTGCCAGCCATGTTCGCTACCCGTATGGCCAAGATTGCACCTTCTGCTGCTGAGGGGTTTGGGCTTTGGTCGTTTGTGTCAAAGTTCACGTTGGCTTTGGCCGCTGTCGCGCTACTTCCCTTGCTCGAAGGTGCAGGTTTGCAAACAGGGGCAGAGCAAAGTCCGCAAGAGGCGGTAAACCTGTTGATTTGGTTCTACGCCGGATTGCCCTGCCTGTTAAAATTATGTGCGATTGCACTGCTCGCGCGGATGCGCGAGATCGACGCGAAGTGAAGGAGACAAGATGAAAAATTGGCAAGCAAAGCGCTATTGGTTGGTTGGGGCCAGCGATGGTCTGGGCGCGGCTTTGGCTAAGAAGTTAAATGCGGCAGGGGCCGAAGTGATTGTCTCTGCTCGTTCCGAGGACAAGTTGAAAGCACTTGTCGAAAACATGCCCGGGCGTGCCAGTCATCAAGTGATTGACGTCACCGATGATAAAAGCGTCGCTGCCGCTACCAAGGCTGTTGGAAAAGTGGACGGTGTTGTCTTTCTAGCAGGCGCATATTGGCCCTTTGCTGCCACGGATTGGGACGCTGAAAAAGCGACCGCAATGGCTGATGTAAATTTCACCGGATTGGTGCGCGTCATGGGTCAGGTCGTGCCGGACATGGTTGCGCGCGACAGCGGCCATATTGTGATCACCTCAAGCCTCACTGGATTTCGCGGCTTGCCCGGATCAATTGGCTATACCGCGTCCAAGGCCGCAACAATGTCCTTGGCTGAATGCATGTATGCGGACCTGCGCAAAACGGGCGTTCAAGTGCAGGTCATCAACCCCGGCTTTATCAAAACGCAACTGACCGAAAAGAACGACTTTAAAATGCCGTTCCTGATGGAACCCGAAGATGCCGCCCAAGAAGTGTTCGAACACATGAGCGGTGATGGCTTTAAGAAAAGCTTTCCTTGGGCGTTTTCACTGGTGTTTCGCGGTGCGCAATTCCTGCCTGATTGGCTGTATTACCGGATATTTTCCTAAATCCTTAGACAGCTTTGACATGATCATCAAAGATGGCTTTGGCACGCGCCCAAACACCGCTTTGATCTGTGGCTAAATCCAACAGCGTGGGCAGCAATTGCCCCGCAAAATCCTCAGAGCTTTCCAGCGGTAACATCGATGGCAGGTTGTCGATTGCCATGACATCCAAGGGCGGATCATCGTGCACACGCAGCGCAGGTTCACTCCACGTTGTTGCGCGGTCATAGACCTGAACCGGATTAAAATCGCTGTCTGGATCACAAGCGATGTCGCCTATCGCCGTCAATGTGCGCGGCGATGTCGGGGCGTCAGGTCGCACAAACGCGGGTGTATTTGGCCCCGCAAGAATGCAGTTGAAAAACAGATCATGATCCAGAATTTCTGGGAACGGTCCGCCGCTGGCAGTTTCGGCCATATCCCAACCTGTGACTGTCACGCCCATCGCGCGACATAGGTCCGCAGCACCTGTACCAACCCGGCCCAACGCACCGATGATCAGCGCGGTTGGTGCGGGCGATCCTGTGGCGTTCATTTCCCCTGCAAGCGCTGCTTTTAGCGCATTTGCATTTGGATAAGGCGTCACGGGTCCCGCGATATCACCGCGCTGCTGCGCCGCCCAGCATTTCAACGTAACCGCCGCCCCTGCAAACCCTGCCCAATAGCCAAACGCCGCGACACGCCGCCCCGCTTCATTGGTCAGATATTCCAGATCCAGCAAGGCACCCCCGCCGGCCTTGAACCGCTGCAACAACGTACGCCCAGCAGATTGGCCTTTGTAGGCATGTCCAAACATGATGTGGCGGTGCGGCAAGGGGCTGCCATCGTCTGGCAGTTCTTTGAGACCAAAGATGATCGCGTCATTAGGGGCATCCGGCCAAGTATGTTCTGGTGCGATATTACATCCTGTAGCACGGTAACCTTGGGTCTCGATCACCCGGCTGTCTGAGGCCTCAACCGTCAGGGCAAACCCGGCTTTGATTAATGCGGTCACACCATCTGGGGTGATGCCAACGCGTGTTTCATTTGCGCGCTGTTCGGCGCGTACCCAAAGATGTGTCATGTTCATAACATCCCTTTTTCACGCACAGCCTTGACGCTGGCACGGTCTTGCATGCGTGTCAGAAAAGCGTCGATTTTGGGAAACCCGGCGCGCGGCACGCCGTCGCCTTCCA
Organism: Sulfitobacter sp.; assembly: GCA_049794015.1. Lineage (GTDB taxonomy): Bacteria > Pseudomonadota > Alphaproteobacteria > Rhodobacterales > Rhodobacteraceae > Sulfitobacter. Next base: position 12,383 of record JBARCK010000051.1, on the reverse strand, counting down.
TCCAATTGCAGACCATAAACAGATAGGGGTCAGCGATGCTGATCGTGTCACCCGTGACAAAATCGCCGCGCAGGCAGTCAGCTTCGATATAGGCAGCACAGGCGGCAACCGTTTGCGGTACTTTCGCTTTCATATCATCAAAGCTGGATTGCTGATCAGCCCAGCGGCTGCCACGCATTTTATGTGCATGGGCAACATGCATGGTTGAGGCCAGATAATACATGACACTGCGCATATGGGCTGTGATTTCCGCGTCTTGCGGGATCAGGTCGGCATCTGGTTTGAGGGCAGCAATATAATCTAACAATGCTCCGGTTTCGGTCAGTACAGTTCCCTGCGATGTGACCAGCGCAGGCACGCGCCCCTTGGGATTGATCGCCATATATTCCGGTTCGGTTTGCGCCCCAGAAGCGAAATCAACCTTGAGCGGCGTGTAGGGAATTCCTGCTTCTTCCAATGCGATGGCAACTGCGATCGAGATTGTACCGGGAGCATAGTAGAGTTTAAGCATTGCGGAGCCTTTCAAATATGGGTTTGTGCCACGCGGCGTTCAGGGGTGTCGAGGTGCGGAACGGCGTTGAATAACACAGGTGACCAATGGCCACCGATGGGGAACAACCGGTGCATCGAGGTGTGCATGATCGCCAAGGCAATGCGTGACATCGCGGGGATGCCAAGGCCCATCGCCTGTGCCATGACCATCGATATCAATCCACCAGAGGTGACAACCAACGCAGGTCCATGACCATCGGCTATCTCGTGCAAAACCGATTGAATGCGCTCTTCGAAATGGGTGTAACTCTCTGGCGTGCCCTCAAGTTTGCCCGCTTTCCAGAACTCAAAAACCTGCGGCAAATGAAGTGCAAATCCACCTTGTTCGGTTGGGAACGCAATGGCGTGTTGTTCTTCCATCAAACTTGCGAGCGTGAAGTATTCCAATTCGTTCAACCGCGCGTCGCGCACAGGTTCCATCCCGGTATCCATGCCATTTGCGGTCTCAATATGTCGCCGCAATGTGCCGGTATAAAGCCGTGTGTGATGCGTGCCCGTATCGCGCAGATGTGTGCCAAGCCACGCCGCCTGTTCATGACCCAAATCGCTCAGCTTGTCATAGCTGGCCTCATCCTTTGCGCCTGAATTGGCCTGACCATGACGGATGAGAGTGATGTGGGACATGCTGTGCGGCTCCTTTGGTACTTTGATAGGTCAGGCCGCGTTTAGATGTAAGTGTGTGATCCGTATTTAAGAAAGGGTGAAGGGGTAAAGTACTGCTCATCCAATCCGGTTTGGCGCAAAACTTGGGTAGTGTGTCGGCTTTGAGACTCCTAAAGCGAGGCGTTTCTAGATATCCCTTTGGTCAAGGCATTCCGGGAGAAGACCATGGCAGACAAGATCACATTTACGCTGAACGGCGAAACAGTACATGCCGAGGCGGGTCTAACGATCTGGGAGGTGGCAAATGGCCGTGGTTTGGTGATCCCGCATCTGTGTCACAAACCTGCCCCGGGGTATCGCCCTGATGGGAACTGCCGCGCCTGTATGGTTGAGATTGAAGGCGAACGCACCTTGGCGGCCTCCTGCATCCGCGAGCCGAGCGAAGGCATGGTTGTGACCACCAACAATGCGCGCGCTGAAAATGCGCGCAAAATGGTGGTTGAGCTGTTGATGGCGGATCATCCGACGCAGGATGTGGCGCATGATAAATCGAGCCACATGTGGGATATGGCCGCGCTGAATGGCATAGAGCAAAGCCGTTTTCCAAAGCTCGAAGAAGGCCGTATTCCGCTGCTGGATGACAGTCATGTGGCGATGTCCGTGAATTTGGATGCCTGCATTCAATGTGGTCTCTGCGTGCGGGCCTGTCGTGAAGTTCAGGTGAACGATGTGATCGGGATGTCCGGTCGTGGGCATGACACCTATCCGACGTTTGATATGGCGGACCCTATGGGGGCATCCACTTGCGTGGCCTGCGGCGAATGTGTGCAGGCCTGTCCAACTGGTGCGCTGATGCCCGCCGCTGTGATGGACGAAAACCAAGTTGGCGATAGCGCTGATTTTGACAGCGAAGTGGAAAGCATCTGCCCATTCTGTGGTGTGGGCTGTCAGATTTCGCTGAAGGTCAAAGATGGCAAGGTGAAATATGTCGATGGCATCAATGGCCCTGCGAATGAGGGCCGTCTATGTGTCAAGGGGCGCTTTGGCTTTGACTATATTCACCACGATCACCGCCTGACAAAACCACTAATCCGCCGCGATGATGCGCCTGCCAAGGGTTTGAACGTCGATCCCGGCAATTGGTCAGAGTTCTTTCGCGAGGCATCATGGGATGAAGCGCTGGATTTTGCAGCCAAAGCTCTGAAAGACATTGGTGGGCGCGGTGTTGCGGGCTTTGGATCGGCTAAGTGCACGAATGAAGAAGCCTATTTGTTCCAAAAGATGATCCGTCAGGGGTTTGGCCATAACAACGTCGATCACTGCACGCGGTTGTGTCATGCGTCATCCGTTGCTGCACTGATGGAGAACGTGGGTTCGGGCGCTGTCACGGCGACCTTTAACCAGATCGAAAATTCCGACGTGGCGATTGTGATTGGGGCCAACCCAGTTGAAAATCACCCTGTTGCGGCGACCTATTTCAAACAGTTCACCAAACGCGGTGGTAAGTTGATCGTGATGGACCCGCGCGGCGTGGGCCTGCGCCGGTTCGCGTCACACATGCTGCAATTCCGCCCCGGTACAGATGTATCGATGTTGAACGCGATTATGCATGTGATTGTTGAGGAAAAGCTGTACGACGAACAATACATCGCGGCCTATACTGAGAATTGGGAAGCCGAAAAAGAGCACCTCAAGGACTTCACTCCCGAAAAAATGGCTGAAGTGTGCGGCATTGAGGCAGACGTGCTGCGTGACGTTGCGCGCACCTTTGCCGGAGCCAATGCGGCAATGATTTTCTGGGGCATGGGCATTTCGCAGCATATCCACGGGACAGATAACTCACGCTGCCTGATTTCGCTGGCCTTGATGACAGGCCAAGTGGGGCGCCCCGGTGCGGGTCTGCACCCGTTGCGCGGTCAAAACAACGTACAAGGTGCGTCTGATGCGGGCCTCGTTCCGATGTTCTTGCCGGATTATCAGTCGGTGATGGATGATGGTGTGCGTTCGGCCTTTACCAATGTGTGGAAATCGGAGGATTTCAGCAATGAAAAAGGCCTGACCGTCACCGAGATCATGGATGCGGTGCATGACGGCGACATCAGAGGTATGTATGTGCTGGGCGAAAATCCGGCGATGTCGGACCCGGATGTGGAACATGCGCGCGATGCCTTGGCCAAGCTTGAGCATCTGGTGGTGCAGGATATCTTCATCACGGAAACGGCGAACTATGCAGATGTGATTTTGCCTGCCTCCGCTTTTGCTGAAAAGTCTGGCACAGTGACCAACACCAACCGCCAGGTTCAGATGGGCCGCCCTGCGGTCGCGCCCCCCGGTGAAGCAAAACAGGATTGGTGGATTGAGGTCGAACTGGCCAAACGGCTTGGGCTCGGCTGGACGTATGAAAGCCCGGCGGATGTCTTTGCCGAGATGAAGCTGAACATGAAGTCGCTTAACAATATCACATGGGAGCGTTTGGAGCGTGAAAATGCGGTGACCTATCCGTCGCTCAGCCCCGAAGATCCAGGTCAGCCGATTGTGTTTGGGGATGGTTTCCCCCGTGCCGATGGACGGGCAAAGTTCACGCCAGCCTCTGTGATTGCGCCTGATGACGTGCCAGATGCGGAGTATCCGATGATCCTGACCACGGGGCGTCAACTGGAGCATTGGCACACGGGATCAATGACGCGGCGCGCAACGGTGTTGGATGGGCTGGAACCAGAGGCGAATTGTTCTTTGCATCCCAGCACGTTGCGTAAGCTGGGTATCGTGCCGGGGGACCATGTACGTTTGACGACCAAGCGCGGGTCAATTGAGATTATGGCGCGCGAAGATCGTGCCGTTTCGCCGGATATGGTATTTTTGCCCTTTGCCTATGTCGAGGCGGCAGCGAATATTCTGACCAACCCAGCGGTTGATCCATATGGAAAAATCCCGGAATTCAAGTTCTCGGCTGTAAAGGTTGAGGCTGTGACACAGCAGGTTGCTGCGGAGTGATCCAAAGGTGCGCCTTTGGGCGCGCGCGATTCTATACTTGTGAATGAGGGGCTTTGCCCCTCAAACTCCCCGGATATTTTTTAGCCAAAAAGAAGGGGTGCTGGTATGAACATCAATGCAGAACGGTTTTTGGCGGACCTGCATCATCTGCGGTCTTTTGGGGCGTCGGGTGTTGGTAAAGGTGTTGTGCGCCCTGCGTATTCTGCGCCTGATATCGCGGCCAGAAACTGGCTGGCTAAACGGTTTCAGGACGCTGGATTGCGGGTTGAGATTGATGAGATGGGCAATCTGTTTGGCCTTGCCAATGCGCCGTCACTGTTGATGGGATCACATTCTGACAGTCAACCAACAGGCGGGTGGCTTGATGGGGCTTTGGGTGTGATCGCCGCGTTGGAAATAGCGCGAAGCAGTCGCGAGGCGGGTGGCCCGGCGATATCTGTTGTGTCTTTTCAGGATGAAGAAGGGCGATTTGGCGTAACAACAGGATCAGCGGTTTGGTCTGGACATCTGTCACTTTTGGATGCGGACCAGTTGGTAGATCATGTTGGCGTTTCGTTAAAGACTGCGCGGCAAGCCATGGCCGATCTGATCACCGGGCCGGTTGATGCTTTACAATTTCAAGGGTTCATCGAGTTACATATCGAACAGGGTCCAAGTTTGGATCAAAACGCAGAGCAAATTGGTGTGGTGACGGATATCGTTGGTATTCGAGATATGAAGGTCACCTTTGAAGGTCAGCAAAATCATGCGGGCACGACACCGATGCATGTGCGAAAGGATGCGTTCCAGGCTGTGTCGGCATTCAACACGCTGCTTAATGATCGGCTTAGAAATGTTGTGACGCCCAACAGCGTGTGGACGATTGGGCATCTCAGCTTGTATCCAAATGCGTCCTCAATTGTACCGGGCAAAGCGGTGTTTTCGATGCAGTGGCGTGATGGCGATGCGGATCGGTTGGCGCGGATGGAAGACGTCATTCGCAAGACGGCAAAAGAGGTTGCTGTTGAACGTGATATGGTGGTGACATTTGGGCCGTTGCTAGGGCTTGAGCCTGTCAAAATGGACGTGCGGTTGCGCGGTGCGTTGGAGCTGGCAGCCAAAGATATTGCCCCAGATACTTGGCGAAACCTTCCGTCCGGTGCGTTGCATGATGCCACAAATGTATCGAAATTGATGCCTGTTGCGATGCTGTTTGTGCCGTCCATCGGTGGCATTAGCCACGCTTTCGAAGAAGACACACGAGAAGCGGATTTGGTCGCAGGTGTCGAAGTCTTGGCGCGTGCGGTAACGTACCTGAGTTAACCCCAAACCACATCGCCCAGAAAGATGTATCCGGCCCCGTAAATCGTTTTGATCAGCTGTGGGTTTTTGGGATCTTCGCGTAGTTTTGTCCGCAGGCGCGAGATGCGTACGTCCATCGCGCGATCAAAGCTTTCTGAGGCGGCACCGCCAAGGTGTTCTTGCATTTGCGCACGGCTGATCAAGCGTTTCGGGCTGTCGAGGAACAAGCGTAAAACTTCACCTTCCGCATGGGAAAACGGTGTTTCCTCACCACTTGCGTCTTGCAGAACATAACGATCGAAATGGGCTATCCATCCGTTGAAAGCCGCAGTGTCACCTGATTGCGTGGTGGGTTTTGGACTGCGCAAGCGGGCACGAATACGGGCGACAACTTCGGCTGGATCAAAGGGCTTGATGATGTAGTCGTCTGCGCCCAACTCCAACCCGGTCACGCGATCCTGAACCTGTGCGCGCCCGGATATGATGATCACAATCGCACCCTGTTCTAATGCCAGACGGTGCACCAACGTCAATCCGTCAGTGTCTGGCAAGGACAGGTCAACAAGGCAGACATCGGGTTTATGTGTTGCCAAAGCGGCCTCAAACGCGCGGGCGCGCCCAAAGCTGAGCGTGGCAAAGCCGGCCTCTTCTAAGGCGTCCGACAAAAGCGTGCGAATTTCGGGCTCGTCATCCAGAATGGTCACCAAGGGGCGCGTCATGTGAGTGGGCTTTCGTTTGGGGTGATCAATGCGGCCAAATCGTCGGTGGTAAAGGGTTTGCGCAAAACCGGTGCTTGCTTTTGGGCCTCAAGAAACAAGGGGTGATCGACGGGCAGCGATGTCATGAGTGCAAGGGGTACGCTTGCGCCGATACGCTTGGCCAGATCAATACCTGTTGTTTCGCCAGCGAGTTGAATGTCGGACAGGACAACAGCGATATCGGGCAAATCAGCAAGCAATGCGCTTGCTTCGTCGGCGCTTGATGCTTCGATAACGGAATGACCCAGAGCCATCAGCATATCGCGCAGAGAAGCGCGAATATCGTCTTCATCTTCAACCAACAGAGCAAGGCCCGTCGCAGAGGGCATTGCGGCACGATAGGGCAGGCGCAAGATCACGCGCGCCCCGCCTTTTGGCGCATTTGTAAGTCGTAGGTCGCCCCCAGCGGTTTTGGTCATGTCATAGACCATAGACAAGCCCAAGCCGGACCCCTCACTGCCTTTTGTTGTGAAAAATGGATCAAACCCACGCTCTAGCGCAGACGCCGAAAAACCCGGGCCAGAATCCTCAAGGCACCATTCAATCCATGTGTTGTGGACCAATGATTGCGATAGGGTGATCTGCCCCTTGGCCCCACATGCATCGCGAGCGTTTAAAATTAGGTTCAGCAGGCTGTCCTGCGCCATGCCCTTGTCAATGAGAGCGAGGGTTGTAGGCGCATGGTTTTTGACCGTCAGATTGACGTTTTCTGGCAAGGTCGGCGTTGCCAACGTGACCATTTCAGCCAGCAACGCATCAAGGTCCGTCGCCACAAGTCGTAGCGCGCGCGGTCCTGTGACGTCTGCAATTGAGCTTAACAATACCCCGCCTCTGCGTGCTGCCGCCAATGTGCCGTCGATAAGCGCGCCCGCATCGGCTGGCAGATCGGGCAAGCGCCCCATCCTAGACTGCATGCCAAGGATGATGGTCAACAGGTTGGAAAAATCATGTGCAAGTCCAGAAATCATCTGCGCTGCCAATTCGCGTTTTCGGGTTTGCTGCAAGGCGACGCGGGTTTGGGTTTCTTCGGTTACATCCATGGACAAAATATAGACGCCGCCGCGCATATCGGGGGTAAATGCGGTCCGAATACGCCGCGCGCTGTGATCGTCCGTGAATTCCTTGACCGCCGCTGTGCCATTATAGGCTTTGGCCAATGCAGGGGCGATATGTGCGTGAATAGATTGCCCCAAGGCAACACCGATATGCATGCCCACAATGTTGCTGGCACGCCCAGGAAGCACAGATGATAAGCGTCGGTTGGAATAGGTATAATGGCCGCGATCATCCACATGCGCGATATGGGCGGGCATCATTTCGGTGGTCAGACGGGTGCGTGCCTCTGACTCTGTCAGTTGGCGTTTGGTTTCTTCAAGCGCGGTGATCATCGCCGCCAATTCGCGGTTCGTCGCGGCCAATTGTTCAGCATGGCCCAACACCTGCGTCGATAACGCATCAGAACGGGCACGCAAAAGCGCCTCTTGTTGTTTGGCGCTGGTGATGTCGGTGTAAACAGTCACCCATCCGCCTTGGGGCAGGGGCGACCCTTCGACGCTGATGGTGCGGCCATTGGCGCGGGTGCGTTCCATGTAATGCGGTTCAAACGCACGGGCGACTTCGACACGTTCAGTGACAAAAGCATCAAGGTCATCCACCTGCCCGTACTCGCCGCGACTGGCGAGGTGGCGAATGGTGTCCTGAAACGTGGCACCGGGTGTCACAAGGGCCGCGGGCAGATCAAACATTGATTGGAAAGGTGCGTTGCAGACCGCTAGTCGCAGGTCTTGGTCATAGATCGTCAAGGCTTGCGCAATCAGGTTCAGGCCTGCGCTGGTCATTGCTTTGGTTTGACTGTCGGTGATCTGCATATCCTATCGCTAGCATCCACAACAAGGTCGGGGAAGGGTGCAATGAGGGCTGTTACAATTCGTAAGGTTTGAGAAAACATCATGAATAAGTTGACCTTCAGTCTAAACAAGACATCCTGAAGCGACAATAGAATCGCCGGGGATAACCAACGCGCGATCGACCCTGCCGAAAAAGGCAGGCAAGGGAGGATGACAATTGGCCACGCCACTGACACGCGCTGACGGACCGCAATCGGTTCCGGCGCTTTTGCATCGTAATGCAACGCTATTTGCGGACGCACCTGCGTACCGCGAAAAAGAATACGGCATTTGGCAAAGCTGGACGTGGGCGCAGACCAAAGATGAGGTCGAAGCACTGGCGCTGGGCCTTATGGAGCGTGGTATTAATGAGGGCGATTTTGTCGCGATCATTGGGCGCAATCGGCCTTATTTGTACTGGGCGATGATGGCCGCCGAAATGTGTGGCGCTGTGCCTGTGCCGCTTTATCAAGATGCCAACGCCGAAGAGATGGCTTATGTGATGGGCCATTGTGGCGCACGTTTCGCCATTGTTGGGGATCAGGAACAGGTCGACAAAATCTTTGAAGTCCAAGAGGGATTGCCAGATTTTGAACGGATGATTTACCTCGATCCACGTGGATTGCGCAAATACGACCATGCGGTACTTGATCAGTATTCCGCGATACAGGAATTGGGCCGCACCAACCGCGACAAACACATCGCTGAGTTGGAAGCGCGTCAGGCTAAGTTGGATTACGATTCGACGGGAGTCATGCTGTATACATCTGGGACGACCGGAAAACCCAAAGGTGTGGTGCTGTCCAACCGGAATGTCATTGAGACAGCCAGGTCGTCGTCTGAATTTGATGACCTGCGCCAGACGGACGATATTCTGGCGTATTTGCCGATGGCATGGGTCGGTGACTTTATCTTTTCTGTTGGTCAGGCGCTGTGGACTGGATTTTGTACCAATTGTCCTGAATCCGCTGATACGATGCATGTCGATCTGCGTGAAATTGGCCCAACGTATTATTTTGCGCCGCCACGCGTCTTTGAAACGCAATTGACCAGCGTGATGATCCGCATGGAAGACGCCAGCCGTTTCAAGAAATGGCTCTTTGACGTCTTTATGGCGCATGCCCGCAAAGTTGGCCCAGCCCTGTTGGATGGCAAACCCGTGTCTCAATGGAATCGATTTAAATACAAGCTGGGCGAGGCGTTTATCTATGGCCCGCTGAAAAACACCCTTGGTTTCAGCCGCGTGCGCGTTGGCTATACGGCGGGTGAGGCGATTGGGCCTGAGATTTTCGATTTCTACCGCTCGCTTGGGATCAATCTCAAACAGCTTTATGGTCAGACAGAAGCAACCGTGTTTATCACCGCTCAGCCTGACGGCGAGGTGCGCAGCGACACGGTTGGCGTGACTTGTCCGGGTGTTGAGTTGAAAATCGCGGACAACGGCGAGGTGTTTTACCGCTCGCCCGGTGTGTTTGTTGAATATTACAAGAACCCTGAAAGCACGGCAGATACCAAAGACGCCGACGGCTGGGTTGCAACGGGTGATGCCGGATTTATCGAAGAAGGCAGCGGTCATTTGCGGATCATTGACCGGGCAAAAGACGTGGGTCAAATGGCGGATGGTCGTCTGTTTGCGCCAAAATATGTTGAGAATAAGCTCAAGTTTTTCCCCAATGTTTTGGAAGCAGTGGTGTTTGGCAATGGCCGTACAGAATGTACGGCGTTCATCAACATCGATCTGACAGCTGTTGGCAATTGGGCAGAACGCAACAACATCGGGTATGCGTCTTATCAAGAACTGGCGCGTCATCCACAGGTGATGGATACGATCCAAAGTCACGTGGAAGAGGTGAACAAATCGGTTGCTGAGGATGAAATGCTGTCTGGCTGCCAAATCCACCGCTTTGTTGTGTTGCACAAGGAACTGGACGCGGATGATGGTGAATTGACGCGCACCCGCAAAGTGCGCCGCAAGATCATTGAGGAAAAATACGATGATATCATTGCGGCCCTTTATGATGGATCAAAGTCTGTCAGCACAGAGACCGAAGTGACTTATGAAGATGGCCGCAAGGGCAGCATCAAAGCGACGTTGGAAGTGCGCGATGCGAAGGTTGTAGCAGACGTCACAAAGATGGCCGCGCAATGATCGTGCGACGTGCGCCTCCGGCGACACCCCGCCCGCCATCCCGATTTGGACTTGTTTTGGCATGTCGGGTTGGGTCGAGAGGTCTGTGCACCGGTATTTTGAAAAGGGTGAAATCATGAGTGCTGCGACACAAGCAACCGACAGCTACACCACCGCAGATGGCCGTACGATCGGCCCTGTCGTGATGGAGATGAAGAATATCACCCTGCGCTTTGGCGGTGTTGAGGCGATCAAGGACATCTCGTTCGACATCCGTGAGGGTGAAATTCGTGCGATTATTGGGCCAAACGGTGCTGGTAAGTCGTCGATGTTGAATGTGATTTCAGGGTTCTATGTCCCTCAAGAGGGGGAAGTGTGGTACAATGGCAGCCGTCGCCCACCGATGAAGCCATTTCAGGTGGCACAGCAGGGCATCGCGCGGACGTTTCAGAATATCGCTTTGTTTGAAGGCATGTCTGTGCTCGATAACGTCATGACCGGGCGCTTGACGCATATGAAAACCGGTTTGTTTGCCCAGTCTTTCTGGAAAGGCAAAGCCGAGCGTGAAGAAATCGAGAACCGCGAAGTTGCCGAAAAGATCATCGATTTTCTAGAAATTCAGGCAATTCGTAAGACGCCTGTTGCACGCCTTCCTTATGGTTTGAAAAAGCGCGTCGAACTGGCGCGTGCCTTGGCGGCAGAGCCGTCTTTGCTGTTGTTGGACGAACCGATGGCGGGCATGAACGTCGAGGAAAAAGAGGACATGAGCCGCTTTATTTTGGATGTGAATGATGAATTCGGCACCACAATTGCGCTGATCGAACATGACATGGGCGTGGTGATGGATTTGAGCGACCGCGTGGTCGTGATGGATTATGGCAAAAAAATTGGTGATGGCACGCCGCATGATGTGCGCAACAATCAAGAGGTGATTGATGCGTATCTGGGGGTGTCACATGATTGATTTTGCGGCTGGGAGAATGATCAATGAATGAACAACTGGCCTTTACCATCGAAGTGTTTGCCAACGGCCTTATGGCTGGCGTGCTTTATGCGCTTGTCGCGCTGGGCTTTGTGCTGATCTACAAGGCATCGGGCATTTTCAATTACGCCCAAGGCGTCATGGCGTTGTTTGCGGCGATGACCTTAGTGGGTATTCAGAACGGACAGGTGCCGTTTTCCCATTTGATCAATGCGATTTTTGGCACCGATGTTCACCACTTTGGCTGGCACGTGCATTCGTTTGTCGCCATCGCGCTGACAGTGGTTGTGATGATCGCGCTGGCATGGATGGTGCAGAGGTTTGTGTTCAAGCATCTGGTCGGTCAGGAACCTATCATCTTGTTCATGGCGACCATTGGTTTGGCTTATTTCCTTGAAGGGGTCGCGGACCTGATGTGGGGGTCTGAGATCAAGTCGCTGAACGTCTGTGCAGCTGAGGGCGCGTGCCTGCCGCAAGGGATGAACGTCTGGCTTGAGGGCACAACCTATGAGGCGCTGGGCTATGGGTTCTTTATTGATAACCTTGATATCGTTGCGACGATTGTGGCGGCCATTTTGGTCGCGGGGCTGATCATGTTTGCACAATATACCAAGCAGGGCCGCGCGATGCGGGCTGTGGCGGATGACCATCAGGCGGCGTTGTCTGTCGGTGTGTCGCTGAATTTCATTTGGGTCTTGGTGTGGTCATTGGCGGGCTTTGTCGCGCTGGTGGCAGGCATCATGTGGGGCGCGAAATCTGGCGTGCAGTTTTCACTGTCGCTGATCGCTTTGAAGGCTTTGCCCGTGCTGATGTTGGGCGGGTTCACATCGATCCCGGGTGCGATTGTTGGCGGGCTTATCATTGGTGTCGGTGAGAAGCTGTTTGAGTTTCTGATTGGCGCGCCATTCCTTGGTGGGGCGACAGAAAATTGGTTTGCCTACATGCTGGCGCTGTTGTTTTTGGTGTTCCGTCCGCAAGGCTTGTTTGGGGAGAAGATCATTGAGCGGGTTTAGCAATGCCATTTCCCATTGATGAAAAGCAGATTGCCAAGGTCGAGAATGCCATTGGTGCTTCTTTGCCGAAAGACTATTGCGAGATGATGGCACTGGAAAACGGCGGGCGGATTAACCTTGGTCGGGAACAGTGGTGGCTACATCCGATTTTCGACATGACGGACAAAAAGCGGATCAAGCGGACAT
>JBARCK010000050.1:0-160799 GCA_049794015.1 Sulfitobacter sp. | reverse complement strand
CGTTGCAAAAACGAAAAAAGGCGAACCCGAAGGTTCGCCCATTTTGCTTAACTATCAAGTAGTTAATTGGCTCCGGCGGTAGGGATCGAACCTACGACCAATTGATTAACAGTCAACTGCTCTACCGCTGAGCTACGCCGGAACGGTCTGGGCGATATAGCAGTGAGATTTTGGCGCGTCCAGAGGGTTTTACCCCAAAAAGCAGATTTTTCTGAAAGGCAGTTAGCGGATGCGAAAGGATGCTGTTGCATGCAGCGTTTCAACGGGTTCAATGATAGATTTTCCAGATAGATCAATAAGATGGGCAAGCACATTTCGACGCGCGGCCCCCAAGAGTGCGGGGGGTGTTTGTGTATAGATCTGTGCGGCGAGTGTTTCAGCGGTGCTGGGCCCCGTTGCAAGGGCGGATAATATTGCGGTTTCGCGTGCTAAGCGGTGGGTCACCAGCCATTCTAGTCGCGCGGCAGGATCATCAATAGGCGCACCGTGGCCGGGGTAGAACACCCGCCAGCCACGACCTTGCAACCGCGCGCATGATGCCATGAAATCGGTTAAATCACCATCTGGTGGGGACACCAGCGAGGAGGCCCAGCCCATCACATGATCTGCGGTCAGGCAGGCATCGCCCCATGCAAGGCACACATGGTTACCAATGTGGCCGGGTGTGTGGAGCGCCTCTAGGGTCCAGCCGTCGCCTGTTATGACCTCACCATCCTTCACTGTCATGTCAGGGGTGAACGCGACATCAATGCCTTCACCACCACCCATCAAGCCGCTGGCCGCGAGGTGTTGCATCACTTCTGAGCGCCCCGCGCTGGCATCGCCAAATGCCAACACCGGTGCGCCACATCTATCGGCCAAGGGCCGCGCAAGAGGTGAATGATCAAGATGCGTGTGGGTCACAACAATATGGCTGATGTGCTGGCCCGGCAACACGGCCGCCAATATCGCCTCAAGATGCGCAGGATCACTTGGTCCGGGGTCCACAACGGCCAGCGCATGTTCCCCAATAAGATAGGTATTGGTGCCGCGATAGGTCATTGGGGACGGGTTGGGGGCCACAATCCGGCGCAAGCCCGGCTCTAACACTTCGGCCACGCCAATTTTTGGATCAAAGTCATCATCAGGCAGCATGGTTTGGCCTTTCGCAAGGGGGATGCGTTGGCTAAGCTTTACGACATGTTCTTTGCTTGGCTCAAACGATATCTTCCACGCGGCATCTATGGGCGGGCAGCTTTGATATTGCTGTTGCCGGTGGTGTTCTTGCAATTGGTGGTCACGGTGATTTTTGCACAGCGCCATTTTGAAGGCGTGACCACGCAAATGACCGAAACGGTTTTGCGTGAATTGCGTATGGTGATGACGCAGGTGGATGCCGCGGCGGATGCGGACGGTATCGTTGATCAGGTACAATCTGTGGCGCGGCCGCTGGACATCACGGTGCGTCCCCTGACGCCTGATCAAGTACCCGTTGAAAGCACGCGGATTTGGTACGATTTTTCCGGTTTTATTTTGACCAACCGGTTGTCTGAATTGCTTGAGGGGCTGCAAGCGGTTGATTTGACATCTGAAAGGGGTGTCTTGCTTTATGTGGCATCGCAAAACGGGCCTGTTGAACTGCAATTCGACCGTAGACGCATTTCAGCGGCCAACCCGCATCAATTATTTGTTTACACAGTATTTTTCGGAATTTTGATGACCTTGATCGCGTCGATCTACCTGCGTAATCAACTGCGCCCGATCAAACGATTGGCCCGCGCGTCTGAGGCATTTGGGCGTGGAAGACATGTGCCTTACACGCCGTCCGGCGCCGTTGAGGTGCGTGCGGCGGGCAACGCCTTTGTCGATATGCGCAACCGGATCGAACGCCAGATTGAGCAGCGTACGTTGATGTTGTCAGGGGTCAGTCATGATCTGCGCACACCGCTTACCCGGATGCGGCTAAGTCTGTCGATGCTGGAAGACGACGAGGCCGCGCCGCTGTTGCAAGACGTGGATGACATGCAACGTATGTTGGACGAATTCCTGAACTTTGCGAAAGGCGCTGCTGAGGGTGAGCCAGAGGAAGTTGTTCCCAGCGAATTCATTGCCCAGATCGTGGCAGAGGCCAAGCGCGCCGGGCGTGATGTGACTTTGTTGGACGGGGAAGGTGAGGGGACGGGGAGTGTCATGTTGCGCAAGGTTGCGATGCGCCGCGCTGTGGACAATCTGATTTCAAACGCTGTGCGATACGGCGCAAAAGCCGAAGTGTCGGTGATGTTGAGCGACAAGACCCTGCGCATTCGGATCGAAGATGATGGCCCCGGCATTCCAGAGGACCGCCGCACAGAAGCGACACGCCCCTTCACGCGCCTTGATCCGGCGCGCAACCAAGACAAGGGCAGTGGGGTCGGACTTGGCCTGGCTATTGCGACGGATATTGCGCGCGCCCACGGCGGTGTGCTGCGGTTGGGGGAATCGGCACGCATGGGGGGCCTGCGCGCCGATATTGTGATCGCACGCTGACGTGTGACGTCTGATTTGAATATGTGACGTGGCGGTACAATTGTCCGTGCTGACTCAATCTGCGAGGTTTCGATCAGATAATCTCGGAGCGCTGCATATGACCCCTTATGATATGATCAAAACCCAACTGAGCGCCATCGTGCCGTTCCAGAATCATGTGGGCATCACGCTGTTAGAGGTCGGCGACGGTGTGGCCAGCGCATCATTAGATCAACGCGACGAGATTTCGAACCACATTCAATCCATGCACGCAGGCGCGATGTTCACGCTGGGCGAGGCGGCGTCAGGTGCGGCAATGGCGGGGGCGCTGGCCCCGGTGATTTTGCAGATGCGCCCGGTTGCTGCAACTGCGGGGATCAGCTTTAAACGTATCGCCAAGGGGATGTTGACGGCACATGCAAGAACATCTGCACCCGGCGCTGATTTGATGAAAACTATTAAGGATGAGGGCAAAGTCGCCTTTGATGTGAATATCGATATTAAGGACGCCAATGACGAATGCGTCGCGGAAATGACGATCAACTGGCATGTGAGCGCGACGCGGTAATGCGTTTGGTTTGGTGGTGCGTATCTCGCGCTGATCTACATGCGCTCTTGCAGAACCGCTTGGGGCATGGCTTGGCTTTGCGACGCATGCTTTGGTGCGATGCCAAAGTGACGCGTCGCCCCTTGCAGGCTTTGTCCCACCACTTGATCCATATTCAAATATTGAAACGCGCCGCAGCGACCAATGAACTTTAGGCTCTGTGCCTCAGCCTCTGCCATTTTCTGATATTTGGCCAGCAAGGCATCTTCAGCCCCGCCAATCGTCCGCATCGGATAATAGCGTGCACCACCGTTCTGTTCTGGGCTGCAAGGTTCTTCGAAAGTCGTGACAAATGGCGCAGCGCCAGTGCCAGTGACATGCTGCCAATAGGTTTTGCGGGTAAAGGTCGACAGGTCCGTCATATTCAGCGTTGCACAGCCCTGCGAAGGGTCAACGTCTTGGGAAAACGTGTGAAACCGAACCGATCTATAGGGCAGTTCACCGTGGGTTTGATCATAGAACAGATCAATCGGCATTGAACAAAACACCATATCAAAATCGCGGCGCATGCCATGATCATAGGGCTGGTTCAACTTAATCGAAATGCGTGGGTGTTTTAACATATTGGCAAACAGGGCGGCATATCCATCACGGGGCAGCGCCTGAAATTTCGCACTTGGAAAGCTGCGGGAGTCTCTGTTTTCGCGCACATGCACGCGCTGGACGACCTTGGCGGGTAATTCATCCAGTGAAATGCCCCACATTTTGCGGACATATCGTGCGAAGAACAGATCAATCAGATCATCGCTGATGATGGAGGCCAACCAGTCGCGCGCTGTGGTGTCTTTGGTGATCGTTACCTTTGGGCGCGACGGCGCTGTATCGTATCCTGCGGCCTTCAATGCATCCAGACTGTCGAGGTTCAAGGGAAAGGGAATCGTATCACCACTGGGCAACAGCGCCCGAGCGGCATGGGTGTAGGGCGTCCATTCGGTGAATTGGCTGAGCCACGACACAACCCGCATGTTACTGGTGTTGAACAGGTGCGGGCCGTAATCGTTGACTCTTAAACCCTCAATCATGCGATCATGTGCGCTGCCGCCCAGATGGGGTTTGGCGTCAATGACGCAAACCTCGTGACCGGCATCTGCACCCACACGGGCATAGACGCTTCCCGCAAATCCGGCACCCACCACTAAAACTTTCATAAATAAAATGCTTTCGATCGTTCAAATGCCAAAGCCTAATCAGCGTGTCGCAAGACCACAACCCACAGGATGTACGAGCGCCCACGCAAGACGAGGCTTAGGTTTTGAAGTCGAAAAGTATGGTAGGCCCGGTAGGACTCGAACCTACGACCAAAGCGTTATGAGCGCTCTGCTCTAACCAACTGAGCTACAGGCCCGCCATGGGCGCTTGGGTATGCTTGTCCGGCAGTTTCGTCAAGGCTTACCGTTGCACGTAATGTGACAATGCACTAACCCCACCGCAAAGATCATATCGCGCTTGGGGGCGGACATCATGACCAATTCAAAAGACGGAATCACCTATGCGGATGCGGGTGTGGATATTGATGCGGGTAATGCGCTGGTAGAGCGGATCAAGCCAGCGGCCAAGCGCACGGCGCGCCCTGGGGTGATGTCGGGCTTGGGCGGCTTTGGCGCGTTGTTTGACCTCAAAGGGGCAGGGTTCACCGACCCGGTTCTGGTCGCGGCCACCGACGGTGTCGGCACCAAGTTGCGGATCGCAATTGATACGGGCAATGTGGATAGCATTGGCATTGATCTGGTTGCGATGTGTGTGAATGATCTGGTCTGCCAAGGTGCGGAGCCATTGTTTTTCCTTGACTATTTCGCGACGGGCAAGCTGGAACTGGATCAAGCCGCGCGGATCATCGAAGGTATTGCAGAAGGCTGTGCGCAGTCTGGTTGCGCCTTGATCGGTGGCGAAACGGCGGAAATGCCGGGCATGTACCATGCAGGCGACTTTGATCTGGCGGGTTTTTCTGTGGGCGCGATGGAGCGTGGCACCGAATTACCGCGCAACGTGGCGGTTGGTGACATATTGTTGGGTCTGCCAAGCGACGGCGTGCATTCCAACGGCTATTCCCTTGTGCGCAAAATTGTTGACGTCAGTGGCCTTGGCTGGGGTGATTCCAGCCCGTTCAGCGATGGCACGTTGGGTGAGGCGTTGCTGACGCCAACCAAGCTGTATGTCAAAGGCGCTGTTGCGGCGCTGCGTGGTGAGTGCGTGAATGCCTTGGCCCATATCACAGGTGGTGGTTTGACCGAAAACCTGCCGCGTGTGTTGCCCGAGGGCATGGGCGCAGAGATTGATCTGAATGCATGGGAATTACCGCCTGTGTTCAAATGGTTGGCCGCGCAGGGCAATATGGCGGAATCTGAACTGTTGAAAACGTTTAACGCAGGGCTTGGCATGATTGCTGTGGTTCCAGCGGATAAAGTTGCGGCGGCCAAGGCTGCTTTCGCCACGGACGGCCATGTGGCGGTTGAGATTGGCCAAATCACATCGACAGCTGGCGTTGCTTATAAGGGCGCGCTGCTTTGACCAAACGCGTTGCGATCTTTGTTTCTGGTGGTGGCTCTAACATGCGCGCACTTGTGGCGGATATGACGGGGGATCATCCGGCGCGGGTGTGTGCGGTTGTTTCTAACAATGCCGATGCGGGTGGCATCGCTTGGGCCAAAGAGCAGGGGATCGCGACCGTTGTCGTGGATCACCGACCCTATGGCGCGGACCGTGGCGCGTTTGAAGCCGCACTTAGCGACGCATTGGCACCCCATGCGCCAGATATCATTTGTCTGGCAGGGTTCATGCGCAAGTTGACGGGTGGCTTTACAGATGCCTGGGCCGGACGCATGATCAACATTCACCCGTCACTTTTGCCAAAATACAAAGGGCTGCACACCCACGCCCGCGCGTTAGAGGCCGGGGATACAGAGCACGGCTGTACAGTCCACGAGGTCACAGCGGCGCTGGATGATGGTCCGATCCTTGGCCAAGCCAGTATTGCGGTACAGGATGGCGACACAGCTGACACTTTGGCCGAACGGGTCTTGGTACAAGAGCATCGTTTATATCCTGCCGTGCTGCGCCGGTTTGCTGCTGGGCTGCGTACGCCGTACTTCTTGCAGGGCTGATCTGGTCAAATCCTACCGGTTCCTATACCTCTGGATGAATTGACCCTGCCTGTCCTGTCTCAACACAAAGTCTGTTCATGAAAACCATCACCACCACCGCCGATCTTGCCGCCTATTGCACCGAGGCTGCGGGGCATGATTACGTCACCGTCGATACTGAATTCCTGCGCGAACGCACCTATTATTCCAAGCTGTGTCTTGTGCAATTGGCGATGCCGGGCACGGACGATTCTGGTGCGGTACTGGTTGATCCATTGGCGGACGGCATTTCCCTTGAGCCGCTTTATGAGCTGTTTCGCGACACATCGGTGGTCAAAGTATTTCACGCCGCACGTCAGGATCTTGAGATATTCTTTGTTGATGCAAAAGTGTTCCCGGAACCCTTGTTTGACACCCAAGTGGCCGCGATGGTCTGTGGGTTTGGCGAACAAGTTGGATATGAAACACTGGTGCGCAAGATCGTGCGCGAAGGCGTTGATAAGACATCGCGTTTCACCGATTGGTCGCGCCGTCCGTTAAGTGACGCGCAAAAAACCTATGCGCTAGCGGATGTTACACATCTGCGTCAAATTTACGAATTTCTATCTGCTGAGCTTGAGAAAAGCGGTCGTGGCCGATGGGTTGCAGAAGAGTTAGAAGTTCTTACCAGCCCCGACACCTATATCACTGCCCCGCGCAATGCGTGGAAACGGGTGAAGACACGGACCAATTCAGCAAAATTCTTGGCTATTGTACGTGAGTTGGCGGCGTTTCGTGAAGAATATGCCCAGACCCGGAACATTCCGCGCAACCGTGTGTACAAAGACGATGCGCTGGTCGAACTGGCCAGCCTGAAGCCCAGCACCATGGAAGAGTTAAGCCGCGCGCGCCTGTTGCTGCGCGATGCGCGCAAAGGTGATATCGCTGAAGGTATCTTGCGCGGAATTAAGGCCGGAATTGCCTGTAAACCCGGTGACATGCCGCAACCAGATCGCAGCCGTGAAAAACTGCAAGTGAACCCGGCGCTGGCTGATCTGCTGCGCGTTCTGTTGAAAGCAAAAACCGAATCTGCTGGGGTTGCTGCCAAACTGATTGCACCTGCTGCTGATCTGGATGGCATCGCTGCTGGTCTGCGCGATATGCCCGCGATGAAGGGCTGGCGTCTTGAGGTGTTTGGCAATGATGCATTGCGGTTGTGCGAGGGTAAAATTGCTCTCACAGCTAAAGGTAATGATGTGAAAGTGGTTGAAGTATAACCTTTAACCGATTGATATATTAGGGATACTAAGATGAGTGAAATACAACGCCACCATACCAATCAACGGATGAGCCAGATTGTTGAGCATGGCAATACGATCTATTTGGCCGGGCAAGTCGGCACCGCAGGCGCAAGTGTTGCACAGCAAACGCAGGATTGTCTGGATCAGATCGATACACTGCTTTCCGAGGCCGGATCAGACAAAGCCCGCATTTTGCAGGCGATCATCTGGCTGGATGATATGAAAGATTTTGCTGAAATGAATGGTGTTTGGGATGCTTGGGTTCCCGAAGGTCACGCACCTGCGCGGGCGTGCGGCGAGGCCAAACTGGCCAAGCCTGAATTTACTGTTGAAATTATTATCACAGCCGCAAAGGCGTGATTTAAAATTGGTTGGCCGCTTAGCGGCGGCTGACCAACGCATTTAACTGACCCTCAACGCGGATGCTGCGCACACCGCGCAATTCCTGATCTGTGAGGCGGCGGGCGGCGGTAACCTCACGTGTTGGTTTTGTGCCAACGTTGGTGTTGAATCCGGGCCGAACACCCTCAAGGCGATAGGTCAGGACGCCGTCCACTGGCAATTCATCCTCATTTGCAGCGGTCAATTGTACTTCGTAATAGCCTTGGCGCGCGGCCAGACCTGTCGCGCGGACAATAGCGCCACCGGGTATGCGTTCAATTGTCAGGTTTGTGACCTGCTCAAAGGGGCGTCCGTCATAAACGGCGTCCTGGGCGCGCAAGCCTGCAAAGATACCGCCACTTTTTTCGGGAATCAGTGGGTTGGTATTTTTCTTTGTCTGGATCGCCTCAGAGCGGGATTGTCCAAACCAATTGAACGGATTGACTTTGCTTTCGCGTACAGCGCCGCAAGCGGTCAGCGTGAGTGTCGATATCAAAAGAATAGAGAGGGTCTTGCGCATGGTGTCCGCCCGAGAAAATTCACTGCCTTTTGACTACCCTATCAATTGCGTGTTGGGAAGGGGGTGGACCTTTGGTTGCGCTGCTCCTACCTCTGAGACATGTAAAAACCATCCCAAGGACCTATGTTTGATGGCCACGCCTGCCTTTGAAGAGCTTGTTGAAGATTTTGAATTTCTGGACGATTGGGAAGACCGCTATCGCCATGTCATCGATCAGGGCAAAGCGATGGACCCTTTGGCGCAAGCGCTGTGTGTGCCTGCGACCAAGGTGGATGGCTGTGCAAGTCAGGTTTGGCTGCATGCGCAGTTTGAGGATGGCAAGTTGCATTTTGATGGGGCCAGTGACGCCATGATCGTGTCTGGGCTGATCGCGGTATTGCGTACGCTGTATAACGGCCTGTCCCCAGCGGAGGTATTGGCCGTTGATGCGCGGGCTGAAATGGGGCGATTGGGGTTGAACGATCATCTGTCGGCGCAGCGCTCAAACGGGTTGCGTGCCATGATTGAGCGGATCAATGAAACGGCAGCGCAGGTGTGATGTTTACGTAATGGGGGCGCTGCCCCCAAGCCCCCGGGATATTTAAAGCCAAAAAGAGATCAGCGGGGCAGGGCCGCCAATGTGGTGGCAAGATCGCCGTAGCCTGTGAGGCGGCGTTCGAGGGGCAGGCCTAAAATGTCAGCACATTTTTGAGCCTGAGCCGTCAATTCAGGATCGTCCAGCTGTGCCTGATAGACAACTTTTTCATAGTTCCCAAAGTACATGTCACGTAGGGCAGGGTGGCGATCCAAGCCCAAAGGCTTGACGATAAAAGCGTTGAACTGGCGGACAGAAAAATCAGTCAGGTAAAACGCGGTCATTTCATCCAAGGCTTCAAAAGCGTCGTTGCCTTCAAAGAAACTAAAGCAATGTGGTCCCGCTATCATCTTTATGCCCAGCCTATCGCAGGCAGCCTCTAGCAGGCCACCCGTGCCACAATCTGCATAGACCACAAAGATATCGTCGAAATCATCCCGGCGTTCCGTAACCATCTTTTCAACGGCAGGCACGATTTTGTCCGGGTAGTGATGATAATTTGCAGGCAGGCAATGCAGATGCAGATGATCCCAGCCATTGGCCTTGTTCAGTGTCAGAATTTCGCGTGCGAGCGCACCGCAAGCAATCAAAAGGATGCGGCCTTTTTCGAGATCAAGGGGCAGCCCATCTTGGGCGAGGGCATCAGGATCATAGGTCATTTGCGCAAGGTCCTGACAGCAAATGCAGCGATGAGCAGTGCTGGTATCGCCGCGACCATCAGGCCGGGACCGCCAAGTGTAAACAACCACACCGTTGCAGCGGCGGCAAAGATGACGGCAAGTATAAGAATGGCAAAGCGTTGAAACGGCATTTCAGTGTCCTTTGTCCATTAAGATAGGCGTGGTTGTGCCCATAAAAAAGGCCCCGCGTTTCCGCCGGGCCTTTGATGTTAGAAATTTCAACAGCAGATTAGGCGGATTTAGCACTATTGTGCTTGCGCGCCATCCATTCCTTCGCGGTTTCAACTGCCACAGCCGCATCGCGGCAATAAGCGTCCGCGCCAATGGCTTTGCCAAATTCTTCGTTCAGGGGCGCACCGCCGACCAAAACGATAAAATCATCGCGAATGCCTTGTTCGACCATCGTGTCGATCACGACCTTCATATAGGGCATCGTTGTGGTCAGCAGGGCCGACATGCCGAGGATATCAGCATCTTCGGTTTCCAACGCATCGAGGTATTTTTCGACCGCGTTGTTGATGCCCAGATCGACAACTTCAAATCCGGCACCTTCCATCATCATACCAACAAGGTTCTTGCCGATGTCATGAATGTCGCCCTTAACGGTGCCAATGACCATCTTGCCGACACGCGGCGCGCCGGTTTCAGCTAACAATGGCTTGAGGATGAACATGCCGCCTTTCATCGCGTTGGCGGCCAGCAAAACCTCTGGTACAAACAAGATACCATCACGGAAATCTGCCCCTACGATGGTCATACCACCAACAAGTGCCTTGGTCAGAATATCATAGGGTTCCCACTTGCGTTCCAGCAAGATGTTCACGCCTTCTTCGATCTCTTCTTTGAGGCCATCGTAAAGGTCGTCAAACATCTGTTGGACAAGTTCTTCGTCGTCGAGTTCGGACAGGATGATTTCGTCTTCGTCTGACATGTTATTTCCTTCTGCCTGGGCTTTGCAGGTTGTTGGGCAGGTGCAGCGCACTTGCGTTCTTTTGTCACATCACAACGCAAACCGGTGCCCATTTTGCGACATGGGCCGGATATTGAGCGACGTTGTTAAATAAATTGCTACAGTGGAAAGGACTATGACGACAAGGGATTAGCACCTTTTGCTTGTCGATGTTCTGTATTTGTTCTAATAAATATGAATGGATAATGAAAATCAGCGGTTTCGGGTGCTGGGTCGGGCCGCTGGCAGCAACCACGCGGGCCGATTTGAGGCACATCAACGTGAGGTCGTTGATGATGGGTGGACCCGGGATGAGGTTCTTCCGGTTCTGCGCACGCAGACCGATATCGAAGTGCCGCGTTCTGTGATCAATTACATTAAATCACCGGATTTGCCTTTTGATCGGTCGATCAATCCTTACCGCGGCTGCGAGCATGGCTGTGTATATTGCTTTGCGCGGCCAAGCCATGCCTATTTGGGTCTGTCCCCGGGATTGGATTTTGAAACCCGGCTTATTGCAAGGCCCCAAGCACCTGACGTGTTGAAGCGCGAATTGGCCGCAAAGCGATACAAAGTCGCGCCCATTGCGATTGGGACCAACACAGACCCCTATCAACCGATTGAGAAAAAGCACGAAATTATGCGGGCCTGTTTGCAGGTGTTGTCAGATGCCGGGCATCCGGTTGCCATTGTCACCAAGGGCAGTTTGATTGAACGCGACATAGATATTTTAGGCGATATGGCGCGACGCGGGCTGGTGCGGGTGGGTATTTCGGTCACCACGCTGGATGCAAAGTTGAGCCGTTTAATGGAACCGCGCGCGCCCAGCCCGCAACGGCGGCTTCAGATGATCCGTAACCTTGCCAGTGCCGGGATACCTGTGCGGATCATGGCATCCCCAATGATCCCGGCGCTGACTGATCCTGAAATGGAAATGATTCTTCAGTTGGGGCGTGATGCCGGTGCGCGTCATGCCAGTTGGATCATGTTGCGTTTGCCGCGTGAAGTATCGCCTTTGGTTCAGGAGTGGCTGGCGCAGTATTACCCCGACCGCGCTGCTCGGATCATGTCACGGTTGCGCGAAATGCATGGGGGCCACGAATATGATGCGACATGGCACCGCCGGATGCGGGGTGAGGGGCCATATGCAGACATGGTGTCACAACGCTTTAAGGTTGCGGTAAAGCGGCTGGGATTAGATCGCAAAGCACCGCCGATGCGCTGCGATCTGTTTCGCGCGCCGTTAGACGTGGGGCGGCAGTTGGCTTTGTTTTAGGCGGGTTTGACTCGGCAGCTATATTGGGGATGAAGGCGGTCTAGAGGTTGTTGTCTTCAATAGATGTATATACAGGTAAATAACATGACCCAAAAGGAGTACCGTTATGCTATCCGCCATTTCTGCAAACATGCCGTCCAGTCGTGACGGGCCAGCCCCAAGCTTTATCCTTGCCATGATTGCGATCTTATTTTGCTGGTTAGGCTTGATCATTTTTCTGGGAGGGCAGGGCGTTTTCCATGCCGCAGAGAGTTCCCCGCCGCTTGCGACGTTAACGGCATTTGTTGGACCGCCCATTCTATTCTTACTTGCGCAACGCAACGCTTATATTGGCGCGCAAACCCTAAAAATCGATCCAATCTGGGTCGTTGCGGTACAGGGGCTTCGGATTTTGGGTGCGGGTTTCTTGTTTGTTTATGCCTTTGGGCATTTGCCCGGGGTATTTGCATTTTTTGCGGGCTGGGGGGATGTCCTGGTCGCAATCCTTGCGCCATTTGTCGTGGCAAAACTTGCCGCGCAGCGCAGCTTTATCACGACCAAGAGGTATCTGGGTTTCCACGTGCTGGGCCTTTTGGATTTTGTCGGCGCGCTTGGATCTGGGTTGGTCGCACGCGGGACAATACCCTTGCGTTCAACAGTGGAATCAACAGAAGCCTTGGGGCAGTTTCCACTCTTGCTGATCCCCTGCTTTGCCGTGCCGATGTGGATTTGCCTTCACATCATAGCGATACGACAACGCAATGCAGCATTGGCGGAGTTTGCCTGAACATACCCCTGCGTATGTGTTGGACAAGCGCGAAGGTCAGAACCTCAAGTGAGCTTGGAAAGCGCGTGCGAAAGATCAACATCAAAAAGACCTGACACCTCTTTTTGAACCTGCACCCAAAGTGGCATTGCCCTGTGATAGATGTCTTTGCCGCTTTGGGTCAGGTGGAGTGCACGTTTGCGCAAATCACCTTCATCCTTGCCGACATCCAGCCATCCATTGCGTTCCAAAATCGCGAGGTTACGCGTGAGCGTTGTCGGATCAGTATCCGTGTGTTCAGCCATTTCATTCACCCCGATGCCGTCATGAGAATATAGGATATGCAACAAGGTAAACTGAGTGACGCGCAGCCCGCAGGGTCGCAATGCCGCGTCATACCTTTTTGTTAAAAGGCGTGACAAACGTCTGGCTTGGAAAGCCAGACACTGTTGGACATCGCTAAAATCAGTCATGTCGAATACATCCGATGTAAGTAGGTGGTCCCGGTTTGGGATTTAGGAACCGCAAGCCAGTCTGTTCAAGCGGCCTATTGTGTGCACCTTAACAGCTTTGGTGGAAGACGCAGCATCGATCAACAAGGTCTCAAAGCAAGCGATGTGATTTCCCAGCGCTGCCCTGTCCGTCCAATGTGTTTTACTGGTTTAGGGGATTAATCTCTTGCTGCCATGCATCTACGCTGTCGATTGGATAGACCAGCATTAAGGTGCTCAACGCCAGACTATCGCGGGCAATAAAGGCTGCTGAAAGTTCTAAAAGAGCAACCAACCCAAGGACAACAGGAGTGCGCATTGCATAGGCTGAAAAGAACCCGCCAAGCATCCAGACATAATCCGCAACCGCATTCAAAACACTATCGCCATGATACCCCTGATTGATCGTGGTGGCGCGAAATGCATCAAGCACAAAATCGGTATGTTCAATCACTTCCCAGCCAATGCCTGTGATGATGGCGACAAGGAACAGCATCCCAAATCCAACCCACGGAAACAGCAACCGGCCCACAAACGCGATCAATACGCCGTGCAAAATATGGCTGGCCGTGTACCAATCTGCGATATGCTGCGAATTGCCACTGTCAAAAATTGACCCGATCCACAGCTTGACCTCACCACAGGTACAGATCAGCGGCTGCCCCCACAGATACAGGGTGCCCCCGATGATGAACACGCCAAGTGCGGCAAAGATATAGTGAAAACGATATGTCAAAATGTGGTCCCACCTGAGAATGATCTTACAATCTTGCGTTCAGTATAGACGGTGATGGGGCAGGTCACTTGGGCCAGAGTATGGTAACAATCTGAGTTGTGTTTTTGCTACAGATATTGGGACTTACTCACTCAGCGAGGTGATAGTCATAGCCCGCATATCTATTGGGCTGGTCGCAGTCCTGTGGTTTGCCAATAAATGCAGCCCAAACACCGCCCGGACGCCAAATGCCATCCATCAAAGAAAAGGCTTTGGCATTTGGCGCATGCCCAGACTGGGCATAGCGAAAAAAGAAGGCTGACACACGCGCATTGTAAATACAGTGGACGTGAACAGCCTTGCCTTCAAGGCGCTTCAGTGCCGCACAAAACGCCGTGTAATCTGCCTCTGTCGGATTTTCGAAATCGACGGGAATATAAATATATTCCAGTCCAAGAGCAGTGACACAGGCCGCTTCGTCGTCTAACGCGCCTTTGTTGCTATGGGGACCAAGATTCACAATATGGGTCACGCCCAAATTGGCAATCTGTTCCATTTGCGTTTCGCTGGGCTGCCCCGATAGGCTGATCAAATCGCTCCAGCGACGCCAGTTTAGGACATCTGGCAGATCAGCCATGGGGTTGGCATCCAAAGGTGTTATCCCCGGCGGCGTCCCTTGCGCTCTGCGCGCACCGGGCCTTTGCCGTCAGTGCCATCACTGTCGGATGAAAACGCGCCAAGCGCGGCAACGATTTCGTCCAATTCGGGGGCGGGGCCTTTTGGCTGGCTGTCCAATGCGGCGCGCATCGCAACCAAGTGTTCCGGCATTGTGCCACAGCAGCCGCCAACAATTGTTGCACCGCAATTGCGCGCCATCACGGCGTATTTGCCCATCAGTTCAGGCGTGCCGTCATAGTGGATATGACCTTCAACGTATTTTGGAATACCAGCGTTGCCTTTGGATACGATCGGTAAATGACCGCCTTTGGCAGAAAAGCCCAAAACCGTGCGCAACAAATCAGACGCGCCTGTGCCGCAGTTCGCGCCGTAAGCAAGCGGCGTGTTATCGAGGGCATGTACCATGTCGACCATGCCTTCAGACGTGAGGCCCATCATGGTGCGCCCAGCGGTGTCAAAGCTCATCGTGCCGACCCACTCAAGGCCAGCCAATGCAAAGCCTTCTGCCGCGGCGGCATATTCTTCGGGTGCGCTGATGGTTTCAAGCCAACCGATGTCAGCCCCGCCAGCCTTAAGGCCATCTGCGGTTTCGTGGAACATCTCAACCGCGACGGCATGGCTTAGCGTGCCAACAGGTTCCATGATTTCACCGGTTGGGCCAACAGAGCCCGCAACGATCACTTTGCGCCCAGCTTTGTCAGCCACTTCACGGCCCAATTCGGCAGCAACACGGCTAAGTTCATGCACACGTTTTTCCGCACCGTGTAGTTTCAGACGCGATGCATTGGCCCCAAAGCTGTTGGTCAAGAACAGGTCACTGCCCGAATCGACCGCACCTTTGTAGAGTTTGATGATGTTTTGTGGCTCATCGGTGTTCCACATTTCTGGTGCGTCACCAGCCATTAACCCCATATTAAACAGGTTGGTTCCCGTCGCGCCATCAGCAAGCAATGTGCCTTTTTCGGCTAATAGATCGGTGAAAGCATTAGACATGGGGGTAACTCCGCACGAGAAAAGGAATTTTTCCTCATTTCACGATGCTAATAGTAGGGCAACCTCATTATCTTCATCTTGATTATGAATTTCGTGGAATTGGGCGATTGGCGGTGGGTGATGTACCTCGCGGGCGATGTCGGCCAAGGAGATCACAAGGCCCGCGCGGCTGCGTGTCGCCACATACAAGGGCTGCCAGCGAGGTGCGAAACTAGACTTGAACTGGCGCAGGCCCGGCCCACCGCTGCGCGTCACAACTTGCACTGCATAGGCGCGCAAAAGGCGGCTGGTTGGGTCAGGACACGCAGGCGTTGCGGCAAGGCTGATCTGCGCAATATGTGCCTGCGCGGCCTGCCGAACAGCGTGCATGACCAAGGCATGCATTGTGCCATCAGCCACGTCAGAAACACTGCGCACAAGGTCCAGACACCATTGGTGATTGCTTTGGTGAAAACTAACGAAGCCGATCAAACGCCTCTGCTGGTAGGCTAAAAAGACCTGTTGGTTTGCGATGTAGGTGGGTGAAAATCGCCCCATCGTGCCGCCGCGTGCCGGGCCATTGCGATTTTGCCACTCTGCATCGATCTGTGCCATGTCGCGCAGTGGCAATGTGTCGGCATGGTATGTCTTCACCGCAGCCTGTTCGGCCTGCCGGATTTTACGGCGCAGGGTGCGACGTGCCGGGATGTTGAGGTCGAAAGCATTGGGGACCAATACCGCATCATCTGCGTAATGGATGACGTTCCACGACAATGCGCGCGCTGCAACAGCAGTTCTTGCACTACATTTATAAAGGCATGCGATACGGTTTTGAGCGCGGGATTCTTTCGCAAAACCTTTGAAGACGCTGTTTTTCACGCGCCCAATCGGGTCGCCGAATGCTGTCAGTGTTTGTGGTGTTGGCCAGACGGCGACCGTGGCTGATCCGAAATCACGCAACATGCCACCATTTTGCGCGATCACACCAATTTCAGCGCGCGTTGCCTGCGCCATTTTGATCCTTGGGGTGCGATGGCTCAGGTCTGTCGCGCCAAAAGGGCGCAATAAGGCGATCACCGCTAACACGGCTGGCACTGCATAATAAATGGCCCGAAACCCGATGATCCCCACCAGCATCTCAGCAGTTGGCACCTGTGGCAGCAGGGTCAACAGCACCAGTTCAAACGGCCCGACGCCCCCCGGCGTGCCAGAAAGCAACGCAGCCCCAAGGGCCAAAAGGAAGACGGGCAGCAATGTTTGAAACATCAACCCGTCAAAGGGGACTAAGAAATAAAGCGCGGTTGCTGCGGTGCCAAGGTCAACAGCCGCCCAAAACAGGATCGCGCCGCTGGCAAGCAAGCTGGGCAAGCGGATATTTAATGATCTGAACGTGAGGTGGGGTGTTGAAAAAAACAGCCAACCCAGCAATGGAACGCAGAACATCACCAAGGTTGCTGGCAGGTGTGTCCATGTCGGGGCGGGGAACATGAGGCACGCCAGTGCCGTTACCACTGCCCAACTGGTTAAGAACGACAGGCACACAAATGCAGACAGGCGAATTGCGAGGCCAAAATCCAATCCCGGCAGCATACGCCAACGGGCAAGGGCGCTTGTAAACAAACCAAACCCTATGGTTTGCGACACTGCGATGGAGATACTCCCTGAAAGACGCGCTTGTCCTGTCGGGACGCCGGTTTGAAAATGCCGATGTGCAACACCGTCATACCGTCCAACCGCCCATAAACTGATCATCGTGAATGCAATCGCACAAAGGATATTCGAAAGCGGCAGTTGCGCTATTTCAGCAGGCAGATTGGTGATCGCAGTCCCGTCTATTTGCCCCGTTAAACCCCACAGGCACATCACTGTGATAAGACAAGGAAGGCTCAATCGAAAAAACCGCGCTACATTGCGCGTCAGCAACTGTCGTTTGTCCATGCCCATGCCCCACTTTGGCCCCACCCAAAGCATAAGGTCTCACCGGCACCAAAGAGTTAACGCAGCCTGCAACATACAAAAAACGCGCCTTTCATTTGACTGAAAGACGCGTAAATTTGTAATATTTTCGGTAAGTTAAAGCGGGAAGTTGATCTTTATTCGACTTCCGTCATGATCTGCGATTTGGCTTCGGCCATCAGCGATACCATCTTGGCGCGGATCGTGGCTTCGTCAGCTTTGTCACCCAGATCGCCGGATACTTTGCGATAGACATCTTCGTCGCCCGCTTCCTCAAAATCTGCTTTGATCACTTCTTTGGCGTATTCCGCCGCCGCTTCACCTGTTTTGCCCATCAAATCGGCGGCCCAAAGGCCCAGCAATTTGTTGCGGCGTGCTTCGGCCTTGAACTGCATGTCTGCGTCATGGGCGAATTTGTTTTCAAAGGCGTTTTCGCGGTCATTAAAAGTAGTCATCGTGTTCTCCGGTTGATGGCATCGTGTTACCCAATGATATGCGGTGTCTCAGTGATTTGCGCAAGGGCAACCCTTGTTTGCGGCGAAACCTTGCAGCATTTGGGGGCTTGCACTATGACACCCCCAAGCGGCGGGGAATACACCCCAGCTGATTGGTGAAGGGGACGCCCATGGCCCGGCGCAAAAAGATTTACGAAGGCAAAGCAAAGATCCTGTATGAAGGCCCAGAGCCGGGCACAATTGTGCAGTATTTCAAGGACGATGCGACTGCCTTTAATGCGCAGAAAAAAGATGTGATTGAGGGCAAAGGCGTGTTGAACAACCGCTTGTCTGAATATTTCATGACCGGTCTAAACCAAATCGGCGTGCCGACGCATTTCATCAAACGTCTGAACATGCGCGAACAATTGTGTCGCCAGGTTGAGATTGTGCCGCTTGAAGTGATTGTGCGCAATTATGCGGCTGGCACCATGTCCAAGCGGTTGGGGATTGAGGAAGGCACGCAATTGCCGCGCCCGATTGTCGAATATTGCTACAAAGATGACAGCCTTGGTGATCCGCTGGTATCAGAGGAACACATTGCGGCCTTTGGTTGGGCCAGTCAGCAAGACATGGAAGACATCCTTAGCCTCGCGTTGCGGGTCAATGATTTCATGTCTGGCGTGATGTACGGTGTCGGCATCAAATTGGTTGATTTCAAGATTGAACTTGGCCGGGTCTATGATGGTGATTTCCAACGTCTGATCGTTGCGGATGAAATCAGCCCCGATAGCTGCCGTCTATGGGATATCGAAACCGGTCAGAAGCTGGACAAAGATGTGTTCCGCCGCGATCTGGGATCTTTGAAGGATGCCTATACAGAAGTGGCACAGCGGTTGGGCGTGATGCCTAAAACCGCAACGCCGATCACAAAGCCAACGTTGATTAACTAAGGCGGGCCTTGGGTATGCGTATTTGTAGAATATTGAATGTAGGGGATGCGTCATGAAAGCACGTGTGCATGTGATGTTGAAGAATGGTGTGTTGGACCCGCAAGGTGACGCGGTGCGCCATGCTCTTGGGGCCATGGGCTTTGAGGGCGTTAATGGCGTACGTCAGGGCAAAGTGATTGAGCTTGATCTGGCGGAAGGTGCAACCGAAGCTGACGTAAATGCTATGTGCGAAAAGCTGCTGGCCAATACGGTGATTGAATCCTATTCGGTGGAGATGTCCTGATGCACGCAGCGGTCGTTGTCTTTCCGGGGTCTAACTGTGATCGCGATCTTGCCGTCGCCTTTAAGGCAGCAGGCGCAAAGGTGTCGATGGTTTGGCACAAGGACAGTGAACTGCCGCAAGGTGTTGATATCGTAGGTATTCCCGGAGGGTTTTCCTATGGCGATTATCTGCGGTGTGGGGCGATTGCGGCAAAGTCACCGATTTGTCGCTCAGTTGCGGCACATGCAACCCGTGGTGGCTATGTACTGGGCATTTGCAATGGCTTTCAGGTACTGACCGAAACGGGTTTGTTGCCGGGGGCGTTGTTACGCAATGCAGGGCTGAAATACATCTGCAAAACTGTGGGTCTCAAGGTCGAAACCTCGAACAGCGATTTCACCAACGGCTACAATGCGGGTGACGTGGTCGACATCCCGATTGCGCATCATGATGGCAATTATTTTGCCGATGCTGAAACCATTGCGCAGTTGCAAGGCGAAGATCGCGTGGCGTTCACCTATACCGACAACCCAAATGGCGCTCAGGCGGATATTGCGGGCATTCTGTCTGAAAACCGTCGGGTGCTGGGCATGATGCCACATCCCGAACGTGCGGCAGATGCGGGGCATGGTGGCACCGACGGGGCGGCGCTCTTTCGCGCATTGGCGGGCGCGCTGATAACAGCGTGACTTGAGTGCACCCTGCGCACAGCGTAGATTGCGTGAATGAGCAGTGAGCCGAAACAAAAAACAACGTTGACCGTTTCTTGGCGTGTGCGCCTTGCGATTGCATTGTTGATGGTGCTGGCTGTTGTGACGATTTCGATCACCAACAAGCTGCTGACCAATCGTTTTACTGAATCAACGCGCAGCCGTGCAGAGCTGCGGATCGCGCTATATAGCGGAAACCTGCTGTCAGAGTTGCGCCAAAACGCGATTGTACCGCAATTGCTTGCGCGTGATCCGACCCTCATCGGGGCATTGGATTCGGCAAATTATTCACTTTCGACGCAGCGGCTGATCTCCTTTGTTGAGGAAATTGGGGCGGCATCACTGATGTTGTATGACATTGATGGACGCACAGTGGCAGCGACGGATCGGAACAAACTGGGGTCTGCGCACCGTTCTGAACCGTATTTTGTTGATGCAATCCGATCTAACGCTACTATTTTCAGCACGATAAAGCGTGAAACAGGCGGCTACAGCTTTATGTATTCGCGCCGCATTCAAGACGGGGGCACAACCCTTGGCGTGATTGCGGTTGAGGTTGACCTGCAAAAGTTCGAACGTGCCTGGGCGGGTATTTCTGACGCTGTGATTGTGATGGACAGCACGGGTGAGATTATTCTGGCAACAGCACCACGCTGGCGTGGGTTGACCGAACCCGAAGCCTTGGCAAACCACACACCGCAAAGTGCGATTGAACGCGCAATCAAGGCGACCGCCGATTGGACGGCACTGCCCCCTGACGCCTACATGCAGGGCGAGGCCGTGATGCGCCTTGAGAACAAGATCCCGTTCCGGGGTTGGCGCATGACCAGTTACACAACCTATGCATCGGTGCGCGAACGCGTGAATGGCGTGTTGGCGCTAGAGGTCATGGGATTTGCGATTCTACTGGCCTTGGCATTCTATTTTCTAAGCCGTCGCACGGCGGGACGGCTGGCAATTTTCCAACGGGAATCGGCCAAACTTCGCGCATTGAACGCAGCGCTACAGCGGGAAATTGCCGAACGAAAACGCGTCCAAGAGACACTTGCTGTGGCCGAACAAACGCTTGAACAATCAAGCAAACTCGCCGCTTTGGGTGAGATGTCGGCTGCTGTGAGCCATGAGTTGAACCAACCACTGGCGGCAATGAAAACCTATCTGGCCGGCGCGCGCCTTTTGCTGCGTCGTAACCGCCAAGATGAGGCATTATCGTCCTTTGGTCGCATTGATGATCTGATCGAGCGGATGAGCGCGATCACACGCCAACTCAAGTCCTACGCGCGTAAGGGACAAGAGGCGTTTAGCCCTGTAGATATGGGCGCAGCACTGGCCAGCAGCCTGTCGATGATGGAACCACAATTGCGTCAACGCCAGGTGCAGATCAGTCGTATTCTGCCCGATACACCTGTCGAAGTAATGGGGGATCGGATGCGCATTGAACAAGTACTGGTGAACCTCTTGCGCAATGCGCTTGATGCCACCAAGTCTGAACGGAACCCGCAGGTTGATATCATCCTTTCAGCAGGCGAAACCGCGACGATCACGGTGCGTGACAATGGCCCCGGCATTGAGGACCTCGATGCGTTGTTTGAACCGTTTTATACGACCAAGCAGCCCGGTGATGGTGTCGGGCTGGGACTTGCCATTTCATCGGGTATCGTAAACGACCTTGGGGGACGGCTTACCGCGCGCAACGGCCAAACAGGCGGCGCGGTGTTTGAAATGCAATTGCCCATTCTGGGCGCTGAGACAAATGTAGAGGCGGCGGAGTAGTTATGGCACAGGCAATGAAGATCGCAATTGTTGATGACGAACAGGACATGCGCCAATCGATCAGCCAATGGCTGGCATTGTCGGGATATGACACCGAAACCTTTGGCAGTGCCGAAGATGCGTTAAAATCGCTAGGGCCTGATTATCCGGGCATTGTGATTTCCGACATCAAAATGCCGGGCATGGATGGGATGCAATTCCTGAAAAAGCTGATGGGGTCCGATAGTGCGCTGCCGGTGATCATGATCACAGGGCACGGCGACGTGCCAATGGCCGTTGAAGCGATGCGCGTCGGGGCGTTTGATTTTCTGGAAAAGCCATTCAACCCGGACCGGATGTCTGAGCTCGCCAAGAAAGCCACAAATGCCCGCCGTCTGGTGATGGACAACCGCGCGCTGCGCCGTGAACTCAGCGATGGTGGCCAGTTGATGAAGAAACTCATCGGCCAATCCCCAGTAATGGAACGCCTGCGCGAAGATATCCTTGATCTTGGGCAGGCCGATGGTCATGTCCTGATCGATGGTGAAACAGGCACAGGCAAGACTTTGGTGGCACACGCGCTGCACGCTGTTGGCTCGCGCGCTGGTAAAAAGTTTGTTCTGGTCAGCTGTGGAGCGTTTGAAGAGGACGCGCTCTCCAAACGTCTGTTTGGTCCGATGCAGCCCGAAGATGCGCTCTTGCCCGCCATTGAAGAGGCGCGCGGCGGGACCTTGGTGTTGGAAGACGTTGAGGCGCTTTCTGAAACGCTGCAAGCGCGCTTGTTGAGTGTGATCAACGAACAAGGCACGCCTGCTGAAACCCGCATTGTCGCGATTTCCAACCTTCAAGAAGCGGGCCGCACCTCTGAGGATGCGTTGCGCACGGATTTGTTTTACCGATTGGCCGCCCTGCGCATCACCGTGCCACCGCTGCGCCAACGTGGTGAAGATATCCTGACGCTATTCACCCGTCTAAGCGATCAGTTTGCTGATGAATATGGCTGTGACGCGCCACAGGTCAGCGCGCAAGAAGCTGCACAATTGCTGCAAGCTCCGTGGCCCGGCAATGTGCGGCAATTGATCAATGTGGCTGAACGCGCAGTGCTGCAATCACGGCGCGGGTCAGGCACCATTGCGTCATTGTTGATGTCAGATCACGACGAAATGCAGCCCGTGATGACCACCGAAGGCAAGCCGCTGAAGGAATACGTAGAAGCGTTTGAGCGGATGCTGATCGACAACACAATGCGTCGCCACAAAGGATCAATTGCCTCTGTTATGGACGAATTGTGCCTGCCGCGCCGGACGTTGAACGAAAAGATGGCGAAATATGGATTGCAGCGGTCAGATTACCTCTGATCGACGCACCTTATAGCTGCTTCCAAAACGTCACTTTGTCATCGCCGGGGGCCCAATAATCGCGGATGCGGGATTCCTGCGTATAGCCATTTTTGAGGTAAAATGAGCGGGTGTTGTCAAAGGCTGCCGATCCAGATGTATCGACGATCAAGATGCGCTGGTTGTTGTGTTTCAACGCCAGTTCAAGGTGACTTGTCAGCGCACCACCCGCGCCGCGCCTTTGATGGTCTGGATGCACCGCGATGGCCAACATATTCCACGTACCATTCGCCAGCATCTCAGGCTTTGCGTAACACAGACCAATGGGGGCACCCTGATCTACACAGGTCAGCCAAAGTTCATCCGGTTCAACAGCCTTAAGAAAGCCGCCCAACATGTCGGGCAGCATCTCACTTGGGAACAGGTCTGTCTGGTCAAGCACGGTTTTAAGCGCCGGAATATCCGCCGCCTGCGTGAGTCTAATGTCCATTTACGTCGCCTTATGGATGCTGAAATAGGCCCGTTTAACCGGTTTGCTGTTCAACGATTTGGGTCGCTTTGCCGTTTGCATCTGTGATGCAAGTCCAGCTTTTGGCGTTTGGCACATCAACGATGTAGCGACCTGTTTCGATGATCGGCACTGTTGTGTTGATGGATGCACCTGCAACACCTGATTCCTTGGCCACGGCTGCCACACAAGATTTCTGCCCGCGCACATCTGACAGTGCCTCGGGGTCACCCGCAACAGCGATTTCATCACAGGCAGCAACGGCCAACAGAGACAGGCATAGGGCAGGGCGCATAAATGATCGCATGAGGTGGTTCCTTTGGGTCTTGAGGGCCGCAACATATGTTGCGGCAAATTAGCAGATGTCACGCCGGGCAGTCCGGTATGTGAATGCAGAATGTTCCAATCCACGAAGTTTTTGTCAAGCAAGCGATACAGATTAACGCAATTGAGACCGATCATCCAGAATTGACCATTGTCATTTCACCTACAAACACCTTATCAAAGGAACAAGGGTTAGACGCCTTGCAGCGTCACATAACCTTTTAAAAAGTTTCGCTGTGATTGCTGACCTCCTTAAGGCGCGCAAAGCAGACCGATTGGGTTAGAAATGGCCAAAGAACCGCTGATGCTTTGACGGGGTGAACCCCTAAAAAAGCCCAGTTAATTAATGGATATGAAGCAGCCATGTGTTGACTTCATGTCGGAGAAGAACCGCGATGACGCGCGCAGAGACTATGAGCAGACGATCAGAGGCCGTTTTCGGCCCCGTTATGCTCGGTTTATTCTGGGTAGCGATCAGAATCGCCCTGACAAGACACACCCCGCAAACCCAAGCCCCCCCGGGGGCCATAGTTTCGCGCGGCCTGTGCATACTGGATTTATGCCTAAGAAAATGCTTATCGATGCCACCCACGCTGAGGAAACTCGGGTTGTTGTGGTTGATGGAAACAAGGTTGAGGAATTTGACTTTGAATCCGAAAACAAACGCCAGCTTGCCGGCAATATCTATCTAGCAAAAGTCACGCGGGTTGAACCGTCGCTTCAGGCGGCGTTCGTAGACTATGGTGGGAACCGCCATGGTTTCCTCGCGTTTTCGGAAATTCACCCTGATTATTATCAAATTCCGGTGGCTGACCGTCAGGCACTGCTGGAAGAGGAACGTGCTTACGCTGAACAGCAAGCCAAGGATGAAGAAGAAAAGCCCAAGCGTTCTTCGCGGTCGCGTTCACGCAGCCGCTCTAAGCCCAAGGCCGAAGAGACCAACAGCGATGATGCCGTGATCTCAACTGAAATTGACGGCATGGAAACCGTTGATCTAAGCGATGGTGATGAAGTCGAAGTTGATGAGAACGAAGCGTCCTCTCCGATGGAGCGGGTGGCTGAGACCCCTGTGGAAACGCCAGCGGTAACTGATCAAGAAGAGACATCAGAAGAATCCGGCGACGACACCTCTGACGAGGACGACAAAGATCAAGCTGCGGATGCGACTGAAAAAGATGAAAGCATCGAATCTGTAGCTGATGAAGACGACAGCGAAGACATCCGCCCGGTGCGCAAGCCACGTCCAAAGCGCTATAAGATCCAGGAAGTCGTTAAAGTACGCCAGATCCTGTTGGTGCAGGTCGTAAAAGAAGAACGCGGCAACAAAGGTGCTGCGTTGACGACATATCTGTCATTAGCAGGTCGTTATTGCGTGCTTATGCCGAACACCGCGCGTGGCGGTGGCATCAGCCGCAAGATCACCAATGCAGCCGACCGCAAAAAGCTAAAAGAGATCGCCAACGAGATCGAAGTACCCCGTGGTGCTGGCCTGATCGTGCGTACCGCCGGTGCTAAACGCACCAAAGCCGAGATCAAGCGCGACTATGAATATCTGCAACGCCTGTGGGAACAAATCCGCGAGCTGACGTTGAAATCTATCGCGCCCGCCAAGATCTACGAAGAAGGCGATTTGATCAAACGCTCAATCCGTGACTTGTACAATCGCGACATTGACGAGGTTTTTGTGGAAGGCGAGCGCGGTTATCGCATTGCCAAAGATTTCATGAAGATGATCATGCCAAGCCACGCTAAAAACGTGAAGCGCTATGGCGAAAACTTGCCGTTATTTGCGCGTTATCAAGTGGAAAGCTACCTTTCTGGTATGTTCAATCCAACGGTCCAACTGCCATCTGGTGGGTACATCGTGATCGACGTGACCGAAGCTTTGGTGGCTGTCGATGTGAACTCTGGTCGTGCGACCAAAGAAGGTTCAATTGAACAAACCGCACTAAAGACCAATTTGGAAGCCGCCGCCGAGGTGGCCCGCCAATTGCGTCTGCGTGACCTTGCGGGCCTGATTGTCATCGACTTTATCGACATGGATGAACGCAAGAATAATGCGTCTGTCGAGAAGATGATGAAAGACAAACTCAAGACCGACCGCGCCCGCATCCAAGTGGGCCGTATCTCGGGCTTTGGTCTGTTGGAAATGTCGCGTCAGCGTCTGCGCCCCGGTATGATCGAGGCAACGACACAGCCTTGCCATGCCTGTCACGGCACTGGGTTGATCCGGTCTGATGACAACCTCGCCCTCGCGGTCCTGCGCCAAATCGAAGAAGAAGGCACACGCCGTCGTTCACGCGAAGTTCTGGTGCGTGCGCCTGTGGGCATCGCCAACTTCTTGATGAACCAAAAGCGCGAACACATCGCCCATATCGAGGCGCGTTATGGCATGTCTGTGCGGATCGAAGGCGACCCAATGCTGATCAGCCCTGATTTCAGCCTTGAGAAGTTCAAGACAGCGACTCGTGTTGTTGCGCCAGCGGGCGCACATGTGGTGTCGGTTGATACATCTTTGATGGATCAGATTGACGATGCTGACGCTGAGGCAGCTGCACGTGATGAAGCGGCAGCAGAAGCGTCGAGCAGCAACACGCAGAACAATCAGAGCAACGCCCATCCCAACAGCCAAGGTGAAGGGGACGGTGAAGGCAAGCCCAAGCGCCGCCGCCGTCGTCGTCGCAGCCGTAAAAAACCGAGCAATGGCGAACACCAGAACGGTGAAGCGCAAAATGCAGATGGCACACCGTCGACTGACGACACCACCACGAATGGTTCTGCACAACCACAGACGGGTGAGGCTGAAACAGGGTCAAACGTCACAGTGGATTCGGCATCTGATGCGCCAGAGGCAGATAAACCTGCGGACAAGCCCAAGCCAACCAGCCGCAGCCGCTCGCGTAGTTCGTCCTCAAAGACAAAAGCAAAGGCTGAAGCCGAAACCGCAACAGATGCGGATGCTAAAACATCTGAGCCAGTTGTGGAAACGGTAGAATCTGAAGAAGCACCCAAGCCGAAGCCAAAGCCAAAATCCACACGTTCACGTGCCAAAAAGCCAAAGGCGGATGAGGCACAGGCGGATGAGGCACTGGCGGCAGATGAAGCAACGGCTGAGGAAAAGCCAAAGGCCAAGCCCAAGACGACACGCAGCCGTGCCAAGCCTAAGCCCAAGGTCGAAAAGACAGAGGAACAGCCGGCAGAACCGGTTGCTGTTGTTGAAGCAACACCACAACCAGAGCCGACACCAGAACCTGTCGTTGCGCCTGAGCCTGTGGTTGCGACGCCAGAGCCAGTTGCAGTGACGCCAGAGCCTGAGCTGGAAAAGCCTGTAGCCAAAAAGCCAAAGCGCAAGGGCTGGTGGTCACTTGGCGGTTAATACGCTGTTTGATAAGTAAAAAAGGCAGGCCTCATGGCCTGCCTTTTGCGTTAGCTGCCTTTGCGGACCAAATAGATTTGTGCAGGTCCATCTTCGGATGTTTCTACCAAAGTGTGCCCAGCCTCGGCGCAAAAATGCGGCACGTCAATCACGGCTGCGGGATCATCTGCGCGCAGACGCATGCAGTCACCAACAGACAATCCGGCCAACCGCTTGCGCAGTTTTAGCACGGGCAGAGGGCAAAGCAGCCCGGTTGCATCAAGGTCATGTGTTTTCATATCTTGGCAAATAAGCCAGATGTTTCAGTCAGTCCACAGGCTTGTGACCAAGACGCAGTGCGTGAGGGCGTGACGAAGCGCTAGATCGCCGCTAAGGGTAGGGCATGTTTGGAATTGAATTGATCGATGCGGGGTTATTGCCCGCCATGGTGATTGCGCTGGTTGCAGGTGTGATCAGCTTTTTGTCGCCTTGCGTCCTGCCAATTGTGCCGCCCTATCTGGCCTATATGAGCGGCGTTTCATTGGGTGATATGTCAAACGTTTCTGCCGCGCGCAGGCGCGCAACCATCGCGGCGCTGTTCTTTGTACTAGGGCTTAGCACGGTCTTTCTTATTCTTGGCTTTACGGCCTCTATTTTTGGCGCGTTTTTCCTGCAAAATCAGGTGCTTTTCGCCAAGATATCTGGGGCTGTTGTGATCATCTTTGGCCTGCATTTTTTGGGCGCGTTTCGTATTCCGTTTCTGGACCAAGAGGCACGATTGGATGCAGGTGACAAAGGTGGATCCAGCTTTGGGGCCTATATCCTTGGCCTTGCCTTTGCCTTTGGCTGGACACCTTGTATCGGTCCGCAACTCGGCGCGATCTTATCCTTGGCCGCTTCTGAGGCATCCGTGGCGCGCGGCACGTTGTTGTTGGGTATTTACGCGGCGGGCCTGGGCATTCCTTTCTTATTGGCTGCGATGTTCATTACCCGCGCAATGGGCGTGATGAACCGCCTCAAAAAGCACATGAAGCTGATTGAGCGCGTCATGGGGGCCTTGCTGGTGTTGGTCGGTTTGGCATTGTTGACAGGTGCATTTACCACGTTTTCGTTCTGGTTGCTCGAAACCTTCCCATCACTTGCCACACTTGGATAAATCTGGGGCCTAAACGCCTTACTCTTGCCAATAATCGTGGTTAAGCTGCGTGGTGAGAGGGCAGGCATGGGCAATCAAAAATCTGATCAGGTGGCGCGGCGCCGGGTGTTTTACATCCCCGGTTATGATCCCATTCATCCACGTCGTTACCGCGAGCTGTACCGCAAGGAAAGCAGTGATCAGGCGGCTGTGTCTGGCTATGAAGTAACGCTCAAACCCAAGTCCGCTGGCGGAAATTATGGCTGGACGGTCAATGGGACAATAGATGGCCATGACGTTCAGGCGGATGTCGACGTGCTGGTCTGGTCCGACATTGTGCGCGACAGCATGAGCACCTCGATCCCGGCAACTTATCTGCAATTGGTCAGGACTACCTGGGTCTATATCACCTCGGGCGCGTTGTGGCGGTTGATGAAATTGCGCAAGGGACCGGTGATTGCCGCGCTGTATCCGGTTGGTATGTTGCTGGTGCAATTGATGTTGGCGTTTCTTGCCGGCAGTTTCGTTCTCTGGGCTGGGAAGGTCGCTTTGATCCCGGTTTTGGGCATGCTCGGCCATCTAGCGGCAGGTATCGCGGGAATTTGTGCATCAGTGGCTCTTTTGCGTTGGTTCAAAAAGAAAGATGGTAAATTTTTCGCCTATTACCTGATGCATGATTATTCTTATTCGGCATCTTCCAAGGGCGCGAACCCAGCAGAATTGGAAACCCGGATCGCGTTGTTCACCGATACAATTGCCGAGGCGTTGAGCGGAGATGTGGATGAGGTTTTGGTGGTTGGTCATTCCTCTGGGGCGCATCTTGGCGTGTCGATCTTATCGGATTTGATCCGCTCTGGTCGGGTGCCAGAAACGGGCCCGACATTGTCTTTCTTGTCCTTGGGGCAGGTCGTGCCGATGGTGTCATTCTTGCCGGACGCCCATCGTTTGCGCGCTGATTTGCAATTCTTATCTGCGCGGGATGAGGTGACTTGGGTCGATGTGACAGCACCGGGCGATGGCTGCGCCTTTGCCTTGTGTGATCCGGTGTCCGTTTCAGGCGTCGCGCCACATGATAAGAAATGGCCGCTGGTTTTCTCAGCGGCCTTTACCCAAACACTAAGCCCTGAACGCTGGAAAGAACTACGTTGGAAGTTTTTTCGCCTGCATTTTCAATACCTTTGTGCCTTTGATCGTCCAGGCGACTATGATTACTTCCGCATCACAGCAGGGCCATTGACGCTTGGGACCCGATATGCAGATCGCGCGCCGTCAAAGTCGCGT
Organism: Sulfitobacter sp.; assembly: GCA_049794015.1. GTDB lineage: Bacteria > Pseudomonadota > Alphaproteobacteria > Rhodobacterales > Rhodobacteraceae > Sulfitobacter. Next base: position 131,360 of record JBARCK010000050.1, on the reverse strand, counting down.
ATTGATCATGCCGTCAGCAAACACACGTCCGTGGCCGCATGACATTACCACCGAAACCCCCCAGCAGAGCGGACAAAGTTTCGCTATGGCGCTATGCAAAATTGTTTCGCAGCGACATTTTGTCGGCGCAACCCGCACGCCTATACCGCGCGTGGATGGCGGAATTCAAAACACCATTTTTTCGCAGCTATATGATGAACCAGCCCGAGTTGATTAAAACGGTGCTCAAGGAACGCCCAGATGATTTTCCCAAATCGGAACGGATCAGTGAAGGGCTGCGACCCTTATTGGGAAATTCAGTTTTCCTGACAAATGGTGATGTTTGGAAAAAGCAACGCCGCATCATTGATCCTGCCTTTGAAGGCGGTCGCCTGCGCGAGACTTTTCCAGCCATGTGGGACGCCGCAGAGGCCGCCGCGCAGCGCCTTGATGCACATGTTGGTAAAGATATCGAAATCGAAGCAGAGACCAGCCACGCCGCAGCCGATGTGATTTTTCGCACGCTGTTTTCGATCCCGATAGAACACCATTTGGCGCGGGCTGTGTTTGATGAATTCAAGACATATCAACGCTCGCAACCCTTGTTGAACCTTGCGGCTTTCATTCCATTGCCGCGTTGGATGCCACGGCTATTTCGCAAAGGTACCCGTGCAAGTGCGGCTAAAATTCGTGCCCTGATCACGCAATTGACCAGCACGCGCATGGATGAAATCAAGGCTGGGACTGCACCGGATGATCTGGCCACCAAAATCATGACCACGGCGGATCCGCTGACTGGTGATAGGTTCACCACCGAGGAAATGGTTGATCAGGTCGCGATCTTTTTCCTGGCGGGTCATGAAACAAGCGCCTCGGCTTTGGCGTGGACGTTGTATTTGATGGCAACCCATCCAGAGTGGCAAGACGCGTTGGCTCAAGAGGCTGAGGCGCTGGAAAAGTGCGATTTTTCAGTCATGTCAAAGCTGCGCCTGAGCCGCGATGTCTTTCGCGAGGCATTGCGGCTTTATCCACCTGTGCCGATGATGGTGCGTGAAAATACCTGCCCTGAGCGGTTCAGGGACCGTGATGTGAAGCCGGGCGCGCAATTGGTGCTTAGCCCATGGCATTTGCATCGGCACGAACGGCTGTGGGACAACCCGGATGGGTTTGATCCGACGCGCTGGCAGACCGAGAATGGCAAGAAATGCGGGCGTGACGCGTATATCCCGTTTTCCGCTGGGCCGCGTGTGTGTACGGGTGCCGGTTTTGCGATGGTGGAGGGAGCATTGATCTTATCACGTATCCTGCGGGATTATCGCGTGACTGCGGTGCCGGGGCGTGTGCCTGTTCCGGTTGCACATCTGACAGTTCGTTCGGATTATGGCATTTGGTTGCGGGTTGACCGACGCTAACATCCTATCATCAATCGGATCGATGATTTAACGTGACCCCAATCGGAATCAATACAGAAGTGAGACAGACATGTCGGGCAAGAACACGCAAAAAACTCAGATCGAAAGCGGGAACGGTTTTATTGCGGCCCTTGATCAGTCCGGTGGATCTACGCCCAAGGCATTAAGCCTTTATGGTGTTGAGCCAAGTGATTATTCCGGTGATGTCGAGATGTTTCAGGCGATGCATGACATGCGTGCACGGATCATCCTGGCCGATGATTTCACCAGCGACAAAGTGATCGGCGCGATCCTGTTTGAGCGCACGATGGATGAGATGATCAATGGCAAACCCGTGGCGGATGTCTTGTGGAATGACCGGGGCGTGGTGCCTTTTTTGAAGATCGACAAGGGGTTAGAAGAAACTGAAAATGGCGTTCAATTGCTCAAGCCGATGCCAGAATTGGATGCATTGCTGACCCGTGCGGTTGCGGCGGGCATTTTTGGCACCAAAGAGCGTTCCGTTATTCATGACGCGCACAAGGACGGTATTGCCGCCGTGGTCGCGCAGCAGTTTGAGGTCGCCAAGCAGGTGTGCAACGCAGGTCTGGTGCCGATTATTGAACCTGAGGTGAATATTCATTCTGACAGCAAAGCGGCGGCAGAGGATTTGTTGCGCGATGCGATTTTGACGCATTTGGATCAATTGCCTGCCGGTGAAATGGTGATGTTGAAATTGACGCTGCCTGAGCAACCCGGTCAATATGATGCGATTGCGGCCCATGCGAATGTATTGCGGGTTGTGGCGCTTTCTGGCGGATACTCAACGGATGATGCCTGTGCGCGGTTGAGCCAAAATAGCAGCATGATCGCAAGCTTTAGTCGGGCATTGACGGAAGGGTTGAACGTCAAGATGTCGGATGCAGAGTTTAACGCAGCTTTGGGCGGAAATATTGGTAAGATTTACGATGCATCGGTGGCGTAATGGATCGGAATTCTTCAAGAATTCCGGTACGTTTTCCTTCAAGGAAAACGACTACAGCACCAACTTTATGGGTTGTTGATTGCAAAATATGATGAGATGGCCTGAATTTTCAACAGCGTGAAAACCACGACGCTTCAGTTCTTTTAAGAACACATCTAGCCCTGCGTATTTTTCAATATCTCTAACCTTACGACGGATGATGCCACCCTGACTTACCTGCTTCGCAGCAAAAATATCTTGCATCCAAATCTCAGGAGTTAGGGGGGAAGGTCGCATATACATACGGATACCGTATATGTATTAAGGTAAACGATCCTTTAACGTCTTCAAAACATAAAGCCTGATCGCTGAGGCCAGGCCCAAATCAACACCACGATCTACATCAATTTCCGCTACCAAGGCATTGATTGGTATGCCTTTTTGGGATGCGATTGCGCGAAATTCCATCCAAAACGCGTCTTCTAGTGACACTGAGGTGCGATGCCCCCGCAGTGTCACCGAATGTTTGACGGGCCGTTTGCTCATGTTTCGCGTTTATGCGCCTCAAGGTTACGCGCGATCTGTTCGGCACGTGCCTTTAACGCTTCTTTTTGGGCCTTGGTCTGGCCAAATCCCACAGCGTTTTCATCTGCGCGTGCTTTGCGCGACGCACGGTTACGTTCTTTTTTGACCTTGTTCAGGTTGATGGGCGCGCTCATTTTGGTCCAATCATATCTTCGGGTCGAACAACCCGATCAAAGGTTTCAGCATCCACCAGACCCAGCGCAATCGCTTCTTCTTTCAGCGTTGTACCGTTTTTATGTGCCGTCTTGGCGACTTTGGTGGCGTTGTCATAGCCGATGGTAGGGGCAAGTGCCGTCACCAACATCAGGCTTTCTTTCATCAGTTTGTCGATGCGTTCGATATTGGCTTGCGTCCCGACAACCATATTGTCGGTAAAGCTGCCTGCCGCATCGCCCAACAATTGCATGGATTGGATCACATTATAGCTCATCATCGGGTTATAGACGTTCAACTCGAAATGCCCCTGCGACCCGGCAAACCCCACGGCGGCATCATTGCCCATAACATGCGCGCACACCATGGTCAGTGCTTCGGCCTGCGTCGGGTTCACTTTGCCTGGCATGATGGATGATCCCGGTTCATTTTCCGGCAAGATCAATTCGCCAAGGCCCGAGCGTGGGCCAGAGCCCAGCAAGCGCATGTCATTGGCGATTTTGAACATGGATGCTGCGACAGTTTTCAAGGCACCAGAGAACATCACCATTGCGTCGTGCGCGGCAAGGGCTTCAAATTTGTTCGGTGCAGTAACAAAGGGCAGGCCAGTGATCAGTGCAATCTCATGCGCAACTTTTTCAGCAAAGCCTTTGCGGGTGTTCAGGCCCGTACCCACAGCTGTCCCGCCTTGGGCCAGCTCATAAATGTCAGGCAAACATGCCTCAACGCGGGCAATGCCTTTGGCCATCTGGTGCGCGTACCCGCCAAATTCCTGACCAAGCGTCAGTGGCGTGGCGTCTTGGGTATGGGTGCGGCCAATCTTGATGATGTCTTTGAATTCTTCAGATTTTGCTGCCAAGGCACCATGCAATTTGCGCAGTCCCGGCAGCAACGTATCGCGTGCCACCATGCCTATGGCGACATGCATTGCAGTGGGGAAGGTGTCGTTAGATGACTGACCCATATTGCAGTGATCGTTCGGGTGCACAGGCGACTTAGAGGCCATGACACCGCCCATAATCTCAATTGCGCGGTTTGAAATCACCTCGTTGGCATTCATGTTGGATTGCGTACCAGAACCAGTCTGCCAGACGACCAGTGGAAAGTTATCGTCAAACTTGCCATCAATCACTTCTTGTGCGGCCTGTTGGATCGCAGGGGCCAATTCAGCATCCAGATCACCAAATCCTAGGTTCACTTCGGCGCAGGCTTTCTTGATCACACCCAAAGCACGGATGATCGCAACAGGCTGGCGTTCCCAACCAATGGGAAAATTCATGATGGATCGCTGCGTCTGTGCGCCCCAGTATTTGTCGGACGGCACTTCCAATGGGCCAAAGCTGTCGGTTTCGGTGCGGGTATCGGCCATTTTGCGGCTCCTGATCTATCAAATGCGTCGACACAGGCTTTAGCGCGCGGCGGCTGTGGACGCAATCAGGCGTTGGCGCTAACAGCGTGTAATCTATTTACGAAATGCGTCTAATGACACCACTTGCGCTTTCGCTGCTGGGGCTTCTTCGACTTCTAACTCATGCTCGTGTACATGCGCCAAAGCGGTTTCCTGATCATCTTCGGCCTCGTCTTTGTCATCGCTTGCTTGTTCTTCAAAGCGCAGACCAAATTCAACAGAAGGGTCCACAAAGGTGCGGATCGCGTCATAAGGAATATAAAGCGGCTCTGGTGCGTCACCAAAGTTGAGCGTGACAGAGAACCCTTCTTCGGTGATCTCAAGCTTGTCATACCAATGCTGCATCACCACGGTCATTTCGCCCGGATAGCGATCAGACAGCCAATCGGCCAATTCCGCATCAGGGTGGGTGGTGTCGAAGGTGATAAAGAAATGGTGATTGCCCGGCAATCCGCGTTCCGCAACGTCCAGCAGCACTTTGCGTATCAACCCGCGCATCGCGTCGTGCATCAGATTGCCATATTCGATCTCGCGGCTCATGTCAGTCTCCGGGTTGTCGTTAGAGCACGACCACCATACGACATTTATGGCCAAGGGAAAGGGGCGTTCGTCATATGGTTGCAACGCCAAGTGCAACGAGGCCGAGCACAGTCATTGTGGTGACAAAACCGCGCTTCAAGACCAGCATGAGTCCCGCGGCAGCAAGTGTGAAAACCGCAGCAGGAATGTTAAAACTGCTGAGGTCCGGGGCAGGGAGAGCGATCCAGGCACCGGCTGTGACGCGGTCAAACAGCACATGCAGTGCAAACCAGAGGGATAGATTGGCAATGACCCCGACAACTGCCGCCGTAATCGCTTGCAGCGCGCCTGCCAATCGAGGTTGGGCAGAAATGCGTTCAAGGTAGGGACCCGCCAAGAATATCCATAAAAAGCAGGGGGTGAAGGTGACCCAGAGGGCAATCAGTCCCGCCGCAATGGCTCCCGCGACACCGGATTGCGCAAACCCCGCCAGAAGCGCGACAAATTCAGTGACCAAGATCAACGGGCCGGGGGTGGTTTCTGCCAACCCCAACGCGTCAATCATCTGGTCTGTCGTGATCCATCCGTAATCTTGCACCACGGTTTGCGTCATATAGGCCAGAACCGCATACGCGCCGCCAAAGGTGACCACGGCGAGTTTGGAAAAGAACAAACCAAGGTTCAGCAGGAAGTCATTGCCCATCATCCACAGTACGATCAGCGGCGCAGCCCAAAGCGCACCCCAGATCGCGATGGTTTTTGGCGCATGGTTGTCTGGCACCTGCGATGCCTCCACTTCTGGGACGGGTGCGTTTTGATGAAACATGCCCCAAAGACCCGCCAGTAGAATGATCAACGGAAAAGGCAGACCAAAGACGAACAATGCAATGAAAGACAACACGGCCAAGACCCAACCTTGGGTGCCATGCAGTGCCTTACCCGCCACTTTGCGCAGGGCTTGAAATACCACAACGATCACTGCCGCTTTGATGCCCAGAAACGCAGCCTGCACAAGGGGGAGTTGCCCGAAATAGGCATACCCCAGCGCAAGCACCGCAATGACCAAGGCACCGGGGACCACGAACAATAACCCGGCCAGCAAACCGCCCGCGACACCGCGCATCCGCCAGCCTGCATAGGTGGCCAATTGCATCGCCTCTGGACCGGGCAGCAACATACATAAAGACAGCGCGCGCAGATAGCTGGCCTCGCTTAACCATGGGCGTTGTTCGACCAATTCACGGTGCATCAACGCAATCTGTGCCGCAGGCCCGCCAAAGGACAAAAGCCCGATGCGGCCAAAGATCCGGGTCATGTCAGACCAACTGGGCGCGCTCATGCTTTGCTGCCGCCGGGCCAATCATGGCCTTCATCCATGCCGTCGCGTGCCCAACGATACAGCGCGTCATACATGGTTAATCCAGCCTCAAGCTGCGCCTGATCATCGCGGTATTGGCGCGACAGGCCTACAGAAAGTGCAAGCAAACCAGCGGCTTGCGGCGACGTATCATGGGCGTTTGTATCAGCGGCCCGCACAACAGTTGCTAATCTATCAAGTGCATCGGTATGTAGCGCAAATTCATCCAGCATCGTATCAAAGGTGCACTTGGGCCCACGGTGCGAATAAAACACGTCTTCGACATCAAATGGTGTGGCCCCATAGCGGTCAGCCACGCCCATAACCTCGGCAGGTGAGACAAACAGAACACGCGCATCTGGATCAACAAAGCGGCGGATCAACCAAGGGCAGGCAATGCGATCAATCTTGGGGCGGTGACGTGTGACCCATAGCGTTGCGCCATCAACAAGTGCCGGAAGGGCGGCGGCGGGGATACGCGGCGCGCCGGGGTGGTCGCGCCAGCCATACATGCCACCCGATAGGTATTCGGCCTGCATACCATCTGCACGCAACCGCGCCACCAATCCTTGGCTCAGCTTGATACCGCGCTGGCAGGTCACCACGCAGGGCCGTCCGTTAAGCCGATCTTTTAGACCCTGCACATCAGTATGGGGATGGCGAAACGATCCGGGGATCAGAAACGGATCATCCGCAAAATCAGGATCGATTGAAATATCTACAATTACAGGCGCATCGGGCAAGCCAATCAGGCGTAAAAGTTGAGAAATTGTAATTTCATTTGGGGCAGCCATAGCATGCATCCTTTAAACAGTTGGAAACATGCGAACCTCTGGCTGTCGCCTCACGGGGCGTTCGCGGTCATCCCCATGGGTACAGCATCGGGAAATGGCGGGTCGTGTCAAGGCTTAGCGGTAAAAGCGGATGGCAGCGACGGCAATATCCGCGCGCATCTCGCGGCCATAAGCGAGGATTCCGATACGGCGTAGGTCAGCTGCATCAAATGTAGCGTCGGTTTTATTTGGGGCGATTTTTCCAAAAGGAACACGGATAATCGTCCATTTTGCAGGGGCGTTAAACGCGGTTCGAAACGACTGCCAAGGCCGGGTCAGCGCAGTGGTGCGCAGCCGCAGGTCATAGATTTCATCGTTACCGTAAACCTCAATCTCAAGCCCGGAAAAATCTGAAGCGTCAAATGCACCACCGCCCGGCATCAAATCAAATGCCATCTGCACAAAGCCGCCGTTGTTCTCAAGTGAGACTTGGCCGGTGAGGCGGGTCGCATCACGCCCCGCAAGCTTAACCTCAGCGACGGCCCCCTCTGAAACCCCGCCCATCACAGTATCTGCAACAAATTCCCATTTGGGTGTCAGGTCCAATGCATCATCCTTTGCGGGGGCAGAGTGGGGCGCAAGTAGGCCAAGCGCGATCACCATCATCAATTGTTTCATGATCCGTAGTTAGCGCAACGCGGAGGTATGTAAAGTACAAGAAATAACGCTGGTTTCTGTTGCCAAATACCCAAGTTGTAGGGGGGGAAGTGTCGGATTCTGTTGCCAGGCTCCGACGGGCCCCGCCTTGGGTCGCTAAACTCAAGGACTTAGATTTCAGTCGTTAGGACCGCTTACGCGGCCATCGCAACTGGAGCACTATTGTCATTTGCAATTGTACATTTTACGCCGATAACGGTGGCAGTCAGCCGAAATAAAGCAACATCTTTAGACGTTCGTCGATCCTATTTCGACCCCATGATCCTCAAATGAAGGATGTTTGGTGGAGTCGCCGGGTACCGCCCCCGGGTCCGAACCGCTTATTACATGCGCGTTTATACTCATAGTCCCGAAGGACATGAGTAACATAGGCGGCGCTGGGGCGCTTTTCAATCACTTACGGTAGGGTTTTCCTTACTATTGGCGCTTTATTGGCGGTTTTTCTTTGACAGGCCGGCGAATTCACGCCGATTGTATCGTTAACTATTTTTGAAATTTAAAAAGGAAGATGAATAATGCGGCTGCCACTCATTATTTTTGCGACAATTCTCATGCTTTTTGGGAACACCGACAGTGCTTTAGCGGGTAAATTGGTTGCCAAGGTTGACGTGTCTGAACAGGTGATGCGCGTCTATCAAGACGGGGCACAGATTTACAAATGGCGGGTCTCAACTGCGCGCAAGGGTAAATATACCCCGCGCGGCCAATGGTCTGCCAAATTTCTGTCGCGTCACCATAAATCCAGTCTCTATAATAATGCACCGATGCCGCATTCGATCTTTTTTCGGGGCAATTATGCAATTCACGGCACCAATCAGATCAGCCGTCTGGGGCGCCCTGCGTCTGCGGGATGTGTCCGTCTGCACCCAGATCACGCGCGTATCTTGTTTAACATGACGCGCAAAGTAGGGCGGCAAAATCTAAAAGTTGTGATCAACAATTAAGCCTAGTTAAGCGGTTTGAATTTTTACAGAAAGGCCCATTTTAAAAAGGAGTATCTCATGAAACATATTTTTGTAAGTTTGGCGTTGTTCTTGTCAGTTGCCATCATGACGCCCGCTCAGGCGCAATCAATCCAGCTTTTTTTGCAAGCGGAAATTGACGCAGCACCCGCCTGCCTAAAGGCACGCGATTTGGAAGATGGTGAGGTCATCCTATGCACCTGCAAGGCAAGTGGATTTGATCGCTTTATCTGGGGCGCTGGACCCTACACCGGGCACAGCGATATCTGTACAGCAGCGCGTCACGCAGGCGCAATTGACACGTCAGGCGGCACAGTTGTGGTCACTGGGCGACCGGGTCAAAAGGTATTTGAGGCTGGCGACAAGAACGGCATCAAGGGCCGTCGTTGGGGATTTTTTAAGAATGGGTTTGATGTAACGGTCGCCGCTGTGGGCGAGATCGTTGAAACCGCGCCACTTTTGGCGTGTCAGTCGTTTTCAGTCGATGCAGCGCCCTATGAATGTACCTGCCCCGCAGGCAGCGCCAACAGATCAGTCTGGGGCAGTGGCCCATATACAGGTGACAGTAATGTGTGCACCGCAGCGCGCCATGCGGGCGTTGTGGGGGACGACGGCGGACCGGTACGGATCACGGCAGAACCGGGGCAGGCGTCCTATGAGGGCAGTTCGGCCAATGGCGTGAACACCAGCAGCTGGGGGTCTTATGATCAAAGTTTTGGCGTGTCCCCAATCAAGGCGCAAATGGCCACAAGTGCAGGTGGTGCCTGTTCAACCATGCCGGCTGATGCTGATGTGCATACCTGTAGCTGTGAAAAAGCGGCAGGAAACACTGGATCGGTCTGGGGCAATGGGCCGTATACGGCGGACAGCGATATCTGTTCTGCGGCGCGTCATGCGGGTGTGATCAAAGGCGGCGGTGATGTAAAAGTCATGCTGGTGCCGGGTTTGGCTGCGTACTCGGGCAGCACTGCCAACGGTGTGAACACATCTGATTGGAATGGGTTTGATGCCTCGATCATTTTTGATCGCAATTAATTAAGAATTGTTGCGCGGCGAAGCTTTAAGATTTTGCCGCGCGCGCAGCAAAGACATTCTGCGCCAAAGTCTGCGTTTCTTTTTCCAACGCCGTCAGCCCCAAGGCTGCCGCATCGCCTTTGCCTGCCTCAATTGCGTCCGCGATATCACTATGCAGTGCAATGATGCGCGCGCGGTCACGGGCGCTAAAGGTGATCATGTTCATCAGTGGTTGCATGCCCTCAACAGCACCCGCCAGTTGGTAGCTAAGCACCGGGTTGTCCGCGCCATCGACCAGCGCCCGGTGGAATGCGACATCAGAGGCGCAAAAGGCTTCATCTGTCAGACCCGGTTGCGATTGGCGGTGAATTTCGGCGCGCATGGTGGCAAGGTGATCTGCACTGCGACGTGCGGCAGATAGCGCAGCGCAGGCCCGTTCAAGCGTGTAACGCGCCTCGCAGGCGGTCGCGAAGCTGACCGCGTTCATTGAGATGAGCAGGGTTGAGGTTGTAATCTGTTGGGCTTGCGCGGCTTCAAAGCTGAGATGCGCGACAAAAGCCCCGCCCGTTGCACCGCGTTGGGTGCGGATCAGCGATTGCGCAGCAAGCCGTTTAAGCGCCTCGCGCACTGTGGGCCGGGATACTGCAAACTGCTCGGCCAATTCCGCCTCTGAGGGCAGGCGTTCATTGACGATCAATTGCCCCTCAACAATTGCGTCACGGATGGCGCTGGCAATTTGCGCAGACAGATCAGCAGGATTTGTTGGATCAATCTTCATATGTCTTACATTTAATGTTTGCCCGAAGTTTAAATGTCTGACATTAAATTAACAAGCACGTTTGAGTCGGAAGTAAACGATGAAACCAGTCCTGCGATCTTCCCTTTGGTTGGCCTTTTTTGGGCTGGTTCTGGCGGCGTGGTGGATGATGTATGCCATGGCAATGCAGATGGACGTAGACCTATTGGGCCGCCCGGGCGAGATAGGCGAACGGATGCGCAGCATGGATCCACGGATGCCGATGTACATGCCAATGGCAAACTTTGGGCCGTTGTTTGTGATGTGGGGCGCGATGATGGCGGCGATGATGTTGCCGACGATGGTGCCGACCTTGCGCAGTTATGAAGACTTGATGGTCAGTGCAGACGGCACGCGGGCAGGGTGGTTGGGCGTATTGTTAGGCTATTTCGCAGTCTGGCTTGCCTTTGCCGCGTTCATTGCCGCGGTTCAACTGGCGCTGCTCTTTGCGGGCGTTATTGATATGCTGGGCATCGCAAAGTCGCGCTGGATCGCGGCGGCGCTGTTGCTTGCCGTGGGTCTGTTCCAGTTCACCCGCACCAAAGAAATCTGCCACGGCGTTTGCCATTCCCCGATGATGTATTTTATGGGCAATTGGCGCACGGGATTCAAAGGCGGGCTGCGCATGGGCCTTGGCCTTGGCGTCTATTGCGCGGTCTGCTGCTGGGGCTTTATGGCGCTGGGATTTGCCGGCGGGGTGATGAACCTTGCGTGGATGGGGTTGGCCACATTGTTTATGGTGGTGGAAAAACTACCCCAAATTGGCCATCATGTGACAAAACCAATGGGTGTGATCCTGATCCTCGGCGCGTGCGTTGTGGCGGGATGGCCCCTGATTTCAGGAGGATAACAAATGCCACCCAAGAAAAGACCTGACGCGGATCGTCTGCCAATATCACAGCGGATTGACCAACGCATGCCCAACCCGGGCCGTCGCCAGATGAACCCCACCAACTGGGCGATCAAGGGCGAATTGTTCCTGAATTGCTCGTGCACTGTGTTTTGCCCTTGCGTTGTATCGCTTGGTGCGCACCCGCCCACGGAGGGGCATTGCCACGCTTGGATGGCGATTGCGATTGATGAGGGCCATTATGAGGGCGAAGACCTGAGCGGGCTGAACATCGGTCTTTTGGTCGATATCCCGGGCCGGATGGGCGAGGGCAATTGGAAGGTTGCCGCCTATGTCGATGAACGCGCCAGCGGCAAAGCCTACAACGGCATTTTGCAAATTTTCAGTGGTGCTGCGGGTGGGACGACGGGCTTGTTCACCATGCTGGTGTCCGAGATCATCGGGGCGGAACGCGCCCCGGTTGAGATCGTGCGCGAAGGCAACAAACGTTCAATCAACATCGGGCGTAAAATTCAGGGCGAGATCGAAATGATCGCGGGTAAGTCACCGGATCACCCGGTCATGGTCAGCAACTCAAAATACTGGATGGGACCAGACATCATTGCGGCCAAGGGTCTGAAAAGCCGGGTACGTGATTACGGTCGGGTTTGGGCGTTTGATGGTATGTCCGCCGAGATTTGCCCGATTGATTGGCAAGGCCCAAAACCGTGATAGAGCCGGGTTATGTGCGGACTATGGCGCGCTATAATATTTGGCAAAACAAGCAGTTGATGCGCATCCTTGATGGCGTGTCCGAAGATGCATTGATGCTTGATCGCGGTGCGTTCTTTGGCTCCATCATGGGCACAATCAATCATCTGTTATGGGCTGACATGATGTGGCTTAGCCGGTTTGACAACCGCGTCGAAGCCCCTGAAATTTCTGGGGCAGACAGCCCCAAAATGTGTCTAACCTTTGGTGACTGGAACGCGCAGCGGTTTCGCACAGACGGTCAGATCAGGCTTTGGGCAGATGGGTTACGCTCTGTTGATCTGCGCGGCGATCTGACGTGGTATTCGGGCATGCTCAAACAGGATTTCTCAAAGCCTATGGCGGCTTGTGTCAGCCATTTTTTCAACCACCAGACCCATCACCGGGGTCAGGTTCACATGATGCTGACCTCAATCGGGCAAAAAGCCCCGGTCAGTGATCTGATTCTTATGCCAGAGGATGCGTAATGGCACTTATTTCCCCATCTCGTCGTCTGCGCCGCACACCGTTTTCTGAAGGTGTCGAGGCGGCAGGTGTCAAAGCCTATACTGTGTACAACCGGATGCTGCTGCCGACGGTTTTTGAAAGTGTTGAGTTTGATTATCGCCACCTCAAAGAGGCGGTACAGGTCTGGGATGTGGCCTGTGAACGGCAGGTTGAACTGCGTGGCCCAGATGCGGCGCGCCTGATGCAAATGCTGACGCCGCGTGACCTGCGGGGCATGCTGCCGGGACGGTGTTTTTATATCCCGATTGTTGATGAAACCGGCGGGATGTTGAATGACCCGGTTGCTGTGAAACTGGCCGAGGACCGCTGGTGGATCTCTATTGCTGACAGTGATCTGTTGCTGTGGGTCAAGGGTATCGCAGATGGATATCGCTTGGATGTGCTGGTGGATGAGCCAGACGTCAGCCCGCTGGGCGTACAGGGCCCCAAGGCGGATGAGTTGATGGCGCGGGTGTTTGGTGACGCTGTGCGCGATGTCAAATTCTTTCGCTTTGGCATGTTTGAATTTCAGGGGCGCTCATTGGTCGTGGCGCGCTCGGGCTACTCAAAACAAGGTGGTTATGAGATTTACGTTGAGGGCGGTGACATTGGTATGCCGCTATGGAATGCGCTGTTTGAGGCAGGTAAAGATTTGGACGTGCGTGCAGGGTGCCCAAACCTGATCGAACGGATCGAAGGCGGTTTGCTGTCCTATGGCAATGACATGACCAGCCACAACACGCCGCACGAATGTGGGCTGGGCAAATTCTGTGACACGCAGACCGCGATTGGCTGTATTGGCCGGGACGCATTGTTGCGGGTGGCAAAAGAAGGGCCCGTGCAACAGCTGCGACCGATTGAGATCGCGGGCGGCAAGGTGCCGGGATGTGATCGGGTTTGGCCGATTATCGCGGGTGGCAAACGCGTGGGGCAAGTGACCTCGGCGGCATGGTCGCCAGATTTTGATACAAATGTTGCCATTGGCATGGTGCGGATGACACATTGGGATGCGGGCACTGCTGTGCAGGTGGAAACGCCTGATGGGCTGCGTGACGCGCTGGTGCGCGAGGAATTCTGGCTTTAGCGCGGGCGGCGCTGTTGCCTTGGTATATTTGAAGAACAATGAAGCGGGCGGACCCGCAGATAAGGAACGTAAGATGTTTAACGCATTGGTTGTGAATAAGAACGATGAAGGCAAGACAAGTGCCGCGGTTACCCAGATTGGTCTTGATGATCTGCCCGCGGGTGATGTGACTGTTGCGGTTGAATATTCAACCGTGAACTACAAGGATGGTCTGTGCATTGGGCCGGGCGGTGGATTGGTGCGCAACTATCCACATGTGCCGGGCATTGATTTTGCAGGGACGGTCGAAGCATCTGATGACGCGCGTTACAAACCCGGTGACAAGGTTGTCTTGACCGGTTGGCGCGTGGGCGAGGCGCATTGGGGTGGGTATTCCCAAAAAGCGCGCGTGAAAGCAGATTGGCTGGTGCCGTTGCCAACTGGTTTGGACACACGCCAAGCGATGGCCGTCGGTACGGCAGGGTTCACGGCGATGCTGGCGGTGATGGCGTTGGAAGACCACGGCATCAAGGACGGTCCAGTGTTGGTTTGCGGTGCTGCGGGCGGCGTTGGGTCGGTTGCCACGGCAATTTTGGCCAATCTGGGACATAAGGTTGCAGGTGTTACGGGACGTCCAGAAACAGCAGATTATTTGACGTCCCTTGGGGCCACACAGATCGTCGCGCGTGAAGAATTGGCTGAAACGGTCAAACGTCCGCTTGAAGGTGAAGTCTGGGGTGGTTGTGTGGATGCTGTGGGCGGCGCGATGTTGGCGCGGGTTCTGGGGCAGATGCAATATGGTGCGTCGGTGGCGGCTGTTGGTCTTGCTGGTGGCGCTGGTTTGCCTGCGACAGTCATTCCGTTCTTGTTGCGCGGTGTGAACTTGCTGGGCATCGATTCAGTTATGCAGCCCTATGACAATCGGGTCCGTGCATGGGAACGTGTTGCCAAGGACCTGCCGATGGACAAGCTTGACGCGATGGTGCAGCCCGCAACGCTGAGCGATTTGCCGAAACTTGGGTCCGATATCCTCAAGGGTCAGGTTAAAGGCCGCGTTGTGGTTGACGTAAACGCATGATGGCGCGCGCATGTACCGTGCCCGGCGACGGCCTTTTGCAGGTCTATGTCGAGCAGGGTGCAAACTATACCGATTGTTTTGAGGCAATGTCGCCCGGCGCGGTGACATTGCCCGACTTTATTGAGGCGTTTTATACGACGTGGTTGTTCAAGCTTGAGCGGTTTGTGCTGATGCTGGTCTTGCGACGGCGCATTTCAGACGCGGATGTAACCGCATTAGCGCAAGGTGCGGATCGCTTTGCTGTGTGGACGGTTGAGGCGCGTGCAGAAGATCAGATATTACTGTGTGATCTGGGTGGGCATACCCGATCCTACTTGGCGGTGTCAGCAAAAGACGGCGGTGTCACGCGCCTGATCTTTGGCTCTGCCGTTGTTGCGCCCAAAGGTAAACCATTGGGACGCATGGTTAAGGTCCTCGAACCGGTGCACAGGTTCTATTCAAAATCATTGCTGCGGCTGGCAGAGCGTAAATTGCGCTATGGCTAAGGGTCGACGCCCAGCGATTGAGCCAGTATCACAGGATCAAACGCCAAAGGAGCCGTCCATGCCAACCTATGATGACCAGAACATTTTTGCCAAGATTTTGCGTGGCGAAATCCCCAGTTTTAAAGTCTATGAAGATGATGAAACCTATTGTTTCATGGACATCATGCCACGCAGCGACGGGCATTGTCTGGTGATCCCTAAAACGCCGTGCCGCAATGTGCTGGATGCGTCAGACGCGCAACTGGCCGCTGTCATGGCAACCGTTAAGAAAGTTGCAAATGCATCTATGAAGGTGTTTGCGGCTGAGGGTATCACCTTGCAGCAGTTCAATGAGGATGCAGGCGGGCAAGAGGTGTTTCACCTGCATTTCCACATCCATCCGCGTCATTCAGGCGTGTCGATGCGGCCTGCCGGGATCATGGGTGATATGGACGTGATAAAGGGACATGCAAAGGCGATTGCAAACGCGCTTGGCTAGGTGCGCGTTTGCTGGGTTGGTCAGGAACGCGTCAGTCGATAAATTTAACATCTCCGTCAGCGGGATCATTCAGCACCGCGCGACCTGTGCTGCCATCATGTTGCAGGTAACAGCCGTTGATCGCAAAAGATTCTGTGTAGTGTGTTTTGCCGTCTGTATATGTCACCTTTTCCAAGCGCAGAAATTTTGGCCCCGTCCCGTCTGTCACATATTCGATGGTTGCTGTTTCACCGTTGAGGACAGTAATCGCGTTATCACCTAGTTCTTCCTCTGCGGTTTGGGTGAAGCCGTAAGACCACACATTGAGCGACAGATTATAGATGTGGCGCGTGCAGTCCGCGAATGCAGGTTGTGACAGGACCATCATACTTGTGATTGCGGTGCCGAGTGTCACGGATGTCTTTTTGAATGTCATTTTCATTATACTTTTCTCCCTATCGGGAGACCTTAGCGTAAACTTTTGACTTTGAAAGGAAAACACGACCTAGGGGCGGCTTTCTGTGCCCTCAACAGGCCAGATCAATGGCCCGCAAGAGCTGAATAGGCACCAAAGGCACCCACGATGATCAGGCTGATCGCCCAAGCCAGATCAAGGTTGAACCATGTCTTTGACAGGAATTTAAGCCCAAGCCATTTGTAGATAATGATGGCGATTACGCCGCCTGCAAAGGTCATGGTGAACGTGTGCACCGCCGCGACGCTAAAGGCGGTGATGATGTTACTGCCCATCAAGGATTGCGCGGCAAGGTGGCCCGTATCATCTGCTGCAATAGCACACAGTCCTAGGTAGATTGGCACCAGCATCAGACCAGCGCCATGGGCGGTGGCGGCCAGAAAAGACCAAAGCGCAAGGCGGGCAGGGTGCACGCGCGCAAGGATTTTTGGATGCCTGCGGTTGATCAACAGATAGATGCCCATGGCGATCATCAACAGGCCCGCACCAATGCGGATTTGGACCTCCCATTCGACCAAAAAGATCATCAACGAGAATGGTAGTAAGATACCCATCATCGCGGCGAAATGGCCAAGTGCCAGCAGGCCAAGCGCACGGGGCATGGCGGTGGATTTGCGTTCCATCAGTGCGGCGGACACAGCCAAAGGCCAGCCCATGCCGGGGTTGATGCCGTGATAAAGACCCGAAAAAATGACGGCCCACCACAGGGCCGTCACCGATGTGACGTCATCGATCACTTAGTTAGACAGACGGATAACAAAAGCTGTCGGTCGAACAATCACCGCCCTCTAGCCGGATCTGGTGTGATCTGAGGCCCTTGGGGAAATCTATATAGAAGTCCTTGTTCAACGTCAGACCACCGTTTTCACCAACATCCGCCATCACCATTTGACCACCTTCGTCATCTGGATAGAACTGATCATCCCATGTGGAATACAGCGAGTTTGTCCAATAGACACGTTTGCCGTCACGGCTGATCTCGACCATCTGCGGTCCATAGGCAAAGGGTTTGCCGTTGGTGTGGTTTTCGCCTTTGGCGATGCCACCCAATTCGACTTTGCCCGCCAGCACCGGTTTCATTGGATCGCTGACGTCGTATTGGTGCATTTCGCCCAACCCCCAACAGGCGACATAGAGGTATTTGTCATCCAAGCTGAGGTCGATGTCCGTGACCAGCGGCGGCACAGCGCCAAAGCCTTGCAGCAGCGGCGGCAGGTTTGCGGGGTCTTCGGGGCGTGGATCAATGGTGATTGTTTTCTTGTACTGCCACACGCCATCATCATCGCGCCACCACGTAAAGATCGCGCCTTGCAGGTTGGTGGTATCCACGACAACACCGCAAAACCCATAGGATTTTGTGGGATCATGCGCAGGCCGGATTTCCAGCGCCATCTGATAATTTTCGCCAAAGTCCATCGTCTGGATGTTCTTGCGCGCGCGCAGGTCCCAAAAATGGATTGAATGACCATATTTATTGCTCAGCAAATCCTCTGGCACCACACCGTTTTCAAACTGCGGCGGCAGACCCCATTCGGAACTGACCATGTAATCCTGCGGCAGATTCCACCAGAAATCATAGTGTTTGTCTTGCTTGCCGCGATCCATCTCGTATTGGCCGATAATCTCAAAGGTTTCGCAATCCATGATAAAGATGCCCGGCGGGCCATCTGTGCCATCTTTGCCTCCGCCGCCAAGGCAAGACACATAGATGCCTTCGGGACCGCAGTGGATCGTATGCGGGCGTGAATATCCGGTTTTGCGGAACAGTTCTTCGGGTTCAATTGTCTTGTGAATTTTGGCTTTTAGCGGGTCTTTGACGTCAATCACATAGATGCGCGACGACCGGATGCCGGGCACGATTAGATATCGGCGCTCAAGAAAGGCGTGGCCGGAAAGCGGGGACAAGGACGACGAACAGGCGTTCCAACCAAAGTGGTGAAACTCATCACCTTTGTTGGGCACAATGACTTGATGCACGATCTGGCCGTAAGTTTTGGAATCGGGTTTGAGATCGACAACTGCGATGCCGTCAGATTGCGAGCCATCAGGGCTTAACATCACGGTAAATGCGTAATTCTCAATCGGGGCTTGCATGGCCAATTTTGGTGATGCGTGAAATGTTGGATCAGGTCGTAAGTTCATGTTGTTCCTCCCAATAAAATAGATGCCCCTTTGCGGGGTGGAGTGTTCTTGGGCCTTGAAAGGCCAAATACCTGAGACGTCTGTGCGCCGCCAACCAGACCAAAGCAAAATAGCTTTGATTTGACCGTGGTATGTATGCTGATTATGGCTAAATTTAATTGTCTGACAATAGAAATGTCTGACAATTGAATCGTCTGATCGCAGAGGTCTGAAATTCCTGCGAAATTCAGATGTATAAACACTTTGAACACTCTGCATGAAAACGGCGCCCAGTTGCCCGGGCGCCGTTCCCTATTTTGTCGGTTAGTGGCTACTCAGCAGGCTGTGCAGAACCCGCGTTGACAGATGTGCCCGCAGCGTCGCGGCGACCATCGTTCCACAGCGCTTTGATCAGCGAAATGACCATGCCCACCATGATCATGGTAAAGGGCAGGGCACCGATGATCATTGCGTTTTGCAGGGCTGACAGGCCACCGCCGCCAGCCAGCAACAAGGTGCCGATCACCAATGTCAGGATCACACCCCAGATGATGCGGTGCTTGACGCCTGTTTCTTCTGCGCCACCGGACATGATGGTGTTCATCACTAGAATCCCAGAGTCCGCAGACGTCACAAGGAAGGTCATGATCAGCACCACGCACATGATGATAAGCGCCTGAAGCACGCCGCCCGAAAGCATCTGTTCCAGCGTCACAAAGAGTTTCGCAGAGTTAGACGCACCGACAATAGCGGCCTTGGCTTCTTCGCTGTTGAGCGACAGATCAATCGCTGTGCCGCCGAGGATGGTCATCCAAGCAAAACAAACGAGGGCGGGCGCAATGACCGCACCCAGTACGAATTCACGCACCGAACGACCTTTGGAGATACGCGCAAGGAACAAGCCAACGAACGGCGAGAACGCGATCCACCACGCCCAATAGAACGTGGTCCACGCGGCTTGCCATGCGAATAGACGGCCTTCGGTACCTGCGGCATAAGCTGCGGCAATCTCTGCTTCTGGCAAAGATTTTGCGGCTTCTGGCAAACCATCGGTAAAGCCTGCAAGGCTGCCCCATGGGTTTGTCGCGCCAGAATAGACAGCGGCCATATCCTCTGCGCTCAATGCCTGAACGGCGGCAGGGGCGCTTGCGCTGAATGCGCCTGCGTCAACCGGGCTAAAGGCGCCAAAGCTGATCGAGAAGAAGTTGATGATGTAGTCAACAAGGGCCGTTGCATAGGTCGTCATGGCAAACAAGAACGAGCCAAAGATCACGAAGGTCATCAGCAAGATCAGTGACAACACCAAGTTGATGTTTGATAGCCACTTTACCCCACGTCCCACACCGGAAACCGCCGACAGGATCGACAGTGCCATGATGCAGACCAGTGCCACAATTAAACCTGCTTTAGTCGCGGTTGGTGTATCACCTGTGGTGTCCATCATCCAAGCCGCGCCGGTGATTGCATAGACGCCATCAACCAATTGGCTCACACCGAAACCGATGGTTACGGAAACACCCAGAATGGTTGCAACAACACCCAGCACGTCGATGATATGGCCGACAGGACCGTTTGCAAATTTGCCAATCAGCGGCGTTAACGCAGAACGGATCGTCAGCGGCATACCCCGTGTATAGGCGTAATAGGCAAGGCTAAGGCCCGTCACCACGTAGATCGCCCAAGCATGAAAGCCGTAGTGCGCAAAGGTATAGCGATAGGCGGACTGCAGTGATTCCTCGCTATTGGGTGCAATATCTGATGACAGGATCACCGGGTTTGACCCCCATAGGCCTAGTGGCTCTGCTGTGGCGAAAGTCATAAGACCAACACCCAGACCCGCACCGAACATCATCGAGAACCAAGAGAAATTGCTGAACTCAGGCTTTTCACCAGCGATACCCAACACACGTTTGCCGGTCGAAGGAATGATAGCAACCGCAAAGAGGAAGAATGCGAACATGCCAACAGCAAGAATGTAAAAGGTGTTAAAGCTGAGGAGGAGCGATGTGTTTACCGCCGAGAGCATTTCGCCCGCGTTTAGCGGAAAGACCAGCGCCCAAAGCACCAGCAAAACCATGCTGATCTTGGATATGAGCGCGATGGGAAGGCTATAGCCTTCGTAAAAGCCGTCATCTTGGGTGTTGATGTCCAGCTCCGTGAATGGAGGTTTGACTGACATGTCGTTTGCGTCCCTGTTTTGTGGATCGGTTGTTCTTTGCAACCAGATGTATCGACCATAGCATGTTTCAGTCCAAAATTTAAGCACGGTAGCCTGTGCAAAGAACGCCAGAGCTTGGCTAAAGCCTTAGGGAACGATACTCAGTTGGCTTCAAAGTTTTTGACCGCAAGCGACACTTGGGTCGTAAAACCGACTAAAAGCTCTACGCATCTGCATAATTTTTAAGCACTACAATAAACGGCAAGGATCGCACAAATAGGACGTCAACGGCATATTTTTCTTGATTGATGGGTCAATAAATTTCATTCTTGTCCGCAATATTAAAAACAGGGACAAAAATAATGGCACTACAACCTCCTCTCTCGGATCTGCCGATCAAAACGGCAGATGTGGGATTTTATCGTGGCTTCAGCGTGAATGTGACGGTGATCAGTAAGATCATCATCGCCGTGCTGGTCGTTTGGTGTATCTTTTGGCCCACTCAGGCTGGTGGCGTTCTGAAAGACTGGAACAGCGTTATTCTGGCGAATTTCGCGGCTTGGTACATCTGGGTCGTCGCCGCTTTTGTGATCGTTTGTCTGGGTCTTGCGATCTGGCCAGCGGCGGGCAAACTGAATTTGGGTGGCGAGGGCGAAACGCCAGAGTTCTCAAACTTCTCATGGTTCTCAATGATGTTTGGTGCCGGTATCGGTGTTGGCATGTTGACATGGGCGGTTGCAGAACCTGTCGCGCATTTTGGATCAAACCCTGAAACCATTATGGGTATCACCACAGGGGGCGAGGCCGACAATGTGCGTATGGCTTACAAATGGTCGTTCCTGCACTGGGGCTTTGGCGCATGGGCGTGTTATGCGATTGCAGGCCTGTCACTGGCGTTCTTTAGCTATCGTCGTGGTTTGCCGCTGACGATCCGCTCTGGTTTGACGCCCTTGTTTGGCAAGGCGCTTTCTGGTCCCTTGGGTCACTTGATTGATATCGTGGCTGTTGTGGCGACCATTCTGGGTGTCGCGCAGACGCTGGGCTTTGGTGTTGAACAATTCGTCGCGGGCCTGACACGTATCGGGTTTGGTGGTTTGATGGATGCAGATGGTGGGGCAACGACCATAGGTATCGTGGTAGCACTTATTGTTATCATGGGGGCGTCCACATTGTCAGCGCTATCCGGTGTTGGTAAAGGCATCAAATGGCTGTCCAACATCAACATGGTACTGTCGATCATTCTGTTGGGTTTCTTCATCATCTTTGGTGCGACATGGTTTGGCGCGACTGCGATGTTTGTTGGCCTTTGGGACTATGTCCTCGCATTGCCACAGATGAGCTTTAATGTCTTCAGATCAGACGGTGTTGACGATTCAGTGGCGTTTAAACTGGCGCAGTGGCAGGGCTGGTGGCCCGTGTTTTATTGGGCTTGGTGGATCGCGTTTGCACCCTTCGTAGGGTTGTTCCTTGCGCGCATCTCGCGGGGGCGCACAATCCGCGAATTCGTGTTGGGTGCGATGATCGTACCTGCGTTGATGTGTTTTGTTTGGTTCGCATGGGCTGGTGGCACAGCAATTGATCTGGAACTGAACGGTGACGCCAATGGCGTGATCTTTGATGCGGCCAATGGTGACAAAATCTTTGCCATGACCGAATTCATGCTGGCACCGATTGGGGAATGGCTGGCCTGGGGCATGGCATTGTTAATCGTTGTTCTGCTGATGACCTTCCTTGTGACCTCTGCTGACTCTGCCGTGTTGATCGTAAACACAATCAATGCTGCGGGTGACGAAGGTCCAAAGGCGCGTCCGCATATCCTGTTCTGGGGTGCGGCACTGGCGCTTGTGGTTGGCGGTTTGCTGATCTCGGGCGGCACGGGTGCCATCCAAACCGCGATGGTGATCGGCGCGCTGCCGTTCTCTTTGGTGATGGTTCTGATGGCCATCGCATTGATCAAAGCGATCTTTAACGATGGGCGCCGCGAAGCAGCGGGTATTGAATCGGTGACAGTTGATACGCCTGATGCGGTTCCTGCTGAATAATTCGGCAGGCCGTTAGAATTTCAAAGGCCCCGGTGCTTGCGCATCGGGGCCTTTGTCGTAAAGTCCATTCATGACATTAGATACCGCATGGGTGCGCACCCAATTCCCCGCTTTTGCTGAACCTTCTTTGCAGGGCCAAGCGTTCTTTGAAAACGCTGGTGGGTCTTACACCTGCCAACAGGTCATTGACCGGCTGTTCCGCTTTTATACCCAACGCAAAGTGCAACCCTATGCTGCGTATGAGGCAAGCGCATTGGGCGGTGCTGAAATGGACGAGGCCCGCACCCGTATGGCTGCCATATTGGGTGTGGAGGGTGATGAGCTAAGCTTTGGCCCGTCTACGACACAGAACACCTATGTATTGGCGCAGGCTTTTGGCCAGATGATGCAACCGGGCGAGGCGATCATCGTGACCAACCAAGATCACGAGGCCAACAGCGGCCCGTGGCGCAGGCTGGCCGATCGCGGCATTGAGGTGCGTGAATGGGGTGTGGACCCAGATACTGGGCATCTGAACACCGATGATTTGGAAAGCCTGCTGGATGAAAAGGTCCGGCTTGTGTGTTTCCCTCATTGCTCAAATGTGGTGGGGCAGGTGAACCCGGTCACAGAAATCACAGCATTGTCACATGCTGCTGGGGCTTTTGTTTGCGTGGACGGCGTGTCTTATGCGCCGCATGGGTTCACGGATGTTGGCGCGCTTGGGCCGGATATTTATCTGTTCTCTGCCTACAAGACCTTTGGACCGCATCAGGGCTTGATGGTGATCCGGCGCGCCTTGGGGGAACTGCTGCCCAATCAGGGGCATGTGTTCAACGGTGGTAGCCTTTACAAGCGTTTCACCCCGGCGGGTCCAGATCATGCACAGATCGCCGCCTGTGCTGGTATGGCTGATTATATCGATGCGTTTTATGCGCATCATGTGGGCGGGGATGCTGGGCCGACAGCGCGCGGCGCTGCGGTGCATAACCTGATGCGCGCACATGAAACCGAATTGCTGCAACCCTTGTTGGACAATGTAAAAGCGCGCAATTCAGTGCGTTTAATTGGCCCATCTGTGGCGACAGAGCGCGCGCCGACAGTTGCCTTGGCGCTTAACCGTCCCGGCGGTGAGGTTGCTGGCGATCTGGTGAAGCATGGCATAATGGCAGGGGGCGGTGATTTCTATGCGGGTCGTGCGCTAAGCGCGATGGGCGTGGATGAAGCAATGGGCGTTCTAAGGCTCAGCTTTACCCATTACACAACCCAGGGTGAGGTTGATCAACTTTTAACGGCGCTAGACGAAGTTTTGTGAAACCAATACCTTGACTGATGCGTGTCTGTCCTAGGTACAGGATAACGCATACAGGGGGGTATCAGGTATGAGCGACGCAAAACCAATCATTCTGTGGTTCCGCCGTGATTTGCGGTTGAGTGATCATGCGGCGTTGACGGCGGCCTGTGAAACGGGTCGCCCGGTGATCCCTGTGTTTATCCATGATGCTTTGGTTGACGGTCTGTCAGCAGCTCCAAAATGGCGCTTGGGTCTGAGCTTGGCGGCACTTGATGAAAGTCTGCGTGCAGAGGCGTCACATCTGATCTTACGGCGCGACAATGCGTTAAAGGCACTGAAAGACCTGATTGCTGAAACGGGTGCTGACGCTGTGTATTGGTCCCGGCTCTATGATCCTGAAAGCGTTGCACGTGATACCGAGATCAAAGAAGCATTAAAGCAACAGGGTGTTGAGGCGCGATCCTTTGGTGGGCATCTGATGTTTGAACCTTGGACGGTTGAGACAAAGACAGGCGGCTTTTACAAAGTTTATACGCCATTCTGGAATTCTGTGAAAAACGTCGGTGTTGATCCGGCAAGGGCCACCCCGACTAAGATTGCTGCGCCCACCACATGGCCCAAAAGCGATGATCTGGATCAGTGGCACATGGGCGCTGGAATGGATCGTGGTGCGGATGTTGTGCTGCCTTTTGTGCAAGTGGGCGAACAATCTGCACAGGGGCGCTTGGGCTATTTCATTGCTGAATTGGTCGATGGGTATGGGGATAATCGCGACATTCCATCTGTTGATGGCACGTCCTGCCTGTCTGAAAACCTGGCGTTGGGAGAGATCAGCCCGCACCAATGCTGGCACGCAGGCCACCACGCCATGCAAGAAGGCAAGCGTGGGGCGGAAAAGTTCCTCAAAGAAGTGGTCTGGCGCGAATTTGCTTATCACCTGATGCACCACACCCCGCATATGTTAAAAAGCAATTGGCGCGAGGAATGGGAAGCGTTCCCGTGGAAGACTGACGCAGAAAGCGCGGATGTTCTGGCCTGGAAGCAAGGGCGCACGGGCATTGTGTTTGTCGATGCAGCAATGCGCGAGATGTATGTCACGGGGCGCATGCACAACCGCGCGCGGATGATTGTGGCCAGTTATTTGACCAAACATCTGATGACCGATTGGCGGGTTGGAATGGCGTGGTTTGAGGAATGTTTGATCGATTGGGACCCGGCCAGCAATGCGATGGGTTGGCAGTGGGCGGCGGGCTCAGGCCCGGATGCATCCCCATACTTCCGGGTGTTCAATCCCGATACCCAGCTTGATAAATTCGATAAACATCGTGAATACGCCAGCCGTTGGATCGCTGAAGGGCGTTCAAACCCGCATAAAGATGCATTGGCATTTTTTGACGCGATCCCGCGCAGTTGGGCGCTATCGCCAGATGATCCTTACCCTGATCCCATTGTGGCGCTTGATGAGGGCCGTAAACGCGCCTTGGCCGCTTATCAGGACCGTGGGTTTTAAGATTTGTTAATCAATGAAGCGCGGATACACTTGAACCGCCTCACACAAAAAGGACGACGCTTGTGGGCATGATCTTGAGCAGCACAGAAGGGCAGGCGGACCTGCCGCGCTATTTTGCACGTGTTTATGCAATGGCGCAGGACATGCAGCACGGGCGCGTGGATTTTGTGCTGCCGGATGGGCGGACATTTCGCG
Organism: Sulfitobacter sp.; assembly: GCA_049794015.1. GTDB lineage: Bacteria > Pseudomonadota > Alphaproteobacteria > Rhodobacterales > Rhodobacteraceae > Sulfitobacter. The sequence continues at coordinate 105,799 of JBARCK010000050.1, read as the reverse complement.
CCGAAGGGTCCAAACCGGGTCCCGTTGCGGAATTGCGCATCCATAACAGTGACCTGTTTGCGCGTCTGATCCGCGAAGGCGACCTTGGGTTTTGTGATGCCTACCTGGATGAATGGTGGTCCACGCCCGATTTGCAGGCTTTCATGGACCTCGTGCATGCGGACAACGAAGACATCTATGATGGCTTTCCCGGCATGGGCCTGTTGCGGATGTTTGAACAATTCCGGTTTTGGCTGCAACGCAACAATAAAGGCCAAGCGCGCAAGAATATCAGCTACCATTATGATCTTGGTAATGAATTTTACGGGCTTTGGCTGGATGACACGATGACCTATTCCTCGGGCTTGTTTGAGGATGGTGCACAGCAATCTCTTGAGGTGGCGCAGACGACCAAATATGCCTCAATGGTGGATCAGATGGGTGTGCAGCCCGGTGATCATGTGCTTGAGATTGGATGTGGTTGGGGTGGCTTTGCCGAATACGCAGCCAAGGAACGTGGGCTTAAGGTAACGGGGCTTACAATCAGCCAAGAACAGTTTAACTATGCGCAGCAACGCATTGAAAAAGCAGGATTGTCTGATCTTGTTGAATTCAAGCTGCAAGATTATCGAGATGAACGTGGCACCTATGACGGCATCGCTAGTATCGAGATGTTCGAGGCGGTGGGTGAAAAATATTGGCCTGTTTATTTTGACACGCTGCGTGAACGTCTAAAACCGGGCAAGGCTGCGACATTGCAGATCATCACCGTCGATCATCGCCGTTGGGATGTGTACAAACGCGGTGTCGATTTTATCCAAAAATACATCTTTCCCGGTGGCATGTTGCCCAGCCCCAAGGTGCTGCGCGAACAGGTCGAAAAGGCTGGATTGGTTGTTGATAAGTCCATTGAGTTTGGCAAAAGCTATGACATCACGCTGCGCCGCTGGCACGAGACCTTTAATGAAAAATGGGATCAAATCGCCACCATGGGCTTTGATGATCGGTTCCGTCGCATGTGGAATTTTTACCTCACTTCTTGTGCAGCGACATTTGACAGTGGAAATTGTGACGTGACGCAGATTACGGTAAGGCGACCCATCTAGGGTCCAAACCGTAAGAAGGCTCGTTCAGTGATGCCTGAACATTACAAGGGCCTGAACATTGCAAGGGAGCGTCACATGCCAACAGCCGCACGTTTGGTGGCCGCCATCTGTTTGGCGATCGTGGCCTTTATTGTATCGGGCATGATCATGCCCTTGATGCCGGAAAGTACGAATTTCGGGATTTTTGTTCCTTTGAACGTGGTTCTGGGCCTGCTTGCAGGTTGGATCATCATGGGAACACGGGTTGGCGGTGGGACCACGGCGGCAATCAACAATGGTTTAACGGGCGTGTTCGTTCTGATGCTGTGGGGCATTGGTGTGCAGGCCTGCAACGAAATGGTGCGCCTCGCGATGAAGAACCGCTATGATGGCGCGTTCGAGGCATTGGTCGCGGTGTTTCAGATTGGCGCGGAATTTGGATTGATGATAGCGACGGTGCCAATTGGTTTATTTTTGCTGGTCGCTGCGGTGGTTAGTGGCCTTGTCACGGAATTTGCCGGAAATCGTTGGCGCTAAGTAAATGAAAAACCTGTTTTTTTACGGCACGTTGCGACATGTGCCGCTGCTTGAGATTGTGATGGGGCGTGCTGCGACCGCATTGGATGTTACGGCGGCTGTGCTGCCGGATCATCTGGTATCATCGGTGGCTGAAGGGCCGTTTCCCACCATTGCACCTTCGATGGGCGATCATGCCGACGGAATATTGGTGCGCGGGTTAAGTGACGATGACATCGCGCGTCTGGATTTCTATGAGGGCAGTTTTGAATATGACCTCCTGCCCATCACCTTGGCGGATGGACAGAACGCTGAGGTGTATTTTCCACAAATCGGGCGCTGGACGCCGCAAGCGCCATGGGATTTGGCCCATTGGGTGGCGGAATGGGCAGAACTGTCGTGTCACGCCGCCCGCGAGGTGATGGGGTACATGGGCCAAAAGACCCGTGATGAGGTTGCCGCGATGTTTGGAATGATCCGCAAGCGGGCTGGGTCTCGGGTGAACGGCGCACGCTCTTTGCATGGGGCAGGGACGCTGCATGGCAAGATCGACATAAGTGAACGCCAGCGCAAATATGCACATTTCTTTGCATTGGATGAAATGCAGCTGCGTCACGAACAATTTGATGGTGCCATGTCCGATACGCTGGACCGTGCGGTGTTCATCGCGGCAGATGCAGCAATATTACTGCCTTATGATCCGGTGCGCGATCGCGTGCTGTTGGTGGAACAAATACGCATGGGGCCACTGGCGCGTGGTGATACATCGTGTTGGCAGTTGGAGCCGATTGCAGGTCACATTGATGCGGGCGAAACACCACAGCAAGCCGCCTTACGAGAAGCACAAGAAGAAGCTGGGATTAGCATCACGACACTTGAAAAAGTTGCAGAGGTCTATGCATCCCCGGGTAATTCAACCGAATTTTACTATATCTTTGTGGGTCTTGCTGATCTGGCGGACCATGTACAAGGGACTGGCGGTTTGGCGAGCGAAGGCGAGGACATCAAATCACATGTGATGAGCTTTGATGCGTTGATGACGCTGGTCGATCGCCTTGATGCCGCAAACGCGCCGCTGGTATTGGCGGCCTATTGGTTGGCACGCAACCGTGAACGGCTTAGGGGCTAGGGGCTGCTTGAAGGCTTGAGGTTGTTCGGGGTGCCAGATACACCTGTGGCAACACGAATTGGGGGCATCTATGCACGTTGCAAATGATCTGGCGCAGGCCATCGGAAACACACCATTGATCCGGCTGAAAAAGGCCAGCGCTGAAACCGGGTGCGATATTTACGGCAAGGCCGAATTTATGAACCCCGGCCAATCGGTCAAGGACCGCGCGGCACTGTTTATCATTCGCGATGCAATTGCCAATGGCACCTTAAAACCGGGTGGCACCATTGTTGAAGGGACGGCGGGCAATACCGGCATCGGGTTGGCGCTTGTTGGGGCCTCGATGGGGTTCAAAACCGTGATCGTGATCCCGGAAACCCAGTCTCAGGAAAAGAAAGACATGCTGCGGCTTGCAGGGGCGGAATTGGTGCAGGTGCCTGCGGCCCCGTACCGCAATCCCAATAACTTTGTGCGCTATTCCGAACGGCTGGCCAATGAACTGGCGCGCAACACCAATGAAGGTGTGATATGGGCCAATCAGTTTGACAATGTTGCCAATCGCCAAGCCCACATTGAAACTACGGGCCCTGAGATTTGGGAACAAACCGGTGGTAAAGTTGATGGTTTTTGCTGTGCCGTTGGATCCGGCGGGACCTTGGCGGGGATCGCGATGGCTTTGCAGCCCAAGGGCGTCAAGATTGCGCTGGCGGACCCGGATGGTGCAGCACTGCACAGCTATTATACCAAAGGTGAATTGGCCTCTGAGGGGGGGTCGATTGCCGAAGGTATCGGGCAAGTGCGGATCACCAAGAACCTCGAAGGGCTAAAGCCCGATTTCAGCTATAATATTTCTGACGCAGAAGCCTTGCCTGTGGTGTTTGATCTGTTGGAGCACGAGGGTCTATGCTTGGGGGCCTCATCAGGTGTCAACGTCGCTGGTGCGATGCGGATGGCGCGTGAGATGGGCCCGGGCCACACCATCGTGACGATCCTGTGCGATTTTGGCACGCGCTATCAATCCAAACTGTTCAACCCTGACTTCTTGCGTGAAAAAGGTCTGCCAACGCCTAGCTGGCTAGAACGCGCGCCAGCCTCGATCCCTGGCGTTTTCGAAGACGTATGAAACGGTTTTTAGCGCCTGTTTGGATTGCTTGTGTTCTGGCGCTGGCCTTGGTCAGTGCTGTCCTTGCCCAAGACACTCCATCGGAGGATCTTGAGCGATACAATGTGCTGGCATTGCGTGCCGAAGAGGCGATCAAAAACAATACGCTTGAGGATGGCACTTTTGAGGCGATGCGTAGCCGGATCGCTGAATACCGCGCCGAGTTTGATGCAGCACGCAATGCAAATGCTGGGCGGATTGCCACGTTACGTGAACAATTAGCTGCCTTGGGGGCGGCACCAGAGGAAGGTGCGACACCCGCAGAAGACCCAGAAATAACTGCAAAGCGCGCGGATTTGAATGCGCAACTGACAGCTGTATTGGCCCCGGTTCAGACAGCAGAGGCGTCGTTTCTGGAAGCGGACGCATTGGTGCGTCAAATTGATCAACTGCTGCGGGCACGGCAAACCAACAAATTACTCACCATCAGCCCTTCACCTTTGAACCCAATTCATTGGCCACAGGCATGGGCAGATATTAGTGCTGCGATCAGCGGCGCTTGGGTGCAGGGCGACCAGCAAAATGTTCCCACAGAATGGAAAGATATCCAAGGCAATGTGCCGTTGGTCTTTCTGGCGACCTTCTTTGGTTTGGTCCTGATTTTGCGCGGCCGCAAGTGGTCAACAAAGATTGTTGGCCGCCTTGCTGCGATGGGTGCACGGGGGTTGGGTATTTGGCGCTTTGTCGTTTCGTTGCTGCGCATCTTGTTTCCTTTTGTCGGTTTAACATTGGTTGCTCTTGCTATTGGTTCTGCTGGCATTTCAGGGGAACGCGGTAACGAAGTTCTGGTACTGGTGCCAACCATTGGCGGTATGATGCTGGGCTTTCGCTGGGTATCAGACCGGGTGTTTTCACGAGATGATGATGAGGCATTGCTGCTGTTCAGCCAAAATGCCCGCAAGCAGGCCCGTTTTTTCGTCAGCGTGATCACCGTGATGATCGTGATTGACGTGGTTTTGGAAACCTTGCTGGCCTATGTATCACCTGCGCCAGCAACCAAAGTTGTTGTAGGTCTGCCAATCTGCATTGTGATCAGCATCGCGTTGTTTCGCATTGGGCAGATCATGCGTGGCCCCGTTGAACGCGATGAAACACCTGTTGATGCCGAAGAAATGCGTTCTAAGACGCTGCAAAAATTTGTGCGGGGTTTTGGGACGGGCGCGGTGGCTGTTGCCTGTGTTGCCCCGATCTTAATGGCTGCCGGATATTTTGATGCGTCGCAGGCGATTTTGCAGCCCTATGTTCTGACGATGATTTTGCTGGGCTTGGTGATGTCCCTGCAACGCTTCATGACAGATGTATATGGCGCGTTCACCGGGCAGGGGGAAAAGGCCCGCGAAGGACTGATGGCCGTTGTTTTAGGCATGTCACTTGTCCTGCTTGCCTTGCCGTTGCTGGCCTTGCTTTGGGGCGCGCGGGCCACCGATTTGACCGAAGTTTGGGCCACCGTTGGGCGCGGATTTTCGATTGGTGACAGCCGCATATCACCCACCGACTTTCTGACCTTCGCGCTTATCTTTACCATGGGCTATGCACTTACCCGCCTTGTGCAGGGGGTTTTGCGCAGCAATGTTTTACCCAAAACCAAGATGGATATCGGTGGGCAAAACGCCATCGTGTCTGGCCTTGGGTATGTTGGTATTTTTCTGGCGGCACTGGCCGCGATCACAGGGGCTGGTATTGATCTGTCATCTCTGGCGATTGTCGCGGGTGCCTTGTCTGTGGGCATCGGTTTTGGCCTGCAAAATATCGTCAGCAACTTTGTCTCTGGCATTATCCTATTGATCGAACGCCCTATCTCTCAAGGGGACTGGATCGAGGTTGGTGGCCAAATGGGCTATGTGCGGGATATTTCTGTGCGCTCCACCCGGATTGAGACATTTGATAAGACCGATGTGATCGTGCCCAACGCGGATTTGGTCAGTGGAACGGTAACGAATTTTACCCGCGGCAATACCGTAGGACGGGTGATTGTCCCTGTTGGGGTTGCATATGGCACGGACACGCGGCGGGTGGATGCGATCCTGCGCGAGATTGCTGAGGCGCAGCCAATGGTGCTGGCGTCACCACCTCCTAATGTTCTGTTTGTGAACTTTGGTGCGGATGCGCTGGAATTTGAAATCCGGATGATGCTGCGCGATGTGAATTGGACGATGGCTGTTAAAAATGATGTGAACCATGCCATCGCAGAACGCTTTGCCGCTGAGAAAATCGAAATCCCCTTTGCGCAGCGCGATCTGTGGATACGCAACCCCGAGGCCTTAACCGGGGCGGGCCCCCTAAAGGCGACAAAGACACCCAAAGGAAAGACTGGTTCATGACCGAGATGTTGTTCAGGGATGATGCCTATCTGCGTGACGCGCCTGCTGTGGTTGCGGGGGTGACGGCTGAGGGCGGCGTGGTTTTGGACAGGTCGTTGTTCTATCCCACAGGAGGCGGTCAGCCCGGCGATTCAGGATGGTTGGAGTGGGATGGAAAACGTCTGCCCATTGCCACAACGATCAAGGGCGAGGCGGACACCATAGTCTTGGTTCCCGCAGAACCCAGCGCTTTGCCCCCCGTTGGTGCGCATGTGGTGCAGGTCCTTGATTGGGACCGCAGGCACCGCCATATGCGCGTGCACACGGCCTTGCATCTGTTGTCGGTGGTGATCCCGTTTGGAGTGACGGGCGGACAGATTTCTGCCACCCACGGTCGGATTGATTTTGACATGCCAGATTCCCCAGCGGATCGCGACGATATTGAGGCATCGCTGAATGACTACGTGTCGATGGACGCGCGTGTCAGCGATGGCTGGATCACACAGGCGGAACTGGCCGCCGCGCCACATCTGGTCAAGACAATGGCCGTGCAGCCGCCAAAAGGGGCAGGGGATATCCGCTTGATCCGTATTGGCGAAGAAGACAGTTGGATTGATTTGCAACCCTGCGGTGGCACACATGTGGCGCGCACCGGCGAAATCGGGGCGTTGCGGTTGGGTAAAATTCAAAAAAAAGGCCGCATGAACAGACGGGTTTACCTACATTTAGACGGTTGACGCTTTCAGCATTGCCTTGGTGCTTATTTGCTCTTGCAACTTGTCCCCACGCCACGCTAAACCCCCGCTCACGGATCGGTGGCCGAGTGGTCGAAGGCGCACGCCTGGAAAGTGTGTAGGCGGGAGACCGTCTCCAGGGTTCGAATCCCTGTCGATCCGCCATTGCCCCTATTTGAAATGGCTCCATCTGAAAAACCGCTAAAGATAACGGTTTAAAACCTTGGCGGTCCCTTCCTTGCCATCGCCAGCGGCTCATCAAAATAGCACCACCTTGCTTGCGGATGGTCGGGTCTATTTCTACGACCTTTGCGAGAAACCTCATTTTGAGGCAAGCGCCGGTCAGCGGTTTCGAAAGTCACGCAGCCATTCAGACAGCAAAGCATGGGCCAGACGCACGGGCTGTCGCGCATGGGCTGCCTTGTTACCTTCATAGTATGACAGACGCATGGACGTCCAATCTCGCAGGGTATGCAGAGCATGGAAAATAGGATGATCGCTTGCCAACCCAAAGGTCTGCGCATCGATCACACGCTGTTGTAGCACCGTAAATTGCCCCTTTAGGATGGCAGTGCGCCGCGCGCGATTTTGCAGTGTGCTGGTCTTGCCAGACAGGTGGCTGGAAACACCTACATCTTCCCGATAGGTCACCAGTTTTTCAGGGATATAATGGACGCTGTCCTCAAGTGCGGCGCGGAACCCCAGAATCAAGTCCTCGTGCGCGCGATCAGGGGGGAAACCGCCGTATTTGTAATACAAATCCTTATGCCAGCCGACAGCGGCACCCAGAAACAATGCAAAGGATGTCGCAGCTTGTTCAACAGTGTACTCAGGGCGGTAAAACAGCGCTTTGCGATAGGTTTCAGTGCCGGGTGATCCATCGGGACGCTGTGTCTGGGCGTCTGAAAAGATCAGCTTGGCTTTGGTTTCTTCATAGGCTTTGAGAATGGTGCGCGCGCGCTGCGGGACCGACACATCATCCCCCGCGGACCATATCAGAAAATCACATTCTGCCAGTTCGATGGCACAGGACATATGTTTGTTCACGCCCAGATTATGCGGGTTTTGCCTGACCTGAACACTGTGCGGTCCACTGTAGCTTGCGGCCACTTCTTTGAGGACGTCAAAGGTCTTGTCTGTAGAGGCGTCGTCCGACAGGATGATTTGCAGAGGCGAACAATCTTGGGCCAGAACGGCACGGGCGGATTCTGCGACCGTATCTTGTTGATTGTAACTGACGAGAATAAAACTGGCAGCTGGTTGATCCGTCACGTTAAATCCCACTGATACTTGCTGAACATCACGCTTTGGCCGCCGAACATCTCTTTTTGACGAGACAGACCAACGTTCAGGTCACGTCCACCGTTTGTTGTAGAGATGCCAAAGCTGAACCAACCGCGGTCGTTAAATACATTGTCCAGAAGGTGGTGCACCAATAGATCAAGCGCCCCAAGGTCCCGTCCGGCATCAGCTGTGGCGATATATTGGGCATGCACTGTTGTGCCGCAGTCAAACAAAATCATACCTGCCAGCATCTGTTCAGCATCAAAACTGGCGAACAGGCGAATTTTGTCAGGAAACCGCTGTGCCAACAGAATGATCTCTTCGAGGCTGTGGGTGGGCGCCGTATTGTGCCGTGATTGTAGAACCGTCGATAACACATCCCAAAATGCTTGGAAGTCGTGGCTTTCGCGCACCTCTAACCCCGCCTTGAGCGCCTTTTTTACACCGCGCTTGCGAAGCGTGTTGAAAGGCAGACGGTGACGCAGTGGAATGGCGGTGCCCATGTCGGTTTGAACCAATTTTGCTCCGGCTTGGACCAACGCATGCAGGTCAGCTTCGGCTGGCTGGCTATGAAAGATGTGAGGGCTGGGTTTGTAGAAGAGGCATGTTATGCCCGATGCGACAAGGTAGTCGCGCAATGATGCTATGATCTCAATCATTTGAGTCGCGGAATACCTTGGGGGGACCAACAGCCCGCCATAGGTCAACCCACCATGAGAGTGCATGACATCGTCTTTTTGGTTCGCAGGAAGTAGGGCGATAATCTTGCCCGCGTCCTCAATTATGAGTGAATGATCCTGAAAGCGGTCTGCATGATAGTCCATGAAATTACGATCATGCAAAAAGGTGGCGTTTACCGCCTTTCCGACAAAATCGTTCCAGACCTGAGCATCGTTTGATCTGTATTGCCGTATGTGCACACCATCACTCACGGCGCGATCCATTCGGCAAAACCCACGCCGGATTTGCCGCAGCCATTCCCGTTATAGAACAAAAACTGCCTGCCTTGAATGTCGCAGGTGTGGGCATAGCTGGTGTTTTCGCTGTCCCAAGAGGACGCCGTCGGGCGGGCAATCGGTAGGTCTTTGTGACTGCGTTCCCAAACCAGACCGTCCTTGGACCATGCGCGTGACAGGTAATAGCCCCGCGAATAGGTCCGCACCGACAACAACATCTCGTACCCTGTATCTAACTTGCGAACAAAGGGTCTGCCAAAACCATGTTCGTCCTCGGACGCAAAATCGATGCAGGGTGTCCCAACAGAGGGGGACCAATGAATGCCATCGTCCGAATAAACATGACGTACCGTGTAAAGGGGCACGGCCTTTTCACCGTTCTGAGACCAGCCTTCGGCAACAGACCCGACATACCACATCCGCCACACGCCATCATCCCACATCACATGGCAGCCGCAGCGGGCATAAAGTTCGATATCGTTGCGATCCAGAACAGGGCTTTTGCTTATTCTGGTGAAACTGTCACCATCATCGGTGCTCGTCGCTACCCCACAAAACATGAAGTAGGGAACTTTAACGCCAAGTTGGAAACCGATATAATACAGGCGAAGTTCATCGCCAGCACGCACCAGCGAAATTGGCACCACGCCGTTGTCATCAAAGGTGCCCGGTGCGCCAATATCCAGCACCGGTGTTTTGCTGACACGGCGTATTTTTGACGGATCATCAGGATCTACGTCAACATATCCAACACGTCCGACCATGCCCGGGTCACAAAAGCCTAGAAACAGCCGCAGATCACCATTCTTGCGGACCAATGGGGTTGGTAGCATCGCGAATTGATGTTTCCAGCTTTCATCAAAAGATGGAGCATAAATCAGACCGCGCCCTTGCCACCCCATATCAGGGCTTGATCCTGTAATAGCGATACGATGTCACCTTTGACGGTTCAGCTGGATTGCCGTTCAGGATCAGACCTGCTGCCTCATGACTTTTGTTTACAACCGCTGCCATCCCGACAAGGCAGTCTTCTCCAACCGTGACCTCATCTGCAAAGGTCGCATTGACCCCTATGAAACTACGCGCGCCGATGGTGCAAAACCCGGATATGACAACATGCGAGGACAAAAAGCAGTGCGCCCCGATCTGGCTTTGGTGGCCAACATGGTTGCCCGACCACAGAACGCATCCATCCGCGATCTGGACGCCATGCTGGATCACATTGTTTTCAAAGATAAAGACGTTTTCCCCAATCCTGGCTGTTCTCCAGACCATCGCACGCGGGCTGATGAAGCTGGCCAGCTGATATCCCAAAGCGCGGCTTTTTTCCATCAGATCAGCACGCACACGGTTTAACTTGGTCGAGGATATCGCGACATGTGCATGGGTGGTCTCGGGCGGGAAATGTTTGTCCGCCTCGTCAAGGGCGACAACAGGCAAGTCGAACTTGTGGCTTTCGCTCAGGAATTCCCTGTCGACGGCAAACCCAACAACGGTATAAGGGCTGTCTACGGTAAAGTACTCGTAAGCGATGTCAGCAAATTCGCCCGTGCCTACAATTAGAAGTCTTTGAACCATAAGTCTCTTGACGACCCTAGTGTGTTTGGTTTCTGTCCACGCAGACATACATTTTCATCAGCGCAGAAGCGAGTCCAAAACTATGCCTTTAAGCGATTGTCGGATCATTGAACTGCCCAAGATTTCCGATGCGCGAGGCAATCTGACCTTCGTTGAAGGGCAGAACCACATACCTTTCGATATCAAACGGGTCTATTATCTCTATGATGTGCCGGGCGGGTCAGATCGGGGTGAACATGCCCATAAGAACCTGCATCAGTTTGTCATTTGCATGTCAGGCAGCTTTGATCTTTTGTTGGATGACGGTTTTGAGCAGAAACGCTTTCATTTGAACCGCTCTTATTATGGCATATACGTCTGCCCGATGATGTGGCGGTATCTCGACAATTTTTCGTCTGGTTCGGTGTGCATGGTTATGGCGTCGGCCCCTTATGATGAGGATGATTATATCCGTGACAGGCAGGAATATCTGCAAGCAGTAGGTGCGAAATGAACGTACCTTTCCTTGACCTGTTAGCGGCAGCAGCCGACATATCTCCACAGATTGAGGCAGCGCTTATTCAGTCAGCCCGTTCAGGGCAATATGTGATGGGCCCCGCGCTTGCGCAGTTCGAGGCTGAGTTTGCGGCCTATACCGGCGCCAGCCATTGCCTTGGTGTGGCAAACGGGTTGGATGCACTTCGGATGTCACTAGAGGCGATGGGCGTTGGGCCGGGTGATGAAGTGATTGTTCCGGCAAATACATATATTGCCACTTGGCTGGCGGTGAGCCAATGTGGGGCCATCCCGGTGCCCGTTGAGCCCTTAGAGGCCACGCATAATATTGATCCCGAAGCCGTGGCCGATGCTGTGACATCAAAGACCAAGGTTATTCTGGCGGTGCACCTTTATGGCCAACCAGCGGACCTAGATGCACTGCGTACTGTGGCTGACGTGCACGGTTTGCAAATCCTTGAAGATGCAGCACAGGCCCACGGCGCGCGCTACAAGTCGGAACGGATTGGGGAAAAGGGCACCGCCACATTCAGCTTTTATCCGTCAAAAAACCTTGGTGCTTTGGGCGATGGCGGCGCGGTGGTGACTTCTGATCCCAGCGTTTCACATCATGTGAACCTCTTGCGGAATTACGGATCTGAGGTGAAGTATGTGCACGATATCAAGGGCTTGAACAGTCGTTTGGATCCGCTTCAGGCTGCTGTATTGTCGATCAAGCTGAACCACTTAGACGAGTGGAACAACAACCGACGGGCAATTGCCAAACGTTACAACGACGCTTTTTCCCAAGCCGGATTGATGGTGCCTGTTGTGCCTGCGTGGGCTGAACCGGTTTGGCACCTCTATGTATTGCGTCACAGTGATCGCGATCGGTTTCAGAAACGGCTTCATGATGCGGGTGTCGCGACCGTGATCCATTACCCGATACCTCCACACCAGCAAAATGCCTATGCTGATTTGGGTCTTGGGGCAGGCCGTTTTCCCTTGTCTGAGACATTGGCCCGCGAGGTCATTAGCCTGCCCATGTGTCCAGCCCAAACACTGGAACAGACCGATTACGTAATAGACAGGGTGTTGAGCCTAGCGTGATCGCACAGCGGTGTGCATGCTCATTTTGTGCTGACACTTTTTGGGCGCGCATCTTCTTTTCGCTCAATTTTCTAAGTGGCTGGCACGTTGCGTACTTGTCTCGGTTTTCCATCCTCGATTTCACAATCCGTGCAGCGGCGCGGACCTCTGAATTGCAAAGAAATCAGGCGGTGTTAATGATAGCTTTGGCTGTCCGGTCGATTACCCACCGCATGGTTAGCGGTTTTCTGTCTCAGCCGGGCAGGCTAGCCTGAGACCAGACACATCGACGCCATAACATACATGAAGGTCTGCGTGATGCCGCTTCAACAGACTTCATTATCGCATTGTCAGATGATAGCTATGCTCAAATGACAGCCATGGTCGCATCAACACTTTATTCAACTGTATCCCGCTTGTTTATCGTGGATTGGCTGGATGCATTGCGCCCGCTTTGCACAGATATTGAGTACCTATCGCTGTTGGAACGCACCGATTTAGTGGCGGAGCAGAACCCATCGCAGGGTCGGGTGACGCTTGATCAGATCGTTGGCCTATACCAGCTTGCAGCAGTGGAAACGGGTGATGAAATGATGGGGCTTTGGAGCAGGCCGGTCAGGCCACGCGCGTTGCAGCACCTTTTGACATCGGTGCGCGAAGCGACCTCGTTGCCATCCGCGCTATACCGATTTTCCACGTTTTGGAATTTGCTTTTGGATGACTATCAATTTGCGCTTACAGAGAAAGACAGCGCATGGGTACTCGCCCTTCAGCCGCTCAGCGAGAGGCCCGTACAGAAGTTTGGCCATATGTTGATACTCAAGCTGGCCCATGGCCTGTTGTCATGGTTGGCAAGACAAGAGGTGCCTGTAAAAGAGGTCGGTTTTAACTTTGAAAGCCCCAGTTTTGAACGGGACTATGCCGTTATTTTTCCGGCACCGGTGACATTTGATGTGGCGGAAACATTCATCGCTTTTGATCTGCGTCATCTGGGACCAGTTCAGATACGCAGCACAGCCGAATTGGACAGATTTCTAGAGAATGCGCCGCGCGATTGGATATTTACGCGTTCCCATGAACATACGCAGGCTTTGCGCGTGCGCAGCTATCTCAGTCAGATGGGGTGGGAAAACGCTAACCTCTCTGAGGTGGCGCGATCGATGCATATGACGCCGCGCACTTTGATCCGCAAATTACAAGCAGACGGGACATCGTTTCAATCCATCAAGGATGATCTGCGCCGCGACATTGCAATTCGCCACCTATCGGTTGGTGAAAAAAACGTCGAAGCCATTGCGCATGAAGTTGGGTTTTCCTCGGCTGCAAATTTCCACCGGGCATTCCAAAGATGGACTGGGAACACACCACGATCATATCGACGCCGGACGTTTCAAGCGATCTGATTTTGTCACTTTCGGACAATAACCTGTCATCTCACGAGATGGTTGGGGATAAGAAGGTGCGCTAGTCATGTTGTAATACAAAGATTTTTGGCCAAATCCGCATTAAACCTTCCACGCCACCTTTAGAGGATTGGCGGGATGCGACTATGCCGGACATCAAAAGGAATAGACCATGTCAGAAAAGCTCGCCACCATTCTTGAAGCTGCGCGCGCGCACTCCAAGGACGTCATCACCCCAAATGTTGATGCTTGGAACGCCGCAAAAAAATGGCCGCGCGATGCGTCCGATCAAGCCGGTGCAGTGGGTCTGACGGGGCTTTACGCACCGGTCGAATTTGGTGGACAAGGCTTGCCATTGTCCGAAGGCATCCAAGTTTATGAACAACTTGGCCTTGGTGACGGTGCCTATGCCTTTGCCCTCTCGATGCACAATATCTGCACCTTTGCAGGATGTGGATACGGTACGGATGCGTTCAAAGAGAAATGGGCGCGCGATCTGACGTCCGGTCGCAAACTGGCGAATTTTGCTCTGACGGAACCACAGTCGGGTTCCGATCCCATGCAAATGTATACGCGTGCAACGATCAACGGTGATGGCACTTGGACGATCAGTGGCGCAAAGGCATGGGTCAGCTTGGCGCGTGAAGCAGACATCTATTTCACCGTCGTCAAAACCAGCGATGCGCCCGGCCATAAAGACATGGCAATGATCGCTATTCCAGCTGATGCGGCAGGTCTCAGTTTTGGCCCTATGTACGAAACGCCGTCCTATAATTTTCTGCCGATGTCAGAGATGTATCTGGATAAGGTCGTTGTCAGTGAAGACAACATTATCCTGCCCATTGGTCAGGGATTGCAGGGGTCGTTGATGGCAATCGACATTGCACGGGTGTCTATTGCATCGGGATGTTGTGGATTGATGCAATCCGCGCTTGATACAGCGTTGTCGTATGCCAAAAACCGCAAGATGTTCGGTGGCAAAAATCTTGATCTGGACGGCATTCAATGGATGCTGGGCGAAGTGGCAACGGACCTAGAAGTTTCCAAGCTGTTGTACCGCAAAGCCGCTGAAGCGCTTGGCACACCCGACGGGCCATTGATGGCCGCACATGCGAAACGGTTTATACCGGACGTCGCTGTCAAAGCAGCCAACACCTGCACACAGGTGCTCGGGGGGATGGGGCTGCTGCAACCATATGGATTGGACCGTTTGTCCCGGTTGGCGCAAATGCTGCGGATCGTTGATGGCACAACAGAGATCAGCCGCGTTGTCATCGGACGTGCATTGCAAAAGCGCGCGGCGGGCTTGCCTGATTTACCCGTTCCTAAAGGATTTGGTGAGGTGGACGATAGCTCTGTTTCGGTTGCTGCTGAGTAACTCGTCGTTATTGCTGGACACCCGTTGCGGTCGTTCATAGTCAAACAACTATCGGTCGCTGTGCCAGCATTGCGGCCAGCGGCCCGTCAAATTTCTGCGCTTCCTTGCCAAGGTGACTGTTGAAGGCAGTTGCCACACAAAGTTTGATGCGTTGCTTCGTGGCGGTTTTTGGATCAGGGCGCAGCGCAGATAATGCCTGTTAACAGAGTACCTTGCATAACCCGAAGGCCCATTGCAGACTGATCCGCAGGGGGACACCTGATTGAATACAACTATCGCGATTGACGCGCGGAATGTCGGCAAAATTTACGGAAACGGAAATGACGCTGTGACGGCGCTTGGGGATGTTTCGATATCTATTGAACAGGGTGAATTCTTTACCCTTCTTGGCCCCTCTGGGTGTGGCAAGACCACGCTGTTGCGCTGTATCGCGGGGTTTGAGACACCTACATCTGGTAGCATTCACCTGTCAGGCCAGGACATCACCCACACGCCACCAAATCAGCGGCCCGTGAATACGGTGTTTCAGTCCTATGCCCTGTTTCCACATCTGACTGTCGCGCAGAATGTGGGTTTTGGGCTGAAAATGCTGGGTAAGCCTGCCGGTGACGTGGCAAAGGCGGTCGCGCGGGTGCTGGCATTGGTCAAGCTTGAAGATTTTGCAGATCGCTTGCCTGCACAATTGTCAGGTGGCCAGCAACAACGTGTGGCGCTGGCCCGGGCGCTGGCACCTGAGCCTGAAGTTCTACTGCTTGATGAACCGCTTTCTGCACTTGATCTTAAACTGCGCAAGGAAATGCAAAGCGAACTGAAGCGGCTTCAGACTGAGACCGGGATCACCTTTATCTTTGTGACCCACGATCAAGAAGAAGCGCTGACCATGTCGAACCGCATTGGTGTGATGTCGCAAGGCGCGTTGTTACAGGTTGGCACCCCGCACGAGATTTACGAGAATCCAGTGAACCGCTTTGTCGCAGATTTCATCGGTGAGACAAATTTCCTTGAGGGTGACGTCAAGGACGGCAAGGTTCTTATCGCGACGGGTGACATGTTGGATGTCACGTTGGACGGACAAAGTGGTGCCGTGACGCTTGCCATACGTCCCGAACAAGTCAGCGTGGTGCAGGCGGGTGACGGCATTGCCGCGCAGATATTTGAGACCACCTATATGGGCACCGACACCCATTATACGCTGACGCTGAGTGACGGCAGCAAGATTGTCGCGCGGGTGCAGTCCAATTCAGCAGGTGCACATAAGGTTTGGGATACGGTGGGTGTCGACATCGAAACGCGCGCGGTTCAGGTGTTGAAATCATGAGCAGCGCAGGGGGGCAACGCAGCAAAGGGGCCAACGGCTGGCTGTTGTCCACGCCTGCATTGATCCTGCTGATCTTTGCCGCCAGTGGCCCGCTTTTGATTGTTGCACTGTATTCGGTTCTGGAAAAAGGCGATTATTCAGGCGTGCGTTGGATATTGTCTGGCGACGGTTGGTTTCGCGTGTTGTTTGAGCGCGACATTTTTGACCAGACTGTCAGCCTTGCGGATGCGAACCTGTCGATCTTTTGGCGTTCGGTCAAATTGTCCATTGCAACAACGCTGATCACCTTTGCGTTTGGCCTGCCTACAGCGTGGTTCATTGCCACGCGCCCGGCCAAAGTCCGGGCGTTCTGGCTGTTTCTCATCACCATTCCGTTCTGGACGAACCTGCTGATCCGCACTTTTGCCATCATGGAGGTGGTGCGCAACGAAGGTATATTGAACACTGCGCTGATCAATGCGGGTCTGATCAGTGAGCCAATTCAGATCATGTATACGGATACCGCTGTGCTGATCGGGATGACCTATGTGTATTTGCCGCTGATGGTGTTGCCGCTGTATGCCGCAATCGATCGCTTTGATTTTCGCCTGATTGAAGCGGGATATGACCTTTATGCCTCGCGCTGGCAGGTGTTGCGCGGTGTGATCTTGCCGATCATCAAGCCGGGGATCATCGCAGGCAGCATTCTGGTGTTTATTCCCAGCCTTGGTGCCTATGTCACACCGCGCCTGTTGGGCGGGGGCAAAAACATGATGATCGGCAACTTTATTGAGCTGCAATTCGGGCAGGGGCAGAACTGGCCCTTGGGGGCTGCGCTGTCCACGGTGCTGTTGTTGATCGTTTTGGTGTCGCTGGTGGTCTACACCCGCGTGTCGTCACGGGATAATCCGCATGGCTAAACCACGCGCCTTTGATGTCACGACCCTGCCGGGCTTCACGTTTATTGCGATCCTGTCGTTTGTGCTGCTTTATGCGCCCATCGCGACTTTGGTGATCTATTCGTTTAACGGCGGTAATTCAGTCAACCAATGGGGCGGATTTTCGCTGGATTGGTATGTGGTCGCTTTCAACAATGAGGCGGTGCAGGATGCCACAGCGCGTTCCTTGATCATCGCACTTTGGGCCTCTGTTATCTCGACCACGCTGGCAACGATGGCCGCCCTTGGCACCACACGGCGCGGCAGGTTCAAGGGGCAGACGGTGATCTATATCATCATCAACCAACCGCTGATGGTGCCCGAAATCGTGACGGCAGTGGCGCTGCTGATCTTCTTTTCGTCGGTCAAGATTGCCACGGGTTACACGGGGCTTGGCTATCTGATCCTTGCCCATTCCGCATTTTGCATCCCCTTTGCCTATCTGCCGATCAAGGCGCGGCTTGAGGGGATGGACACCGCGATGGAGACCGCCGCCGCTGATCTTTATGCGACGCCGTGGCAGACGTTTCGCTACATTACGCTGCCCCTGCTGCTGCCGGGTGTGATTGCAGGTGCGATGCTGGCGTTCATCATCTCGCTGGATAACGTCATCATCACAGAGTTTGTCAAATCAGCCGGGCAGGATACACTGCCCACCTATATGCTGGGCCAATTGCGCCGCGCGTTGACCCCCGAAGTCAATGCGATCTCAACCGCGCTGCTGGCGTTAACTGTGCTGATCCTAATCGTTTTTGTTTTCGTCACTAAAAAGCGGGACTAACCCGCATAACATCCAAAGGGAGTTTTTTATGAAGACCTATCTTATTGCAACCACAGCTTTGCTGGGCAGCACGGTTGCTGCCATGGCCGAAGGCGAGTTGAACTTGTACAACTGGGGCAATTACACCAGCCCCGAAATGATCGAAAAGTTCACAGCCGAAACCGGTATCACCGTGACGGTCACTGATTACGACAGCAACACAACCGCCCTGACAAAGGTCGAAGCAGGTGCCTCTGGTTTTGATTTGGTGGTGCCCTCTGCCAACTATATTCCTGTTTATGTCCGCAAAGGGCTGCTGAGCGAACTTGATCATTCCAAAATCCCGAACATCGGCAACATTGCCGCTGAATGGAAAGACGTGCCATGGGATCCGGGCCGCGCGCATTCTGTGCCATGGCAGTGGGGATCGGTTGGTATTGCGGTGAACACTTCAGTCTATAGCGGTGATCCAAACACATCCGAGTTGTTCCTTGATCCGCCAGAAGAACTGGTTGGCAAGATTAATATCGTACCAGAAATGAACGACGTGCTGAACATGGCGATCTTTAATGCGGGCGGCGAGGCCTGCACCGAGGATTTGACCGTGCTCAAGACAGTGCGCGACCGTTTAATGGCTGCCAAACCAAAGTGGCTGTCGATGGATTACGGCACAACTGACAAATTGTCGTCGGGTGATTATGCCGCGTCAGTCAACTGGAACGGGTCCACCATGCGGGCGCGGATCAACAACCCCGATGTGGTCTATGGCTACCCCAAGGAAGGGTATCCATTGTTTATGGATTCCGTTGCCTTGCTGTCAGACGCCAAGAATGTTGATGAAGCCTATCAGTTCATCAACTTCATCCTTGAGCCTGAGAACGCGGCGATGATTTCGGGCTTTGCGCGCTATGCCAACGGCGTTGCGGGATCAGAAGAGTTCATGCCAGAAGACATGAAAACCGCACCTGAGATTGTGACACCCGCAGAATTCGCCGCGGCGGGCAAGTTCCTGCCCACCTGTGATCAGAAAGCTGTCGATCTTTATACTGCGATCTGGACGGAATTGTTGAAGTAAATCCAACAACAGCGGGGCTGCCTTGCGGCCCCGCTTACTTAGGCTTTGGATCCGTCCAAGCCTGTTAACACAGCATAAAGGTCAACGCGTCTGTCGCGAAACACACCCCAAGCGCGCCGTTCTTGTGCTGCGCGGTCCAGATCAATTGTGGCTGTGATGATCTGCTGACCCTCACGCGGGGCCTGAGCCAGCATTTGCCCTGTTTCACCAACAATGAATGATGTGCCATAGAACGTGACACTGCGGTTGTCTTGTGCTTCGGTTCCGATGCGATTGGACGCCATCAGGGGCATGATATTGGCCGCCGCATGGCCGCGCATGGTCATTTCCCAATGCGGTTGGCTGTCATAATCTGGTCTGTCCGGTTCTGATCCGATGGCGGTGGGGTACAGCAACACGTCGGCACCCATAAGCGCCATTGCACGCGCTGCCTCGGGGAACCACTGGTCCCAGCAGATGCCAATGCCCAGCGTGCCAAAGGCCGTTTTCCAAACGCGAAATCCGGTATCACCCGGCGAAAAATAGAACTTTTCCTCATAGCCCGGCCCTTGGGGGATATGTGATTTTCGGTAGAGTCCCAGTTCGGTCCCATCCGCGTCAATAACAACCAATGCGTTGAAATAGGCCTGACCGGCGCGTTCAAAGAATGAGATCGGCAAGACCACACCCAACTCTTTTGCAAGATCCGCAAAACGCGCCAGCATCGGGTGCCCTGCGCGCGGTGCGGCGAGGTCAAAATGGGCAGGGTCTTGGGTCTTGCAAAAGTAAGGTGCTGCAAAGAGTTCCTGCAACAAGATCACCTGCGCGCCTTGTGCTGCGGCTTGTCGCACCATCGCCTCAGCCGTATCAAGATTGCGCGCTGTATCTGCGTCAGCGGCAAACTGTGTGACGGCAAAAGTGACGTTACGCATCCTTGAAACCTTCTAAGACATTAACCGTATTGATGCCAACCGCCTCAATCGCATAGCCACCTTCCATGCAGAACACTGTGGGCAGTTTCATGCGCCCAATGCGGCGACCTGCATCGGTGAAATCATCACTTTCCAGTTTGAAAAAGCTGATTGGGTCTTCCTTGTAGGCATCCACGCCCAGCGAGACAACCAATGCCTCGGCCCCCCATGCCGCAATCTTGGCGATGGCATCATCCAGCGCGCGCGACCAGTCGCCATAGCCGGTGCCAGCCGTCATTGGATAGTTCAGGTTTGTGCCGACCCCAGCGCCTTTGCCGGTCTCATCTGCGTATCCCAAATAATAAGGATAGGTTTCTTGTGGGGCGCCGTGCAGGGACGCGAACATCACGTCAGCGCGGTCATAAAACAGTGTTTGCGTGCCGTTTCCATGGTGAAAGTCGATGTCGAGAATGGCCACGCGTTGTGCCCCTGACGCGCGAAACATATCTGCGACCACCGCCGCGTTGTTGATAAAGCAATAGCCGCCATATTGATCTATTGTTGCATGGTGGCCGGGCGGGCGGCACAGGGCAAAGGCACTGTCCGCACCTGCGGCCACATGTCTTTGCGCGGTTTGGGCACAAGCGACCGACGACAGCGCCGCGCGCCATGTCCCTTGGGTGATCGCAGTCTCTGACGCATGGCAATAATATCCGACTTTGCCGTCGATATTTTCAGGGATACGGTCCATATGCATGCCGCGCGCGGGCACATTGGCTGCGATAATTTCGCCTGCCATTCCTTCGGCATTCCATGCGTCCCAGGCGGTTTCCAGAAAGGTCAGATAGCCGGGGTCCAGCAATGCCTGTATAGGTGCCATATCCACCGCGTCCGGTGCCACGATGTCAGTCAGATTGCGCGCACGCAGCTGATTGAGGACATATTCAACCCGCGAGGGACGCTCAAACGGGGTGACAAATTGCCCGCCGGATAATTCTGCCTGTGGAAAGTGAAGGCGATGGTCTTCGCTGAAGAATGTTCTCATGTATCGGACCTAACTTGAATGCGTGAAACGTAGATGTGCCAGTAACGTGCCGATTTGTATCGCAATATGCCAATTGTTTTTGTCTGTGGATGACGTTTTGCGTTAAAGAATGATGGGCGAGGGCGTTGGATGTCTTTTGATTGATATTTCAGGCAGAAAAACACAATGCGATTTCTTGAGGGCGGGTTTAAGGCAATTTACCCGTGTCTGGACGGTCAGCCATCTTGTGCCGGTTTTGAGTGCCTCAACGCGTTATCGTTTCCTAAATTCCCTCTATAGGTGTATGTGTTGGATTTAGATCATTTGAAACGAGACAGGTGCAGGGGGATTTTATGAAGGTGTTAGGATGGGGTGTCATCACTGCTATTCCTTTGGCTGCGGCTGGTATTTTCTGGGGCTTTTTGCCGGGGTACGTCGAAGGCAAACGCAACAATGTGATTGATCACGAAGCATATGCAGTCTCTGCCAGTACGCAAATGTTGCACGATGATATGATTATTGGCGATATGCATGCGGATAGCCTGCTGTGGAACCGGAACTTGACCAAACGTGGATCACGCGGGCAGGCAGATTTGCCGCGTCTGCAAGAAGGCAATGTTGCGTTACAGGTATTTACGTCCGTCACCAAAAGCCCGTCGGGGCAAAATTATGAATCCAACAGTGCAGATAGTTTTGACAACATCACACCACTGGCCATTGCACAGGCGTGGCCGGTTCGGACATGGGGCAGCCTGAAAGAACGGGCTTTGCATCACGCACAGCGTCTGCATGATTTTGAAGAACGGTCGCCTGAGATGGTGAGCATCATCAAAAGCCGCGCAGACTTAGATGCGCACCTTGCCGCACGCGCGGCGGGCAGCAAGGCTATTGGTGGCATTCTTGGTCTTGAAGGGGCGCATGCGCTGGAAGGTGACCTTGAGAACCTCAGTGATCTATGGGACGCGGGCTTTCGATTGATGGGGCTGCACCATTTCTTTGACAATGCGTTTGGTGGGTCTCTGCATGGCAAAGGCGGGCAGGGGCTAAGTGAACTTGGTCGCGCATTGGTTGTGCAGATTGATCAATCCGACTGGATCATTGATCTGGCACATTCCAGCGAACAGGTGGTGCGCGATGTGCTGGCATTGACCGACACGCCGCTGGTAGTCAGCCACAGTGGCATTCACGGGGTTTGCCCGGTCAAACGCAACCTGCCGGACGCATTGATGCAACAGGTTGCAGAGGCGGGCGGTATCATTGGCATTGGCTATTGGGCAGAAGTGACATGTGGTGACTTTGGTCCTGACGGTATTGCGCGTATGATTGTTGCTGCGATCGACGTTGTCGGGGAAGACCACGTCGCCCTTGGATCTGATTTTGACGGGGCGGTTGAAACTGCTTTTGATGCGTCGGAATTGGCTGCATTGACACAAGCCCTGCGTGCGCAGAATGTGCCCGACGATCAAATTCGAAAAGTGATGGGCATGAACATGTTGCGTGTGCTAAGTGCACGCCTGCCTGCAACGTCTGAATAACAAAACCTTTCGACAGGGTGAAAAGGAAGAATGATGCCTAAACTCGGCAATACAACACGGCTGGTCCACTCTGATCGTCAGCGCGGCGTCGAACATGGGGCGGTGCGCAAGCCCGTGCATAATTCGGTCCAATACGGGTTTGATAAAACCGAAGACCTGATTGCGTCGTTTCAAGGCAAGCGGAAAGGCGCGTTTCACTATTCGCGCAATGGCACCCCGACGGCATCGGCCCTTGAGGCTAAAATCAACATGCTGGAAGACGGTATTGGCACAATCACTTTTAGCACTGGTATGGCTGCGATTGCGGCGACGTTTACCTCGCTGCTGATGTCAGGTGACCATCTGATTGCCAGTAAGAACCTTTTTGCAAACACGGCCAACTTGTTGAACACAATCAAAGGTTTTGGCATTGAGGTGTCGCTGGTGGATGCGTCTGACGTGCGCCATGTTGCGGATCAGCTGAAATCAAACACGCGCATGGTGTTTGTCGAAACCATTTCGAACCCCGCCACCGAAGTGCCTGACCTGACCAACATCGGTGCGTACTGTCAGGAAAAAGGGCTGGTCTATGTGGTGGATAACACCATCACCTCACCTGCTTTGTTCCGCCCCAAAGACGTTGGCGCGAGCCTTTCGATCAATTCGCTGACCAAGATCATTGCGGGGCATGGTGCTGCCCTTGGTGGTTCTGTCACGGATACGGGGTGTTATGATTGGAGCGATTATCCCAACATTGATGCCACAAACCGTGGCGACGGACCCGCCACTTGGGGGCTGACCCAGATCAGGCGCAAAGGCTTGCGTGATTTTGGCGCGACGTTGTCACCCGAACAGGCCAATCTGATTGCGCTTGGCATGGAGACACTTGAAATGCGCATCCGCCATTCAAGCGCGTCGGCACATCATCTCGCAGAGTTCTTAAGCACCCAAGAAGGGGTCGCTGATGTGCGCTATCCGGGGTTGGCAGGGCATCCGCAACATGACCTTGCAAATGCGCATTTTGCATCCTCTGCTTGGCTGCTGTCATTCGAGTTTAGTGACCTTGAAAAGATGATAAATGTCTTGGACGCATTAGAGCTTCCTGTACGTGCTACCGGTCTGGGAGACTCACGTACTTTGATCATTCCTGTGGCCATGACAATTTATGACGATTTGGGTCCAGAGACTCGCGCGGACATGAATATTCCGGATGGTTTAGTACGTGTTTCGGTTGGATTGGAAGATATCGAAGATTTGATTGGCGACTTTAAGCAGGCCTTTGCCAAATCTTAAAAAAGTAATTTATTACAGTATGTTGTTGGGGGATGTTATGCGTTCTTGTGCCAATTTTTCAAATTAGAAATACTACCTATGCGTGGATTATTGCCTAGCATTCCCGTTTAACTTGCTGATTCTATAATTGCTGATCTACGGTTGTCTTATTCTTAAGTTAACACCAACCGTAGGATTTGAACATGAACGTTAAAGAACAATGCGACGAAATTATTGACCGCTGCGTAGCGGAATGTGCGAACTTAAGCGGCGTGAAAAAGCTCACCAGCGGTACGATCGACAAGGACTACTATATACGTCATGTGATTGAAACGATCCTGCGTATCAGGCTTGCCCGCACCGCAGACGGTGAGGCGATTTCTCAACTGGCACGGACCAACCCTGTTGCCGCATCATTGTGGTGTCGGTATGCAGACGAGGAAATGCTGCATGACCGGATGTTCCTGAGCGATGTAAAGGCTATGGGCGTTGATGCAGATTATGTGTACAGCCACGATCCACTGGTTGCGACAAAGATGCTGCAAGGCTATCTGTATTACACCCTCAAGCATGAAGGCCCGCTGGGATTGCTTGCCAAAGCTTACTTCCTAGAGGCGTTCACCTACCGCACTCAGAAATTCTGGAACAAACATATTGGTGAACAGTTTGGCCCGGCAAGCGTGCGTGGTGCGAATGCGCATCTGACGTTGGACGGTGATCTGGATCATTCAGGTGATGTCTGGAAAGTTGTCGAACGGCTGCTGGTAGATGAAGGTGACGAAATCCGGGTGGTTGGGCACGTGCAAACCTTTGTCCGCCTGATGGAAATGTACTTTGTTGATCTGGAAAATGCCGTTTCCACAGACAAGCCGACGAACTTGGCCGCTGTGGCACCCATGCAGGTTGTCGCAAAGCAAGCGGACGCCGAATATGACGGTTTCGAACTTGAGACTGTTCACTAGGGCGGTGCAGGACAATGCAGCGCTACTTCTCAAATGAGCTGCTCTCTCTCAATGGCAACATCATCATCTCGTCCTTCCTGAGCGCGGTGTTGCCATTGGGTTTGATAGAACCCTACGCACAGTCGAGCGGTGGCACAGATATGTCATCTGTGATGATCGCAACGCTGATGACTGTCGGTGTCTTTGTCAGTGTACACAGTATTTTGCATTTCTTTACAGTGTCTTATGGTGGGTACAGCCTGAACAAAACACTTCCTTTTTGGCAAATTTACTTTGCCACTCTGCGCAAGATTTACACCACCGGCATCTATGCCATCGCCAGCTACCTGATCTCTTTCGTTCTTATCGATTTTATTCTGCAAGAAACCTTCAACCTTGAATCCGCCAGCCGCGTGATCGCTTGGATCTGCGCACAGGTTGTGGCGCGGTTCATTCACACCAAAGTTTATCAATATAAGAGGTGAATTATCGTGATTTCCACAAAAACCTCAGTCGGTCATGGCCATCAATTCGTTGATGTCCCTATGGGGCGACCCCGATTAAGTACACGGTTTCTGTCGACGCTTTGCGTTCTCATGGGGGCCGGATGGAAGCTTCGCAAAAGTCTAACGTTTACCAAAGTCAGTACCCATCAAGAGTTGCTTGAAGTTGGCGCATTCCGCGTGGAGCGGTACGGCAAAAAGAACAAGATGACGCTGGAAAATGACTTTGATGCATCGGGTTTGGACAACCACGAACAGCAATCCATCATCTACGTTGCCCGGTTTGAGGGCAAAATCATCGCAACGATCCGGGGTGTGCCGGGGGCACCTTTGAGCGAAGATTACTTTGGCAAAGCCGTTGTGAATGACGTCGTCGGGAATACGGATGATTTTGTTGAGATTGGTCGCCTTGCCATGTCATCCGAAGCGGTTGGCAGGAAATACGGCAAGAGCCTGATTATTTTCTCGATCCTGGATTTGTTTGTGACCCATGGGTATCGCAAATACGTTGGTTATTTCAAGGTTAAGACAGAATCGAGCCTGAAATATATGAAAAGCAGCAATTTACATCGTTTGAATTATGATACGGGCACTGAGGAAATTCCCTACGTTCTATTCTTTGGGAGCACCAAAACTCTTGTCGGTCAAATCTATTCGGTGTTTCGCGCCGCCCGGCGGTCTAGGAAGTAAGTATGCAGCCCACAGTTAAAGTACCCGGAAATTTTGCGACATCCATCCTGAGCAATATCAAAGCCATCGTCACGCAGTTTTATTCAAAAAAATTCTTTCGTGTGATGGGCGGGCATATCTTTCTTCAATACCTCGCTGCGGGTGTGAAATTTGATCTCTTCGGCGTGCTTGACCAGAAAGGTGCGCTTTCCTTTGAACAGATCGCGCGCGAATTGCAACTCGAAGAACGCCCTACCAAGGTGTTATTGTTCGGCCTACAGTCTGCTGGGCTGTTGAAAAAGAAGCGTGGGAAATACGCAAATACAGCGTTCGGGAAACGGTTTTTGTCCTCGCATTCACCTAAAAACGTCCGCTCTATGGTGCTTTGGCAAAGTGAAATAAACTATCATCCATTTGTAAAATTTACAGAAGCCTTGCAAGCCAATTCAAACGTCGGGCTTGAAGTGCTGTCGCCGGACGCAGACACTTTGTTTGAGGCGCTTGAAGGGCATCCCCGATTAGAAGAGATTTTCTTTTCTGCGATGTCCCAGCAATCGAGTAACCTATCTGACGCTTTGTCCCAACGGCTTGATTTTAAACATGCAAATCGGCTTTTGGATGTGGGTGGGGGCAACGGTACCTATTCCCTTGCTCTGTGTAAAACTTCTCCAAATCTCCAGTCGACCGTCTTTGATCTGCCTAGCGTTGCAAAACTTGCACATGCACGGATACTTGAAAATGGACTGAGCAACCGGGTGTCGTTTGTGGGCGGGGATTGTTTTGAGGGGCCATGGCCAGAAGGTACATTTGATTGCGTTTTATTGGCGCATTTCCTGACTCTTTGGTCGCCGGATCGTAACGAACATATATTGAAAATGACGTTTGACCTTTTGCCGCGAGGAGGTTGCGCTGTCATCTTTAGTTCAATGGCTGATTTTGAGGGGGGATCCCCAATGTCTGCTGCCCTTGGAAATGCGTACTTTATGACCTTAGCAACAGAAGGTGGGTATTTGCACAGTGCGCGTGACTACGAAGAAACCTTATCCAAGATCGGGTTTTCATCAATCAAGAAAATCGACGCGCCTTATGATCACACCATTTTGATTGCGACGAAGTAAGGGGATTTCAAATGAACTGTTGTGGTCATTGTCATTTAATTTCGTTGCCGCACTTTGAAACCTTGGTGGCAGAAAATCGCGTACCGCATAGTGATGTGCTGGCCGCGCGGGCATTATTATCAAACTCTCACGAATGGGAACCTTACTCTAGCTTACTGGTCATCTTACGAGATGAAGTCCCGGTTGGTTTCTTTTTATGCACGCCATCCTCAAATCCGTTATTCAAATTTTTCCCAGACTTTTTGAACATCAAGGGTATTATTCAGAGTGAAATATGCTCAGAGTTAGAAGTGACAGGTGTTCTTTAAGTGCGATCACCTTTTTTAGGTCATATTATTGATGGCGAAAGGTCAGCATGACACCCAAACATGTATTCTTTGCAATTCTTGTCGCTACAATTTGGGGTGTTAATTTCTTGATCACCAAAGTTGGCCTTGATGAACTACCGCCCGTTTTCTTTACATTCTTGCGCTACACAACGGTTGCCTTTCCGCTCGTATTTTTCGTTCGACGTGGCGGTATCCCGTGGTCCGTGATCTTTCAGGTTGGGTTTTTCCTTGGGATTCTCACGTTCACGCTGGCCTTTGTTGGTATCAAATTGGGTGCGCCTGCGGGTCTGACATCACTGGTTTTGCAAGTACAGGTGGTTTTCACGCTATGCCTGTCTGCATTGGTTTTGAACGACCGACCAAAGCCTGAACAATGGATCGGCGTCTTGATTTCAGGCACAGGTATCTTGTTGTTATTTTGGAACTTCTCGGGATCACCAACCGTTGCAGGTTTGGCATTTGTTGTGGCGGGGGGGCTGGCGAGTGCGGTGAATAACATTGTCCTGCGTAAGAGTGGCGGCGTCGATATGTTCCGGCTGATGATCTGGATGAGCATCGTACCGCCGTTGCCATTGTTGGCGGTCTCTCTGGCCTTTGAAAGCGGGCAGTGGGAGGCGTTGATGAACGTGACACACCGCGGTGTTGGGGCAGTGATGTTCAACGCGTTTATCTCAACAGTGGTTGGCTTTGGATTGTTCGGATTTCTGCTCAAGACCTATTCCCCCAATCAAGTCACGCCCTTTGCGTTTTTGACACCAGTTGTCGGGTTGATCGGGGGGTATTTGTTCCTTGATGAGAGCTTGAATTCTACATCGGTCATCGCTTGCGTTTTTGTTATGTTAGGCTTGGTGTTCCCAAGGTTCATTTATCCAATGTTTGCAAAGACAAATTCCTAGTCACAAAAACAGCTCGGCCAATAGGCGGATTGAGAAATAGAACAATATGGCACCCATCGCCATTTCGAACCATCGCATGTTGGCCGCAAATAACTTTTGTACATTGCTGTTTGAGAAAAAGATCGCAACAGCAGCAAACCAGATTGCATTCACTGCGCACATCCAAACACCATAGATCGTTTGTATTCCAACCGGCGTGGTTTCGGGCACGATCACTGTGAATACAGATAGAAAAAATACGGTTGCCTTGGGGTTCAATGCGTTTGTCAGGAACCCCATTTTAAAGAAGTAATACCCCGTCTGCTTTGTATTCACGTTAGCAGCGGTAGAGAGTTCAAGTTTGCTACCGCCTGTCAGACCGCTTTTGAACAAATTAATGGACAGATAAACCAGATACCCAATGCCCAATAATTGCAGAACCACAACAAGACTTGGAATGGTATGCGTAACGGCACTAAAGCCAAGAACAGTGTAAATAACATGTACTGAAATGCCACATCCAATACCTAGGGCCGTTAACAACCCATATCGTTTCCCAAATATAATCGAATTTCGGGTGGTCACAACAAAGTCTGGGCCGGGCAGAACAACAGCTAGGAAATGGACTGCCGCCAAAACCCAAAACTCACTTGGTATGGTCAAATTTAGCTCCAGTATGTGATGGGGGCGTGATCACCACGATACCCCACAAAGCAAGACAGGCTCAACCTTGGGACATCAAGGCTAGGGCGGACCGCATGCATTTTATGCGAGTTAAAGATCACCAGATCACCAATTTTCGGAGCCACCACAACATCAGGATCACCAAGAAGATCAGGTGATATCCCATAGCTTGATCCGCGCATATCATCGAATTCTTGCGGGGACAGTTCCTTGTCCCAAATTTCAGTTTCGCCACCAGTTTCAGGGAGTTGCAGGTATATGTTCGCCGCAAATTGCATATGGACACTGCGCGCTTGAAAGCTGTCTGGTGCATCCTTTGAAATATAATCGTGATGCGCCAGGAAATAGACATTGGGCTCAACAACCCTGCTCAATCCAACATACATTTTCTTGCCGTAAATCTTTTCCAGATGGGCACCAGCAGGCCAATGTTCATCTAACTGGCATCGCAGTATATCGATGGGGTTCACATAAGGGGCGCAGCGATTGCGCAGGTCGCTAATTCTGGAATTTGCCCCTTCAAAATACTCTTCTAACAATTTTGGCGTGTTCTCTGCTTCGTAAAATGCCATCCCGATGCGGCCAATTTCAGCTGCATTTTCATAGTGATGAAAGCCTTTGCCTAAAACCTTTTTGGCAAGTACGCGGCAGGTATCTGCGTCAATAAATTCACGTATTCGAACGGCAATAATGGCTTCATCAAATAATGCGGCCAAGATATCGGCTGATAAGCAATCTGTTTCTATAAAGTTCTGTTTATCGGAAATATCCTTCATTGGACCCACACTCCCAAAAGTAACGCACAATTCGTATATTCGCCTTATAGTGGTATCCCATTTCTATTTTCTGTCAATGCCCTCTATTTAATTCGAGCGGAACAATGCGAACTGAATAGCTAACACTGCGTTTTTTGATAGATGAACAAAAAATATACCCAACGAAAATTCGTTCTGAAATATGCCGCCAGTTGGAATTTTTTGCCGTATATGAGGGATATGCGCGACGTAAACTCAGCAATGCTGGGTATTCAATAAATACCATGCGGCATCACCTATTGGAGCACCAGTTGATAACTTCAACAGCATAACGCTCGCATCTCATCCCTAAAGCTATACGTACAGTGGTGAGATGGTTGTTCTAAAACGAAACGGGTTGCCCCGTTTTCAACGATTGCGCGGCAGCATCCGCCATGAGCTGCGCAGCCAAGCCATCGTGTATATTTGGCGAAATGGTTGTGCCATTGGCCACAAATTCCATAAATTTCGTCAATTCAATGCGATAGGCTGCCTCATAGCGTTCCAAAAAGAAGTGTTGGGTTGGGGCGCTTGCAAAACCTGCACTGGTTGCGCTTTCTACTGTGTTTTCCAATACGTTCCCTGCGCGCAGCATACCGCCTGACCCGTGCACTTCGACGCGCTGATCATAGCCATAGGTGGCGCGGCGCGAATTGGTGATCTGGCATATCGCACCACTGGCGGTGGTTAGGGTGACAGCAGCCGTATCAACATCACCGGCGGTGCCAATAGCCGGATCAACCAGCGCTGATCCAACGGCAAAAACCTGCACCGCATCTTCGCCCAGCAAGAACCGCGCCATATCAAAATCGTGGATCATCATATCACGAAATATTCCGCCAGAGCGTTCGATATAGCTGATCGGGGGCGGGGCAGGGTCGCGCGACAGGATGGTGACCAATTCGACTGATCCAATTTCCCCGGCTTTGATGCGGGCTTGAAGTCTTGCAAAGTTGGGATCAAAGCGGCGGTTAAAGGCGGTCATGAAGGGCACGCCCGTTTCACTCACAACCTTGATGCAATCGCGAATGCGATCGGCCGACAAATCAACGGGTTTTTCGCAGAAAATCGCTTTGCCTGCGCGCGCGGCGGTGTGGATCAGATCGTAATGTGTATCTGTTGGCGTCGCGATGATTACCGCGTCCACGTCGGGGCTGTTTATCACAGCGTCGGCGTCCATGACTTTTGCGCCTGTCTTGGCGGCGATCCCTGCGGCAGCCTCGGGAAAGGCATCTGCCAGCGCGGTGATCTGAACGTTGTCCATGCGCGAGATCGAAAGCGCGTGTACTTGCCCAATGCGCCCACATCCCAGTAATCCGATGTTCAACATTTTATGCTCCCTTAAAGGCTCTAAGCACGTTCCGTGTGGCCACAACCACGGGGTCATGGGTTTCTTTTAAGATCGTAACGCGGTCAAAGCGATCTGGATCACTGTTCACTGCCGCCCGCATTGCAGCCCCAAAGGCCATGCGCAATTCGGTGCCGATGTTGAATTTACAGATGTTCGAGGTACGCGCCAGCAAAGTGCGTTGCGCCATCGGCACGCCAGATCCGCCATGGATCACCAGCGGTACAGATGTCAGCGCCTCAATCGCGCGGATGCGGGGTTCGTCCAAACCGCCTGTTTTGTCTTGCTGCAAATGGACATTACCTGCTGAAATCGCCATCGCGTCCACACCTGTGTCGCGTGCAAATTGCGCAGCCTCATCCGGGTTTGTCCCAGCCGAGCTTTCGCCGCCATCATAGCCGACGAACCCAATCTCGCCCTCACAGGAAATACCCGCCGCGTGGGCCATTTCGGCAATCGCGGCGGTCTCGTCGATATTTTGATTGAGCGGTTTGCGTGACCCATCAAACATCAAGGATGTGAAACCAGAGTCCAAAGCTTCCTTACATTCCTCAAAGGTATAGCCGTGATCCAAATGCGCCACGACGGGTACGCTTGCACCCTCAGCCAAATGCCGAAACATCTTGCCCAAGATCGGCAGCGGCGTGTGTGCGCGACACCCGGGTCCAGCTTGCAAGATCACCGCGACATTTTCGGCTTCAGCCGCGGCCACATAGGCGCGCATATCTTCCCAGCCCAATGTGACCAATCCCGCCACCGCGTATTTGCCCGCCAATGCGGGTTGCAGGACTTCTGCAAGCGTGGCCAGTGTCACTTGAACTTCGCAATCATGTCTTTGATGCCGGGGATGGTTTCGAGCTGAGCGGAATGCGTTGGCTGGAAATACTGCACCAGTGAGCGTTGGCTCAGACCACCTAGGATAGTGAAATAGTACATCTCATAGCCCGGTAAAACGGCACAAGGGTGATAGCCCGCATCCAGACAAATCGTTGAGCCATCCATGATGTGATAGGCGTCACCGGGTTTGTTGTCTTCGCGCTGCAACATCTGCACGCCAGAGCCGTAATTGGGTTTGAACCGGAAGTTATAGGTCTCATCGTGACGGGTCTCTGTGGGCAGGCGGTCGGTGTCATGCTTGTGGCTGGGGAAACCAGACCAGCCACCTTGGCCAACGGTGAACAATTCACTGACCAACAGGCGGCCCACCTTGTCGTGATAGCCAGCGCCGAGGATGTGTTTGATTTTACGGTGGGTTTTGGTGTCGTCGGACCCATATTGCACAAAATCGATATCAGGTGCGCGCACATCAAAGGGGGCGAGTACCTTGTCATAACGCGCACCCGCGATGAATGTTTCGGTTTCATCCGAGGTGCAGATCATTGTGACCTTGGCCCCCACAGGCACATAAACGCCTTCGGGTTCGCCGTCCCAGACATCATCGGTGCGGTTGCCAAGCGCGGTGAATTTCACACCTTCAACTTCGACGTCAACTGTTCCGGTGGCAGGCACGATGCAGGTCTCATAGCCCGGCACTTGATATTCAAACGCGTCACCCTTTTTCAACTTTACGATGTTGAAATAGTTTAGCGGGACCAAGCTGTCTTCGACATCTACGATGGGTTTGTTCTGGTTATCGTGGGGGGCAATATGCATGTGTCTGGTCCTTTCAGGATGTCGTGGGGCCGGGGTGCGCGGCGAGGAACGCCTCAAGCTCGGCGGGATAGGGCATGGCGACAGAGCAGCCGGGTTTGGCAACAACAATTGACGCACAAGCAGAGCCGCGCAGGATGGCGTCTTGCATGGGCAGATCGTCAGCGAGAGCCGCCATGAAACCGGCCATGAAACTGTCGCCCGCACCAGTGGGTTTGACCGGATCAACGGGGTAAATGCCGGTGCGGATTTCTGCGCCATCGGCAAATGTGACAGAACCCTCTGGGCCTAACTTATAGACCACAATGCTGGCGCTGGAATTGGCAAGGCTGCGGGCTTTGTCCAAACCTTTGGCGATGTCACCTGCCATAAATCCGAATTCTTCATCATTGCCGACAATCACGTCTGACAATTCGCCTGCGCGCGATAACACGTCTTGGGCAACCTCGGGTGAGGGCCAGCTGTAGGGGCGGTAATCGACGTCAAAAATGATTGGTAATCCGGCAGCGCGGGCCAGTTCAAAGGCGCGAAAGGCGGCAGAGCGGGAAGGTTCAGCAGCGAATACTGTACCTGCCGTGATCAACGCGCCAAAACTCGCATAATCAACCGCTTCAACGTCCTCAATGCTCATCTGAAAGTCAGCGGCATTGTTGCGATAGATTACAGATTGATGGTCTTCGATCCGGGTTTCGTAGACCGCTAGAGAGGTGCGATATTCCCCGGTGATTTTCTTAACATGTGTACGGTCCACGCCGTAATGATCCAGCTGGTTCAAACAATACCAGCCCACTGCATCATCAGATACGCAGGTGACCAAGGCCGCTTTGCTGCCCAGCTTGACCAAGCCCGCGGCGATGTTGGCGCTGCTGCCCCCCATCGAGACCTTCATGTCGGTTGCGTCTTTGGTCCGTGTGCCCGCAGGATCAGGGAAAAAGTCCATCCCAACCCGGCCAATCACCAGAAAGTTACGTTCTTTGATGCCTTCAAGGATCACGCGCGTCCCTCCGCATTGCCCGCTTTGGCTGCGTCCAACACCTCGGGGTAGGGGTAATTCAAGCCTAACAACTGGCGCATATCAGGGCTGGCTTGGTCGATAAAGCCCGGCGGGAGGGCCGCTGGCATATCTTCCATCGGCTTTACCCATTTCGGCAGATATTGGATTAACACGGCGCTGCGGTCATGATCTGATTTGTTGGGCATCGCGCAATGCCACGTGACACCGTAAAACAGGGCCACATCGCCGGGATCACCTGTCATTTGTTCGCAGCGTCCGAAAAAGTCGTCCTCAGCAGTTGGATAACGCAATTCGCGTTGTGATCCAGGCAGATAGCCGGTTGCACCGTTTTCTGGTGTGAAAGGGTCCAACATGATCGACACCTGAGCGTTCAACGGAAAAGAGCCATTAAAACCAATCGGATGTGTTTCAGGTTTGTGAAAGTCCCAATAGGGATAATCGACATGTGGTTCCTGGCCGGGTCCACCGGGTAAAAGGCGGTTCGCAGCAATCGATCCCATAATGAATTCTGTGCCCAGAAAGCCGCGCAAAATGTCCATCAATACCGGATGCGCGGCCATCCGCGAAAATACGTCACCCTTTGCCAGCAGATTCCAAACCCGGCGTTGCAGGTTTAGTTTACCTTGCTCAGCAGCGGCCCCTTGAAAGTGGGTTACCTTTTCGGCGGCTTCTTCGGAATGGGTCATGATGATGTCGCGCGCATTGGCAATTTCTGCGCGCGTAAACAACCCCGAGATACCTACCGCACCGCCGCCATGCAGCAGTTCGTCAATCACATCAGCGGGGTTGGCCGTTTTGGCGGTAAAACGCTTCATCACACACCCTTGCGCTGTTTGGGGCGCGAGGATTCCCAATCATCGTGGGCCGCGCGAACCTTGGCATTTTGTGATACTTCCGGTGTGCCACATTCCCACCAAGTATGGCCCTCAGTTGTCCAACCCTCATAGGCGTCGACTTTCATGCAAATCACAGCCGTTTTGTCGGCTTCCTTGGCACGTTTGAAAGCTTCGGCCAATTCCGCTGGTGTCGCGACGGTTTCAGCGATGGCCCCTTGGGCGCGGGCGTGGGCTTCAAAATCAACAGAAAACGGTTCTGGGATGGTTGGGCAATCGGCAATTAGATTGTTGAAGCTATCGTTGCCCGTGTTGTTTTGCAGCTTGTTTATGACCGCAAATCCGCCGTTATCAAGTACCAGAATAATGAGTTTTTTCTGGCTAAGGACCGATGAATAAATGTCTGAATTCAACATCATATAAGACCCGTCACCGATGAACACGATGGTGTCACGCTCGGGCTCACGTTCAACTTGCGCAATGCGCGCACCCCATGCGCCGGAAATCTCGTAGCCCATGCAAGAGAACCCAAATTCCACATCAACAGTGCCGGTTTCAAGCGTGCGCCAGTTGGCGGTGACTTCCGCGGGCAGGCCCCCCGCAGCCGCAACAACACGGTCACGTGGATCACATAGGTCATTCACCACACCAATTGCCATGGCATAGGAATTGGGGCGATTGCCGGGGGCGACATTGTCGGCCACGTAGGCATCCCATTTAGCGCGGTGGTCTTTGGCCTCGGACAC
Source organism: Sulfitobacter sp. (assembly GCA_049794015.1). Taxonomy (GTDB): domain Bacteria; phylum Pseudomonadota; class Alphaproteobacteria; order Rhodobacterales; family Rhodobacteraceae; genus Sulfitobacter. Next base: position 70,475 of record JBARCK010000050.1, on the reverse strand, counting down.
CCACGCATCAGGGGCAGAATACGCGGCCATTTCTAAGCCAAGTGCTGTCAATGACAGCTTGGCGTCACCAACCACAGGCATCGACATATGCTTGCCTGCGTCATGGCGTCCGGCATTCACAGTGATGATGCGCGCCTCTTTGGAAAAGGCCGTCCATGATCCGGTGGTGAAATCCTGCAACCGTGTACCAACTGCTAAAATCACGTCAGCCTGCTGCGCAATGGCATTGGCGGAATTCGATCCCGTCACGCCAATCGGGCCGATATTTAGCGGATGGGTTGCCAACATGTTCGCGCGACCCGCAATGGTTTCGACCACAGGGATTTGGTGTGTCTCGGCAAAAGCGGTGAGTTCGGCCACTGCGCGCGCATATTGAACACCGCCACCTGCAATAATTATCGGCTTTTTGGCCGTCTTCAGCAGAGCGACGGCATCTGCGACTTCGGCTGAATCAGGTGTCTGGCGCCGGATACGGTGCACTTTCTTTTCAAACCAAACGGCGGGGTAATCATAGGCCCAGCCCTGAACATCTTGCGGCAATCCAATGAACGCAGGTCCGCAATCAGCAGGGTCTAACATCGTTGCAATCGCATTGGGCAAGGATTGAATGACCTGCGCGGGATGGCTGATCCGGTCCCAGTAGCGCACAACAGGTTTAAACGCATCGTTCACGCCAAACGTCGGATCGCCAAAATTCTCCATTTGTTGCAGCACAGGGTCGGGCAGGCGGGTCACATAGGTGTCACCGCATAACATCAGCATCGGCAAACGGTTGGCATGGGCCAGTGCCGCACTGGTCAGCAGGTTCGATGTGCCCGGACCTGCACTTGCCGTGCAAAACATAAAGCGCTGGCGCAGCCATTGTTTGGCATATCCGGCGGCGGCAAACCCCATACTTTGTTCGTTTTGGCCGCGATACAGGGGCAATTCAGTGTGCACTGTATTTAAGGCCTCACCCAAACATGTCACATTGCCATGACCAAAAATGCCAAAGCCACCGCCACACAGACGCATTTCAACGCCGTCGATCTCAATAAATTGGTTCGCCAGCCACTTGATAATAGCTTGGGCGGTTGTCAGGCGGATTGTGTCGTGTGATTGGGGCATCGCACCTGTCCTTTTGGATATTATGACGCCGCGCTGATTGCGTCTTGCGTGATTTCGAATCCCAAGATACAAGAAATGCAACCGGTTGCAAGTTGAATAGCCACCCACAGGCCAAGGGATTGAGATCACATGACAAAGATTGGCATCGGCATCATTGGTGGTGGCTATATGGGCAAGGCGCATGCCGTTGCGATGAGCAGCGTTGGTGCGGTTTTTAACACCGAATTGCGCCCGCATCTGGAAATGATTTGCGCCTCGACACCTGCCAGCGCGGAACGTTATCGCAAGTCTTATGGCTTTGCGCAGGCGACAGACGATTGGCGCGTTTTGGTCAATGACCCAAAGGTCGAGGCAATCGTCATTGCCTCCCCTCAAGAAACCCACCGCGCGATTGCTGAGGCGGCGTTTGCGCTTGGTAAACCGGTGTTTTGTGAAAAGCCGATGGGCGCGTCGCTTGAGGACAGCCGCGCCATGGTTGCCGCCGCCGAAAAAACTGGCACCGTGAATATGGTTGGATTCAACTATATCCGCACGCCCGCCAGCCAATATGCGCGGCAATTGATTGCCGAGGGCGCAATTGGTGACATCACATGGTTTCGCGGCGAACACACCGAGGATTTTTATGCCGACCCACAGGCACCCGCGACATGGCGCACGACGGGTATGGCGAACGGTACAATGGGCGATTTGGCCCCCCACATGATCAATGGGGCAATGGCCTTGATCGGTCCTGTGACGCGCCTGATTGCAGAAGTTGAAACGGTGCACGAGGAACGTCCAGGCGGCACAGTGACCAATGATGATCAAGGCCAGATGATGTGCCGCTTTGAAAATGGCGCAATGGGGCAGATGTTTTTTAGCCGCATCGCGACGGGCCGAAAAATGGGCTATGCCTATGAAATTACAGGAACTAAAGGCGCGATACGGTTTGACCAAGAAGATCAGAACGCGCTCTGGCTTTACCGAATGGAAGGGCCAGAGGCGACGCGCGGCTTTACCAAAATCCTGACGGGTCCTGCGCATCCTGATTATGAACCGTTCTGTCAGGGACCGGGCCATGGCACCGGATATCAGGATCAAATCATCATTGAGGCACGCGATTTTCTGGCCGCGATTGAGGCTGGCAAATCGATCTGGCCGACCTTCCGGGACGGCATGGAGGTGAACCAAGTGATCGCCGCTGCCCTTACATCATCCACATTAAAGACTTGGCAGGATGTTGCTGCATTCTGACCTACTGAAAGGCATCTGACATGAGTATTCGTATTGGCAATGCGCCTTGTTCTTGGGGCATCGAGTTTCCCAGTGATCCTGCATATCCCACGTGGCAATCCGTTTTGGATCAATGCGCAGGTGCGGGATACAAGGGCATCGAATTGGGCCCGATTGGTTATATGCCAGAGGACCCAGCGGTATTGGCACCGGCATTGGCCGAGCGTGATCTTGAGATCATCGGCGGGGTGGTGTTCCAGCCGTTTCATGATGCTGCCAAGTGGGATGTTCTGAAAGACGCAAGCATCCGAACCTGCAAGGCCTTGGTGGCCCATGGCGCGCAGCATCTGGTGTTGATCGACAGTATTTCACCACGCCGCGCCCCCACAGCGGGCCGGGCGGATGAAGCAGAGCAAATGGACAAAGCCGAATGGTCCGCCTACCGCGACCGCATCGCGACAATAGCCAAAATGGGCAGTGAAGAATATGGGCTGACCGTGGGCATCCATGCCCATGCAGCGGGCTTTATGGACTTTGAACCAGAACTGGAGCGGCTGTTGAGCGAGGTTGACGAAAACATTCTTAAGATATGCTTTGATACAGGGCATCATTCCTATGCGGGTTTTGATCCGGTGGCGTTCATGGACCGCCACATGGATCGCATTTCTTACATGCACTTCAAAGATATAGACCCGGTTGTTAAAGCGGATGTAGTCGCCAATCGCACGGATTTCTACAAAGCCTGCGGGCAGGGAATATTCTGTAATTTGGGGCAGGGGGATGTTGATTTTCCAGCTGTTCGGCAACGCTTGTTAGACGCTGGTTTCAAAGGCTGGTGCACGGTTGAGCAAGACTGCGATCCGTCCATGCCCGGTACACCGTTAGAAGATGCGCGCGCAAACCGCGAATATCTGCAATCCATTGGTTTCTAAGGAATATACATCATGGCAAAGTTAAAATGGGGCATGATCGGCGGCGGTGAAGGCAGCCAGATTGGGCCAGCGCATCGATTGGGTGCGCAGGCGGATGGGTTGTTTGAACTGGCCGCTGGCGCGTTAGATCACCGTGCGGACATTGGCCGCGCATATGCGCAGCGTTTGGGGGTGGCCCCGGACCGTGCCTATGGTGATTGGCAAGAGATGTTGGTGGGGGAAAAAGACCGCGCGGACCGCGTTGATCTGGTCACGGTTGCCACACCAAATTCGACGCACTTTGAAATCACCAAGGCATTCCTTGAGGCCGGATTTAACGTGCTGTGCGAAAAGCCGATGACGATGAACGTCGAAGAGGGCGAAGAGATTGTGCGCGTGGCCAAGGCAGCGGGTAAGATCTGCGCCGTGAATTATTGTTACTCGGCCTATCCGATGATCCGTCAGGCCCGTGCGATGGTGCGCAACGCAGAGATCGGCAAGGTCCGTCTGGTTGTCACGAACTTTAGCCACGGCCATCATGGTGATGCGGCGGATGCTGATAACCCACGCGTGCGCTGGCGTTATGATCCGGCGATGGCGGGCGTGTCAGGGCAGTTTGCAGATTGCGGTATTCACGCAATGCATATGGCCAGTTTCATTTGTGACGATGAGGTTGAAAAACTGTCTGCGGACTTTGCATCGACCATTTCCAGCCGGGTGCTGGAGGATGATGCGATGGTGAATTTTCGCATGACGGGCGGCACCGTCGGGCGGCTTTGGACGTCGTCTGTAGCGATTGGGCGCCAGCACGGCTTTGACATTCAGGTCTTTGGCGAAACGGGTGGCCTGCGGTGGGCATCAGAGCAACCAAACCAGTTGATTTATACACCTGTTGGCGGGCGCACGCAGATCATTGAAAAAGGCGAGGGTGGCTTGCATGCAGATGCGCAGCGCCTGTCACGCGTGTCGATTGCGCACCCCGAAGGATTCCCCTTGGCCGTCGCCAATATCTATTGCGATCTGGCGGATGCGATCCGGGGCGAGGTGCGTGATGGCCTGCCCAATGCATCAGATGGTGTGCGCTCAATGGCGGCGGTTCATACGGCTGTGGCCTCTGCCAAAGCGGACGGTGCATGGATGGATGCGCGCCCGCCAATGTTTCGTTAAAACAACTGCTTAGGTCTTGAGCGGGCGCAATGTGCCCCGCTCAATGATCTCGCAGGCAAAGATGCGCGCTTCGGGATAGCGATCCGCGTCTTTGAGCATCGCGAGCATCAGTTCAATGGTTGAGGCGACGATCTGTTTGATCGGCTGGTGAATGGTCGTGAGGTTGATATTTTCCCACGCAGACATCTCCATGTCGTTTAGCCCAATAATCCCGATGTCATCTGGTACGGACATGTTGTTGTCTGCAATCGCCGACAAGGCACCAATCGACAACACATCATCACCGCAGAAATACGCCTCAGCAGGTGTATCCGACAAAAGGCGCAACATTTCTTTGCGACCTGCCTCAAAAGAATAGGCATCCGCAAAAGAATGAGTAACCTCGATTTCAGGGTGGTCAGCGGCTTCCATAATAAAGCCACGCATCCGGTCTTGGGTGGATGTCGCAATTTCTGGCCCACCAAGGAATCCGATTTTTGTGTAGCCGCGATCAATCAGCGTGCGCGCTGCCATGCGCCCGCTTTCGACGTTATCAATACCAACCACATGCACCTGCGGGGCACTTGATAAACGACCAAAGGAATGCACGACAGGCACGCCAGCATCGCGAAACGCCTTGGCGAACCCGGGCGGCAGGGTAGAAGAGGCAACAACAACGCCGTCCACCGAATATTGACGCAACATCCGCACCGAATTTGCGGGATCGGTTTCATCGGTCAAATTGACCAAAAGCGGGCGTAAACCCTGATCCTGAAGGCCACGGGTAAACAGATCAAACACTTCCAAAAAGATCGGGTTGTGAAAGTTATTGGACACCAAGCCAATAAGCTTTGTGCGTCCTGTCGTCAGGCTGGAAGCAAGCGCATTAGGGCTATACCCCAGTTCTTCGGCGGCTTTTTCAACCCGGCGACGCATTTTGTCGGACACTGATGCGCCATCGGTAAAGGTGCGTGACACGGCAGAGCGCGACACACCTGCGCGTTCCGCTACATCTTTCAGGGTCATGGCCATGCTCTTGTGTCTCCAATTGGGCGCATACCCCTTTTAGCGTAAGCACGCCCAAATGAAATCCTATACCCGTCAGATATTTTGCAACCGGTTGCATTGTGGTCAAAGGTATGGTTATTTGATTCTAAGGATCGGTGGGAAACCGATCTTACGCCAGTTTACTGGTCAAACAGGGAGGAAGTTCATGTCATCAATTTTTAAGAACATCGCGCTTGCGACTGCGATTGTGGCCGCACCGATGATGGTTGCAACCACAGCGTCCGCTGAGGGTGAAAAATACGTGCTGGTCAGCCACGCACCTGACAGCGACAGCTGGTGGAACACGGTTAAGAACGGCATCGCGCTTGCTGGTGAACAGATGGGCGTTGAGGTTGAATACCGCAATCCGCCAACAGGTGACATCGCCGACATGGCGCGCATCATCGATCAAGCTGCGGCATCTGGTCCAAACGGCATCATCACCACATTGGCTGATTATGACGTGCTCAAAGGGCCGATTCAGAATGCTGTTGCATCCGGTGTTGACGTGATCATCATGAACACTGGTACACCTGAACAGGCCCGTGAAGTCGGCGCATTGATGTATGTCGGCCAGCCAGAATATGACGCGGGTCAAGCTGCGGGTATCCGCGCAAAAGGTGACGGCGTGACGTCATTCTTGTGTGTGAACCATGCCATTCAGCAGCCAACAGTTGCAGAACGTTGCCGTGGTTTTGCCGATGGTCTGGGTGTTGATCTGGGCGATTCAATGCTTGATAGCGGCACCGACCCGTCCGAGATTAAAAACAAGGTTCTGGCCTATCTGTCAGCCAACCCCGAAACAGACGGCATCCTGACATTGGGCCCGGTATCTGCCGACCCAACCATTCAGGCGCTGAACGAAAACGGCATGGCGGGTGACATCTATTTCGGTACATTTGACCTTGGCGAAGAGATCGTCAAAGGCATCAAATCTGGCGTGATCGAATGGGGCATCGACCAGCAGCCATTCTTGCAGGCCTACCTGCCGGTTGTGATCATGACCAACTATCACCGTTACGGCGTGCTGCCGGGCAACAACATCAACTCTGGTCCCGGCTTTGTCACTGCTGACGCCTTGACCAAAGTAGAAGAGTTTGCTGGCGAGTTCCGCTAAACCAAACCAGCCAAAGGCGTCCCTAAACGGGGGCGCCTTTTTTATTTCCTCAAATTTACGGAGCACGAGCGATGTCACAGGCAGCGCAGCCTGACCCAAGTGGGCCAGCACCGGATACAGATGAACGCGTTAAGGAAATGTCATCCTTTAGACGCGCCCTGATACGGCCAGAACTGGGTGGCATTTGCGGAACCGTCGCAGTTTTCACCTTCTTTGCACTGTTCGCTTTTGACAGCGGCATGTTCAACAGCCAAGGCATCATGAACTGGTCCACGGTATCAGCACAATTTATGATTATTGCGGTGGGCGCGTGTTTGTTGATGATCGCGGGTGAATTTGATCTTTCTGTTGGGTCGATGATCGGCTTTGCCGGGATGATGATCGCGATATTTTCGGTCACTTTAGGCTGGCCTGTTTGGATGGCCATCATCATCAGCTTTATTTTGTGCATTGCGATTGGTGCGCTAAACGGGTTCATCGTGATCCGTACTGGGTTGCCAAGCTTTATTGTGACCCTTGCAACGCTGTTCATCCTGCGCGGTTTCACGATCTATTTTCCGCAACTTTTTGAAAACAAAACCATCATTGGCGGCATCCGTGATGTTGCAGAAGGTGATTGGCTGGCCCCAATATTTGGTGGCAAAATTTTAACTGGGTTTTTCCAATGGCTGGGCGACAACGGGATCATCAACACGTTTGAGCGTGGCACACGCCAAGGTGACCCTGTGGTGGACGGCATCCCGATGTTGATCGTCTGGGCGATCCTGTTGGTGATCTTTGGTCATATCTTGCTGACGCGGACCAAGTTCGGCAACTGGATATTTGCATCCGGTGGTGACGCACAGGCCGCGCGTTATGTCGGTGTGCCGGTAAATCGCGTCAAAGTGTTGATGTTCATGTTCACTGCATTCTGTGCCTGTATCTTTGCGACCTGTCAGGTGATGGAATTTGGATCAGCGGGTGCGGATCGCGGTCTGCTCAAGGAATTTGAGGCGATCATTGCAGTTGTCATCGGCGGCGCACTTTTGACGGGCGGCTATGGGTCGGTCATTGGTGCCGCGTTAGGGGCCCTGATCTTTGGCGTTGTACAACAGGGCCTGTTCTTTGCGGGTGTAGAAAGTTCGCTGTTCCGGGTGTTCCTCGGGGTGATCTTACTGCTTGCGGTGATCCTGAATACCTACATTCGCCGCATGATCACGGGGGAGCGTTGATATGACTGATCAATCCAAACCCATTATCCGCATGGAAGGCATCGAAAAGCACTTTGGTTCTGTCATCGCGTTGGCAGGAGTTTCGCTTGAAGTGTTTGCAGGTGAATGTCACTGCCTATTGGGTGACAACGGCGCGGGTAAATCAACCTTCATCAAAACGATGAGCGGCGTGCACAAGGCCACGAAAGGCGAGATCCTTTTTGAAGGCCAAAAAATGCATTTTGAGGACCCGCGTGACGCAATCACGGCTGGCATTGCGACGGTTTATCAAGACCTCGCAATGATCCCGCTGATGTCAGTGGCGCGTAACTTTTTTATGGGCAATGAACCCACAAAGAAGAAAGCAGGCATGTCGTTTTATGACGCGGAGTACGCCAACCGCGTCACCATGGAAGAGATGCGCAAGATGGGCATCAACCTACGCGGTCCAGATCAAGCCGTGGGTACGTTATCGGGTGGTGAACGCCAAACCGTCGCGATTGCGCGCGCCGTTCATTTTGGTGCAAAAGTGTTGATCTTGGATGAACCGACATCGGCCCTAGGCGTGCGCCAAACTGCAAATGTTTTGGCCACAATTGACCGGGTGCGCAAACAAGGCATTGCAGTGGTGTTCATCACCCATAACGTGCGTCATGCGATGGCAGTTGGTGACCGCTTTACCGTGCTCAATCGTGGTAAGACGCTGGGCACTGCGTCGCGTGGGGATATCACACCAGAGGCATTGCAAGACATGATGGCTGGTGGGCAAGAAATGGTCGCTCTGGAAGGCAGCCTTGGCGGCACTGTCTAAAAACAAAACGATATCGCGTTTTGGCACCGCTGCATAATTGTGGCGGTGTCTGCGTTTCTGGGGGTGTCTGGCTGCACAAATACCTGAACAATTTAGCGCATCGGCTGAGATAAAAATTAATCCAGCTTTCACCGCTTGGACGCATAATCGCAATGAAGGCGATCGTTGCCTCAGAAGTGGAGCTTTGTGTGCAGACAAGCCATCGCCCTAAGATGTGTAGATGACGTTGGCGGTTGGTCCAGTGCCCCAAAAAACACCCCATTTTTTGACAAAGCGCGTTGTCATCGTGGACGATTCTCGATCTGTTCGGACATGGTTGCGGCTTATTTTGAACAAGGACCCTCGGTTGCACGTGGTTGGAGAAGCCGCAAGTGCCGAAGAAGCACGTCAATTGATCAAAACAACCAACCCAGATGTCATCACCTTGGACATCGAAATGCCCGGCATGAACGGTTTGGAGTTCCTTGAACGCCTGATGCGGCTAAAGCCGATGCCGGTTGTGATGGTGTCGGGAAAAACCAAATTCGGGTCTGAAGCTGCGATTGCAGCGCTGACCATTGGCGCGGTGGATTGCATACTTAAACCCGGCAGTGGCACCGATTCAAAAACCTTCAAAGATATCGCGCGACGGGTTTTTTCGGCGGCATGTTCAACATTGCAACCCTTTGAAAAAATAACAAAAGGCGTCCATAATGGTTATTCGCCCGCGGGTTCGGGGCCGCAGCCCATTGTTCTGATTGGCGCGTCAACTGGGGGCGTCAATGCGCTTGAAACAGTTTTGCCGACGTTACGTGCTAACGGCCCGCCTGTTGTTATCGTCCAACACATGCCAGCCACGTTTTTGATTAGCTTCTCGCAACTGTTAAACCGAAACCTCTCCCAAAACGTCAGTCTTGCGCGAAATGGGGCTTCGCTTGCGGCCGGGCAGATCGTTCTCGCGCCCGAACAAGGTGCCCACACGGAATTGGTCCGACGCAACGGTGTTTGGCAAACCTATCTGCGATCAAACGTTGAATGTGCGGCGCATTGCCCATCTGTGGATACGTTGTTTTCTTCTGCGGCCCCCTTTGGCCATGATGTCATTGCTGTCATCCTAACCGGTTTGGGGCGGGATGGGTCGATTGGCATGCAACTGCTTCACCGTTCGGGCGCATTCACAATTGGACAAGACGAAGCAACCAGCGTCGTTTACGGCATGCCCAAAGCTGCTTGGAAGTTGGGGGTCGTGGATAAAAAACTGCCGCTTACCCAGATTGGGGCCGCAATCAATCAAGCAATTGATCAGCACCGCCAGCAATCGCGGGGGGGGCCACATGACTGACAACCGTATTGTCATAACCCAAGGTGAACATGCTGTGTCGGACCAAAAGGACGTGGCTATCTCGACGCTACTTGGATCTTGCGTTGCTTGTTGTCTATGGGATCCCTTGTCTGGGGTTGGTGGGATGAACCATATGTTAATCACAAGCCGCACTGAACGCGCCGCGCGTTGTGACGCCGTTGGTGTCCATTCTATGGAATTATTAATTAATGACCTCTTAAAGCTTGGTGCCAAACGGGATCGCTTGCGCGCCAAGGCCTTTGGCGGTGCTCAAATGGTCAGCGGCTTGTCAGGAATTGGCGCTGCGAATTGCGCGTTCACTTTGAATTTCTTGGAACGGGAAAAAATACCCTGTCTGTCACAATCGCTTGGCGGGGACGTGGCGAGGCACTTATTGTTCTGGCCGACCACAGGTGTTGCGCGTCAAAAACTCACGCGCGAGGTAAAGATGGCAGAGGTGAGGGGTAACGCCCTTCCATTGCCCAGAGGAAACGGATTGGAATTGTTGTGATGGCAATTGGAGCGATCTGAGTGTGATTGTAGCATAATATCATCTGATCATGTGTTGGGATTAGAAAAGGTCTAAAACGCCATGTCCCACGCCATCATCATGGTTCCTAAGAGTGTTTGGATTCCTGCAAACGATGGCCTTTATGTCATTCAAGTTTAACGTTTTCTCGATTTCGGCAGTGGTTTGAGAAGAGAGTACATCTTGAGAACCATACTGACCCAGGATCGATGTCAGCAGCGCAAGATCGTTCAGGGCTTGCCGCAGATAATCCAAACCCTGGAGTTCTGTAATTGTCTGCTCTTGCTGAGGCGTTTTTGAACATCGTTGTTCGCTTACAGCATCTTCCACTTTTTGCGCCATTTCTGCCAAATCATCAAAGTACACGGACAAGTCTTGCATCAAAGACGATAGGTTCTTTCCGCCATGTGTTCCAGAACTGGGCACTAAAGACGACCAACAACCGTTTCCAGACAACTGCGCAGCTGATCAGGTTGAAATGGCTTTTTTAGATAGTTGTTCATGCCAAGCTTTTTACCGTGATCAATAATCTGCTGTTCGGCACGTCCAGTGATCAATACAAAACCCACGCCCTTGGTTTTCGGGGAGGCACGCAGATAGTGGAGTAACTGCAAGCCATCCATTTCTGGCATATTATAGTCAGATATCACAAGATGAACGGGGTGTTTTGCCAAGGCTAGCAAAGCCTGTTTTCCGTTCTCAGCGGTTGTAACATTTCGAATACCAAATCCATCCAAGGCCTGGGTAATCAACCCCCTGCTGGTCGACATATCATCGACAACCATAATGCGAATCTGATCACGCAATGCCATGTTATTGTGTCCTTATTTTAGGTGAAACCTTGCAGATCATTGTTCGGTATTAGGTAGAAAGTGTTGTGTAAGTCGTTGGCTTAGAGCAGCGAAATCCAAAGTTCGATGGATCTGCGATGCGTTCGGAGTGTCCTAAGAAGAAGACCCCGTCCGGTTTCAGTTTTTGGCGAAAACGTGGCCACAAAGCCGTTTGGGTTTTGAGATCAAAGTAGATCACAACATTTCGGCAGAAAATCGCATCAAATTCACCCCGCATTGGCCAGGATCCAAGTAAGTTCAACTCGTTAAATTGGACAAGTGAATGAACATTGGATTGCGCCGTATAGGTTTTTTCACCGATTTTGGACTGTTTTTGTGAAAAGTACTTGGCGCGCAGATCAAGGGGAACACCGGTCATCAATCGTTCAGAATAACAACCCGCGCGTGCGAAATGGACAACTTCTGGATCAATATCCGTCGCTAAAATGCGTACATTCAGCTTGGAAATATTTGGTATGGCCTCATATAGCTTTATCGCCACCGACAAGGCTTCTTGGCCATTTGAACATCCCGCAGACCAGATACGTAAACGATCACCTCGTTTCAATGCGGGTAGTTTTGTCATCACGTGATCGATCAGAGCGTCAAAATGATGATTTTCGCGAAAAAAGTGCGAGACATTGGTGGTTAAGGCGGAAATCAGCTGTTTTCTTTCGTCACACCCATTTTCAGAGACTACAAAATCACAATAATCGGTAAAGTTTGATATTTCCAAGGCGCGCAGACGGTGACGCAATCGAGATTGAATCATCGTTATTTTTTCGTCAACAAGTGTCAGACCGCTTTCGCGGTAGGCCAAATCGGCGATCGCTTGAAAACTATTTTTGTCCAAGCTGGCATTATGCAGCGTTGTTTTCATCACGCCGCAGCATTTTCAGGCATTGTGATCGTCACATCAAGATCAAGGATGCGGATCATACGATCATCAATTAGGGTCAAGCTGCTGACAACATTCAATGATCCGCCGCCTGCCATTTCCGGCGGGGGCTGTAGATCTTCCGGCGTCAAAGCGATGATGTCCGATACGGCATCGACCAATAATCCGGTCATACTTTTCCCATGTTTTACGACAATGACAACATTGCGATCGCTGTGTGTGCGTGGTTCCAGGCCCAGACGTTCACCCAAGTCCATGACGGGCAACACTGTACCGCGTAGGTTAATGACACCTTTCATGTAATGGGGTGCATGGGGCAGGGGCGTTGCCCGGGTCCATCCCCGAATTTCCCGCACAGACATGATATCAAGTGCATATTCTTGATTGACCAATTGGAAGGTCAAAAGTTCAAGTGTTTCGGAGGTCTCTAAGTTGCTCATGCTGGTATCCCTGCTTCGAAAACCGTTGATGGTACTGCTGGATGGCGCATTGCATTGGTGATGATGTCAGAGGGGTCAAGGATAAGCGCAATCTGCCCGTCGCCCAGAATTGTGGCTGCTGCAATACCAGGCGCGCGGTAAAAACTTTCATCAAGACCTTTGATCACAACTTGTCTTTGATCCACAATGTTGTCGATCATCAGCGCTGCTTGACTGCCATCATCATGGGCGATGAGGAGGACAACAACATCTTCAAAACAAGTGAGCGGCGGGCGATATCCCAACTCTAATCCCAGATCAAAGAGCGGGATAAAGGTGCCGCGTACACGCATGACACAATTGCCGGGACGGACGATTTCAACGTCATTTTGAGAGAGAGTAAGCGTTTCGACAACCAAGTTGAGCGGCAAAACCAATGTTTCGCCAGCAACATCAACAACCATACCATCCAATACTGCCAGCGTGAGAGGTAGGGATATCGAAAATGTCGTGCCGACATTGGGCGCAGATGTAATTGTAATACGCCCACCAAGCGCTTGAATTGCGGTGCGCACGACATCCATACCAACACCGCGGCCAGACAGATCGGATACAACGGATGCTGTGGAAAATCCTGGCAAAAACAGAAGGTTGTCGATTTCTGCATCGCTCAACTGAGCATCAGCAGCAATCAATCCTTTGCTTATCGCGATCTCAAGTACTTTGGATCGGTTAATACCAGCGCCATCATCCGAAACTTCGATGATGACCCGCCCGGACCGATGTGCCGCGGTCAAGTTCACACGTCCTTGGGCAGGCTTGCCCGCAGCGAGGCGGGCTTGCGTGGTTTCCAGACCGTGATCAACAGCGTTGCGGATCATGTGGGTCAAGGGATCGGCAAGCCGTTCGATTACGGTCTTATCAACTTCTGTGGCCTCGCCTTCACTATGAAGACGGACGTCTTTTTCGACAGAATTTGACGCTTCGCGCACGATCCGCGACATGCGTTGAAACAAGGATTTAACGGGTTGTGCGCGGATCATCATGACGCTGTCTTGAATGTTACGAGTGAGGCGTTGGAACTCTTCTAAGCCGTTCATCGCGTCAGAGTGTGGTGACAGACCTGATTGCTCAAGGCTTTGGCTGAGCATCGCTTGATTGATGACCAATTCACCAACAAGGTTAACCAGTCTTTCAATCCGGTCCAAATCAACACGCACAACAGATTTTGCTTCAGTTGCGGGAGTCGGTTGTGTGGCATTGGCCAATGGATCAATGGTTGTGGTTGGTTTTTTTGTCTCCATGGGTGGTGCTTTCACATCAAGGTTATTTGATGCGGTGAGGGGGGCTTGCGGCGTTGTCGCAGCCACATCAAAATCCATGTTATCAGGTGGCGTTGTATTGCTCTGAATCTTCAGGATGCAAAGTCCTTCGACAAATTCAAAAATGGATGCGATCTCGGCTGCGTCAACATTTGTTTCTAGTTTAACGTCCCAACACATATAGGGAAGTTCTGGTGTAAGTGCTTTGAGGTCTGGAACCTTGGCAAGGTTGCATGTCAGCGTCGTTTTGCCCAAATCCCGTAGATTCCGAAGCAGCAAGAAAGGTTCGTTTCCGGTTTCGAACATCTCTGCCAAAGGAGCGAAGTGAATTGTGTACGTAGGCAGAGCAGATGATGTGTCCGGTTGATCTGATGTGAGGTTTGCTAAATCTGGACGTGATGTCAGGTCATTCAGATTAGGGAATTCCGTATCATCAATACTGTCCAAATCGATATCCAACGAAATACCCATTGGTTGAAATTCGATTTCTGGTTCTACTTCGGTGTCAGAAGTCCCCCCCAACAAAGCGTCAAGTTGCGTTAATATGTTGTTTGTGGCCGCATCCGGCAAAAGGCCCGCATCTCTGCTGATCCGCACCAAATCAGAGAGGTGATCTGTTGCTTGAAAAAACAGCTTTAGAACATCACTTTCAATCTGCATGCGCCCTGTACGGACCTCATCCAACACTGTCTCAAACCGATGGGCAAACCGGACAAGGCCATCCAGCCCAAAGGCCCCAGCACCACCTTTGATTGAGTGTACCGCGCGAAACACTACGTTGATGGTTTCAGTATCGTCAGTGCCATCTTCAATGATCTGCAACCCATCCTGCAACGCCTCAAGCAATTCTTCACATTCGATAAAGAAGGAAGCGCGGATTTCTGCCATGGGATCGTTGGGTGTATTCATGCGTTGGTGCCTCTATCCGGCGACCATTTGCAGGGCTTTGACTAGTTTTTTAGGATCAAAAGGTTTTACAATCCAACCCGTTGCACCCGCTGCGCGGGCCCGGTTTTTAAGGTCAGGGGCGGCTTCGGTGGTCAAAACAAGGATCGGCGTGGCGCGGTGTTTATCTTGCACACGCACAGCATCTATAAAACCGAAACCGTCCATGCGCGGCATGTTGATGTCGGTGATGATGGCATCAGGGGTGATGCCATCCAAAACCTCAATGCCATGCAATCCATCATCTGCGGTATGGACGGTGAAACCAGCAGGAAGTAACGCGAGGCGGATCATATCGCGCATGGTGCGACTGTCATCCACTGCAAGAATTTCAAGTGTCATGTGCGCCCCTCCATGATGATTTCGGGGGTCAGGCCCATGGCCGCAAGTTGGCCCAACACACGGTCACTTGTTTCGGTCATGTGAAACGAACATCCCGCATCATGGGTGCTTTTGGCAGCAGCGATCATTGTTTGAACACATAGCGCGCCAAGGTGTGTAACATGTGCCATGTTTAGAGTGATATCCTGACCGATCCGTGCCAGTAGGTCGGCATGAAGCCCACCTACGGCTGCCAGATCAAGCTTGCCGCTCAGGGATAATTGGTCAGCCATGTCGGTGATGAAGTGTAAGATTATAGGCCAGCAACATTCCAAACGCTCCGTAAATTACTCGGGTGCGCTTGTTTTAGCGGGCGGTACGTTAATTCTGCGTTACCATGGGGCCTGTTGTCGTCGTTTACTCAAACACAGGTTGTACACACTAAAACAGCCCCCGATGACTGGCATCGAGGGCTTTGAAATAGCTTGATAGTGCAAAGGTTTAGCCGCGGCGACGGCCACCTGTGCGCCCTGCGCGTCCACGGCCTTCTTGGCCAGCTTTGGGTGCAACTTTGTTAAATTTGATCCAATCACCACCGTGCGGGTCACGATCAAACAGGAAGTTCGCAGCGCGGATTGCTTCCATTTCCTTACCGGGACGCGCCAAGGTCGAACCCATACCGAAAAGCTGCACCAGTGCTTCGTCGTCCATATCTTCGGGCAGTACAAGGCCGAGGGCTGCAAGTTCGGCGCGCTTTTCTGCAACCTTGGCAGGGCTAACAGGCAATGCGACTGGGTTCATGATCGCAGATGTCATGCCAGCCCCCATCGCCATAGGCAGGAATGCGTTGTTGATGCCGTGACGGTTGGGCAGGCCAAAGCTGATGTTTGACGCACCGCAGGTGGTGTTCACACCCAATTCCTCGCGCAGGCGGCGCACCAGTGTAAACACCTGATGCCCCGCAGTTGCCATCGCACCGATGGGCATCACCAGAGGGTCCACAACGATGTCATGGGCGGGAATGCCAAAATCAGCAGCACGTTCTACGATTTTCTTTGCCACCGCGAAACGCACGTCAGGGTCTTCGGAAATACCTGTGTCGTCATTGGAAATGGCCACAACAGGTACGTTGTATTTCTTGACCAGCGGCAGAACCAACTCAAGGCGTTCTTCTTCACCTGTGACAGAGTTCAACAGCGGTCGACCTTCACAGGCCTTTAGACCATTCTCGAGCGCGCCGGGCACCGAGCTGTCGATACAGATCGGAATATCGACTACAGACTGCACAATCTTGATCATCTCGGGCATCAGCATCGGCTCAACAAAGTTGTTGTCCGCGTAGCGTGGGTCTTCGGCCATTTTGTTGGAAAACACCGCACCAGAGTTCACATCCAGAATGTTGGCACCTGCCGCCATTTGTGCAATCGCATCCGCCTCAACACGGCTAAAATCACCCCGCTCAAGTTCTTCGGCCAAAATCTTGCGGCCTGTTGGATTGATCCGCTCACCAATCACGCAGAACGGTTGATCAAAGCCGATGATGGCAGTTTTGGTTTTGGATTCGACAACGGTGCGGGTCATTAAATAGTCCTTTAGGAAGCGTTTGCAGGCGTGGCAGCATCGCCACCATTTTCGATGGCCCAATTGGCGTTGGTCTTGATTCCGCCAAGAGGGAAGAAATGCACATGGGAAATGTTAAAATCAGGGTTGGCAGCTTTGTGCAGGGCCAATTCGCTGATCACGTCAGTTGGCTCGTAAGGCAACAGCAGCTTGGTCACATCCATCGCGCGCTTTTGCAGCACTTTAAGTGATGGGCCAACACCGCAGGCAATGGCGAATTTGATCAGGGTTTGCAATTTCGCAGGACCTGCGATGCCGATGTGAACGGGCAGGGTGATGCCCGCATCCTTTAGGCTGTCTGCCCATGCGATGATTGGTTTTGCTTCGAACGCGAACTGGGTGGCAAGTGCAAGCTTGGCATCCGTGTGGGTTTGGAAATCGTTTTTCCACTTTACCGCTGCATCCACATTGGCCGTACCTTTGGCATCGATGTCGCGGTTGCCTTCTGGGTGCCCGGCAAAGTGTAGGCGTTCAAAACCAGCTTGATCAAACAGACCTGTTTCGGCCAGTTGCATGGAGTCTGAAAAATCACCGTGAGGCGTGGCAACGCCTCCAGCCAGCAGCAACGCTTGTTTAACGTCCGCTTCACCTTGATAGCGTGCAATCCAATCGGCCAGCGTTGCCTTGTCTTTGATGATCCGCGCCGGAAAATGCGGCATGACCTTATACCCATCTGCATTCAGACGCTTGGCGGTTGCGACCATTTCCTCAATCGGCGTACCTTCGATATGGGCGATGTACACACGTGTTTCCGCTGGAAGCAGTGTGGTGAAATCCTCAACCTTCTCAGCGGTGCGCGGCATCACTTCGATGGAATAGTCTTGCATGAAGGCTTGGATCTCTGCGGTTGGCAGAGTGGGCGCAACTTCTTTGCGGCGAAAATTCAGTAATGACATGATGTTATCCTTGAACATGGCGCGCTCTTAGGCCCAGCCGTCGTTGTCAATCAGCGCCTTGATCCGGGCGCGGTCATATTCGACATCAATTCGTGAGAGTTCGGCATCCGCCACGGCTTCATCGCTGTCACCTGCGACCTCAATAGGGTCGGCTTTGCGCCATTCGGCCAGATAGGCATCGGTATCCCCGGCACCAACCTTCATCGCGGCACGATCGATCGCCTGTTCAAAGCGTTCAGGCAGCTGACGTTTCGCTGCACGCCGCCCTTTGCCCACAATCACTTGTGCAGGGATGTCGCGCCAATAAACGATGATGACCTGTGGCATGTTGATTCCTTCCTCCCGAAAGAATGTCCTGCGCCCTCTGTAATCGAAGCACATGGATCAGCGATGGCGTTTTTCGACAGAACGCAGACTGTCAGCGACTTGGTGCAACTGTAGTGCCTCTGTCTGGGGATCACGAGGGCATTGCGAGGTCAAAATCCTCAACAACATTATGAAAGGCAACAAGACACGGCGAATTGAGCAGTGATCGCGCTTGCACGGACGCGCGCCAAGGACTACGTTGGCTGCAACTCGATATGAAAGGCGCAACCCATGGCGCCACAGCGTCCCAAAGGTGCGGGGGCGCTCGAAAAGGAAACGATACCGGTTCTGAGCCCCGCGCCAGTTCCGCCCAGATCATCCGAACTCTATGCGGCTCTTGATTTGGGCACAAATAGTTGCCGTATGTTGATCGCGCAGCCCAAGGGCAGCGGTTTTCATGTGGTCGACAGTTTTTCTAAATCCGTCCAATTGGGATCGGGTCTGGAAAAGACCGGGCGATTGTCGCGCGGATCAATGGCGCGTACCATTCAGGCATTGCGTATCTGTCAACAGAAGCTGCGGCGCAACAATGTTCGCCGGATGCGTCTGGTTGCTACAGAAGCCTGTCGTCGTGCCTTGAACGGCGAAGAATTCATGCGCCGTATTCAGCGCGAAACCGGGCTGCGGCTTGATATCATCAAACCCGAGGAAGAAGCCCAACTTGCGGTGATTTCCTGTGCACCGCTGGTCAGCCGTAAAACAGAAAACCTGTTGGTCGTGGACATTGGCGGTGGCTCAACTGAACTGGTCTGGATTGATATAAAACATGTGCCCAAGGCGGATCGTGCGCAATCGATCATGCGGCTACATTCAGGGTTCACCCAAGCGTTAAGCGATATTCCTGCCGCTAAAGTCGTCGATTGGATATCGGTGCCCTTGGGCGTGGCGACATTGCGCGATCAATTCGCTGATGTTGACGACGACGCGGCACGCTTTGCGCTGATGTCATGGTTTTTTGAAGAAAACCTCGCGAACTTTAAACCCTATCAATCTGCCCAACCGCAAAAGCGGTTCCAGATTGTCGGCACCTCCGGCACCGTCACGACAGTTGCCGCCAGCCATCTGGGGCTAAAACGCTATGACCGCACCAAGGTTGACGGGCTGCATATGTCCAGCCAAGAGATCGACAAGGTGATCCATTCTTATCTGGCGATGGGGCCGGGGGGCAGGCGTGCTGATCCGCGTATTGGTCAGGATCGTTCGGCCTTGATCATGTCGGGGGTGGCGATATTGCAAGCACTGATGCGCTGCTGGCCTACGGATCGATTGTCAGTTGCGGATCGCGGTCTGCGCGAAGGCCTGCTATACGCGCAAATGAGCGCCGATGGCGTATTGGAAGAAGGTAAATACTGATGGCCAAAATACCTGATGGCAAGAACACCTCTGGGCGCGGGCAGCGTGACCTGAAGGTCAAGGTAAAGTCGGCACGCGGACGCACAACCAGCTCCACGCGCTGGTTGCAACGTCAGTTGAATGACCCTTACGTGAAACGCGCCAAGGCCGAAGGCTATCGTGGGCGCGCCGCGTTCAAGATATTGGAACTAGACGACAAATATCGGTTCCTTGTGCCGGGCGCGCGGATTGTGGATCTTGGCTGTGCGCCGGGCGGTTGGTGTCAGGTCGCGGTAAAACGCTGCAACGTCTTGGCCGAACGCGGCGGCAAGGCTGTGGGCACGATTTTGGGCATCGATCTGCAAGAAATGGAACCCATCGCAGGCTGCGAATTGTATCAGTTGGACTTCATGGAAGACGACGCAGACCTTCAAGTCAAAGAATGGCTGGGCGGCAAGGCGGATGTGGTGATGTCAGACATGGCTGCATCTGCATCGGGCCATAAACAAACCGACCACCTGCGCATCATCGCGCTGTGCGAGGCGGCGGCGTATTTTGCCTTTGATGTGCTTGAAGAGGGCGGCACCTTTGTCGCCAAGGTACTTGCGGGCGGAGCAGAGGGTGATTTGCAGAAACTACTTAAACAGCGTTTCACCAAGGTCGCGAATTTCAAGCCACCTGCCAGCCGTTCAGATAGCTCTGAAAAGTTCGTTGTCGCCACCGGGTTTCGCGGCGCTATCGATTGAGACCGCAATACCTTTTGAATTTACGGCTTCTTAAATCCTCATATCTAGGGTGCGCGCAGCGTCCCTGACCTGTTGCGGTTTTTCAAAGATATAAGGAAATTATGAATGTTGCGTTCTTTTCTAACAGTTTTGCCTCTTGTTGCTGCAACCATGGGGCAGGCTGCAGAAGTGCCACCGGCCATGACCAGCTATATTGATTCAGATGTTTTACCTTGGGTAAATGATGCACAGGTTGTTGCGGCGATCAATGCACAGAACTTGGTGACAGCTGGGATGTCACACGATGACATCATTGCCAAAGACACGGCATGGCGTGCCGAAGTTGGTGCACCAGATCAGCCAATGATTAAACAAGTTCTTTCCGCCCCACTGTCTGCATTTTTGAATGAACATGTTGATGCAGCGCAGGGTCGAATTACTGAAGTGTTTGTTATGGATAGTCTTGGGTTAAACGTGGCGTCCAGCGCGATCACGTCTGACTATTGGCAGGGCGACGAGGCGAAATTCAAAAATACCTATGCGATGGGCCCGGGGGCGATCTTTGTCGATGAAATCGATTTAGATGAAAGCACGCAGACCTATCAGGGCCAAGTGTCCGTGGCGATCACGGATCCCGCCACGGGTGCTGTGATTGGCGCGATCACCATTGGGCTGGATGCCAGCGCGTTCTTTTAACGCTTTTTGGGTTTGAAATCGGAGAATAGCAAGGATTGCAGCGCGGTTTCTTTGATCTTGGCGGCAACCCGATCATCCAATTCTCTTACCGTCGTCATGTTTAGGCGATCCGTCGTATAGGCCGCCTGTTCCGTTTGGCGCAGCAGTTCAAACATGCGTGCATGACGCGGATCATTGGGATGGGGCAGTTGTGACATGTGCGTGGTGCCTCTTGCGGATGAAGCACTTGGTTTAGCGGTCAAATTGGGCGTTGTGGCGGCAGGAATAGGACCGTTGATGGGCGTTTGGGTTGATTTACGCATCGTTAAAAACTCACTCACTTAACGCATTGAGGCGCATTGTTAGATGCGCCTCAATAATATTCTCTTAAACGCGAACGCGACGAATTCTCTCAATTATGTTGGAGAGATGCCGCGCAAACGCTCTGATCTGCGGCGCAGCAGTTCAAGTGTGGTCAACAGCAGGATTGAGATAACAACCAGCAAGGTTGCAACTGCCAGAATGGTTGGGCTGATCTGTTCGCGCAGACCTGTGAACATCTGCCAAGGTAGGGTCTTTTGGCCAGCTGATCCAACAAACAGCACCACCACGACTTCATCAAAGGATGTGATAAAGGCAAACAGCCCACCAGAAATAACACCCGGCAGGATCAACGGCATTTGCACTTTAAAGAATGTCCGCACGGGGCTGGCCCCCATGTTGGCCGCCGCACGTGTCAGTGAGTTGTCAAAGCCAACCAGTGTGGCGGTCACGGTAATGATGACAAACGGAATACCAAGGGCCGCGTGGGCCAGAACCACACCAATATAAGTGCCCTGCAATCCGATGCGGCTGTAGAAAAAGTACATACCAGCGGCAGAGATGATCAGTGGCACAATCATCGGTGAAATCAGCACAGCCATAATGGCGCGCCGGAACGGCACATGCGGTTGGCTTAGACCAATCGCAGCAAGTGTGCCAAACCCAACCGACAACAATGTCGCGACGGGTGCAATGCGGATCGAGTTGCGCACCGCGTTCTGCCAATCTTGGTTGTTAAAGAAATCGCGGTAATGCTTGAGCGAATACCCCGCCGGATCAAACCGCAGCATTTCAGGTGTGAAGGTAAAGAAATTCTCAGCGTTGAAGCTGAGCGGCATCACAACGATGATCGGGGTGATCAGAAAGATAAAGATCGCGCCGCAAATCACCCGAAATGCATAATGCCACAACACCTGACCGGGGGTGAGGTAGGGCGCGAGGTGACCGCGATACCGGCCCTCGTACAGCCAAAAGCTGAGCCATCCAAAGAACCAGCCAAAGGCACCGCCAATGATCAGACCGGGTATGCCGCCAAACAGCGCACCCGCAACCGCCAAAATGCCAAACAGACCCCAACGTCCAAGGCGTTCGTTCGGGATAAAGTTGGTCAACACATAGGCAACTGCGCCCATCACGACGGCACCAATAAGAATACCGAACATGCCGCTGCCTTGGGCTGTGCCCACAAACAGTCCTGCCAAGCCGCCAAAGGCAGCGACCACTGGCACATAAAAGTTAACGGGTTTGCGTGAAATTGGTGTCAAAGCAGCCATCAGATCAGCCCCCCAGCTTAACGTTGTCGATGCCGACAATCTTGTCATAGGCATAATAAAGCATCATCACCGCCGCGAGCAGAATGGCCCCAAGCGCCGCGCCCAAGCCCCAATTGAGGGAGCTGGAAATGTGATAGGCGATCCGGTTTGAAATGAAGGTACCAGATGTACCGCCGACGATTTCAGGCGTGATGTAATAACCAATCGCAAGGATGAATACGAGGATCGATCCCGCACCAATGCCCGGCACAGATTGAGGGAAATACACACGCCAAAAGGCGGTCCAGTTGGTGGCACCCAGCGATTTTGCTGCGCGCAGATAGGTCTGTGGGATCGTCGCCATAACCGAATACAGCGGCAAGATCATGAACGGCAACAAGATGTGCGTCATCGCAATGATCGTACCCGTTTGGTTGTTGATCAGGGCAAGGCGATCATCGGTTGCAACAATGCCTAGCCACACAAGCGTGTCATTGATCACGCCTTGCTGTTGTAACATCACCTTCCAAGCCGAGGTGCGTACCAGCAGTGATGTCCAGAACGGCAAAAGCACAAGGATCATCAACATATTTGCAGTGCGCGGCGGCAGGTTGGCCAATATCCATGCCACGGGGTAGCCCAGCAAAATGCACGAACAGGTGATCATCACGGACATCACCAAAGTGCGCCAAAACAACGTCAGATAAATCTGTTGGTTTTCGGGGCGCATTTCGGGGCCATCAGGTGATTTCTGCATGTCGATGGCATTTAGAAAATAGCCATTGGTCAATGTCGGGGAATAGGTATGGATCGTCTGCCATACTTTGGGATCCACCCAATCTTTGTCTATATCTTCAAACTGCGCTTTGAAATCTGTTCCTGTCTCAAGGTCAAACTTCTTGGCTTTACGGCCTGTCTTGCGAAACAGTGATGACAGCCCGGTCATTTCATAGTTAAGGCGCGATCCAAGACGGGTGTGGGCCTTTTCAGCCACCGCAACTTTGAAATCAGCGGCAAGTGCCTTGAACACGGCTTCATCAGGTGCTGCGTTGGAATTCGGATCCCAGTTGCCCAATTCTTCGACGGTCAGGGGCAATGTGTCAGATACGATATCGTTCTCGACCGAGCGGAACAGCATATCCGCAATCGGGGCAACAAAGGTCACCAAAACGAAAATCAAAAGTGGTGCGATCAGCGCGAGGGCGCGCATTTTTTGCATGCGCAGCGCTCGATTAAGTGATTTTTTAAGCGGCGTGCCGTCAGCAGCAAGGACCGGGCCCGTTGTTGTTGTGTCGCTCATGGTATTCCCACCTTGTTTTGGCCCGCTCGGATTGGTTTGACGTCAGATAAATGGACTAACAAATATAAGGTCTTAAAAGGCGGGAAGGGACCAAATTGGCCCCTTCCCATAGGTGCTTACTGCACCAACCACGCTTGGAATTTCGCGTCGATATCGTCGCGGTAATCTGCCCAGAACTCGTAGTTATACAAGAACGTGTTTTTGGCGTTCTCTGGGTCTGTTGGCATATGTGGTGCCATGTCGATGCCCAGTTCTTCGTGCTTGCCAACCAGTGGTGCAGAAGATTTGCGTGCAGGACCGTAAGAGATGTACTTGGCCTGATCCGCCAGACGCTGTGTGTCTGTAGCGAACATGATGTAGTCAAGTGCACGTGCCTGGCGCTCTGGTGACAGACCCGTTGGAATGATCCAACCGTCAAGGTCAAACACCTGCGCGTCCCACAACATGGCAACCGGCTGCTTTTGCTCTTCGATCAAGCTGAACAGACGACCATTGTAGGTAGAGCCCATGATGACTTCGCCATCCGCCAAAAGCTGTGGCGTATCGGCACCAGCAGACCACCAGATCACGTCGTCTTTGATGGTTGCCAATTTGTCGAGCGCTTGCTGTTGACCTTCGGCTGTTTCCAGAACGTCATAGATTTCGTCCTTGGCCACGCCGTCACAGAGCAATGCCCATTCCATGTTGCCGATTGGGCGCTTTTCCAATGAACGCTTGCCGGGGTAGGCGGCCGTGTCAAAGATATCGCAGATTTTTGATGGAGGCGTGTCGCCAACCAAATCTGTGCGATAGCCAACTGTCGTTGAATATACGATCTGCGGGATAAAGCAGTCGCCAACCAACAAGTCACCAAAGTCCTCAGACGCTTTTGTGCCATCAGGCGCATCTGCCAACATGGTGTCCGGGTCGATTTCCATCGCCAGACCTTCGTCACATAGACGCAGGGCGTCAGCGGCAACAACGTCAACAACATCCCATGTCACGTTGCCAGCTTCGTTCATCGCACGCAGCTTTGAAACGGCTTCGGCAGACGATTCATCATTGATGATCTTTACGCCGTTCGCTTCGGAATAAGGTGTGTGATAGGCGTTCTGCTGTGATGCAGAATACGCACCACCCCAGCTTACGATGGTCATTTCAGATGCCATGTGGCCATCTGCAAAGGACATGCCAGCCGCAATTGTCAGCGCCGTGGTTGCCATAAGCGTTTTGGTCAGTTTCATTGATAGTCTCCCAGTATTACCCGATTTACTCGTTAAGGCTGTGATGTCGGGTTTAATCACTGCCTTGTATTCATCGCGCGACCCACGTCATAGGGCCACGGCGACATGACACGCGCGTTTAAGCGTCCAACGCGCGGCAATCCTCTGGCAACCAGCCGATATCGACCTGTGTGCCCGGCTCAAGGCGGGCCTGATCTGCACGGTTGCGTGTTTTGACAATAAAGTTGTCGTTGCCCGCCACCCGCAGGCGCGTGCGAAACACATCACCCATATAGATAAATTCAAGCACTTCGGCTTTCAGCGTATGGGCGTCTTTGCCAAGCTTGGGGTTGATCTCAACACGTTCAGGACGGATTGACACTTGGGTGCGTTCCCCAGCCTTTGACACGTTGACCGGCATGGCATCAATCAGGCTGCCATCGTCCAATTTGACCAAGGCGATACCATTTTTGATTTCGCTCACAGTGCCTTGTAAGGTATTGTTTTCACCAATAAACTGCGCAACAAAACTGTTCTTGGGTTGTTCGTACAATTCATCTGGCGGGGCCAATTGCTGAATACGGCCATCTTCGAAAACGGCAACGCGATCTGACATGGTCAAGGCTTCGGTTTGGTCGTGCGTCACATAGACCACAGTAATCCCAAGGTTATCTGCGATGCGCTTGATCTCAAACTGCATGGTTTCGCGCAGCTGCTTATCAAGCGCGCCAAGCGGTTCATCCATCAACACCAGATCGGGTTCAAACACCAAGGCACGCGTCAGCGCGACACGCTGTTGTTGACCACCAGACAGTTGCGCCGGGCGGCGACCGCCAAATTCACCCATCTGCACCAGATCAAGGGCGCGCTGCACGCGCTCTTCGCGCTCAGACTTGCCCATTTTGCGCACCTCAAGCGGAAAAGCGAGGTTTTCGGCAATCGTCATATGGGGAAACAGGGCGTAGTTTTGAAACACCATGCCAATGCCGCGCTTGTGCGGCGAAATATTGTTGATAGGTTTGCCATCCAGCAGGATGTCACCGTGGGTGGCTGTTTCAAACCCGGCCAGCATCATCAGGCAGGTGGTTTTGCCGGACCCCGATGGCCCAAGCATGGTCAAAAATTCACCTTTGCCGATGGAAAGATTCAAATCTTTGACGACAAGATTTTCGCCATCATAGCTTTTTTGAACGCGGTCAAAGACGACGAAACCGTCGTTAGTTGCTGTACCAGACAAGCGGCACCTCCCCAGGTGTATGTTCATGCCTTTTGGCACGTTATCACGGAAAGAGAACACAGGATCACATCGTTTGCAACAGGTTTGACTGTCCGAAATTCCTTAATTCTCAAAAGATTTCAGGGATTTTCACTGTTTGCCTAAAACTTCCTCAACGGCAGATTGTGTCTTGCTGATAATCTCATCGGCCTCACCTGTTGTGAGGCAAAATGGTGGTGCAAAGCCCAAGATATCGCCTTGAGGCATGGCACGTCCAATCACGCCTTTTGCCAATAATGCCGCCGTAATCTGCACACCAATCTTTTGAGAAGGGTCATAGAATGTCCGTGCTACACGGTCCTCAACAAACTCCAAAGCGCACAACATACCAACACCGCGAATGTCGCCCACTTGGGGGTGTGATCCCAGTGCGTCGCGCATCCCAGCATTTAAATAAGCGCCAACAGTTTTGGCATTCTCAATCAGGTTGAGATCATCAATCAGCTTTAGGTTTGCAACACCTGCCGCTGCCCCGATAGGGTGCGCCGAATAGGTCCAGCCGTGGCCCAAAGGCCCATTTTCATCGGTGCCATCCTCAAGCACCTTCCACATTCTGTCTGATACGATGGACCCTGACAGGGGCGCATAGGCAGATGTCAGGCCTTTGGCGATGGTGATCAAATCCGGCTTCATGCCGTAGTGATCTGATCCAAACATTGTGCCCAAACGGCCAAACCCTGTCACAACTTCATCTGCGACCAGCAAGATGTCGTGCTTATCCAAGACAGTTTGAATCGCTTCCCAATATCCAGCAGGAGGGGGCACGATACCGCCCGTACCCAAGACCGGTTCACCGATAAAGGCCGCGATTGTATCCGCGCCTTCCTTAGCAATCATGTCTTCAAGCTTTTGCACGCAGAACGCGACGAACTCAGCCTCAGTTTGATTCAAATCCGCCCGGCGGAAAAAATCCGGCGCTTCCGTGTGCAGTACCCCGGCCAAAGGCAGGTCAAACTTGCGGTGGAATAATTCCAGCCCGGTCAGCGACCCCGTCATGAGGCCAGAGCCATGATAGCCACGCCACCGGCTGATAATCTTCTTTTTCTCAGGACGGCCAAGGATGTTGTTGTAATACCAAATCAGCTTGATGTTGGTCTCATTGGCATCTGACCCGCCAAGGCCAAAATACACCTTGGACATATGACTTGGCGCGCGGTCCATGACCATCTTGGCCAATGTAATGCCTGCCTCGTGGCCGTGACCTGCGTAGGAATGATAATAAGACAGCTCAGCGGCTTGCGCGGCAATCGCATCGGTGATTGGCTTTTGCCCATATCCTGCGTTCACACAGTACAGCCCGGCAAACCCATCAAGTATTTGGGTGCCATCGCGGTCCACAATATGGCTGCCCTGCGCCCCCGCAATAATGCGGGATGCGCTATCGCCACGGGCATGCTGTGCCAGATGTGTGGAGGGGTGAAAAAAATTATCACGATCCCATTTGTCCAAAACGTCGTTCGTCAGCATGCCCTGATCCTTTTAATCGATGATGTTCGCCTCTGGTCCGTAGGCGAATTTAGTAATGTTTTCGGTTTGGTTGCCGCCCACGACCAGAATGTCGTGTTCGCGGTATCCGCCAGCGCCCGCGGTGCCTTCGGGAACCCACAGCATTGGTTCCATCGACACAACCATGCCCGGTTCCAGCACCGTATCAATGTCTTCGCGCAGTTCAAGGCCAGCTTCGCGACCATAATAGTGCGACAGGATACCAAACGAGTGGCCATAGCCAAACGAACGGTATTGCAACAAGCCCTGATCAGCAAAGAAACGGTTGATTTCTGCACAGATGCCCGCACATGTCGCACCGGGGCGGATTAAGGACAGGCCCAATTCATGGGCGGCAACATTAGCTTCCCACAGTTTCAGCGATGCTGTGTCCGGCTCACCCATAAACAACGTGCGCTCAAGTGCGGTGTAATAGCTTGAAATCATCGGAAAGGTGTTCAGGCTTAGGATATCGCCCTTTTCCAGTTTGCGCGTGGTCACCGGGTTATGTGCGCCGTCGGTGTTCAGGCCGGATTGAAACCATACCCAACTGTCACGGATTTCACTGTCTGGATGGGACCGCGCGATTTCCAATTCCATCGCATCGCGTCCCGCCATCGCCACGTCAATCTCACGGGTGCCTTGCTTAATTGCCGCACGGATTGCGTCACCGCCGATGTCAGCAATGCGTGCGCCTTCGCGGATCAGCACAATTTCTTCTTCGGACTTCACCATACGCGCGGCCATTGCAGCGGGTGCGATATCAATCAGTTCAGGGGCGCCCAACATGTCATTCAGCGTGTCACGTGACGCTAGCGTCATGTGATCCCCCTCAATGCCGAGGCGCTTTGCACCGTGGATCAGGCTGGCCACTGCGCGCCAATAATTATTGCGCGTCCAATCGGTGTAGATCACGTTGTCTGCAAAGGATCGTCGCCAAGGTTGACCACCATCAATGTTGGCTGACACTGTGGTACAGGCATCCATGGTCACAACGCAGCCATAGGGGCGCCCAAAACTGCAATAGAGAAAGCCTGAATAGTAGGCGATATTGTGCATCGAGGTCATCAAAACAGCGGGAATGTCCCGTTCTGCCATGATCTCGCGCAGCTTGGTCAATCGGCGCTCATATTCGGCATTTGAAAACGGCAGGGGGGCCTTTTCGCCGTTGTGGCTGGTGAAAAATTTGACGCGATCATTGATATCAGTCATCCAAGTATCCTCAATTCGGAACGGGCGCACAGCATGCGGCCGATCAAACAAAAATATCCGGGCGTACAGGAAATATGGCCATCAGGCCAAGGGTATGACGAAAGAGCGACGCCATCGCTGGTCATATGCCATGAATCGATAATCTGAGGATCAGATTCTGTCAATCATGCAAAATTTTGTTTGTGAAATGTTGGTTTTTGTCTGATCGTTTGAACACCCTACTAAGGAGGTGCCGCGATGAGTGACGTGAACCCAACCCCGTTTTCAACCGCAGAATATGAACGCCGTCTGGGTTTGACCCGGGCTGCAATGGCAAAAGCCGGGCTTGATGTATTGATTGCCACTGATCCGTCCAATCAGGCGTGGCTGACGGGTTATGATGGCTGGTCATTTTATGTGCATCAGGCGGTCATTGT
Organism: Sulfitobacter sp.; assembly: GCA_049794015.1. GTDB lineage: Bacteria > Pseudomonadota > Alphaproteobacteria > Rhodobacterales > Rhodobacteraceae > Sulfitobacter. The sequence continues at coordinate 41,270 of JBARCK010000050.1, read as the reverse complement.
CCCGCTTGAAGGCAAGCCGTTTTGGTGGGGGCGACGGCAGGATTCAAATGGCGCGGTGCGTACAGTTGATCTGACCTGCACGGACGTTGAATTTTACACCGATGATTTTGTGCAATCCACGGTGCGTCATCCGATGCAGGATTTGGCCGTCAAGCTGGCGGATCGCGGGTTGGCATCTGGCACTGTGGGTGTTGAGATGGATAATTACTATTTTTCAGCAAAGGCTTACACGACGTTATTAACATCACTTCCAGAGGCAAAGATCGCGGATGCAACTGCGCTGGTGAATTGGCAACGCGGTATCAAGTCGGCTGAAGAATTGGATTTCATGCGCAAAGCCGCGCGGATTTCGGACAAGATTACAAATCTGGCTTTGGATCGCGCAGCACCCGGCGTGCGCAAGAACGAACTGGCCGCAGAGATTTACGCCGCAGGGATCGTTGGTGTCGACGACATCTGGGGGGATTACCCGGCAATTGTGCCTCTCATGCCCAGTGGATCAGATGCCGCTGCACCACATCTGACGTGGAACGGCGATGTGATGAAGACGGGCGAGGCAACGTTCTTTGAACTTGCCGGATGTTATCGCCGTTATCACGTGCCGCTGTCGCGCTCTGTGTTTTTGGGAACACCGCCGGATCATATCAAACGCGGCGAAGAGGCGGTCGTTGAAGGGCTTGAAGCTGGTTTGCAAGCGGCGCGTGCGGGCAATCGGACGTGCGATATTGCCAATGCGTTGGGCGATGCCATGGACCGCGCCGGGATCGAACGTGGTGCGCGGTGCGGGTATGCAATTGGCTTGTCTTATCCACCTGATTGGGGCGAACGTACCATGTCATTGCGCCCAGAGGATGAAACAATACTGCAACCCGGCATGACCTTTCATTTCATGCCCGGTCTTTGGATGGACAATTGGGGGCTTGAGATCACCGAGAGCATTTTGATCACCGAAGACGGCCCCGCCGAGACATTCTGCAACATTGAGCGCAAGCTTTTTATTAAGGATTGAAGGCTTGGACCATCTCAAAGCCAGTACAGAAATCCTAGGCGACCTGATTGCGTTTCCAACGGTGTCAACGGACAGCAATCTGGCAATCATCGACTATCTCGCGGACCGACTGGAACAGGTTGGGGCACAGGTCACGCGCTATCATGATGCGTCGGGGGGTAAAGCAAACCTGTACGCGACGCTGGGGCCAGAACAGGCAGGGGGAATATTGTTGGCGGGGCATACGGATGTGGTGCCTGTAACGGATCAAAATTGGTCCAGCGATCCCTTTGTCATGACAACACAAGATGGCCGTCTGTATGGCCGCGGCACCTGCGACATGAAAGGATTTATCGCCGCCTGTATCGCGCTTGCGCCGCAATTTGCCCGTGCTGCCACGCGCAGGCCGATCCATTTTGCCTTTACCTATGACGAGGAAACCGGGTGCCTCGGGGCCGAAGACCTTGCCTTGCATCTGGCCAAGCGCCAAGACCGCCCGTCGTTGGCGATTATCGGAGAGCCCACCAGCATGCGCCTGATTGAAGGGCATAAGGGCTGCTGTGAATATTCCACCCATTTTCATGGCCGTGAGGGGCATGGATCACAGCCAGAACTGGGCGTGAATGCCGTCGAATACGGGGTGCGCTATATCACCCGGTTGATGGAGATGCGCGGCGAGTTGCAAACGCGCGCACCTGCGCATTCAGCGTTTCATCCGCCCTATAGTACGATCAATGTCGGTGCGCTGCATGGCGGTGTCGCGCATAATGTTATCCCCGGCCTTGCGAGCGTTGATTGGGAAACACGACCTGTACAGGCAGGTGATCTGGCGCATGTGAAAACCACGATGCAGGCCTATTGTGATGATGTGTTGTTGCCACAAATGCGCAGCGTTTGGGCGGACGCGGATATTGTCACAGATACAATTGGCGAAACGGTTGGGCTTGAAGTGATGGCTGAAAATGCTGCCCGCGATTTGGTGATGGAACTGACGGGGGCCAATGGTACAGATGTGGTGGCTTTTGGGACTGAGGCGGGGATATTCCAACAGCTTGGCATGGCGGCTTTGGTGTGTGGACCGGGGTCTATTGCACAGGCACATAAGCCTGATGAGTATTTAGAAATCAGCCAGTTATCAGCCTGCGTTCAAATGTTGGAACGGCTGTCAGGACGCTTGAGTTAACTCAACACCCGCCAGTTGTGCCATGTGCCATGCCAATACCTGATTGCTGGAAAACACAGGCTTGCCAAGAGCTTTTTCAATCCGGGGCATCACATCCAAAGTACGTAGGTTTGTGCAGGACATAAACACGGCCTCGACGCTGTCTGATGCGCCCAATGCCATCGCCGCGTCAAACAGCGATTGTTGCGAAATCTTGGCGACCTTGGTTTCTTCGCCTTCATCAAATGACCCAAACACAGGCGTCGCTACACCGCGCGCGTTCAGAGCATCCCGCAAGGTCTGGCTGACGCTTTCGATATAGGGCGACAGGAAGGCAATACGGGTAATGTTGCGCGCAACGCAGATCGCAACCAAGGCGCTTAAGGGCTCTGTCACCTGCGCAGCCGCACACCCCGCCTTGACCTGTTGGGCAATTTTGTCGGGCCCAATCACAGCTGTGCCTGACGTACATCCATAACCGACAACATCATAACTCAATGCAGTGGGGAGTAACCCAGCAGCAGCGGGCAGGGCGGCGGACATGGTGGCCAGCGTGTCGGTGGTCACATCCAATGCGCTTGGGACGCGCGTGACATAAAGGCTGATGTCGGGATCCGTGAACATCCGGCGAAAGTCGTGTTCAATCGTTTCATCCGATTGCAAAACCACCAATCCCAGCGTCGCGCGGGTGCCAATGGGGCCTTCGAGGGTGTAGGGGAACGCCATGTTGGATCCTTTATAAAATTGGCAGATCAGGGCCTGCGCGGGGCGATAGAAACTCCGGCGCGCCGTTCGTGATCAAGATATCTTCTTCATGCACCAAAATCCTTCCCGGTGCGATTTCTATGCCCGGTTCCAAGGTCATGACCATGCCTTTTTCCAATACAGTATCATCACCTGCTATGAATGACGGCCATTCGGTTAATTGCATGCCCAGACCGTGCCCCAATCGCCCGGCCTCTGATCCGCCAGCGCCACCTGTTACGATCTTGTCCATTGCGTGAAACACATCCGCTGCCGTGGTACCGGGGCGGGCGGCGTCAGCGCCCACTTGTATGGCATCCATCAGTGTTGCATGGCCGGATTTGGCAATCTCGCTGGGCGCGCCAATGGCGAAATTTCGATCAAAATCGCAGAAATACCCATCCCAGACCAATCCGGTGTCCAGCATCATGATATCGCCCTGCTGCAAAGGGATGGTGGTCGCAGGTGAAATCACATCGCCGTATCCATCCGGCCCGGCACCACCAGCAAGGTAGGGCACCCAATCAGCACCTTCTTCGAGGCACAACATCTGAAACCGGCGAAACACAAGGTCCAGCGGCACACCCGCCCCAGCAATGTCGCCCACCCGCGCAAATGCCAGGCCCGCGATCTGACAGGCGTGTTTAATCTTTGCGACCTCAAGGTCCGACTTTACCATCCGCAGTGCGCGCATGATATCGTGGTCCCCGGTCATGTCATGCTGGGGCAGCAACGCCTTGAGGCGTGAAATATCTTCAACCGGCATGCGCACATGTGTTTCATGGCCCGACGGCATCCCAATCATGCCCTTAGCACCGCAAATTTCCTTTAGGGTATCCGCCAACAAGGACACCCCATCATCCACCAGATCAGGTGCAGACCACGTACGGATATCGCTGATCCACGTCTGTCCCATCAGCGCCGCACCGATGGAGGGGATCACGGCCACGGGATCACCCGATGCCGGGACAATCAAAAACCAAGGGCGCGTAGGGCTCTCCCAAAACCGTGTCAGAAACCCGGTGAAATAGCGTATCTCGGGTTCGGTCGTTAGGAGCAACGCCGCAAGTCCCGCGTGGGCCATTCGACGCTGCGTATGTGCCAGCCGTGCCTTGTATTCGCCAACAGGGAAACCGCGATCAGGGGCAGGGGCGAAAGTCATTTCATGCGGTCCTTGGATTTGAGCCAGTGATCCCAGTACATTGGGCTGTGCATGATCAAACAGCAAATGAATTTCTAAGATACATGCATCTGCCATCGCTTTGAATTGGGTTGCGTTGTGAACACCCCTCAAGAATGGTATCGAATAGCGAAAATGCGATCTAACAACAAAAGCTAAAGACGCAGGAGCGCGAACATTATGGGTATTCTATCTCCACATGCGCAAACAAACCTGACGACCTACCTTATTCTTCAGTATTTTTCAGACCGCGATGACCCAACATTTACAACCACGATGGTGGACGGTGCCGTGCATTTCAATCGCATGGTGATCGGCGATAATGGGCAAGCCGAAGTATCGGGCACGATGGTTTTAAACGGGGCTGGTCTTGTTGTGACAAATGGCCAGCTGAGCGGCGGCACCGTGACCGACATACGCTTTGGCTTCCCACCCGTTGATCAGCTCTGGGGCCGATTGGAAGAGGTCAACATAGTCGGTGCGACCTTGCAGGACTATTTTAACCTTGCGACCCAAAATAGCCTTTCTGCGTTGAACCAATTGCTACTGTACGAGATCCAATTTGTGCGCGGCACGGACGCAGACGAAACGTTTTTAAATTCAGATTCGTACGTGATCCAATCAGTCACTCTTATGGGCGGCAATGATCATTACACGCACACCTACAGTGGTTCAGCCCGTGCAATGGTGATTGACGGAGGCGATGGATTCGACTCGTTTTTGTCAAATTCCCAACAAAGCATTTACATCAATCTGCGCAGTAATCTGTTTATTGATGGCCTTGGCACCAAGCATTCGATCTTCAATTTTGAACTGCTACAGGGCACCAATGCGGACGATATTATGATCGCCAGCAATAATTACGGCACCACATTTTTTGGCAGCCGTGGTGACGACAGGATGATCGGCGGCGCGGGCAATGACAATTTCCGCGGCGGCTGGGGAAACGACACGCTGCGTGGATTTGGCGGCGATGATCTGCTGTTGGGCGACGGGGATGCCGATGTATTGGACGGTGGCACCGGGCAAGATACGGTATCTTATGAAACATATATTGGCAGTTCCAGCGGCGTCTATGTTGATTTGGACAGCGGGCAAACTGGCGGCAGTGGCGCGGGTGGGGATGTCTTGATCAGTATCGAGCATCTGATTGGCAGCGCCGCCAACGATGTATTGCGCGGCGACATATTGGCCAATCGACTTGAAGGAAATGATGGCAACGACAAGCTTGAGGGCCGGGGCGGACATGACACGTTGATCGGCGACAATGGCAATGACACGCTGGCGGGTGGCGCAGGCGATGATTTCCTGCGCGGTGGCACCGGTCAGGATAGCTTGGATGGCGGTAATGGCGATGACGTGCTGAATGGTGATGCTGGGTTTGACCTGCTGCGCGGCGGTGATGGGGATGACTCTCTGAATGGTGGCGCGCAGGCGGACAACCTATTGGGTGAGGCTGGGAATGACGTATTGTTCGGCGGGCAAGGCTTTGATCGGTTGTTTGGGGGTACAGGCAACGATAACGCTTTTGGCGGTGATGATAATGACGCCTTGTTTGGTGAAAGCGGTCATGACCGTTTAGTGGGCGATGATGGCGATGATCGCCTGTTTGGCGGGTCTGGAAATGACACGTTGTTTGGCGGTCAAGGCGACGACAGCCTGTTCGGTGGCGGCGGTTTTGATATACTGAATGGGTCGACCGGCAACGATACGATGGCGGGTAATTTCAATGCTGATATCTTTGTCTTTACAGATTTCTCAGGCGGATTTGGCGTGGATGTAATCACCGATTTTGCCGCCACAAACGTTTTTGAACGCATTGATCTGTCAAATGTCGCCGCGATCACTGATCTTGACGATTTGATGGACAATCACATCGCGCAGATCGGCCAAGACGTGTTGATCACCGCAGGGCAGAACAGCTCGATCACATTAATGAACGTATCGCTGGATGATCTTGATCGGTCCGATTTTATCTTTTGATGGGTGAACAGGGCACTACGTCTTGCGCGCTCGCTTAGGGGACTTTGAAGCTCCAGCCAAGACGAGGTTGGCGCATTACGCCAGCACACGGGGATTTTCATTGCCCTTGACCACAGATGGCCTAAGCTAACGGGCAACTTGATCTCAGAGGACCTCACCCATGCGCGCTTTGTTACGTTTCCCATTCTTTTTGACATGTGTGTTAGCGCTCGCGGCGGTGGCGCATCTTTCCACGCCCGCAAAAGCCGCTGATCCAACCCGGCTTGAGGCTTTCTTGGAGGTCACAGGCTTTGATGTTGCCCTAGAGAGCATTAAATTATCCGCCGATTCCGCACCTGAGATGTTGGGCTTACAGGCGGATGATTTTGGCTCAGAATGGTCGCGTCTGGTGGGCGAAGTCTTTGCGACCGACATTATGCATGACATGGCCTTGGATATCCTTGGCAATACGTTGAGTGACGATTTGCTGACCCACGCTGCGGACTTCTATGCCAGCGATCTGGGTCAGCGTTTGGTCGTGGTTGAGAATAAATCGCATATGGTTGAGGAAGACGGTTTGAAGTCTGAAACCGGTACTGAAATTATTGACGGGTTGGTGCGCATTGGCAGCCCCCGTGTTGCGATATTGAACCGGTTGAACAGCGCCACGGATGTCGAAGACACATCAATCAAGGCAATCCAAGAGGTTCAGATCAGGTTCCTGATGGCTGCCGCGGCTGCGGGGGTGATTGAGTTGCGTATGGAAGAACCGGACTTGCGCGAGGCGATGCGCAGTCAGGAAGATGAGATACGCACGTCGATCAAGGCCAATGCGCTTGCGACGTCGGCCTATACCTATCAGGCATTTTCAGATGATGAGGTTACAGCCTACGCCGAGGCGCTTGAAGACCCCAAGATGCAAAAAGTCTATGCGCTAATGAGTGCCGTCCAATACGAGATCATGGCCAATCGGTTTGAGGCCGTGGCAGAGCGTTTGGCGAACATGCAACCCAGTCAGGACCTGTGAACATGCGTGCTTTGATGATGTGGCCGCTGCTGGCGTTGCTGGCAGCACCGGCCTTTGCAGATGCGCGCATGACGGTGTTGGTGGACGTGCTCAAGTTGTCAGAGGCGGCGCAGATCCTGCGTGACGAGGGGCTGACCCAAGCTGAAGAGTTGGACGCCGAGATGCTGAATGGCCGTGGCGGGGCAGGCTGGCACATTCAGGTCAGTGCCATTTATGGTGCCGACCGATTGGTCGAGGCGGTGCGCGACGCCCTTGAGGATGAATTACAAGGCCCAGAATTGACCGCCGAATTGGAGGATACAATTGCGTTCTATGCCTCTGATCTGGGTACCAAAATTGTCAGTTTGGAAAACTCTGCGCGTGCTGCGATTGTTGATCCAGATGTCGAAGAAGCCGCGCGTGCACGCTATGCGGAACTGGACGGGACCGATGATGCGCGCTTGGCAACGATCAAGCAGCTTGTTGAAAGCGGGGATATGATCAACCGCAACGTCACCTCTGCGATGAATTCGAACTATCAATTTTTGCGTGGCTTGGCGGATGGTGATGCCATCGAAATGGGCGATGATGAAATCCTGCAAGATGTAGCTGGCGACATCGACGAGATCACTGATGACACGGTGTCGTGGCTTTATGGCTATCTTTTGTTGGCGTATCATCCGTTGAACGACGATGAATTGCAAAGCTATCTGACCTTTGCCGAAACACCTGCCGGGCAAGCCCTAAACCGGGCGCTTTTTGACGGCTTTGGCACGGCCTACGAGGATATTTCATATGCGTTGGGGCGAGCTGTGGCATTGAACATGACAGCTGAAGAACTCTAAAGGTTCAGGCCGCCATCGCGCGCGCCATCACAGAGGCTTCGTATGGTTTGGCTTCGGGATAGCATAGCTGCAAATCTGGTGCGGTTTGTTCCGTAAGATCAGGAAATAAAAGACGCAATTCTTGGGCTTGTTCGCTGTTTAATCCGTGCTGTGATGTGGGATCATAGAAATAACTTTCACTGCGGCAGCCTTGGGTCGTGATGATTTCATGTTGATCAAACATCACATGCACATAGGTCACAAAACCGCATTCCGCGCGCCGGATGGTTTTGCCATTCACCAGATGTTTGGCCGCGACCAACACGCCGTCAAAGCCTGTCAGTAACTGTGCCAGCGCATCATCAACAAGAACGCGATGATTGGGTGAGACCCGCAGATCATGTCTCGCGCCCAATGTGCCCGCTTGGATGGTAATCGGGGCCATCTTTGAAATGCCTGGTATGGTGCGTTTGCCCACCCAACGCACAGGCTGTGGGCCGTGTTCCAGGGTCATAACCAGATCGCCGGGCGTTAACGTGTCGATCTTGCGAGGGCCGTGGGGGGTATCGACTAAGGTGCCTGCCGTGAAACACGCAAATTCTGAATAGGGCCGCGCGCCTGCGTTGCCACCAATGTTGCCTTCAGATGTGAACGTATAGGTCTGGCCCGGCACCATCGGTTGGTTGGTGATAAAGGCGGTTGTGGTGTTGTTGCCGCTGTTCACGTCACCAATGGTGATCGAGAATCCTTCAAACCCGTTGTCGTCGGTCAGAACATAGTTGATCACCACATGGCTGCCTGCCGGATAGGTGATGCCATCTATGGTGATCGCTTCGGCCAAGGGTTGTGACGCATCACTGCCCGTGGTTTCGTTAAAGTTGGAATCATCATCGTCAATCACAGCGCGCAAAGGCGTTGCACCAGCATTTAGCGTGATATCAAATGGCGGTGTCCCTTGGGCTTGCGCACCTCTTTCGTTTGGCGGTGCAATGTTGCTGCCGCTGGTGTCAAAGTCTGATAACTGATAGACATATCCAAGGGTATAAAGAGGCATATGGTTAACTCGCTGTTTACCAACTCTAGGTGGTTGCGAATTCTGACCTGAGTGAGGCAGCAACATGTCATTACTTCAGGTGACGCTAGGTTAGTGCGAAAAATGGCTGGCCCCTGGTCGATCGCTATCCAGGCTTTGTGGATACCTACTTGACACAACGGCCTGATCGACTGATAAGCCCGCATCCCGGCGGATCACCCGCTATTGGGATGTTTTTTTAATGACGCCCCTATGGGCGCGCTGTTCGAGGTGGATAAGGTCAAACGGGCCTGTCCAAAAACACCCATAGCGGGGACCACAGAACGCGGATGAAAGTAAAGGAAGACGCATGTTTGCGGTCATCAAGACTGGCGGTAAGCAATATAAAGTAGCCTCGGGCGATATGCTCCGGGTTGAACGTATTGCGGCAAGTGCCGGCGAAAAAGTACAATTTAACGAAGTGCTGATGCTGGGTGGCGACACGCCATCTGTTGGCGCCCCTTTGATCGAAGACGCAGGCGTTCAAGCCGAAGTTGTCGACCAGATCAAAGGCGACAAGGTAATTAACTTTGTTAAGCGCCGTCGTAAGCACTCATCTAAGCGCACCAAAGGTCACCGTCAAAAGCTGACTTTGGTCAAGATCACAGACATCTTGGCATCTGGTGCTGGTAAATCCGGCGTTGCAGCCGCAATCGGTACAGGTTCTGTAAGTGCATCTGCCATCGCGGCGATCACGGGCAAATCTGACGATGCAGCCGCAAAGCCAGCCAAAACCAAAAAGGCCGCAGCCAAAAAAGCGGAGCCTAAGAAGGCTGACGCGAAAAAGGCCGAGCCTAAGACAGAAGCAAAAGCAGAAAAAGCCGCACCGAAAGCCAAGAAAGCTGACAAAGCAGGCGATGATCTGAGCGAAATTTCTGGCGTTGGTCCGGTTATCGTTAAGAAATTGCACGGCGAAGGCGTGACCACATTTGCACAGGTTGCAGCGTGGACAGAAGCTGACGTTGAAGCGATTGAAGAGAAACTGTCATTCAAAGGTCGTGTGGGTCGTGAAGACTGGATCGCACAGGCTAAAGAATTGGCTAAAGGCTAAGGCCCCGAACTTTCAGGAGATTTCCAAATGGCACATAAAAAAGCAGGTGGTTCATCCCGGAACGGTCGCGACTCAGCTGGTCGTCGCCTCGGCGTGAAAAAGTATGGCGGCGAAACCGTCATTCCTGGTAACATCGTTGTTCGTCAGCGCGGCACAAAGTTTTGGCCGGGCGAAGGCGTGGGCATGGGCAAAGATCACACAATCTTTGCTGTTGTGGATGGCAATGTCCAATTCCACAAAGGCCTGAAAAACCGCACGTTTATTTCGGTCCTCCCGGTGGCGGAGGCTGCTGAGTAGTCCGACCCGTAAGGTTTTAGAAAATTTTGGGATCGGCGGAAGCGCCGGTCCCTTTTTCATTTTTGTGCTTGTTTCAGAAAGGAGCGGTGCGATGCAACTTAGTCAAAACCGCCCTACGCTGAAGGCCGGACACATATGCTTACGCGCCCCGCGTGCACAGGACGCGACAGCGCGCTTTAAATTGGGCAATACCCGCGAAATTCACCACATGTTTGGGGCTAACCCCGACATGGTTCCGCCGATTTCCAAAGCCCATGCGACGGCATGGCTCAAGGCCCAAGAAGTCGAACCACTGGCATGGATCATTGAATATCGCCGCCGCATGGTTGGTGCGATCAGGTTGCACACGGTCATTCCGCATTTGCTGCGGGCTGAATTGGCTGTTGGCATCCTTGATCCAAAATATCTGGGCAAAGGCATCGGCAGCACTGCCATTCGGCTGCTTGCCGAACATGCCTTTGGCCCACTTTTGCTGCGCCGTCTAAGTCTGCGCGTGGTCGGGTATAACACCCGCGCAATCGCTGCCTTTAAGAAGGTCGGCTTTGTCGAAGAAGGCCGCGAACGCGAGGCAGGGCGTGTCGCAGATGTATGGCATGACGATGTCATCATGGGATTGCTTGCCCGTGATTTGGTTAAAAAGGCAGGTGCATAATGTCAGTCGCTATCGCATCCTTCGCGATCTTTGCAGCATCGCAGGTCGGCACACCCGGTCCCGCAAACATGGCTCTTTTGGCCACTGGCGCGCGCTTTGGTTTTCGTGCGGCCCTGCCATTTGTTGCGGGTGTTGCACTGGGCAAACAATTGATCATCTGGCCTGTTGGTTTTGGCCTGATGGAACTGAGCGCCCGTGCGCCATGGGTATTTGAAACGCTGAAATATATCTCAGCAGCCTATATCATATGGTTGGCTTGGAAGGTCGCAAATCTGCGGCTGGGGCAGGGCGGTGGCACCGAAGCGGCCCCCGGTTTTGCGGCTGGGTTGATCGTACACCCGTTGAACCCCAAAGCATGGGCGATGATTGTTGGCGGATTTACCGCATTTGTTGGGCCCGGTACATCAAGCCTTGCAGCGACGGCGACAATAGCTGCGGTACTCTTGGCCTGTCAGGTCATTTTGCATCCCATGTGGACACTTGCAGGTGATCGAATTGCCAGAACCGTTGCAGGAACGCGCGGTGAACCCTACTTAATGTGGACATTGGCGGCACTTACCGTGTTGTCAGTTCTGTTCGTACTGTTCGGAGGAGGAACATGACGATGCAAATACAACCCATTGTGAACCAGCCGGTCATTGAGACAGAGCGCTTTGATCTGCGACCCTTACGTCGCTCTGATCTGGGCTTGATCGAGATGTATGCAAGTGACGCGCGCGTGGCGATGACCACGCCGACAATTCCGCATCCTTTGCCACCCGGCACAATTGACGCCTTTGTCACCCGCGCCATGAGCGAACCGCGCGACGAAGATGTCTGGGTGATGGATGGGCTGAAATCTGGCGGAGCGGAAGTGATGGGGTTGATTTCGCTTTCACGCCTTGATCGCAACCAATCCGAGGTGGGGTATTGGGTGGCACCTGCATTTTGGAATACTCATTTGGCCTCTGACGCTGTTCAAGCGCTGGTCACGACCAATCCGCTGGGCAATGCGGCGATGTTTGCGTCCGTTTACCATGACAACCCCGCCTCTGCTAAGGTGTTGACCAATGCGGGATTTGTCTATCTGGGTGACGCGGAAACCTATTGTCTGGCACGCGATGCTGCCGTACCCACATGGACCTATAGCCGCAAGTTGTAGTCCTTCGTTAACCAAAGGCCAAAGAGATGAAATTCCTCGATCTGTGCAAAGTTTATATCCGTTCCGGCGCAGGCGGCGGTGGGTGTGTATCGTTTCGCCGTGAAAAATACATTGAATATGGTGGCCCGGATGGCGGTGATGGCGGTGGCGGCGGGTCTGTCTGGGCTGAGGCCGTGGATGGTCTGAACACGTTGATCGATTTTCGCTATCAACAGCATTTCTTTGCCAAGAACGGTCAACCCGGGATGGGGCGGCAGCGTACAGGTAAAGATGGTGATGATATCGTCCTAAAGGTGCCTGTGGGCACCGAAATCATGGACGAAGATCAAGAAACGGTATTGGTTGATATGACCGAACTGGGCCAGCGCGTGCAATTGGCGCGCGGCGGCAATGGCGGTTTTGGCAACCTGCACTTTAAATCGGCAACCAATCAAGCACCACGTCGGGCCAACCCCGGTCAGGACGGTGTGGAACGTACATTGTGGCTGCGTCTGAAACTGATTGCTGATGTGGGCCTGTTGGGCCTGCCCAATGCTGGTAAATCGACGTTTCTGGCCGCAACATCGAACGCGCGTCCCAAGATTGCCGATTATCCGTTTACGACGCTGCACCCGAACTTGGGTGTTGTCGGCGTGGACAATACTGAATTCGTGGTCGCGGATATTCCGGGCCTGATCGAAGGCGCTTCTGAAGGGCGTGGCCTTGGTGATCTATTTTTAGGTCACGTGGAACGCTGCGCGGTCTTGTTGCACCTGATTGATGGCACGTCTGAAACGGTGGCCGAAGATTACCAGACGATCATCACCGAACTTGAAAAATACGGCGGTGATCTGGCTGAAAAGCCCCGTGTCACCGTCTTGAATAAAGTTGATGCACTTGATGAAGAAGAGCGTGCAAATGCTTTGAAAGAATTGGAAAAAGCCAGTGGGGGGGAGGTGATGATGATGTCGGGTGTCGCTGGTGAAGGCGTCACAGATGTGTTGCGTGCTTTGAGGGGGCAAATTGACGATGATCGTCTGCGTTACCGCGTCACAGAAGAAGCCGAGCCATGGCAACCCTAAGCGCCGCCAAACGTGTTGTGATCAAGATCGGGTCTGCCTTGTTGGTGGACCGCGCAACAGGTGCGTTGCGCTCTGATTGGTTGGTTGGCCTCGCCCAGGACGTCGCGTGGCTAAAGTCTCTTGGTCAAGACGTGGTGCTGGTGTCCTCTGGGTCAATCGCCCTGGGGCGTGGCGTGTTGGGATTGCCTGCAACGACCTTGACGTTAGAGCAATCACAGGCTGCCGCTGCCGTTGGGCAAATCCGTCTTGCGCGTGCCTATGAGGAAGTTCTGGCACCACATGGGATCACAACTGCACAGGTGCTTGTCACGTTGGAAGACAGTGCCAATCGACGCAGATACCTTAACAGTCGCGCCACAATGGAAATGCTGCTCAGCTTGGGTGCGGTGCCGATTGTAAATGAAAATGACACTGTCGCCACGGATGAAATCCGTTTTGGTGACAACGATAGGCTTGCGGCGCAAATTGCCGTAACCGTTGGCGCGGACCAGCTGATCCTTTTGTCTGATGTGGATGGGTTTTATACTGCAAACCCCTCTGAAGATAGCGCTGCAACACGTTATGATGTCATTGAAACCATTACCGCCGAGATTGAGGCGATGGCCGGCGATGCCGGGTCTGGCCTGTCCAAGGGTGGCATGAAAACCAAATTGATGGCGGCCAAAACGGCCACGGCAGCCGGCTGTGGCATGGCGATCACCGAAGGGTCGCCACTTCGGCCTTTGACGGCCCTAGAACAAGGCGCGAATGCCACTTGGTTTATTGCTCAGACTGACCCACAGGCGGCGCGAAAGCTCTGGATCACGGCAATGAAACCGCATGGCTCAGTCACACTGGATGCGGGTGCGGTGGCGGCGATATTGCGGGGGAAATCGTTGCTTCCTGCTGGGATCAGCGCAGTGATTGGCCCATTTAATCGCGGCGACACTGTTGCGCTGCTGGATCCATCTGGCAGAGTGATCGGCCATGGATTGACGAGATATTCATCAATGGAAGCGCAGCAGATCAAGGGCCATCAATCAACCGAGATCGAACAGATATTGGGGTATCCGGGTCGTGCGGCATTGATCCACCGCGATGATATGGCAGTTTAAGAACATTACAGTTTAAGAGATGGGGATAAGATTATGGGAAATATAGATAATATTCCTGATTTGATGGCTGATATCGGGCGTCGTGCAAAATCTGCTGCGGCCGCATTGGCCAGTGCAAGTGGCGAGCGCAAGCATGCGGCTTTGATTGGGGCGGCTGAGGCTGTTTGGAACAACCGCGCCGATATTATCGCTGCCAACGTCAAAGACCTTGAATATGGACGCGAAAAGGGTCTGTCAGAGGCCATGATGGACCGTTTGATGCTGGATGAAGCGCGCATTCAGAGCATGGTGGATGGGCTGCGTTCGGTTGCCGAACAACCCGATCCCGTTGGTGAGGTTTTGGCCGAGTGGGATCAACCCTCTGGCTTGCATATCAAACGCGTCCGCACGCCTTTGGGTGTGATTGGCGTGATTTATGAATCGCGCCCCAATGTAACTGCTGACGCGGGTGCCTTGTGCCTGAAGGCTGGGAATGCGGTGATCTTGCGCGGGGGGTCCGAAGGGTTCAATTCGTCCCGTGCGATCCACGCTTGTTTCCAGCAAGGCTTGCGCGATGCGAACCTGCCAGAGGATGCTGTGCAATTGGTGCCGACCCGCGACCGGGCTGCGGTGAGTGAAATGTTGACGATGACAAATACCATCGATGTGATTGTGCCGCGCGGCGGCAAAGGCTTGGTGGGGTTGGTGCAACGCGAGGCCCGCGTGCCCGTATTTGCCCATCTTGAAGGCATTGTGCACATCTTCATTGATGAACATGCGGATCCTGAAAAGGCTCTTAAGGTGGTTTTGAACGCCAAAACCCGCCGTACCGGGATTTGCGGTGCTGCGGAATGTTTGTTGATTCATGAAAAGGTCACCAAAACGATCGGGCAGGGTGTGATCCGTGCGTTAATTGATGCGGGCGTTGAAGTGCGGGTGGATCAAACGCTTGGGAATATTCCGGGCACCACACCTGCACAGGACGACGATTGGGGCCGTGAATATTTGGACATGATCATTGCAGCCAAGACTGTCAGTAGTGTCGATGATGCGATTGCCCATATCCGCACCTATGGATCGAACCACACTGATTGCATTTTGACCGAAGACGCCGCCAACGTGCAGCAGTTCATGAACCAACTTGATAGCGCCATTTTGATGCACAATGCTTCTACTCAATTTGCCGATGGTGGTGAGTTTGGTATGGGCGCAGAGATTGGTATCGCAACCGGCAAGATGCATGCGCGCGGCCCTGTTGGGGCGGCGCAGCTTACCAGTTTCAAGTATTTGGTGACCGGGAACGGCACGGTGCGTGGGTAGCGTCAGAAATGAATGGTAATGGTGGTGTCATCTGATTGTGAGGTGATCCGCCTGCCATCATCGGTCGCGGCCGTGGGCAACAAAGCAAATTGCACATTTGACGGTTGCAAGGTGGCCTTGGTCTGCTGATTAACCAAGAACCCCCACAAGGCGGCGTCGATGTTCAATTTATCGGCTGTGCCGATCAGGGTCCAATTACCATCACTTTCTGCGACTTCGGCGCGCCCCCCATAAGGCATGGCAGTTTCCAGACATAGGATGGCCAGAAACGCCAAGCGCACGGCTGCACGCGGTTGCGGTTCATCAGGCAGCCACGCAACGTTAAGGCGGCTGCCCTCATATAGGTCGCGCAAGATTGAGGTGATCTCTGTGCGTCCGACCATCTGGTTGCCCGCTGCCCCAAAAGCGATACGGAAAAATCGGATGCGCGCACTGGCATTTCCAACACTTTCGCCAATCAGATCCATTTCTGGCCCGGTTGGCGTGTCCGGTGCCATCGACAGCAATTCCAAGCCATTGTTGATTGCACCAATTGGCGATATCAGATCATGGCAAATGCGGCTGCCGATCAATGTGGCCAAATTTACGTTACTATGTCCCATTTGATGCCCCTTTGATCGCAGGATGAACCATGGATGATCTGAACGCCATTTTGACGCCCGGTATGCTGGTCAAACATCCAGATTGCCCTGAGTGGGGCGTCGGACAAGTGCAAAGCAATGTGGGTGGCAAGGTGACGGTAAATTTTCGGGACGCTGGCAAAGTGGTCATCGATAGCTTTCGAATTGGATTGATGCCCGTTTTTGATGGCGGAACATCGTAAACATTCAGTTAATACGAGTGATAGATTCGTTAACGCAACTTATGCATGTTTTGTGTGTCATTTAGCCTGTGTTTGCAAGCATTGCCCTTGATCACCTGATTGCCTATCAGATGCCATCAGACAGCAAAGAGGCTCATAAAAGGCTAATGGACCAAATCGTTGCGGGACATTTTCAGGTCAAACTGGCGGAAACGGCTGATGAATTGCGGGCTGCGCAGCATCTGCGATATCGTGTTTTTGTCACGGAATTGGGCGGTGGTGGTCCATTGGTTGACCATGCTGCCCAGCTTGAGAAAGACGAATTGGATCCGTATTTTGATCATTTGTTGCTGATCGACACCCGCAGCGGTGAGGTGGTTGGTGTATATCGCCTCATGCGTTCTGAAAGGGCGAAACAAGCCGGACGGTATTATTCAGAGGCGGAATACGATCTGACGCCGCTGCTAAAATCAGGGCGTCGGCTGCTAGAGCTGGGGCGTTCCTGTCTGCATCCTGATTATCGTGGTGGTATGGCGATGCATCATCTGTGGATGGCGTTGGCAAATTATGTGAACCAGCACCGGATTGAGGTGCTCTTTGGCGTTGCCAGCTTTCATGGCACCGATGTTGACGCGCTTAAGCAGCCGTTGTCATTGTTGCATCACCGCCATTTAGCACCGCCAGAATTACGGGTGCGGGCATCTGATAAATCATTTCAAAACATGGATTTGGTTGATGAACCTAATCTAAATCGACGGGCGGCAATGCTGCAAATACCCAGCTTAATCAAAGCTTACTTGCGATTGGGCGGCTGCGTCGGGGAGGGTGCCTTTGTGGATCACGCG
Source organism: Sulfitobacter sp. (assembly GCA_049794015.1). Classification (GTDB taxonomy): domain Bacteria; phylum Pseudomonadota; class Alphaproteobacteria; order Rhodobacterales; family Rhodobacteraceae; genus Sulfitobacter. The sequence goes on along the minus strand of JBARCK010000050.1, from coordinate 24,090 downwards.
TTTAATACCACAGACGTTTGTTTGATCATGGACACCGCACAAATGTCTGCGCGCCAAATACGCAGATACGGAACGCAGCCGTGAACCCCACATGGGACAACGGCGAATTGCCGGAAATGCCGCCGATCACACCGCTTGGCTGGCTGCGCGTCATTGTTCGTGCGGTTTGCTTGGCCTTGCTGGTGTTTGGCGGATTGGCTTTGCTGCTGCTTGTGCGGTTGTTCGAGCGGCCTTTTTGTGGATTAAACCGTCCTGTTACGCCCCATATCACCCGATGCGTCTGTCGTCTGTCGTTTTGGATATTGGGCATCAAACATCACGTGCGCGGCCAGCCGATGGTGGGGCGCGGTGCCGTGGTTGCGAACCATTCTTCGTGGTTGGATATCTTTGCCCTAAACGCGGCAAAACGCATTTATTTCGTGTCAAAGTCCGAGGTTGCAGGCTGGCCCGGTATTGGATGGTTGGCGCGGGCAACGGGAACGGTGTTTATCGAACGCAACCCCAAGAAAGCCCGTGAACAGACCGCGCTGTTTCAAGAACGATTGCTGGTGGGGCATAAGTTGCTGTTTTTCCCAGAAGGGACCAGCACTGACGGATTGCAAGTTTTGCCTTTTAAAACAACGCTTTTTGCGGCGTTCTTTGCGTCAGAACTGCGTGATGAAATCGCAGTTCAACCTGTCAGCGTTATCTATCACGCGCCACCCAATACCGATGCCCGGTTTTATGGATGGTGGGGTGATATGTCATTTGGGGCGCATCTGCTGTCTACGCTGGCGCCGGCAAAACAAGGGGCCGTGACAATACTCTATCACGACCCCTTGTTGGTTTCTGCGTTCAAGGACCGTAAATCACTGGCGCTGGCCTGTGAAAAGGCCGTGCGGGCAGGGCATAGCGATTGCTTAAATCCTTAGCTTTATTCGATGTGGGCAAAAGCCGCGTCTGGGACCATGCCCATCTCGCCGCCGACATTCCAATCCATGGTCAGACAGGCGGACCCCTTGCGCTGGAAATAGGTCGCCTCTAGCGCATACCAACCGGCTTCTGGGACCATGACTTCTATCACACCAGACGGGTTACAGGCGTGTACCTCATCGTAATAAGCGACTTCCTGACCGCCGATGAACAATTCCAAGCCATCGTTGCTTAGCGTATCGACCTCAAATGTGCCGGCCTCATCAAAGCGAATGAACCCACTGATGGCCACAGACACTTTTTCGGCTTTCTTTGCCGTCATAAGCAGATCACCTTCGTTGTTGTCTTCATAAGACAACCCCCTGATTGGCTTTCCTTCACTGCCGTCAGAATCCAGCGCTTCTTTTGCTTCTGCAAGGGTGCGCACGCTTTCGTAAGCATAAGATACGGCCAAGCCAGGCGTCAGATCATCAGCGGCTGGCTGCGGATCGGCACGTGTCAGGGCCAGCGGTTCGGCAAATGCGGCGGTGGCAAAAAACGTCGCAGCAACGGCGGCGGTAAACTTGTTCATGTGATTTTTCCCTTTGGTCTTTTTATTGACGCTATGATTGCGTCATTTATTAATACTTAGCTTATCACATCTAAATGTCGCGTAAAAGCAAGCGATCATCGCTAAGGTGAAATGCGCACTTGCACGCAGTCTCTGACGCAGCTAAGGGACAGGCACTTAAACCCGCAGTCGGGGTTGGGCTTGCTTGGGGAGACATCCCAAGACGTCCGCCGGTTGGCATCACATGATGTCATACCCCCGATGAGGCTAAACCGGAAAGGTATAAAGACATGGCTCTTCCTGAGTTCTCCATGCGCCAACTGCTTGAAGCAGGCGTACACTTTGGTCACCAGACACAGCGCTGGAACCCCCGTATGGGCCCGTACATCTACGGCGCACGCAACGGCATTCACATCATGGACCTGACACAGACCGTTCCAATGTTGGACGAAGCGTTGAAAGTTATCCGTGATACGGTCGCCAAAGGCGGCAGCATCCTTTTTGTTGGGACCAAGCGTCAGGCCGCACAGCCTGTTGCCGATGCCGCAGAAAAATGCGCACAGTATTACATGAACCACCGTTGGTTGGGTGGCACGCTCACCAACTGGCAGACCGTTTCAAAATCTATCCAACGCTTGAAAAACATCGATGAGCAGTCCGCGACTGGCTTTGACGGTTTGACCAAGAAAGAGCGTCTGGGCATGGAACGTGACCAGGGCAAACTTGAAGCGTCTTTGGGTGGTATCCGCGAAATGGGCGGCCGTCCTGACCTGATCTTTGTCATCGACGTGAAAAAAGAAGCATTGGCAATCGCAGAAGCCAACAAACTGGGCATCCCAGTTGTGGCCGTGGTTGACACCAACTGTTCACCAGACGGCATCGACTATTTGATCCCGGGCAACGATGACGCGGCACGCGCGATCAACTTGTATTGCGATCTGGCTGCACGCGCAGCACTTGACGGCATGTCCGCCCAACTGGGTGCGGCTGGTGTTGATCTGGGCGCAATGGAAGAAGCACCTGTTGAAGAAGCTCTGGTAGAAGAAGCACCAGCGGCTGTTGAAGCAGATGCAGCACCAGAAGCGGCGGCAGAAGCCAAAGCCTGATTGGTGACAGTCTAATGAGAGATGGGGCAGGGATGACATGCCCCAGATTTCATCGATATATTCTAGGCCATGGGGCCTAAGCATTCCAAAAGGAGAACCAAGATGGCTATTACAGCATCAATGGTGAAAGAACTGCGCGACAGCACGGGCGCAGGCATGATGGACGCCAAAAAGGCACTGACAGAAAACGATGGCGACATGGAAGCCGCAGTTGACTGGCTGCGCACCAAAGGCCTGGCAAAAGCCGCCAAAAAATCTGGCCGTACCGCAGCTGAAGGTCTGGTTGCCGTCAAAGTTGAGGGTGGCCGTGGTATCGCGGTTGAAGTGAACTCTGAAACTGACTTTGTTGGCAAAAACTCTGATTTCCAGAAAATGGTTTCCGGCATTGCAGATGTGGCGGTTACTGCGGCTGACGTTGACGCGCTTAAAGCGGCTGACATGGGCGGCAAGTCCGTTGAGCAGACCGTGACAGATGCGGTTGCCGTGATCGGTGAAAACATGTCCGTGCGTCGCATGGCATCCATCGAGGGCGACGCGGTTGTGTCTTATGTGCACAATGCAGCGGCACCCGGCATGGGCAAAATCGGCGTATTGGTCGCGATGACCGGCGGCGATGAAGGCTTTGGCAAACAGGTTGCAATGCACATCGCAGCTGTGAACCCTGCGTCCTTGTCTGAGGATGATCTGGACCCATCTGTGGTCGAGAAAGAAAAGACAGTTCAGATGGACATCGCGCGCGAATCTGGCAAGCCAGAAGCTGTGATCGAAAAGATGATCGTTGGCCGTATGAAGAAATACATGGCCGAAGTCACATTGTTGAACCAGTCGTTCGTTGTGAACCCTGATTTGACTGTGGCTGCTGCTGCTGCCGAAGCGGGCGCAACCATTACAGGTTTTGTACGTCTTGAAGTTGGCGAAGGCATCGAAGTCATCAAAGAAGATTTCGCCGCAGAAGTAGCAAAAGCCGCCAAAGGCTAAGCTGTCAAACGATGAAACGTTCTCAAACGGGGTGCAGCGATGCGCCCCGTTTTTTGTTGTCAGATCAGCTTGCCAGTGCGTAAGTTTGCCCATTCACCACCAAAAGGGCGGCCTCCATGTCAGATCGAAAGCTATATTTAGGGCCATTGACCGACAATCGGCGCTGGGACAAATACGTGGCGCGCCCTGATGATGTCTATGTTGTCACACCGCCAAAATGCGGCACCACATGGATGCAGACCATCGTTTCATTGCTGTTTTCTGGTGATCCCGAGGTTGAAACCGAGCTTTCCGTCAAGATGCCGTGGATCGACATTCGGGTCCGCGAAATGGAGGAGGTCGCCGCGCGCTTAGAAGCGATGCCACACCGCCGCAGCATCAAAAGCCATACACCGATGGACGGTATCCCTTATCGTGACGCTGGACAGTATCTGTTGGTGTATCGTCATCCGCTGGATGCGCATTTTTCTTACCGCAAACACGTGCGCAACATACCGATAAAGGGGTTTGAGCTGTTTTACCCAGAGAATGAGGACAATGAGGTGATATTCCGTCGCTTTATGGATGGCGGCATTGAAGGGTATGATATGGACGCCATGCCATTAGCGCATATTTTACACCACTACAAAGCCGCGTTGGCACTGGCGGATCATCCCAATGTGACACTTTTTCATTACGCTGACATGAGCCGCGATCTGGCCGGAACGTTTCAAAAGGTCGCGCAACTGCTGGACATTTCCCACCCACCAGAGGTGATGGAAAAATTGGTGGCAGCGGCAACTTTCGACAACATGAAAACCAACGCAGCGCGCTTTGCGCCCTCAGGGGGAAAGGGCTTTATGAAATCAGATTCAGATTTTTTTCACAGCGGCACCAGTGGCAAATGGGAAGGCAAGCTGACCAAAGATCAGATGGGCCAGTATAATGCAGCGATGGAAAAAACGCTGGACCATGCTGCGCGGGATTGGTTGGAATTTGGCAGTCTTGGAAAGCCCGGTTGATCGTTTAACAATGCCAAAAGCAGCACAATAGAAACAGATTGAAGTGGTGCAGTAATTGCGCCACCCCAATCTTTTCAACTCATTAACACAATGCCCCATTCACGGGCTGCTCGGGGAGGAGCCGGGGCATCAGACTTCCGGTCATTTAAGCAAGTAAATAAGCATAAATGATCCCGGCACCCCATAAAGAGCCTTGATATTTCAAGGGTTTGCGGGCCGTTGTTCCCACAGTTAAACCATAGGGTGGGAACAGGTTAACCTTGCGTTAACCAAGAGCGGAGCACCAGTAAGGGATTCCATACCTTGAGCAATTAAAGAACGTCTTAGGCGTTCAAAACAAACATTTGGTTCGCAAACGCTGCCTTGAGCACAGCTTGCGCTGTGGTTTCAACGGCCAAAGCATCACGGGCAAGGCGCAGATGCTTTTCCACCGTCGCAGAGGTCAACCCCATCAACACCGCGATGTCTTGCATGGTTTTACCATCGCCAACCCATTCCAACGCCTCGCGCTGGCGCGGCGTTAATGCGCGGTTTGGGGTGCTGTAGGGCAGGGTGAGGATCTTGAGGTGTAAGATTTCATTCATCAGCTGAATGTCATTGCCGTGCTTGGCCCAAACTGCATCTATCTCAGCTTGGCTCATACCTTCTTTAGCGGTTAGGGCAATTGCACCCTTTGAGCGCGCAGAGATCGACTTAAAGCTAACGGTATATCCCGCAGTCACACCTAAGCGCTGATTGAAGGCGACCACACGTTCTTCGGCGGGGGTCATCGCGCGTTCACGCACCATGTCATGTAACACAGCCCAACTGCACGCACCGTCATGGGCCAAGGCCCAATGCACCATAGGCGCATGGAAATAGAGGCCGCCACCAAGGAATTCATCGGTGTATTCGCGGCTGTGATTTGTCAGAATGACAAAATCCTCGGGGTCACCCAATGACGTTGCCGTGCGATACCGCGTAAACCCATAGATTAGCCGATCAAAGCCGAATTCAGCCATCTTATGCGTATGTGCTTCCCATAATTCTTCAATTTCAGGGCAATGCGCAATAGAATGAAGGTAAGCGCGTAATTTCATGGGCTTGCAAGGCGTTCTGAAAGTGCATCAAGCGCCATTAAATAACCCTTTGCCCCAAAGCCACAGATTTGACCAAGGGCAACAGGTGCGATGTATGATTTGTGGCGAAATGCCTCACGTGCATGAATATTGCTCAAATGCACCTCGACCACGGGCAGTTCAACAGATGCAATAGCGTCCATTAGCGCAACAGAGGTGTGTGTATAAGCACCAGCGTTCAACACGATCGCATCATGGCTGCCTTTGGCGGCATGTATCATGTCAATCAGCACACCTTCATGGTTTGATTGCTCAAACGCCAGCGTCAGACCCAGGCGGGTCGCTTCATCTTCACACATCACGCGCACATCTGCCAAAGTCGTCTTGCCATAGACGTCAGGCTGGCGCGTACCAAGCAAATTGAGGTTAGGACCATTTAGGATCAGAATAGAGGGCATCAATCAGGCTCACATAATTGTTATTGATAGTTAACGTGTGCAAGCTGCGTGTGTCTAGTCTGCTAAGGGGTTCTGATCAGAATTGGTGCAATATTCGATGTCTGGGGGTGCTTTAAGTTATATTAAAAATACCCATAATCAGTATTATGTAAATAAAACATATACTCAGGCGCAGCAAATACAGAGACTTACGCAGTTATCCTAATGAATATCCTGCACCACGTATCGTGCGGATCGGATCATCCCCCCCAAACTGGCTGAGCGCTTTGCGCAATCGTGCAACATGAACATCGACGGTGCGCGTATCGACATAGATGTCGCGACCCCAGACATGGTCTAGCAGTTGATCACGGCTGAACACACGACCGGGTTTTTCCAGCAGCGTGACCAACAGACGATATTCCGTTGGCCCAAGTTTGATCTCTTGGCCATCACGGCTGACACGGTGGCGCTCTGGATCTAATGTAATGTCCTGATAGCTCAACGTGGCACCCGCCGCTGCCGGACGCGTGCGGCGCAGTTGCGTGCGAACCCGCGCCATCAGTTCTTTTAGCGCGTATGGTTTGATCACATAATCATCTGCGCCAGTTTCGAGCCCGCGCACGGCGTCGACTTCTTCGGAACGTGCGGACAGCATGATGATCGGAATATCGCGCGTATCATCGCGGGTCTTGATCTGGCGGCACACTTCAATGCCGCTCATCATGGGCATCATCCAATCAAGGATCATCAAGTCTGGTTTGGCTTCAGCGACCAGCAGCATCGCTTCTTCGCCATTTTCTGCACGCCTGACATCATAGCCTTCAGCTTCTAGGTTATAGGCCAGCATCTCGCGTTGGGCTGGTTCGTCTTCCACCAATAAAACCTGAGGCTGGGTCACAGACATATCTCTCAAGCCTTTGTTGCGATTGATGTTTTATCCGCTTTGGGTCGTGCTTCTTCGGGGTGTTGACCAGTCACCAAATAGACAACTTGTTCGGCAATTGATGTCACCAAGTCACCCATCCGCTCGGTGTTTTTGGCAATGAAATGCAAGTGCATACAAGCGGTGATGTTGCGTGGATCTTCCATCATGAAGGTCAGGAATTCACGGAACAATGCGTTATACATCTGATCGACATCTTCATCGCGCGCGATCACGTCCATCGCAAGTTCTGCGTCGCGCTGTATATAGGCATCCAATGCGTCCTTAAGCATGCCTTCAACGGTGCGCGCCATGCGCCGAATGGCCCCGGTACTGTCATTCACGGGATCAATCTGCGATAGCACACTGGTCCGCTTGGCCATGTTTTTTGCATAATCTCCAATACGTTCCAAGCTGGCGCTAATCTTGATCACGCTCAAGATCAGGCGCAAATCAATCGCCGTGGGTGCACGCAGGGCAATCACGCGCGCTGCACGTTCATTGATCAAATCCTCAAGCGCATCGATGGCTTTATCCCCTGCCCGCACCTGTTCGGCCAGTTCTTCGTCGCGTGTTTCAAGCGATTGCGCAGCCAGACGAATGGCATCTTCGACCATGCCACCCATTTTCATAATCTGGGCCTGAACGCCCTCTAAGTCGCGGTCAAAAGCAGATGCAATATGTTGATCTTGCATGATATTATCCAATCCGGCCAGTAATATAGGATTCTGTGCGTGGGTCTTCTGGTGAGGTGAATATTTTGTCGGTTTCGCCAAATTCCACCAAGTTACCAAGGTGAAAGAATGCGGTTTTTTGACTGACACGCGCGGCTTGCTGCATCGAGTGTGTGACAATCACAACTGAGAAGTTTTGGCGCAATTCATCAATCAATTCCTCAACTTGTGCGGTGGCAATCGGGTCAAGGGCAGAGCAAGGTTCGTCCATCAGCAACACAGCCGGTTCTGTGGCAACGGCACGTGCAATACACAGACGCTGTTGCTGTCCACCTGACAATCCAGTGCCAGGTGCATTCAGACGGTCCTTTACCTCATTCCAGATTGCGGCACGTTTCAAGGCGCGTTCAACAATGTCGTCCAGTTCCGCCTTGTTACGGGCCAGACCGTGGATGCGCGGGCCATAAGCGACGTTATCATAGATCGACTTTGGGAACGGGTTTGGCTTTTGAAAAACCATCCCAACCTTGGCGCGCAACTGAACAGGATCGACAATGCGGTCATAGATATCTTCGCCGTCGATGCGGATATCACCCATCACACGACATACATCAATTGTGTCGTTCATCCTATTGATACAACGCAGAAATGTGGACTTACCACATCCAGACGGACCAATGAAAGCCGTCACAGTTTTGTCTTCGATGTCGACATTCACGTCTTTGATGGCGTGGTTGTCACCGTAATAAACCTGCACGTCGCGCGCGGCAATTTTGACAGGGTGTGTTGTCACGTCAGTCTCCGAAATTAGATGGTCTTTCATGTGTCTGTCCCTTTACCAACGCCGCTCAAAACGGCGACGTAGCATGATAGCAATGGCGTTCATGCTGATCAGAAAGACCAATAGGATGATGATACCGCCCCAGGCACGTTCATAAAAGGCCGGGTCGGCGCGTTTGGCCCATTCATAGATTTGCGCGGGCATGGCAGAGTTGGGATCAAGCAAGCCAGATGAAATGCTGTCAGGCGCGTTTGAGGCGATAAAGCCGACCATCCCGATCAGCAACAAGGGTGCTGTTTCACCCAAGGCTTGGGCCAAGCCGATGATCGTGCCTGTCAGGATACCGGGTGCTGCCAAAGGCAGGACATGGTGGAACACCGACTGCATTTTTGATGCCCCTACCCCCAATGCCGCATCGCGGATGCTGGGAGGGACTGATTTCAGTGAGGCGCGGGTCGAGATGATGATCGTTGGCAGTGTCATGAGTGTTAGCACCAGACCACCAACCAAGGGCGCAGAGTTCGGCAGGTGCATATAGTTGATGAATACCGCCAGCCCCAAAATACCGAACACAATAGACGGCACCGCCGCGAGGTTTGAAATGTTCACCTCAATGATATCTGTGATCCAGTTTTTCGGCGCGAATTCCTCAAGATAGATCGAGGCCGCGACACCAATGGGCAGGGCCAGCACCAAAACCACCAACATCATGAAAAGCGAACCAATCATCGACACGCCCATACCTGCCGCTTCTGGTCGTGCATCTGAGGCGTCAGCGCCAGTGATAAATGCCAGATTAAATTTCTTTTTCAGCACTCCATCGGCAATAAGCGCATCCACCAGATCTAGTTGTGCTGCGTTGATATTCTTGTCATTGGCGATGCTGTCACGGGTCACGCGGCCCTTGAGATAGCCATCAACCCGGCTGTTGGTCAGAAATTCAAACTCGACAACCTCCCCAATCATCTGCGGGTTCGCCAAAACGTAATCACGCAATGTCGCGGCAGCATCTTTGGATAGGATCGCTGCCATCGCTTTGGGTTTTAGAGGTGTTTCAATACCCGCTTGCGCAACTTTGGCTTCCAATGCGGCGTTCATCAGCGGCGCATAGCCGAAGGTTGAGACCTTTTTGATGTCGGCAAGGTCGCGATTGCCTTTCTTATCAAGCTTGGCCGCCGTCAATTCCACGGGCAGCGTCACAAAGGTCTGTTGGAACGCCCCGGTGCCGCGGCCAATGATCGTCACCAGCAGGATCAACAGCATCAACAAACCGATGCTGATTGCGGCGATGCCGTACATTTTAAACCGTGTCTCTGCGCGATTGCGTTTGCGGGTACGCGCATCCTGGATCAGCAGCGACCCATGTGTGTGTGGGGTATCACTCATTCGTACTGCTCCCGGTATGTGCGCACGATATAAAGCGCCAAAACGTTGAGGCCCAGCGTCAGCACAAACAGCGTGAGGCCAAGGGCAAAAGCGACCAGCGTTTCGGGGCTGGCAAAGTCGGTGTCGCCGGTCAATTGGCTGACGATGCGGGTGGTGATGGTGGTCATTGCTTCAAACGGGTTGCCAGACACCCGTGCTATGGCCCCTGCCCCAAGCACCACAATCATGGTTTCGCCAATCGCGCGGGATGCGGCCAGTAGGATCGCGCCGACAATGCCGGGCAATGCGGCGGGCAAGATCACTTGACGCACGGTTTCCGAATGTGTCGCACCAAGGCCGAATGACCCGTCGCGCAAGGACTGTGGCACTGCGTTGATGATGTCGTCAGATAGCGATGAAACAAACGGGATCAACATGATACCCATGACCAATCCGGCCGTCAGAACCGATGTGGCCCCGGACATCCATTCAACACCCAAAACGCCGTCTTCTCCGCGTCCAAACAGGCGCACCAGTGTTGGCCCAACCGTGAGTAAAGCAAACAGGCCGTACACGATTGTCGGAATACCAGCGAGGATTTCGAGCAGAGGTTTGGCGATGCTGCGCACTTTTGAATTGGCATATTCACTCAGATAGATCGCGGCAAACAGGCCGATTGGGACGGCCACAAGTAATGCGATGATCGAAATATAGAGCGTGCCCCAGAGCAATGGCAGGATGGACAGATCACTGTCCCCGCGAAAGTTAGGGGCCCATGAACTGCCAAGGAAAAAGTCTTTCCAATCGTGCAGACGGAAGAAATTGATCGATTCAAACAACATCGACAAAACGATGCCAACAGTGGTGAGAACCGCAAGGGATGCAGCCCCAACCAGCAGCACCATAATGCCACGTTCCACCACGTTGCGGGCGCGAAATGCTGGGCCAGCAGCACGCAGGGCCAAGCCCATGCCAATCAGTGCCAGCACCAGAACGGTGACACCCATCCACAAACGCCCCTGTGCGGAAATCGCGCGGGTTTTCTGGGCTGCGGCCAACACATAGGGCTGTACCTCTGATCCAAGCGCCACACCAACGTCACCTAGAATGGTGCGCAGTTTTGCAGGATCATCGCGCATGGCATTGATTTCTGCCTGTGTCAGCGCGCCTTGGGACAAGGCCACATCCAGCCCATCTGCAACACGGCGCACATCGGACAGGATCAGGCTTTGGGTGCCCGCACTGGTGATCTCAGTTGCAGGGATCAGCGGCAGCACCGCGTTTTGCACAAACATCGGCTGCGCAAGCAGCCAGATCACCATGACGCCAAGGGCGGGAATGGCCGCAAACATCGCGGCGGTCATACCGTAATAATTCGGCAAGGAATGCAGCTTGCGCGCATCGCCCCCGGCCTTTGCCATCGCGCGTGTGCGCGTTGCACCATAGCCGATGATCGCAATGACAAGCACAAGTGCCGTCAAGACAACCGCGGTAGGAAACCCAAGAATGCTGGCAGTCATTTTCGTGTCTTTCCGTCTTGGAAATCATGTGATCATCTACTGTGATGATCGTTCAGCATCAAGGGCCGCGTGGCTGTGCAAGCGGCCCTTGATAAATGAGCTTACGAGGGTCTTAGGAACCGCCATCCATGACGATCTCATCTTGGATGATGGCCTGTGTGTCAGCCAGTTCAGGGTCAGATACCAGACCGTATTCCGCCAAGGGACCATCCGGGCCTGCGACCTCGTCTGCCATAAAGAATTCAGCATATTCCTTCAGGCCGGGGATCACACCGATGTGGGCTTTCTTGACATAAAAGAACAAGGGGCGCGAAACGGGGTAATCACCTGTTGAGATGCTCTCGGTTGAGGGCACCACACCGGACATGGTTGCAACCTGCAATTTGTCGGTGTTGTTTTCATAAAATGCCAGACCGAACACACCGATGCCGTCTTTGTTGCTTTCGATGCGGGCCAGTGTTTCAGTGTAATCGCCGTCAATGTCCACAGATTTGCCATCAGTGCGCAGTGCGATACAGGCTTTCTCGGCGGCTTTTTTGTCGTCACCATTGGCTGACTTGAACACCTCAAAATCGCCGGTTTCTTCGCATCCTGCCAAGATCACCTTTTCCTCAAACACTTCACGGGTGCCGTGCTTGGTGCCGGGAATATAGGCTTGGATCGGCTGTGCGGGGAAGGCGTCATTGACTTCGTTCCACATGGTATAGGGGTTGGCGACAACCGCACCGTCCACAACGATTTCAGCGCTTAAGGCTTTGTACCAATCGCTGGCTGAGAATTCAAAGCTTTCGCCTGCGATGTCAGAGGCAAAAACGATGCCGTCATAACCAACCTGAACTTCGATAATGTCAGTAACGCCGTTTGCGGCGCAGACTTCCAATTCGCTGCTTTTGATCTGGCGTGAGGCGTTGGCCACGTCGATCGTGTTTTCGCCCACACCCTCACAGAACCGCTTGAGGCCCGCAGATGATCCACCTGATTCAACAACCGGTGTTGGGAAATCAAAGTTTTCGCCAAACGCCTCAGCAACGATAGAGGCATAGGGTAACACGGTGGACGACCCGGCAACCTGCACTTGATCACGCGCGGCAGCGGCGGTTGCAGACATGGCAATGATTGCCAGCGCGGAAGTGGTCATTTTAATGGGTGACATGATGTCTCCTGTCAGCTTCTTAACAATCACCCCCATGGTGATCTTGTGGCCCGTTTACGTGCCCCATGCTGCGCTTATGTGACAGCAAGATTACAGTTTTATGACAGGTCAAAAAATCAACAGATAAGGATGGCGGATTTAACCCACCACAACATCTAGGGGCAGGATGACTGTGAACTGTGACCCTTCCCCCAAGGTGCTGGTGATTTTTAGACGCCCGCGATGCCGGTTAAGGATGTGTTTTACTATTGCGAGGCCCAGACCCGTGCCCCCCAATGCCCGGCTGCGGTGATTATCAGCACGGTAAAACCGTTCTGTCAGCCGTGGAATGTGCAAAGGATCAATGCCGGGCCCATGGTCGGTGACAGTGATGCGCACTGCGGGACCGCGCAAAGACCGGTCATGGGCGTGTGTTGCGGCGTGAACCTCTATGCTTTTGCCCGCCCCGCCATATTTGATCGCGTTTTCCATAAGGTTTGTGAAGACCTGCAACAGTTGATCTGCATCACCCTGCACATTCAAAGGTCCGTCCGCCAACTCGGCACGTATGGTGACGTCATTGTCTTTTGCCAAAGGAGTGAGGTTTTGCAGCGCGCTGCGCAAGACGCTTGTGACATCAACGCGGGTGGTTGGGCGCAGGCGCTCATCCGCTTCAACCCGGCTTAAGGACAGTAAATCCCCCACAAGACGGTTCATCCGCTCGGCCTCTCCGGTCATGATCCCAAGGAAGCGATCCCGCGCGGCGGCATCATCACGTGCGGGCCCCCCCAGCGTTTCGATAAAGCCCATGAGTGCCGTGAGGGGTGTGCGCAGTTCATGGCTGACGTTGGCGACAAAATCACGGCGCATTTGGCCTGCTTGGGTCAGCTGTGTGACATCTTGAAAACTGATGATGACAACACCTGACGTGGCCATTGCACGGATCGTAACATCATAGGTCACGTTGCGCCCTGCATCGCCGCTCACATAGGTAGCCGTGCTATGTGTCTGATCAGCAAGGCAGTTTTCGACGGCCTCAGCCAGATTTGGCTGCCTGAGAACCGTGATGAAATGCCGTCCCTGTGCCCCAGCCCCGACCAAAGTCTGCGCCAATGGATTAAGCGCGATGATCCGTTCGCTTTGATCAATCGCCAAGGTTGGCAGCGGAAGGGTCGCCAGTACTTCGGGCAAGAGCGACGAAGATGTCATGTATCACACATGCACTACACGGGCCGAAGATCACGCCGAAATCGTGCGGCGTTCTGCGCATAGTGCAGCGCGCTGGCTGTGAGTTTTTGGATGGCGGCATCGTCCAACTGTTTGATCACCCGACCGGGTGCGCCCATCACCAGTGACCCATCCGGGATCACTTTGTTTTCGGTGATCAAGGCGCCTGCCCCGATCAGGCAATTTTTGCCAATCTTAGAGCCGTTCAAAATGGTCGCGCCCATGCCAATCAACGTGTTGTCGCCAATTGTGCAGCCGTGCAGCATAACCTTGTGCCCGATTGTACAGTTTTTGCCAACGATCAAAGGAAAACCAATGTCAGTATGAAACACCGAATTCTCCTGCACATTTGTGCCTGCACCGACGTGGATGACTTCGTTGTCCCCCCGCAGGGTACAGCCAAACCAGACTGAACTTTGTGCTTCTAAGACGACATTGCCTATGACATTGGCATCCGGGGCGACCCATGCGTCTGTGTCAACGGTTGGTGCGACATCACCCAAAGCATATAAAGTCATGTGTTTTCCTCAAATTCACTTTGCAATGCGCGGACGTGATCCACCAGATTGGGTTGCTGTGACAGACGCAGCCGTTCAGCCGTAATGATAGATTTCAGGCGGGTTTCTGTCTCTGTCAAATCATCATTTACCAAGACGTAATCATACCCATCCCAGTGGCTGATCTCATCCCAACTGGCCTCCATCCGTTTGGCGATCACATCCGCGGCGTCCTGACCACGTGTGACCAAGCGGCGGCGCAGTTCCGTGATCGAGGGCGGCAGGATAAAGATCGACAGCACATGCTGTTTCAGCGCCGAATTGCTGATCTGTTGGGCACCTTGCCAATCCACGTCAAACAACACGTCACGGCCATGATCGATGGCGCTTTGCACCGGGGCGCGCGGCGAGCCGTAGTAATTGCCAAAAACCCGCGCGTGTTCCAGCATCTCGCCGTCATTCACCAGCGTGCGAAATGCGTCTTCGCTGACAAAGTAATAGTCCTTTTTGTCGACCTCGCCCTCACGCGGAGGGCGCGTGGTGGCTGAAACGGAAAACCGCAGCGAGGTGTCCCAATCGCGCAATCGTTTGGCCAAGGTCGATTTACCTGCACCCGAGGGTGAACTGAGAATGATGAGCAGGCCACGGCGGTCGCTTTGCGGGGTGCTTTGGGGATCGCTCATGTCTTACTCCACATTCTGCACTTGTTCGCGCATCTGATCGATCACAGCTTTCAATGCTAAACCCACGGTCGTCAGCGCAGTATTTTGCGCTTTGGAACACAAGGTATTCGCCTCGCGGTTAAATTCTTGCATCAGGAAATCCATTTTACGACCAATCGGGCCGCCCTGCCCCAATAGATCACGCGCCGCACCGACATGGGCGCTGAGCCGGTCTGTTTCTTCGGTGATGTCAGATTTCACCGCAATCAACGCCAGTTCTTGGGCCACACGCCCGGCATCGGCACCGTCTACGTTTTCCATCACCCGCGCCAGATTGCGGCGCAATGTATCACCCATTTCGTCTTTGCGGACATCGGCCAGTGCGGCGGCTTGGGCTGTGAGGGTCTCGACCTGCGCCAATTGCGCCTCTAAAACACTGGCCAGTGCGGCACCTTCGCTGCGCCGCATGGCGTCAAAATCTGCCAACGCAGGGTCAAAATCGGCCAGCAGTGTCTTGCACAGGGCCGCTGTATCTTGATCCAATGCCGCCTGTTCTAACACGCCGCGCATGGTGACAATGTCCGTGGCTTTTGACGGGGCCAAGGACACGCCTGCATCCATTGCGCGTTCTTCGATTTCATGCAGCGCATTCAGGACCGTGTCCAGTTGCACGGCGTTCACCATCAATGTATTTCCGCTTTCTTCACGCGTCAGGCGCAGATTGCAGGTGATGTTACCGCGTGCCGCACAGGCGCTTAATTTCTTGCGAAGACCCGCCTCTAACCCGTCCACCCAATCTGGCACGCGCAGGCGCAGATCAAGGCCCTTGCCGTTCACGGAACGGATCTCCCATCCCCAGCTAAACGGCGCATCTGCACCACTGCGTGACGCAAAACCTGTCATTGACCTGATCATCGGGGTCCTCTTTTTGGCGGTTGTTGTGTCCCTTTGCAATATGGCCAAACACCCTGCTTGGGCAAGCCCTGCACGCATTAACCGATTAACCAGCTCTGTAAAAACCGCACCAATTACCTCAAAGTTGCATTATTAAGGTTTTGGTAAGGTTTATGGCGCATCCCGCGTCGGCCACCTCTGGATCAAACAGGTTTGACCCAGACGACACAGGCGAACCTATGATTGTAAATGTAAGGTGAACGTTGATGGACAAGCCAACCCAGAACGCGCAAAATGTGGTAACCATGTCAGATTATCAGCCAGAA
Organism: Sulfitobacter sp.; assembly: GCA_049794015.1. Taxonomy (GTDB): domain Bacteria; phylum Pseudomonadota; class Alphaproteobacteria; order Rhodobacterales; family Rhodobacteraceae; genus Sulfitobacter. Next base: position 8,045 of record JBARCK010000050.1, on the reverse strand, counting down.
ACCGGATATACCGCCATTGCCCAAATAGAATCCTATTGGGAGGCATTGCGCGGCGATAATTTGTTGCCCAAACGTTCAGAGATTGATCCGCGTGGCATCGAAATGGCGTTGGAATATGCCTTTATCCTTGAACGGATTGCCCCCGGTATTGCCCGGTTGCGCATAGCAGGCAGTCATTTGAGTGATCTGATGGGCATGGAAGTCCGTGGTATGCCGTTGACTGCGTTTTTCGCCCCAAATGCACGCCGTCAGGTTGCGGATATGCTGGAAGAGGTGTTTCAGATGCCTGCGATCAGCACTTTGCAGATGACTGCCCCAAGTGGGCGTTCGCAGGCAGAGTTGAATGCTCGGATGGTTTTGCTGCCCTTAAAAAGCGATCTGGGTGATGTCAGCCGGGCACTGGGGTGCTTTGTGAGTCAAGGCGACATTGGGCTGGCGCCTCGCCGCTTTGATCTTATCAAACAAGACGTCAGAGCGCTGGTGCCGGGACAGGATCCTGTCATTACAAGGCGCCCAACAGCGCCAGCACCAAACGCGAAAGACCCTATTGCGGGTTTTGCTGCGCCAAAAGTGCCCTTCAGCGCAAAAGAAAGTAATCGCCGCCCGCCCTATTTGCGTTTGGTGAAATCAGACGACTAAAGCGCCGCTACGTTTTTTGAGGTGGGTTTCGCAAGGTGATCAAGGTAGATTGAAAGTAGCAGCGGTTCTTAGGGCACCGCAGTTTCAAACAAGGATTTACCTAATGCACATTGAACCCTTTGGCGTCGAAATCTGGATGAACGAATGGGAAACCAAGTGCGATTGGAACTTGGCAGAAACCTGTGTTGAAAGCCTGAGCATTGCTGAATTGCTGAAATTAGCAGGCAAGAATGACACCGACCTGTCTGAACTCTTGTCCTTGAAAATGACCTATGGCGAGATTGAAGGCTCGATACGCCTGCGCAATGCGATCTGCACGCTATACGAACGTCAGACCATTGAAAACGTGGTTGTCACCCATGGCGCCATCGGGGCCAACATGCTGGTGCACAAGGCTATGATCTCAGCCGGGGACCGTGTGGTTGCAGTTGTGCCGACTTATCAGCAGCATTACTCAATTCCGGCCAGCATTGGAGCGGATGTTCATGTGCTCCAACTGCGCGAAGAAAACGGTTTCTTGCCTGATTTGGACGAATTGCGCGCGCTTGTGACACCAGACACGCGGCTGATCGCGATTAACAATCCCAACAACCCTACCGGCGCGCTGATTGAAGCGCCAATGCTCAAAGAAATAGCCGAGATCGCAGGCAAAGCGGACGCTTGGGTGTTATGTGATGAGGTCTATCGCGGCACGGATCAAACGGGATCAGGTGTGACCGCTTCAATTGCGGACATCTATGAAAAGGGCATCAGCACGGCCAGCATGTCAAAATCCTTTGCGTTGGCGGGTTTGCGCCTTGGCTGGATCACAGCCCCCCAAGAGGTGATCGAAGCCGTTTCAATCCACCGCGACTATGACACCATTTCCGTGGGAAGGATCGATGACCACTTTGCCGTCATTGCGTTGGAAAACTACGAGAAAGTTCTGGCCCGCAGCAAAGCCATCACCCGCGGCAACCTCGCGATCCTTGAAGAGTGGATTGCGCAACAGCCGCTTGTGTCTTGGGTAAAACCACGTTCAGGGACAACCGCATTGCTGAAATATGACTTGCCGCTGACATCACGTGATTTCTGTGTCGCCTTGCTGAAAGAAACGGGCGTCATGTTCACCCCCGGATCAGCCTTGAACATGGAAGGTTATGTTCGGATTGGATATGCCAACAACCCGGTGATCTTAAAAGAAGGCCTGAAACGGGTGTCGCAATTCCTGATAAGCCATGGCTGAAAGTGCTGGCGCATAAAAAACGCCGCTGAGCAATATGCTCAACGGCGTTTTTAAGTACTCAATTTGGCAGTTAGCCTGCTGCTTTTGCTGCCTGCTCTGTGCGGCGTGCTGACAATTCTTCAGCAACCAAGAACGCAAGTTCCAGCGATTGGCTGGCGTTCAGGCGTGGATCACAAGCCGTGTGGTAGCGATCTGACAGATCTTCGTCGCTGACCGCGCGCACACCACCCGTACATTCAGTCACGTCTTGACCCGTCATCTCAAAATGCACACCGCCGGGCACAGTGCCCTCTGCCGCATGAATGGCAAAGAATTCGCGCACTTCACGCAGTACCGATTCAAACGGACGCGTTTTATAGCCGCTGGCAGATTTGATCGTATTGCCGTGCATCGCATCACAGGTCCAAACGACATTTGCGCCTTCTTCTTCAACCGCTTTGATCAGGCGTGGCAGATGATCCCCCACCGATCCCGCACCAAAGCGCGCGATCAAGGTCAGACGGCCCGCTTCGTTTTCAGGGTTCAGTTTCGCCATCAGTTTCTTGAGGTCATCCACTTCCATAGAGGGACCACATTTCAGACCAATCGGGTTCTGTACACCGCTGGCAAATTCAACATGTGCGCCATCAGGCTGACGGGTGCGATCACCAATCCAGATCATGTGACCAGAACCAGCAAGCCACTTGCCAGATGTGGAATCTAGCCGTGTCAGCGCCTCTTCGTATTCCAGCAGCAATGATTCATGGCTGGTGTAGAATTCCACAGTCGAGAATTCATGTGTGGTGCTGGCCGTGATGCCGGCCGCTGACATGAAATCAATCGTGTCTTGAATGCGGTTTGCGATCTCGCGGTACTTTTCTGCGTCATCTGCATCCGTAAAGCCCAAGGTCCAAGCGTGTACTTGGCTCATGTCGGCAAAACCGCCCGTTGAAAAAGCCCGCAGCAGGTTCAGCGTTGCGGCGGACTGTGTGTAGGCCTGCAACATCTTGTTTGGGTCAGGGATGCGTGCTTCTGGTGTGAAGGCCAGACTGTTGATGATATCGCCCCGGTAGCTGGGCAATTCCACACCATCCACGGTTTCAGTATTGGCACTGCGCGGCTTGGCGAATTGTCCGGCCATGCGGCCCAATTTGACCACAGGCACTTTGGCCCCGTAGGTCAGCACCATGGCCATCTGCAACATTACTTTGAACGTGTCGCGGATCATGTCAGAGCTGAACTGCTCAAAGCTTTCAGCGCAATCGCCGCCCTGCAACAGGAACGCGTCACCCCGACTGACTGCACCAAGGTGCTTTTTCAGCCTGCGCGCCTCGCCAGCAAAAACCAAAAGCGGATATTGCGCCAGTTGCTTTTCAACAGCGTTTAGGGCCGCTTGATCAGGATAATCGGGCATCTGGATTCGCGGTTTGTTGCGCCAGCTTGCTCTGCTCCAGTTGGTCATTTGATCTCTCTCCGGTCTGTTGCGCCAAATGTCAGCGCTATCAAGAACCTCTCATATACAAAAACAGGTGAGAAGTGACCAGAACCGAAATTCGCCCTCTTGACCTATGCCAATACGCGTGAGCAAGGTTTGCGACAGTGTTTGTCGCCAATGGCGTGCCGGCACCAAGACACCACAGCTAGAAAGATGCCGCGATGTCAGAACCGCGCCCAGCCACCCGCATCCCGCAGGACCCAGACAAGCCGCGCCGCTTTGTCTTTGTGCTGCTAGAGAACTTTACCCTGCTGAGTTTTGCCTCAGCGGTAGAATGTTTGCGTATCGCCAACCGGATGTCCGAACGGGAAGCGTATTCTTGGCAGATCGTTGGTGAGGGCGGTGACACGATGGCCAGCTCCTCGGGGGCGGTATTTGCGCTGGATGGTGATCTAGAAGATTTGTCGCGTGATGATACGGTGATGATATGCAGTGGCATCAATGTGCAGGCGGCCACCACCAAAAAGCTACTCGGTTGGTTGCGCCGCGAAGCCCGCAAAGGTGTGATGGTTGGTGGTTTGTGTACGGCGGCGTTCACCTTGGCCAAGGCTGGGTTGCTAGACGGTAAGAAAGCGACAATCCACTGGGAAAACCAAGACAGCTTTGCCGAAGAATTTCAGGAAGTCACCCTGACCAAGTCGGTGTTTGTCGTGGACGGCAATCGTCTGACGACAGCCGGGGGCACGTCGTCGATTGATTTGATGCTTAAACTGATTGCTGACGATCTGGGCGAAGACTTGGCCAATGCGGTTGCAGATCAGTTAATCTATTCCTCGATCCGTACCGACCAGGACACGCAGCGATTGTCTGTGCCAACCCGGATTGGTGTGCGCCATCCCAAGCTCAGCCAAGTTATTCAGATGATGGAAGGTAATATCGAAGAACCGATCAGCCCATCCGTCTTGGCGCGTGACGTCAGCATGTCGACACGACAATTGGAGCGTTTGTTCCGGCGTTATCTGAACAGATCGCCCAAACGCTACTACATGGAGTTGCGCCTGCAAAAGGCGCGAAATCTGTTGATGCAAACCGACATGAGCGTGATCAACGTCGCCCTTGCTTGTGGTTTTGCCTCACCTTCGCATTTTTCAAAATGTTACCGGGCGCATTATGACACCACGCCTTACCGTGAACGCGGCAGCCACGCGGCGCGGCTGTCTATTTAGCACCTAAAAACGCGCCATGATCGGCTTGATGGACGAATTTATCGTAAAGCTGATGACAACCAGATCGTTCTCACGTTGATGTAGAATCGCATAATAAAACGCATAGCTTTTCCCGGTCCAATACATGCGCCCTTCTTGGGACACGTTGCCGCCAAGGTCCTCTTGTCGAAAAATCGTGACGTTATCAAAATCGTAAGGCCAGACGTTTTCCATTTGGACTTGCTTGCCAGCCAATTCTTCTTTGGTGAATTCATCGCGTCCGCCGAGGCCCAAAATCAGGGTTGAGAAATCACGCTGCATCACCCGATTGTCGACGAAGTCTTGATAATCCGCGTAGTCGCGAAATACCCCGTCTGAAATTTGTGCAAAGGCTGCGTTGGACATCCACAGAAGTGAGATCAAAAGTGCCGCGCAATGTCGCATGTAAGTCACCTTATTTTGTTGGGGTCATGCGATAGACGATACCTTGTGGCTGCGAAATAAACCAGATGGAGCCGTCTGCGGCCTCAACGATGTCGCGGACGCGTTCGGTCTGTGGTGTTTTGATCTGTTCCAACTCGCGCAGCGGGTCGCCCCCAAGACGGCTGATATAATCGAACTTGAGCGACCCAACAAAGATATCCCCGGCCCAATCAGGAAACATGGTGCCCGAATAGACCAGCAATCCAGAGGGTGCGATGGACGGATCCCAGAAATGCGCAGGCTGTTCCATACCCTCCTTTGCTGTGCCTTCGCCAATCTTGCGTCCAGAATAATGGCGTCCATAGGAAATCACCGGCCAGCCATAATTGGCCCCTTTGCGGATGATGTTCACCTCATCGCCACCTTTGGCACCGTGTTCAGACACCCAAAGGTTGCCCTGCCCGTCCAATCCTGCACCCTGCGGATTTCGATGCCCGAACGACCAGATTTCGGGTTGCACGCCGGTTTGTCCGACAAAGGGGTTGTCTTGGGGGATTGATCCATCACGGTTCACGCGGATGACCGTCCCATTGTGACGGCTGTTGTCTTGTGCTGCGGGACGGTCACCGCGTTCGCCTATGGTGACAAACAACGTGCCATCGGTGGCTTCTACGACCCTTGATCCAAAGTGCCGCCCGCCACTGCTGCCCGGTGCCATTTCGAACAGTTCAGTCACATCCTCTAACCTCAAGGTGTCCTCAGATAGGCGTGCGCTGGCGAGGGCCGTGCCACTGCCACCTCCGGCTTGAGGTTTCGCATAGGTTAAAAACAACGTCCGAGATTGATCAAAATCGCGCGCCAGGGTGATGTCCAACAAACCGCCCTGCCCGTCTGCAATGCTTTCTGGAACGCCGCTGACGCTGTGGCGCTGTTCGCCGCGCACAAATATCAATGCGCCCCCCTGTTCCGTAACCAATGCCCCGCCACCGCGCAGCGGTGCCACCGCCCAAGGCGCATCTAAATTGGCAATCACAGGCTGAATATCGGGTGTCGATTGCCCAAATGCAGCAATTGGCAAGAACACCGACGTAACGGCAGCAAGCAGGACTTTTGGCAAATCTGGTGCAATACGCATAACTTTTTTCCTGTGATCATGTGTGCTTTTGGTGAATCTAGCCATCAAACGGAAATTTTCCACCCACAGTACCGTGAAGTCGCACGCTACGGCGCATTTACGCGCCAAAAACCTCTTTTCTTTTAAGAAACCACCGCCTAACGTTCGCTGCGAACATCATGTTCCAACAAGGGAGATACATATGAAAAAGATGCTTATGGCCACAACGGCCGCAGCTCTGTTGGCGACGAACGCCTATGCCGATGCCCATGCGAAAGAAGTCAAACTCGGTGTTTTGATTGGTTTCACAGGTCCAATTGAATCGCTGACAGGCCCAATGGCAGCTGGCGCAGAATTGGCGATGAAAGAAGTGACCGACAGCGGCATGCTGCTGGATGGTGCCAAGGTAACGCCGATGCGCGCGGACACCGGATGCATTGATAACGGTCTTTCCACGTCAAACGCCGAACGCCTTATTGCCGATGGCATCAATGGGTTGATCGGTGGTGATTGTTCTGGCGTGACGGGCGCGATCTTGCAAAACGTTGCCATTCCAAACGGCATGGTGATGATTTCGCCGTCTGCGACATCCCCGGGCCTGTCCACGGTTGACGACAATGATCTGTTCTTCCGCACAGCGCCATCTGACGCACGTGAAGGTCAAGTGATGTCAGAAGTTCTGACAGAACGTGGTGTGAAATCTATCGCGTTAACCTATACCAACAATGACTATGGCAAGGGTTTGGCGGACGCGATTGAAAGCAACTTCAAGGCCGCTGGCGGCGAAGTCACAATTGTTGCTGCACACGAAGACGGCAAAGCGGATTATTCTGCTGAAGTTGGCGCATTGGCCTCTGCTGGTGGTGATCTGCTGGTGGTTGCGGGCTACCTTGACCAAGGTGGTTTGGGCATCATCAACGCGGCGCTGGATTCAGGTGCCTATGATACATTTGGTCTGCCGGGTGGCATGATCGGTGACAGCCTGCCTAACAATGTTGGTCCTGCGCTGAATGGTTCATACGGTCAGATCGCGGGTTCCGGCGGTGAAGGCATCGAAAAGCTGATCGCAATGGCCGGTGACGCGTTTGACGCAACATCACCTTACACACCAGAAAGCTATGATGCGGCGGCATTGTTCATGCTGGCGATGCAAGCCGCAGAGTCAACTGACCCTGCTGAATATGGCAAGCACGTCCTTCATGTTGCCAACGCACCGGGCGAAAAAATCTATCCTGGTGAACTTGCGAAGGCCCTCGAAATCATCAAAGGCGGCGGTGACGTTGACTATGTTGGTGCCTCGGCTGTTGAATTGATTGGCCCCGGCGAATCCGCAGGGACATACCGTTTGATTGAAGTCAAAGACGGCAAGAACGAAACCGTTGGTTTCAAGTAAGCCCTGACGACAAAATATGATGCAGCCCGCAGCCATGTGGGCTGCATCATCACATTAAGAATGATAAACAAGAATAATAAACGACCAAAAATGATTGGGCTAACAATAGCCTGACACCACGGGGATGGACGCATGAGCCTAGAGAACGAACACATGATTGTGGTCGACGATCTGCATAAGCATTTCGGCGGTTTCCATGCCGTGGATGGGGCTTCGCTTAGCATTGATCGCGGATCAATCACTGGATTGATCGGACCAAACGGTGCGGGAAAGACCACTCTTTTCAACGTGATCGCGGGCGTTCTTAAACCAACGTCTGGCAGGGTTTTTATGGACGGTGAAGATATCACTGGCCTGCCACCACATGAGCTGTTTCACAAAGGTTTGCTGCGCACCTTTCAGATTGCGCACGAGTTTTCGTCGATGTCCTGCCGGGAAAATCTGATGATGGTGCCGGGCAACCAATCGGGTGAAACCCTTTGGAACACGTGGTTTGGCACCAAGCGGATTGCCAATGAAGAACGCGCGTTGCGCGCCAAAGCCGACGAAGTTTTGGAATTCCTGACCGTTGAACATCTGGCGGATCAAAAAGCGGGTCAAATTTCGGGTGGACAGAAAAAGCTGCTGGAACT